>NZ_JBOBRE010000001.1:0-729866 GCF_050586525.1 Massilia sp. BKSP1R2A-1 | reverse complement strand
CAGTCCGATTGCCGGGCCCAGTAGCGCAAGCAATTGCGCGCGCTGGCGCCGGTCGAGATGCCTGACGCGCGCCAGCCACCTCCTGAAGCCCGCCGCCTGCATTGCCGCCTCCGCTATCGACCGAGATGGCAATCAGACAGCGAAGCAGCTCGACAGTTCAACCTGGCCCAACAGCCAACGGTGACAGCGCCTTGTAAATCCCATGCCCCGCGCCTAGAACTTCTTCAGCAGCTCGATCAGCTCCTGCGGCGCCACCGGCTTGGTGAAGTGCGCATCGAAACCGGCCGCCAGCGAAGCGGCGCGGTCTTCCTGCCGTCCCCTTCCCGTTACCGCCACCAGGCAGGGCTTCGGCGTGCGCCGCGCCAGGATGGTCGCCACCTCGAGTCCATCCATCTCGGGCATGCCCAGGTCCAGCACCACGATCTCGCTCGGGCGCTCGTTGAACAGCCTGAGCGCCGCCGCCCCGTCGTGCGCCACCTCCACCGTCGCGCCTTCGGTGCGCAGCAGCCAGGCCAGCGATTCGGCCGCGTCGACATTGTCGTCGGCCACCAGGATGCGCTTGCGCAGGCTCGCCGCCGCGCCGGGTCCTTCGGCCGTCCCCGGCGCCGGCTGCGGCGGGCGAATCGCCGGCAGCCACACCGTGAACGCCGACCCCTGCCCCGCCCCATCGCTGTGCGCCCCGATCCGGCCGCCGTGCAGCTCGACCAGGCCCCTGGCCAGCGACAGGCCGATCCCCAGCCCGCCCTGGGCCAGGTGGCTGGCGCTGCTCACCTGCACGAAGGCGTCGAATACGCGGTCCACCATCGCCGGCTCGATGCCGATGCCGTTGTCGCTGACGCGCACCATCGCTTCGCCGCCCTCCTTCTTCAGGAGGATCGCGATGCGCCCGCCGGGCGGCGTGTACTTCGCCGCGTTGTTGATCAGGTTGGCCAGCACCTGGGTCAGCCGCAGGGCGTCGGCCTCGACCCAGACCGGCTCGTCGCAGAGATCGAGTTCGGTCGCGTGCCGTCCGGCTTCGATCTGGGGCATGCTGGTCTGCAGGGTATCGCGCAGCAGGCGCCCGAGTTCCAGCGGCGCGCGGCGCAGCTCGATCTTGCCGCGGCTGATGCGGGTGACGTCGAGCAGGTCGTCCAGCAGGCGCGACATCTGCGCCGTCTGGCGCCCCACCATGGCCGCGATCCACTCGATGCGCTCCTGGGGCAGGCCGCGCCCGCGCAGCAGGGAGGCCGCATTCGCGATCGGCGCCAGCGGATTGCGCAGCTCGTGCGCGAGCGTCGCGATGTAGATGTCCTTGCGCCGGTCGGCATCCTTGAGCTGCTCCATCGCCGCCTCGCGCTCGCTGACGTCGAGCACCAGCGAGAACACCCGGTCGATGGCGCCGTGTTCGTCGTGCAGCACCGAGTTGTACCACTCGCAGCACAGGATGCGCCCGTCCCGGGTGCGGTTGCGGTTGGTCGACTTGACGTAGCGGGTGGCCGAATCCAGCAGGCGGCCGATGGCCCCTGCCACCTTGCCGGCATCTTCCTCGTGCACCACCGGCAGCGCGTCGATGCGGCGGCCCACGGCTTCCCCGGCGCTCCAGCCGAACAGCTCCTCTGCGCGCCGGTTCCACAGGCGGATGATGAAGTCGCGGTCCCACTCGATCACGGCCAGCGGCGTGTTCTCGATCAGGTAGCGGGCCTGGTCCAGGGCGCGCGCCAGCGCCGCGCTGGCCTCCGTGCTTTCCGTGATGTCGTCGAGGACGATCACGGCCGCGGCCAGCTCGGCCGCGCCGTCGCGCAGCGGCGCCCCGCTCACCGCGTAGACGCGGCGGCCGTCGTTCGCCACGCTCTCGAGCATCGCGTCGCGAAAGGGCTTGCCCTCGATCGCGCGCGCCACCGGCTCCCTGAGCAGCGCCAGCATCGCCGCCGGGCCCGGCGTGCCGTCGCGCGCGGCATGCTCGAAGCGCGCCGCCATGTGCTCGGCCTGGTCGTTGGCCATCACGCAGCGGCCCTCGCGGTCGACGATCAGGACGCCGTCGGGCAGCTGGCGCAGCACCGAACCGAGCAGGCTTTGCCACCGGGCGCGGGCGCGCATCTCGATCATCTCTTCGAAGGTCTCGCGCAGGCGCGCATGCAGGGCGATGTTGTCGATCGCGACCGCGCCCAGCACCAGCAGCGAGGCCGCCAGGCCGTACAGGCGGCCGGCATAGAAGCCGAGGTCGTAGCGCCCGCTGTTGAGGAGGCAGGACAGCATCAGCTCGGCGACCCAGGCCGTCATCGCCACCATCAACCAGACATCGAGCAAGGCGCGCGGTCGCTTGCAGGTGATCCGCCAGAGCGCGAACAGCGACAGGGCCAGCACGGCCAGCCCCAGGGCCCGATAGGAAGGCAGGAAACGGTGCTGATCGGTCAGCGCCGGCAGATAGGGCGCGCCGGAAGTGCAGAGCAGCACCAGGAGCGCCACGAACAGCGTGGTGAGCAGGACGCCGACCCGGAGGAAGTGGTCGGGCAAGGGCCGCCGGTACCTGCGCGCATAGCCCAGCACGAAGAGCGGGAACAAGGCGTGCCAGACCATGAACAGCCAGGGCGTGGTCTGGCCGTTCCCGATCGGCACGCCATGGCTGGCGAACAGGCCCGGGAAAGTCAGCAGATGGGCCAGTGCGATCAGGGCGGTAAACAGATAGCCCAGCGTGAGAATGCCGAGCGACCAGGAACGGTTGGTCCGCACATGGCCAAGCAGCAGGATTCCGGTCAACAGGTTGCTGCCGATGAGAGCCGACTGGTGCATCGGAACAAACGCCGGCACCGCCGGCATCGCCATGCCGGCCAGCGGCGCCAGCAGGATGAACTTGAGGCCAAGAACGGCGAGCACGATGAGCACATTGCGCATCTGCCTGCTCGAGGGCGGATGGGTCGCGAGGTCCGCCGGTTCCGCTAACACGCCATGTCGCATCGTGGATTCCATTGGATTGCCGACCACCTCGTCGAGCTGCGCCCCCGTACCGCCGCTACCGAGCCTGTGTTGTATTTATTTATTGTCCACTAAAATATATCTCAAAAGTAGATGTTGAGGAGTGCCGTTCGGTGTTAACGAGTCGTTAACGCGACGCCCCGCCGGATTCCAGCACCGGGTAGCCGGCCGCATCGATGGCTGCCGCGATGCTCGCCAGCGCGGCCTTGCTGTCCACGCTTACCTTGCGCGTGGGCAGGTCGATCGTGACCCTGGCCGCCTCGTCCACACCCTGCACCGCCTTGGTCACGCGGCCCACGCAGTGTCCGCAGCTCATTCCGTCCACCAGTAGTTCGTACATTGTCGTTTCTCCAGGTTGATGGGGCGCCACGGCCCCGTTGATGTCGCTTGCCATACTCGGTTCCGGCTGCCAGCGTCGCAGCAGCAGTGCATTCGCCACCACGCTTACCGAGCTGAGCGCCATCGCTGCGCCGGCCAGCACCGGGCTGAGCAGGCCGAAGGCGGCCAGCGGGATGCCGACCACGTTGTAGACGAAGGCCCAGCCAAGGTTCTGGCGGATCTTTGCATAGGTGCGCTGCGATACGGACACCGCATCGGCGACCAGGCCCGGGTCGCCGCGCATCAGGGTGATGCCGGCGGCTTGCATCGCGACGTCGGTGCCGCTGGCCATGGCGATGCCGACGTCGGCGGCGGCCAGCGCCGGCGCGTCGTTGATGCCGTCGCCGACCATGGCGACCTGGCGTGCGCCATCCTTGAGTTCGGACACCACGCCGGCCTTCTCGCCCGGCAGCACGCCGGCGTGCCAGCGCTCGATCCCGAGCTGCCCGGCCACCAGGCGCGCCGCGCCTTCGTTGTCGCCGGTGAGCATCACGGTCTCGATGCCCAGCCGGCGCAGGCGCGCCACCGCCTGCGCGGCGCCCGGCTTGAGGACGTCGCCGAAGGCCAGCAGGCCGATCACCTCCAGCCTGTCCCCGCCGCGCCGCGCCAGCCAGGACACGGTGCGCCCGACCGCCTCATGCGCGGCCGCCGCGGCGGCAAAACGCTCCGTGTCGGCCTGCAGTTCCGCCATCAGGCGCGCATTGCCGAGCCAGACGGCGGCGCCGCCGACCTCGGCCGTCACGCCGCGCCCCGGCAGCGCTTCGGCCTGCGTGGCCTGCGCCAGGACCAGGCCGCGGCTGCGCGCGGCGTCCAGGACCGCGCCCGCCAGCGGATGGGCGCTGGTCTGCTGGACGGCGCCGGCCAGCAACAGCACCTGGTCCGCATCGCCCTCCACGGCCGCCAGCACCGGCTTGCCCTCGGTGAGGGTGCCGGTCTTGTCGAAAGCCACGACGTCCAGCGCATGCGCCGTTTCCAGTGCCTGGGCATCCTTGATCAAAATGCCGTGGCGGGCCGCGGCGCCGGTGCCGACCATGATCGCCGTCGGCGTCGCCAGGCCCAGTGCGCAGGGACAGGCGATCACCTGCACCGCCACCGCGTTCAGCAAGGCCGCTTCCCAGTCGCCGGTCGCCAGGCCCCAGCCCACCAGGGTGGCAAGGGAAATCAGGAGCACCACCGGCACGAACACGCTGCTCACCCGGTCGACCAGGCGCTGGATCGGCGCCTTGGCCGCCTGCGCATCCTCGACCAGGCGAATGATCTGGGACAGCATGGTCTCGCTGCCGATCTTGGTCGCCCGCACCAGCAGGAGCCCCTCGGCATTGACCGCACCGCCGGCCGCCCGGCTGCCGGGCCCCTTGGCCACCAGCAGGCTTTCGCCGGTAAGCAGGGATTCGTCCAGGTGGCTGCGGCCCTCGACCACGACCCCGTCGGCCGGCAACCGCTCGCCGGGGCGCACCACCATCAGGTCGCCCACCTCCAGATCGTCGAGCGCGATGCGCACATCCCCGCCCTCGCGGCGGACCAGGGCGTCGACGCTCTTCAAGGCTTCCAGCGCCCGGATCGCCGCCACGGTGCGGCCCTTGGCGCGCGCTTCCAGCCATTTGCCGAGCAGGACCAGGGTGATGACGACGGCGGACGATTCGAAATACAGGTGCGGCACGCCGTGTCCATGCTCCTGCAGCAGCAGGTAGACCGACAGGCCCCAGGCGGCGCTGGTGCCGATGGCCACCAGCAGGTCCATATTGCCGCTGCCGGCGCGCAGGGCCTTCCAGCCGGCCCGGTAGAAGCGCGCCCCGAGCCAGAACTGCACCGGGGTCGCGAGCAGCAGCTGCAGCCAGCCGGGCAGCATCCAGTCCGCACCGAAAGGCTGGGCAAGCATCGGCGCCAGCAGGGGCAGGCTGAGCAGCGCGCCGGCGGCCACCGGCCACCAGCCCGGCAACGCCCCGGGAGGCGTGGCGGCGTCCGGCGCGGGCGCCGCCTGGCCGGCGGGCGCGGCTTCGTAGCCGGCATCGCGTACCGCGGCCGCCAGGCGGGCCGGGTCGCCGCCGTGCACGGTCGCCTTTTCCGTCGCCAGGTTGACGCTGGCATCGAGCACGCCGGGCACCGCCCGCAGCGCCTTTTCGACCCGCCCCACGCACGAGGCGCAGGTCATGCCTTCGATGCGCAGCACCGTGGGTGTCGTTGTCATGTCCATCGGTCCTCCCGTTTCCATTACCGAAGGATATTCCTTCCCACAATGGGAAGGTCAAGCGTCTGTTTTTCGTCCGAATGCACCGTCGCTTGAGCCCATCGGTGGCGCGTGCCGGGAGGCCGAACTAGAGGAACAGTCCGGCCGTCGAAACCGGAACACTCAACCATTCGCCCCCAGGGGAACGCCCATGCACCTGCCCTCGCCGATGCCCATGCACCTCTGCCTGCGCCGCGCCGCCTGCCTGGCAGCGCCCCGGCGCGCGTCAGCAGGGATGCCTGGCCGAGCACACCCGGCCGCGGCCGGCCTTCTTGGCCTGGTACATGAAGTGGTCGGCTTCCTTGAGCAGTTCTTCGGCCTGGCGCGTGCCGCCGGCGGCGTCGAGGGCGATGCCGATGCTGGCGCGCACCCGCACCGCGCGGCCCGGCAGCTCGACCGGCTCGGCGATGCTCTTGATGAGCTTTTCGGCCACCCGGTGGGCGTCGTCGAAGGTATCGGCCATGTCCTCCAGCAGCACGGTGAACTCGTCGCCGGCCAGGCGGTAGACGCTGTCGGTGCGGCGCACCCCGGCGCGCAGGCGCTCGGCGACGACGCCCAGCAGGATGTCGCCGGCCTCGTGGCCCTGGGAATCGTTGACGGCCTTGAAGCCATCCAGGTCGATGAAGAGCATGCCCACCGTCTTGCCGCTGCGGCCGGCCCGCGCCTGCGCCAGCGGCAGCGCCTCCATCAGGGCGCGCCGGTTCAGCAGGCCCGTGAGCGCGTCGTGGCGGCTCTCGTACTCGCGCCGCACCTCTTCCTGCTTGCGTTCGGTGATATCGTGCAGGAAGGCGCTGAACACCTTCCCGCCGTCGAGTTGCAGCGCGCGGATGCGCACCTCGACCGTCAGGGTGGAGCCATCGCGGCGCACCGCCGGCAACTCGAGGCGCTGATCGGCCACGGTGGCCTGGCCGGTGGCCAGGTAGCGCCGCATGCCGTCGCGGTGGCGCTCGGCCAGCTCCTTTGGAATGATCAGTTCCTCCAGCTTGCGCCCCAGCGCTTCCTCGCGCGGCCAGCCGAAGGTTTCCTCGGCCTGGCGGTTCCAGGCCGTCACGACGCCGGCCTCGTCCAGGCCGATGTAGGCGTCGTTGGCATTCTCGATCACACTGGCCAGGCGCGCTTCGCTGGCGCCCAGGGCGGCGGTGCGCTCGGCAACGCGGCGTTCGAGGTCGGCATTCAGCGCGGCCACTTCCTGCTGCGCGCGCTTTTCCGCATCGATGTCCTTGATCACCGACACGTAATACTCGATCTCGCCCGCGCGGTTGAACTTGGGCGCGACGTTCAGGTTGATCCAGACCTCGCGTCCGTCCTTGCGGATGTAGCGCTTCTCCAGCTGGTACTGGGTGCGCGCGCCGCGGCGCAGCTCCTCCAGCAGCCCCACGTCGAGGGCGATGTCGTCCGGATGGGTGATCTGCTGGAAGGTCAGGCCCCACAGCTCTTCCTCGCTGTAGCCGACGATCGCGCAGAGCGCCGCGTTGACGCTGATCCAGCCGCCGTCCGGCGCCACCAGGGCGATCCCGACGCTGGCGACGTCGAAGATGCTGCGGAAGCGCGCCTCGCTGGCGCCCAGCACGGCGCTGGACTGCTCCAGCTGCTCGCGCGCCACCGCCAGGCGTTCGCGGTAGTGCACTTCCTTGGTCAGGATGGTCGCCAGGTCGTTCAGCACCTCCGCTTCCTCCCGGCTCATTTCGCGCGGCTTCGTGTCGAGGGCGCACAGGGTGCCGATCGCCAGCCCGGCGGCAGTGCGGATCGGCACCCCGGCGTAGAAGCGGATGTTCGGCGGACCGTAGACCAGCGGGTTGTCGCTGAAGCGCTGATCCTGCGTCGCGTCGTTCACCACCAGCGGCCGCGTCATCCCGATCGCATGCGCGCAGAACGCGTGCTCGCGCGGGGTCTGCTCCGCCTCCAGCCCGACGCGCGACTTGAACCACTGGCGGTCGGCATCCACCAGCGAGAACAGGGCCATCGGCACATTCAGCAGGCGGCTGGCCAGCCGGGTGATGCGGTCGAACACCGGCTCGGGCGGGGTGTCCAGCAGGGCCAGGGCGTCGAGCAGCGACAGGCGGTCCAGTTCGTCGGGAGGCAGAGGGGCGGCGGGCATAGTGTCGTTCGGTCGAATGTGCGGCGATATGAGCATGTTACGCGTTCTGGACGAGACTGTAACAGATTTGCAATTGCCTACGCATAATTACAGTATCTGCAACACCAACAATGTGTCGCAATAGAGAGAATTCGTGACATTCTTCGCCTTCGTACAATCCTATAATCTCGCTCAGCCCGTCATATGGAGCACGCCATGCGCGCCACAATCCTCTTTGCGCTCTGCCTTGCCTTCCTCATTCCAGGCGCCCGGGCCTCGCAAGCCGCGCTCGAACCGGCCGCGCGCGCCCAGGGCGGGGCAGGCCAGGCCCAGGCCGAAGCCGGCGTGCGGGAAGCGGAACGCCTGCGCGCCCAGGCCCTGAGCCAGGGTGACATCGATGCGCTGCGCCGCCTCATCGGCGGCGACTACTACCACGTCGAAAGCAATGGCCGGGTGCGCACCAAGGCCGAATTCCTGCAGGCGCTGGCGCGCGACGAATACCGGATTCGCAACTACGGTGTCGAGGAGATGGAAATCCGCCTCGTCGGCGACGGCGCCACCGCTATCGTCACCGGCACCTACCGCACCGTGCCCATGGACCAGCCGGCCGTCACGCTGCGGGGACGCTACGTGCGCATCTGGACCCGCCATGCGGAGGGCTGGCGCGTCGCCCTGCACCAGGGCACCCAAATCCGCCCGGTGGGCGCGAACACACCCGAACCCCGCCCCCAGGCCATGCAATGAATTCAGCGGTTCAGGCCTCTCCCGCGCGCATCGGCTCGCCGATGGCATAGAAGTGCCCGCCCGCGATATGGTGGATGCTGCGCCAGCGCGGGTCGGCTTCCTCGAAATGCCAGTGCCCGTCGCGAAACACCCGCTCGTCGGCCCAGGCCGCCGTCACTTCCCCGATGAACAGGTCATAGGCCTGCTGGTTGTGCGGTTCCGGCACCAGCCGGCAGGCCAGCCATGCCGAGCAGCCCGCGACCAGCGGCAGGCGATCGTCCTGTGCGTGCCAGAAGGCGACGCCGCTCCTCTCGAGCTTGTCCGGATCGCTGCGCAGCGAGCGGTTGCCGACGGCATGCGTCAGCGCCAGCTGCCCGGCCGTGGGCAGCTGGATCGCGAAGCGGCCGCTGCCCTCGACCAGGGCGCGGGTGGCGGTCGACTTGTCCAGCACCACCGTCAATTTCGGCGGCGCGAAATCGAGTGCGCAGGCCCAGGCCGCCGCCATCACGTTGTCGACACCTTCGTGGTGGCTCGAGACCAGCACGGTGGGACCGTGGTTCAGCAGGCGGTAAGCCTTGTCGAGGGGCACGGGAAGAATGTGGCGGTCCATCGGTGTTCCAGTCCTTGCGGTGTAGAGAGACCCAAGTGTGGCACGAATGGCAGGCAGGGGCCGTCTTCCTGGCGCGGCCCGCTTCAGCGGTTCTGGTAGCCGCCGAAGGTCGCCACCGGGCTCCAGCCCGGCGACACCGGCGGCAATTGGGGGGCGAGCGGCGCATACGGGCCGGCGCCGTAGACCACCCTGCCGTTCACGACCGTCAGCACGCTCTCCAGGCGCTTGATGCCCTCGACGTCCATCGTGAAGTAATCCTGGGGCAGGACCACGAAGTCGGCGTACTGTCCGCGTTCGATCGTGCCCTTCACCTGTTCTTCCCCGCTCATCCAGGCCGAACCCGCCGTCATCAGCTTCAGCGCGGCATGGCGGCCCAGCACATCCTCCTTGCGCCAGGTCTGCATGCCGCCCGCGGTCTTGCCGCTGACCGCCCAGTAGAGCGAAGGCCAGGGGTTGTAGCTCGACACGCGGGTGCCGTCGGTACCCAGGCCCACCGGCACGCCCAGTTCCAGCATGCGCCGGATCGGCGGCATCTGGCGGGTCTGCTCGCCGTAGCGCTTCCAGTAGGCTTCGCCCTGGAAGTGCATGCGGTCCTGGACCGCGATGCCGCCGCCCAGCCGCTTGATGCGGGCGATCTGCGCGTCGCTGATGGTCTCGGCGTGGTCGACGATGAAGCGCAGGCCGTTCAAGGGCGTCTTCGCGTTCACCTTCTCGATCACGGCGAGGTCGCGATCGATGCTCTCGCCGTAGGTGGCGTGCAGGCGGAAGGGCCAGCGCTTCTGCACCAGGTGGCTCACCACGCCTTCCAGCTCGCCCTCCATGTGCTCCGGCAGGTCGGGACGCGGCTCGAGGAAGTTCTCGAAGTCGGCGGCGCTGGCCACCAGGTTCTCGCCGCCGCCCTCGGCCGAGAAGCCGTTCGGGTAGAACATGTGATCGTTCTTGTCCGGATGCGTCATCGCGGTCCAGCGCTGGAAGTCTTCCAGTTCCTTGCCGGCGCGCTGGGCGAACAGGTAGTAGGAAGTGCGCACGGTGAGCTTGCCGGCGCGCGCCAGCGCGAGTGTCACGCCGTAGTCGTCCGGGTAGTTCTGGAAGCCCCCGCCGGCGTCGATGGCGCTGGTTACGCCCAGGCGATTGAGCTCGCGGTAGAAATGCAGGGTCGAGTTCAGCTGGTCGTCGCGGCCGAGTTTATTGGTCTTGGCCAGGGTCGAGTACAGGATCAGGGCGTTCGGCTTGGCGACCAGCTTGCCGGTCGGCTTGCCGGCCGCGTCGAGTTCGACTTCCCCATCCTTGAAGCGGGTGTTGTTATCGTAGCCGAGGGTGGCGATGCCCTTCTGGTTCAGGAAACCCAGGCCATAGAGGTAGAGGATGAAGACGGGCCGGTCGGGCACCGCCGCATTGATCTCCGCCAGCGTCGGCAGGCGCTTTTCCTCGAACTGGTACTCGTTCCAGCCCCCCACCACCTTCACCCACTCGCCTTCCGGCGTGCGCGCGGCCTGTTCCTTCAGCATCTCGAGCGCGCGCTTGAGCGAGGTGACGCCGTCCCAGCGCAGCTCCATATTGTAGTTCAGGCCCTGGCGGATCACGTGCACGTGCGAGTCGTTCAGGCCCGGGATCACGGTGCGTCCGCCGGCGTCGATGAGCCGGGTGCGCGGAGTCTTCAGTTCGAGCATGGCGGCATTGCTGCCGGTGGCCAGCACCTTGCCGTCCTTGACCGCCACCGCCTGCACGAATTCCCCTTCGCGCGCCATGGTGGCGATCTTGCCGTTGGTGAGAATCAGGTCGGCCTGGGCCCGGGCCGCGTCCGCGGACAGCAGGCCGGCGAGGCCCAGGATGGGGAGCAAGGTGGAGCGAAGCGTCGGCATGGTAATAATCCTTCCAGTCAGGTAGATCGATCGGGCTGACGATAGCAGCGGGAGGCGGCTCCAGCCCCTGCCGAATGGCGGGGCAGCTCGTCCGATATGCGAATCGTTCGACGATGGACGACACGTGCACCGGCCGTGAACAGCATGATGAAGCGAGGCTTGCGAAACGCAAAACGAGTAATTTCCCCTCGCTTGATCGAAAAAATCGAAGGTCGCGATGCGGACCGCATGAACTGTGAAATATCGCCTGGCCTTTGCAACTATCGTATGAGTGCCCTTGCCGGGCAGGCGCAGATAATGCTCTGCAAGCACCGGCCCCGCCTGCGCTGGAAACCTTTCGCACAGATGGAAGCATGACCATGAGCCTCGCCCAATTCGATGTCCCGACACGCCCGCCTGCCCGGCGGTCCGCGGTACCGGCCTCTCCGCCCCTGGACGGCGAATCGGCCTGCCTGTGCGCCTGGGAACGCATCCGCACGCTCCCGCCCGCCTTTTGGGCGCGGCAGCCTGCCCGAAGCCGCCCGGCGGCGGCGCCTGGCGACGGCGATTTGCACATTGCCGAGGAGATCCGCTGCGCCCTCGAGCATGGGGTAGCGCCCGCCACGCCGCCGGCGCTCCTGCTGCTGGCCGGCCTGGCGCTGCGCCACGAAGGACCGCACGAGGATGCCCTTCGCCTGGCGTGCACCGCGCTGGCGCTGGCGGCCCGCCTCGGCATCGGGGAAGACGGCCGGCTGGCCGCCCTGCATGCCGCCCTCGTCACGCCCCTTGCCGCCGGATTCGGGCAGGCGGCGTGCGAGCTGGTGGCGCTGGCGGAAAGCGCTGCGGCGCCCCGGACCGCCGCCGTCTGCCTGGCAGGGACGGGCCTGGTCGGCGGCCTGCCCTTGCCGGAACTGGCGCGCCGCCTCGAGACGGCCGCGCGGACGCCCGCCGCCTTCGACGACATGGCGGCGGCATCCGAGCTGGCGGCGCGCGCCCGACTGGCAGGCGTGCTCCTGCATGGCGGCGCCTGCCTGCCAACCGGCGCGGCGCCGCGCCGCTTCGGCCACTGGCTGGCGCTGCTGCAGTCGGCCTGGTATGCCGGTGCCCTCCCCCAGGCACTGCAGAGCGCCGGCCGGATGGTCAAGCAGCTTGGCCCGGCAGTCCCGCTGGCCGACCGGCTCTGTTACCACCTGTTCGCCGCCCTGGCGCTGTCGCGTGCGGACTGCGCCGCGACAGCGCGCCAGCTCGACGGCCACTGCGCCGCCCTGCGCCGCCTCGCCCCCTTCTCTTCCGATGCCGCGAACCTCGCGACGCTGGCGCAGGCCGCCCGTTCGCAGCGCGAGGGCGACGCGCTCGCCGCCCTGCGCGGCTTCGAACTGGTCGCCGGAACGGCCGGCCGCGAGGAGCGCCATTGGCTGGCCGCCCTGGCCTGGGAAGAGGCCGCCGTCCATGCCTCTTCCGCAGGCCTGGACTCGGCCGTGCGCCACTACCGGCGCGCCGCCCTGGCGAGTTACGGCTACTGGGGCGCGCTCGGCCGCATCGACACCCTGCGGCGCAGGTGGCAGGACCCGGAACTGGCGTCCGGCGACGGCCGCGCGAACGCGATGCTGCGCAGCTGCGGCGTCGGCGAGCTGGGACTGTCGATCGCGCACGAGGTCAACCAGCCGCTGGCGGCGATCGCCCTGCACGCGGCGGCGGCCCGCAAGTGGCTGCGCCGGCCCGAACCCGACATCGAGCGCGCCCTGTCCTCGATTGCCCTGATCGGCGACGCCGGCCGCCATGCGGGCGACATCGTGCGCAGCATGCAGCGCCTGGTGAGCCGGGCCGGCAGCGAGCTCGGAACGGTCGCCGTCGACTGCATGATCGGCGAGGTCCTGCTGCTCCTGCAGCACCGCCTGTGCAAGGATGGCATCCGGATCGAACTGGACCTCGGGCTGGGCGCGGAGCGCATCCATGCCAACCGCACCCAGGTCCAGCAGGTCCTGACCAACCTGCTGGTGAACGCCATCGACGCCCTGGCCGACGCGCCTGCGGAACCGAAGCGGATTCGCGTCGCCTCGCTGCGCACCGCGGGCCATGTGGACATCACGGTCACGGACAACGGCCCCGGCATCGCGCCCCACCATCGCGAGCGCGTGTTCGGCAGCCTGTTCAGCACCAAGCCGCACGGCACCGGCATGGGCCTGGCGATCAGCCTGGCGATCGTGCGCGCCCACGGCGGGGCGCTGGAATTCGAACCCGCCGAGCCGCGGGGCGCCTGCTTCCGCCTGCGCCTGCCGCTTGACGCCGCCGCGGCCCTGCCCCAGACTGCGTGCGTTTTCCCCAAGCCGCGCCACAGCCCATGACCGACACGCCCGCCATGATCCGCGTGATGATCGCCGACGACCACCCCATGATGCGGGAGGGAATCGCGGCCACCCTGCAGGCCCAGGGCGGCATGGAGGTCGTCGGCCTGGCCAGCAATGGCCTCGACGCCATCGCCCAGTTCGCGCGCCACCGGCCCGACGTCACCCTGATGGACCTGCAGATGCCGGTGAAGGACGGGCTGGAAGCCATCATCGCGATCCGCGCGATGCATCCGGATGCGCGCATCGTCGTGCTCACCACCTTCAGCGGCGATGCGCGCGTGACGGCCGCGCTCAAGGCCGGCGCCGCCGGCTACCTGCTCAAGGACGTCGCCGGCGCGGAACTGGCCCGCACGGTGCGCCACGTCTACCAGGGCGCCAGCGTGATCGCCAGGGTCGCGCAGGAGGAAGTGAACGGCCACTACCCCGCCGACAAGCTGTCGCCGCGCGAGCTGGAGGTGCTGCGCCTGGCGGCGGACGGCAACTCGAACCGCATGATCGGCGAGATCCTCAGCATCAGCGAACCCACCGTCAAGAGCCACATGAGCACCGTGCTGGTCAAGCTGGGCGCCAGCGACCGCACCCACGCGGTGACGCTCGCCATCAAGCGCGGCTACATCAGTCTCTAGCGTCCAACCCGGCCTTCCTGCAGGGTCGCGCGCCGCCGCGCCCCCGTAGGATGGGGACATGAAACAGACACTGCTCGCATGCGCCCTCCTCGGGGCCTTCGCGCCCGCCGCCCGCGCCCAGTCCAATGACATCCAGCTCTACGGACGGCTCAACCTCGCCCTGGAATCCGTCCAGGGCAGCGGCCACACCATGCGGGTATCGAACCACCGCTCGGTGTTCGGCCTGCGCGGCAGCGACGCCATCACGGGCGGCCTGCGCCTGCTCTACCAGGTCGAGAGCGCACTGGCGCCCGATACAGGGAGCGGCGCGCTGGCGGCCCGCGATACCCGCGTGGGGCTCGCGGGCCGCTGGGGCACGCTCTTCGCCGGCAACTGGTCCACGCCCTACAATACCGCCACGGCCAGCCTCGATCCCTTCTATCCGACCACGGCCGGCTACATGAGCATCATGGGCAACGGCGCGGCGCCCAGCGCCGGCAATCTCGACGACACCGCCTCCTTCGACCGGCGCCAGAAGAACAGCCTGCACTACTGGACGCCCGCCTGGCGCGGCCTGAGCCTGCGCCTGGCGCACGGCTTCAACGAAGAACGGCCCGCCGGCGGCGCCCGCCCCGCGCTCAGCTCGGGGGCGCTGCAGTTCGAGCGCGGTCCGCTGTTCGTGGCGCTCGCGCACGAGCGGCACCGCGATTACCAGGGCCCGGGCTTGTCCGACCGCGGCGGCAAGCTCGCCCTGGCCTGGCAATTCGGAAGGGTGCGCCTGGCCCTGGCCGGCGAGCGCCTGGAGTACCGGACCCCGACCGGCGCCTTGCGGCGTGACGCCTGGTTCGCCGCCGTGAGCAGGCAGGCCGGCGCCCACGCGCTGCGCCTGGCCGTGGCCAGGGCAAAGGACGGAAAAGGCAGCGCGACCGAGCGAATCGGCTTCATCGCCGCGGGACCGGATACGGGCGCACTGCACGCGACCGTCGGCTACGACTACGCCCTGTCGCGCCGTACTTCCCTGTTCGCCTTCCATACGCGCATCCACAACCGCGCGCACGGCACCGTGGACTTCGCGATCAATGGCCTGGCGCCGGTGGAAGGTGCACGGCTGCGCGGCACCGCAATGGGCATCCGCCACGCTTTCTGAGGAGCGCCGCTGTCGTCAGCGGCTGCGGGCCTGGCTGATCTGGAGGCGCTCCGCGTAGCGCACCAGGTCGGCCAAGGAGCGCGCGCCCATCTTTTCCATGACCTTGCGCTTGTGCGTCTTGGCCATGATTTCGCTCACCCCCAGGGCGTCGGCAACCTGCTTGTTCAGCAGGCCGCCGATCACGAGCGTCATGGTCTCGCGCTCGCGTGGCGTGAGGCTCTCGTGGCGCTGGCGCAGCGCGGCCAGTTCGCGCCGCAGCGCCAGCCTGGCCTCGTCGAGCGCCAGGGCGTCGCGCACCGCGCGCAGCAATTCGTCCGGGACCACCGGCTTGGTGAGGAATTCGACGGCGCCGGCTTTCATGGCCTGCACCGTCATCGGGATGGTGCCGTGGCCCGTCATGAAGATAATGGGCAGCTCGCAGCCCTGGCGCGCCAGGATGCTGGCGACATCGAGGCCGTCCAGCTCCGGCATCTTCATGTCGCAGACCAGGCAGGCCGGCGTGTCGGGACGCGCCTGCCTGACGAAGTCGGCGCCGGCGGCGAAACCGCGGGCATCGATGCCGTCGGCGGCGAGCAGGTTCAGGACGGAGGCGCGCACCGCCGCATCGTCGTCGAGGACGAAGACGAGCGGCGCGCTCATGGGGACGCTCCCGCGTCCGTGGCGGCGTGGACAGCGGCCTGCAGCGCGTCGGCGGACGCATCGGGACACTGCCGGGCGCAGGCCTGCCACGCCGACACCGTGCGGCCGGCGCGCTGGCTCTGCGCGACGATATCGTGCAGCAGCGCTTCGAGCAGGTCGAGCCTGGGCGGATCGCAACGCAGCCGCCGGAGCGCGGCCCCCGCATTCGCGGAGATCGCCATCAGCGGCTGGTTCACGTCGTGCGCGATCGCCGCGGTCAGCTGTGAGGCCATCGCGGCGCCCTCCCGTCCATTCGCATCCTGCTCCATCGTCCGGCCTGCCGGCCCTCAGCCCTTGCCTTCAGCCGGCGGCGCGTTCGCCCCGGCCTTGTCCTGCGCCGCCACGCCGGTGATCTGCGCCACGCAGTGCGTGCGCAGCCAGCTCACCGTGAGCGGCTCCCTGGCGATCAGGCGCTTCACCACCGGCACCGACTGCTCGCCGATCAGCATGCCGAGCAAGCCGACCAGGGCGACGACGGGCGGCGCCGGCGAGCGGACCTGCAGCAAGGCATAGATCAGGCCGACGAGCAGGCCGGTGGCAAGGGCCACGAGATAGATTTTCATGCGAACTCCTTGCCCCTGGGGCGCCGGTTTACTTCGCCGGCTGCGGCGCCAGCACCTCGTGGCCGCCGCTGGTGCGCTGCGGCGCCTTGTGCACCATGGTGTAGGCGTAGTCCACGCCCATGCCGTAGGCGCCCGAATGTTCGCGCACGATCGCCATCACGTCATTATACGTGTCGCGGTGCGCCCAGTCGCGCTGCCACTCGAGCAGCACCTGCTGCCAGGTGACCGGCACGGCGCCGGCCTGCACCATGCGCTGCATGGCGAAGTCGTGGGCGTCCTTCGTGGTGCCGCCCGAAGCGTCGGCCACCATGTAGATCTCGTAGTCGCCTTCCAGCATCGCGCACAGGGCGAAGGTGGTGTTGCAGACCTCGGTCCACAGGCCCGACACGATCACCTTCTTGCGGCCGTTGGCTTTCAGGGCGTCGCGCACCTTCTGGTCGTCCCAGGAATTCATCGAGCTGCGTTCCAGGATGTCCTTGCCGGGGAAGACGTCGAGCAGCTCGGGATAGGTGTGGCCCGAGAAGGCTTCGGTTTCCACGGTGGTGATCGTGGTCGGGATGTTGAACACCTTGGCCGCCTTGGCCAGGCCGACCACATTGTTCTTGAGGGTCTGCCGGTCGATCGACTGCACGCCGAAGGCCATCTGCGGCTGCTGGTCGATGAAGATGATCTGGCAGTTATCGGGAGTCAGGACTTCGAGTTTTGGATTGGACATGGGATTCTCCATTTCAGTGCATTGATATCGTAGGACGCCCTCTTCCACGGACATAGTATCCATAGGTATAGGTGCGCCCTACCGTGGAACGGCCCGATCCGCGCTTGCCGGCGCCGGCGCCTCGAGCGCCAGCATCGCGAGCAGGATCAGGACGGGGACCACCAGTGCGGCGAAGCCGAACCGGTGGAAAGCGAAGGCCGCGGCGATGCAGCCGATGGCAAACGACGCCAGCGGCCAGAAGAACTTGCCGCAGCGGGCCGCCAGGCCCGGATCGTGCGCGCCGCGCAGGGCGTCGACGAGGTCGATCACGATCTGGGTGACGTTCCCGGTCATCATCGAGGTCGGCGCCAGGTGGGGCAGCAGGAGGCGGCTGGTGGCGCTGTGGGCGCCCATGCCGGCCGTGCCGAGCAGGCCGGCGGCCATGGCCAGCGGCCCGGCATGCGCACCGACGGGCGAGGCCGCAATGCCGCAGGCCATGAAGCCGAGCAGCAGGACCAGCTGCAGCAGCAGCGCAGGGCGCAGGGGCGGCGCGCCGCGCTTCTCCAGCGCCAGCACCAGGATGCGCGCCATGGCCACGCCGACGATGAAGGCCGGGAAGGCCAGGAACTTCAGCAGCACCATCTCGCGGCTGGCGTCGGCCAGCGCCGCGCCGATCAGGATGAAGTTGCCGGTGACGTGGGCAGTAAAGAGGCCGAACAGGGCAAGGAAGCCCAGGGTGTCGACGTAGCCCGCCATGAATCCCAGGGCCAGGCCCTGGGTGCGCTGATGTGCCTGGTCGTTCATGTGTGCTCCGCTCTGCGAATTGCGATGTCCGCCATCCTAGGCGGCCACGGGCGGCCGCACCCATCCCATTCGGCCAGTTCCTTGCCGGCGCCGCGGTATCCATTGGTATAGCTAGACCGGGCCAGGCCCGGCCTCGACAATCCAATCTGGATCAGCCGGAACACCACCATGGACAAGCCCACCATCTCCCTCGTCATCGCCGACGACCACCCCCTCATCCTCGCGGGACTGGCCAGCCTGTTCGCGTCCGAGCCCGATCTCGTCCTGCTCGGCCAGGGCGTGAATGCGGTCCAGGCGGTCGAGCTGTATGACCGCTACCTTCCCGACCTGATGCTGGTCGACCTGAACATGCCGGGCGGCGGCCTGGAAGCGGTGGCCGCCACGCGCAGGAAGCATCCGGACGCCAGGATCGTCATCCTCAGTTCCTACGAGGGCGACGAGAACGTGCACCGCGCCATGCAGGCCGGCGCCGCGGCCTACCTGCTCAAGCAGGCCGGCTACGAAGAGATCCTGTATTGCGTGCGCCAGGTCGCGCACAACCGCCGCTATCTGCCGCCGGCGCTGGCGGAAAAGCTGGCGCAGCGCATCCATACCAGCCCCCTGTCGCGGCGCGAGCTCGACATCCTGGCCCACCTCAGCGCGGGCAAGAGCAACAAGCTGATCGCGCGCGATGCCGGCATCGGCGTGGGCACGGTGAAGTACCACATCAACAACATCCTGTCGAAGCTGAACGTGTCCTGCCGCACCGAGGCCGCCTGCGTGGCCCAGCAGCGCGGCCTCCTCCATTCCTTCTGACGTCACGAAAGAGAGCCCCCATGCAAGCCAGCACCCCGCCATCCGGCAAGAAGCCGCCGCTGATCCTGTTCAACGGCTGCTTCCACACCGCCGACCGCCAGAATCCCCAGGCCAGCGCCGTGGCCATCCAGGACGGCAGATTCCTGGCGGTCGGCGACACCGACGAGGTGATGCGCCACCGCCGCGAAGGCAGCGAAGTGATCGACCTGGGTGGACGCACGGTCATCCCCGGCCTGAACGACTCCCACATCCACCTGATCCGCGGAGGCCTGAACTACAACCTCGAGCTGCGCTGGGAAGGCGTGCCCTCGCTCGCCGACGCGCTGCGCATGCTCAAAGCACAGGCCGAGCGCACCCCGCACCCGCAGTGGGTGCGCGTGGTCGGCGGGTGGAACGAGTTCCAGTTCGCCGAGAAGCGCATGCCGACCATCGAGGAGATCAACAGCGCCGCGCCCGACACCCCGGTGTTCGTGCTGCACCTGTACGACCGCGCCCTGCTCAACCGCGCCGCCCTGCGCGCGGTCGGCTACGACAAGGACACGCCGAACCCGCCGGGTGGCGAGATCGTGCGCGACGCCGCCGGCAACCCGACCGGCATGCTGATCGCCCGTCCCAACGCCATGATCCTGTACGCCACCCTGGCCAAGGGCCCCACCCTGCCGCTGGACCAGCAGGTGAATTCCACGCGCCAGTTCATGCGCGAGCTGAACCGCCTGGGCCTGACCAGCGTCATCGATGCCGGCGGCGGCTTCCAGAACTACCCGGACGACTATGCGGTGATCGAATCGCTGGCGAAGCAGGCGCAGCTGACCGTGCGCATCGCCTACAACCTCTTCACCCAGAACAAGGGCAAGGAGCTGGGCGACTTCGAGCGCTGGACCGGCATGGTCAAGCCGGGCGACGGCAGTGACTTCTACCGCCACAACGGCGCCGGCGAGATGCTGGTGTTCTCGGCCGCCGACTTCGAGGACTTCCTGCAGCCGCGCCCCGACATCCCCGAAGGAATGGAGGAGGAACTCGAGCAGGTGGTGCGCCACCTGGTGCTGCAGCGCTGGCCTTTCCGCCTGCATGCGACCTACGACGAATCGATCTCGCGCATGCTCGACGTGTTCGAGAAGGTGGACCGCGAGATTCCCTTCGACGGCCTGCCCTGGTTCTTCGACCACGCCGAGACCATCAGTCCGCGCAACATCGAGCGCGTGCGCGCCCTGGGCGGCGGCATCGCGATCCAGCACCGCATGGCCTTCCAGGGCGAGTTCTTCGTCGAACGCTATGGCGCGGAGGCTGCCAAGGCGACGCCCCCGGTCGCGCGCATGCTGGAGATGGGCGTGCCGGTCGGCGCCGGCACCGACGCCACCCGCGTGGCCAGCTACAACCCCTGGACGGCGCTCTACTGGCTGGTCTCCGGCCGCACCGTCGGCGGCCTGCGCCTGTACGACGCCGGCCAGCGCCTGTCGCGCGAGACGGCCCTCGAACTGTGGACCAGCGGCAGCGCCTGGTTCTCGAACGAACAGGGCAAGAAGGGCCGCATCCGCGAGGGCATGCTGGCCGACCTCGCCGTTCTCTCCGCCGACTTCTTCCGCGTCGACGAGGAGGCGATCAAGGACATCGAATCGGTCATGACGATCGTGGACGGCAAGGTCGTCTTCGGCCAGGCCGAATTCACGTCGCTCGGCCCGCCGGCGATTCCGGTGCTGCCCGACTGGTCGCCGGTGAACACCGTCCCCGGCCATCACAGGAAGCAGGCGCCGGTTGCGGCGCTGGCCCACCAGTGCCGCGGCGCCTGCGGCGTGCATGGCCATGGCCACGACCGCGCGCGCCGCTCCGACGTGCCCGTGTCCGATTTCTCGGGCTTCTGGGGCGCCTTCGGCTGCAGCTGCTTCGCCTTCTGAACGCGCCTTCCGAACGCGCCTTCTGAATGTATCCTCGCTCCAAAACGGCGCCCCGGCGCCACTCTCCTGAAAGGAAGCACCATGACCCGCACCATCAATACCGTCACCGCGCGCGACGGCACCATCATCCACTTCACCGACTGGGGCCACGGCACGCCGGTGGTCTTCAGTCACGGCTGGCCCCTGAACGGCGACGCCTGGGAAAACCAGATGATGTTCCTGGCCGAACACGGCTACCGCGTGATCGCCCACGACCGCCGCGGCCACGGCCGCTCCAGCAAGGCCTGGCACGGCAACGACATGAACACCTATGCCGACGACCTGGGCGCCGTGCTCGATGCGCTGGACATCAGCGGCGCCACCCTGGTCGGCCATTCTACCGGCGGCGGCGAAGTCGCGCGCTACATCGGCCGCCACGGCACCGATCGCGTCGCGAAAGCGGTGCTGGTCGGCGCGGTGACGCCGCAGATGATGGTCTCGCCGGCCAATCCGGACGGCGTGCCGATGTCGGTCTTCGACGGCATCCGCGAAGGCGTCAAGAACGACCGCGCCCAGTTCTTCCTCGACCTGGCCACGCCCTTCTTCGGCTTCAACCGCCCGGGCCAGAAGGATTCCGAAGGCCTGCGCCAGACCTTCCTGATCCAGGGCCTGCAGTGCAGCCTGAAAAGCGCCTACGCCTGCATCAAGCAGTTCTCGGAGACCGACTTCACCGAAGACCTGAAGAAGATGACGGTCCCGACTCTGGTCGTGCACGGCGACGACGACCAGATCGTGCCGCTCGCGACCACGGCGCGCCGCGCGGTGGAACTGCTGCCGCAGGGCCGCCTGTCGGTGTACGAAGGCGCCGGCCACGGCCTGCCGGTGACCCACAAGGACCAGCTGAACGCCGAGCTGCTGGCCTTCCTGCGCAGCTGATTCTGCCTCGCCGATCGCGGCGGCGGGAACGACCGCCGCCGCATGAAGCGGGGCCACGCGTCTGGCGTTCCGGCTGCGTATCCGATACGATAGCCGGCGATAACGTATACGCCAACCGACGCGAGGCCAGGTGCCCATCCCCGCTTTCATCGCTTGCTGCGCCCGGCGCGCGCTGCCCTGCCTGCTGGCGCTTGCGCCGATCCTGCCCGCCCGCGCGGACGCCCCCGCGCCTGCCCCGCTGGCAAACTACCACCACAGCCGCTGGACCGCCGACGAAGGCGCGCCGCCGACGATCCGCGCCATGGCCCAGACCACCGACGGCTGGCTGTGGCTCGGCACCCTCGATGGCCTGTACCGCTTCGACGGCGTGCAGTTCTCGCGCCATGCCCTGCCGCCCGGCCTGGGACTGAACCGCAACCTGATCCGCTACCTGCATGCCGGCCCACGCGGAGAGCTCTACATCGGCCGCTCGGCCGAGGGGATCGCCGTGCTCCATCCCGACGGCCGCCTGAAGGAGCTTCCCCCGGGCCCGGCGGTGGGTAGCATTGCGTCCGCGGTCGGCGTCGATGCCGACGGCAGCCTGTGGATGGCCGGCAGAGGCATTCACCGCCTGCAGGCGGGGCGCTGGCGCGCCGTGGAAGACGGGCCGGAATGGCGGGCGCTCGACGTCCGTAACTTCTCGCTGGACAGCGAGGGCCGGCTCTGGCTCAGCCGGCAGTCCAGCACCTGGCGGCTCGACCGCGAAACCGGACGTTTCGTGCGCGTCCTCGACCAGGGCGGCGACCTCCTGCCCGCCCCCGACGGCGCGTTGTGGCTGATGTCCGACGACGGCAGCCTGCGCCGGCTCGCCGCCCCAGGCGCCAATCGCCCCGTCCCCGTCTCGCGGGAGGCGGCGGACACCGGCCAGTTCGCCCCCGACGGCACGCTCTGGACGCTGGCTTGCGCGGGCATGCCATGCCCGCTGCCGGGCGCCGCGGCCCATGCCGAATCCGCGTGGCGGATCGCGCCCGCGCGCCTGGCGTCTTCCTCCGGGTCCGTCCAATTGTCGGGGAAGGCGCCGTACGCCATGCTGGTGGACCGCGAGGGCAACGCATGGGTCGCAACCGAAAACGGCATCGACCGCTTCCGCCGCAAGCGGATCCTGCCCACCGAGCTGGCCGGCGAAGGCACTGCCTATAGCCTCGCGAGCGACGCGTCCGGGCGGGTCTGGGCCGCGCACCACCTGACGGGCGAGATGTGGCAGCTGCTGCCCGAAGGCGCCTTGCCCGCGCGGCCAGGCCGTCCCGTCACCGTCCTGGCGCGCGATCCGGCCGGAGCGCTGCTGTTGGGCGGCCGGCGCAGCATCCGGCGCGAGCGCGGCGGCGTGGTGGAGGAGATTCCCCTGCCGCCCGGGCCTGGCGGCAAGGCGATGGACCTGCGCATGCTCGGGATCCTCGACGACGGCAAGATTCTCTGGACCGCCACGGTCGAAACGGGCCTGCTGGCCTGGCGCGATGGACGCTGGCATACGCCTGAGGGTTTCAACATGCCGAAGAAGATCTACCAGTCGGCGCTCGCCGGCCCCGGGCGCCTGTGGCTGGCCACCGGCGACGGCGAGCTGTTCCACTATGATGTGGAGCAGCGGCGCAGCGCGGCGCCGGTCGACATCCGCGCGCTCGGCATGACCGCCGCGATCTTCCCGGGACCGGAGCTCGTGCTCAGCGGCGACAACGGCAGCGGTGTGGTGCGCGACGGTCGCCTGGCGATGCTGCGCGCCGCCGATCCGAACGCCCTGCGCAACGTCTCCGGCCTGGTGGCCAGCGCCGATGGCGACCGCTGGCTGAACGGCGCCGCCGGCCTGGTGCACGTGCACGCAGCCGACTGGCGCCGCAGCATCGCCGATCCCGCCATCCCGCTGCGCTACGAGGTCTTCGACCGGCTGGACGGCTATCCCGGCCGGGCGGTCTTCGAGAATCGCTGGCGCAGCGCCTGGAGCGCCGACGGCCGACACCTGTGGCTGGCGGCAAGCGGTGGGGTGGTGCGGATCGACACCGCGAACATCGAACGCAACCGCATCGCACCGACACCGGTGATCCTGTCGCTGTCGACCGACCGGAAAACCGTACACGCCGGCCGGCCAGGCCAGGCTTCGCTGCGACTGCCGCCCGGCACCGCACGCCTGCGCTTCGACTTCACCGCGCCTTCGCTGCGCATGCCGGAACGCGTGCGCTTCGAATACATGCTGGAGGGTGTGGACAGCGGCTGGCAGAATGCCGGCACCCGCCGCAGCACTTCCTATACCAGCGTGGGACCGGGCGACTATGTGTTCCGCGTGCGCGCCGTCAACGAGGACGGCGTGCCCAGCAAGGCCGATGCCGTCATGCCGCTCGCCATCGCCCCCGCCCTCTGGCAGACACTCTCCTTCAGGCTCGTCGCGGCGCTGCTCGCCGGCGCGCTGCTGGCTGCCGCCTACCGCTACCGGGTGCGCTACCTCACCCGCCGCGCCGCCGAGCGCGCCCATGTGCAGCTGGCCGAACGCGAGCGCATCGCGCGCACCCTGCACGACACCTTCCTCCAGACGGTGCACAGCCTCATGCTGAGGCTGGACGCCCTCGCCGCCGGACTCCCGACGGGCGACCGCGCGCGCCGCGAGCTGGAGAAGGTGCTCGACCATGCCGGCAGCGCGCTGAGCGAGGGACGGGAGCAGCTGCGCGAGCTGCGCTCCGGCGAGGGCGTGCGCCTCGAAGACCTCCTCGCACGGGTCGTCGGACGGCTGCAGGGAACGCACAGCGGGATCGGCATCGGCCTGCGCGTCGAGGGACCACGGCGCCCGCTTGCGCCGGACGTCGTCGGCGAGGCCGCGGCCATCGCCACCGAAGCCCTGCACAATGCCTGCCTGCATGCCGGCGCCAGCCAGGTGCGCGTGCGCGTCGATCATGGCGGCGCGCAGCTCGTCGTCTGCGTCATGGACGACGGACGCGGGATCGAGGCCGAGGGCGCACGCAAGGGTGCGGCCGAAGGCCACTGGGGCCTGGTCGGCATGCGTGAGCGGGCACAGCGCATCGGCGCCGTCCTCGACGTCGCCCCGGGGCCCGATGGCGGCACGGTGGTCAGGCTCACCGTGCCGGCTTCCCGTGCCTACCCCGCCGCCACTGCCGGCTGAGCCCCCGGCCTGCGCCGCCCCTGCCAGTCGAGCCACGCCACCAGGAAGAATGCGCCCGCCAGGCCGAGGTGCTCGAAAAACCCGTTCTCGGCCATCGTCCGCGCCATCCCCGTGAGGTCCCAGAAGCGGTTCGCCACCAGGTTGGCCGCCAGCGTAAAGACTGCCAGCCAGGCTGCGCCGGCCCACCGCATCACGCCGCTGAGAACGAGCAGCGATGCGCCCAGTTCGCCCGCGATCGTCAGGCCGGCCAGCGGCGCCGCGGGCGCCAGGCCGAAGTGACGCATCTCGGCCACGGCGGCTGGGAAGTCGAAGGCCTTTTCCAGCCCTCCCTGCAGGTATGCGGAGCACAGGAGCAGCAGGCAGCACCAATGGAGAACGTGGCCGGCGGGCGCGGGTCGGGGATGTGTCGGTATCTGTCGGTGCATGGTCGTGGTTGTCGTGTTCGGATCGTTCCGAAAGCGCAGCGCGCGCCTGGACCACCGGCGCCGCGGCATGGGGCGGGACGACCCATCCCCCGATCGTAGCGCGCCACGGCGCGCCCCGGGACTGCCGGAAGATAGGGACGGCAGGAGGATCGGCATGCCTGGTCTTATAGCCGGGTTCAAGGCGGGCGCCGCTGTCTAGACTGGAGCAGGCCCTGGGCATTCGTGCGCAGGAATCCCTCCATCCCTGAAAGGACCCATCATGTCGAAACCACACACCCTCTCGCGCCGTTCGCTGCTGGCGGGCGCCGCCACCACCGCTGCCGGCGTGGGCCTGGCCGCTGCCGGCAGCGCCGGCGCCGCATCGAAGCCGCAGGCGTCGCCCGTCAAGGGCGGCCGTGCCGGCAACTTCCTGACCGTCGACGACGGCACCGTGATCCACTACAAGGACTGGGGCAAGGGCCAGCCGGTCATGTTCAGCCATGGCTGGCCGCTGCAGGGCGACGCCTGGGAAGACCAGATGTTCTACCTGGCCGCGCGCGGCTACCGCGTGATCGCCCACGACCGCCGCGGCCACGGCCTGTCGAGCCAACCCTGGGATGGCAATGACATGGACCACTACGCGGACGACCTGGCGGCGCTGATGGAGCACCTCGATCTCAAAAATGCCATTCTGGTCGGCCACTCGACCGGCGGCGGCGAAGTCACCCGCTACCTGGGCCGCCACGGAAGCAAGCGCGTGGCCAAGGCAGTGCTGGTGGGCGCGGTGCCGCCGCAGATGGTGAAGTCGGCCGCCAATCCGGGCGGCCTGCCGATGGACGTCTTCGACGGCATCCGCAAGAACGTGGTCGACGACCGCTCGCAGTTCTTCATGGACCTGACCATGCCCTTCTACGGCTACAACCGTCCCGGCGCCAAGGTTTCGCAGGGCGTGCGCGACACCTTCCGGGCCCAGGGCATGCAGTGCGGCCTGAAGAACGCCTACGACTGCATCAAGCAGTTCTCGGAAACCGACTTCACGGCCGACCTCAAGAAGATCGACGTGCCGACCCTGATCGTGCACGGCTCGGACGACCAGATCGTCCCGATCGACGCCTCGGCCAGGGCGGCGGCGAGGCTGGTGAAGAACGCGACCCTGCTGGTCTATGAAGGCGCTCCGCACGGCCTGCCGACCACGCACAAGCACCGCCTCAACGAAGACCTGCTGGCCTTCATCAAGGCCTGATCCAGAACAGCGCCAGTCCCGCGTGCACCGCCGCGCCGAGCGGCGGATAGACGAAGGACAGGCCGACCGCCACGGCGTAGAGGAGCACCGACACGCCGTTCTTGCGGCGCTCCTCGCCGCTGGGGATTCTGGCATCGGCCACGTCCAGGCGCCATGACAGCAGCATGAAGGACAGGGCGCACATCATCAGGATCACGCCGTACAGCGCCACGGGAACCGGCGCCATCGGGTATTCGCCCGCCCAGGCGGTCACGTAGGGAATCAGGGACATCCAGAACAGCAGGTGCAGGTTGGCCCACAGCGCTGCGCCGTCGATGCCCCTCACCCGCGCCATCAGGGCGTGGTGATTGACCCAGTAGATGCCCACGTAGACGAAGCTGAGCAGGT
Organism: Massilia sp. BKSP1R2A-1; assembly: GCF_050586525.1. Classification (NCBI taxonomy): domain Bacteria; kingdom Pseudomonadati; phylum Pseudomonadota; class Betaproteobacteria; order Burkholderiales; family Oxalobacteraceae; genus Massilia; species Massilia sp. BKSP1R2A-1. The sequence goes on along the minus strand of NZ_JBOBRE010000001.1, from coordinate 703,441 downwards.
AGCGCGCCAGCAAGGGCGCGAGTTCGCCGAGTTCCTCGAGCCGGGGCGTGGCGGGCGGCGTCAGTTCCAGCACCATGATGGTGATGATGATGGCGATGACGCCATCGCTGAAGGCTTCGGTGCGGTTCTTGTTCATGGCGGCAAGGTAACGCCCGCCGCACCTCGCCGCCCCTGCCGATCGATAGTGTCGCAGGAATCGGCACACGCCTAAGATGCGCCCGCACCCTCCCCCCACCTACCTGGCAGGACAACCATGAACCAGCTAAGCACCGCCTCCGGCATCCCCGTCGACGACAACCAGAATTCCATCACCGCAGGTCCGCGCGGCCCCGTATTGCTGCAGGACTTTCACCTGATCGAGAAGCTCCAGCACTTCAACCGCGAACGCATTCCCGAGCGCGTGGTGCACGCGAAGGGCTCGGGCGCCTTCGGCACCTTCACCGTCACCCACGACATCACCGGCTACACCAAGGCGGCCCTGTTCGGCGAAGTCGGCAAGCGCACCGAGACCTTCCTGCGCTTCTCGACCGTCGGCGGCGAGAAAGGCTCGGCCGACACCGCGCGCGACCCGCGCGGCTTCGCCCTGCGCTTCTACACCGAGGAAGGTAACTGGGACCTGGTCGGCAACAACACCCCGACCTTCTTCCTCAAGGACGGCATCAAGTTCCCGGACTTCATCCATACCCAGAAGCGCGACCCGCAGACCAACCTGAAATCCGCGCAAATGGTCTGGGACTTCTGGAGCCGCGCGCCGGAGAGCCTGCACCAGGTGACCATCCTGTTCTCAGGCCGCGGCACCCCGGACGGCTACCGCCACATGGACGGTTTCGGGAGCCACACCTACAGCCTTGTGAACGCCGCGGGCGAACGCACCTGGGTCAAGTGGCACTTCAAGACCCTGCAGGGGATCCGCAACCTGACGGCGGCCAAGGCCGAGGAGCTCGCCGGCACGGACCCGGATTACGCCCAGCGCGACCTGTTCGAGGCCATCGCTGCCAAGGACTATCCGCGCTGGAGCGTCGAGGTCCAGTTGATGAGCGAGCTTGAACGTCCCGCCTGGGAAGCGCGCACCGGATGGGACGCTTTCGATCTGACCAAAGTCTGGCCGCAGGGCGACTTCCCGCGCCACAAGGTCGGCATCCTGGAACTGAACCGCAACCCCGACAACTACCACCAGGACGTCGAGCAGGCCGCCCTGTCGCCGGCCAACGTCGTGCCCGGCATGGGCCACAGCCCCGACAAGATGCTGCAGGCGCGCCTGTTCGCCTACCACGACGCCCAGCTCTACCGGGTCGGCACCAATCACCAGCAGCTGCCCGTCAACCGTCCGCGCTGCCCGGTCCACCACCAGCAGCGCGACGGCGCGATGGCGCTCGAGAACGGCGGCGCGGCGGCCAACTACGATCCGGTGCGCACGCAGGAGACGTCCGGCGGCTTCGGGCATGGGGATGCGGGATGGCCGCTGGAAGGCGCCGCCGGACGCCACGACACGCGTGCGGCCGACGACCACTTCACCCAGGCCGGCAACCTGTTCCGCCTGCTGGATGGCGAAGCGCGGCGTGAACTGGTCGAGAACATCGCGGCCAGCCTGCGCCAGGCGGATGCGGCGGTGCAGGACCGGCAGATCGGCCACTTCCTGAAAGCCGACCCCGCGTATGGGGAAGCGGTGGCCAGGGCCATCTCCATGTAGAAGGTGTGCACCATCCCCACCCCGTAGGTGGACGCCGAATGCGTGGGATAGGCCTTGCGGGCGACATCGGCATACAGGCTGGTGCGCCCGAAGCCCGCCCGCCAATGGTTCCTTCGTCGGCACCGGCGCCCTCAAGGACCTTGGCACGAGCACTTCAGCTCAGGCATGGGCCGCCGGCCGGGCCACTCGCCGGAGGAAGCCAGCGGGCCTTGCCGGAGGGGCTGCCTGGGCGCTTGGGTGAACACATGATAGAACGCCAGGAAAGGTAGCGGGTTCCAGCCTAAGCCTTCCTATCGTGGAAAGGTCAAGCAGTTTGCCTGGCGCGTCCACAGCGTGACTTCGGTGCACCCTTCCCCCCTAGTCAGCCGAAAATGCCGTGCTATACTCCCCTCGCCTATGAACCGCTCCGTCAAGACATTCCTCGTTTGGATGCTGATGCTGATACTGCCGCTCCATGCGGTCGCTGCCAGCGTCGGGATGTCTTGCGCGCCGGTTCGCCAGCACGAGGTGGCCGGCGCCGCCATGGCGCATCACCAACCGGCTGCGGATGCGCATGCGCACCACGGCGGCGAGCACGCGGCGCACCACGCAACCGCGGCAGCCGAGGACGATGCGCCGGTGCCGGACCTGGCGAAAAAAGCGCACTCCTCGTGCAGCGCCTGTTCGGCGCTGTGCGCCGGCGCCGTGGCGCCGCCTTCGGCTTTCCTTCCCCTGCCCACCTTCGACGGCTCCGACGCAGTCAATGCCCCGCCGTCCGCCTTTGACGCCGGTTTCATCCCGGACGGTCCGCAGCGACCTCCCCGGCATTCCTTCGCCTGATCGATTCCGAAGCTGAGCTCGACTGGTGCCGCCGCACCAGCGCGCCTGCTTCGCAAGCGGCCGTGCGCCCGGCGCACGTTCCCTGACCGATTTTGAGGATTCACGATGAAACCAATGGAATTGGCGAGCGCCCTCGGCATCCTGCTGGCCGTGCCGTTCGCGCATGCCCAGCAATCGGCGCGCCAGCCCGACCCGCTCGACCCCGGCGTGGCAGTGCCACAGCCCGTGTACGAGTCCGCGATCGCGGGCTATTCCCGCCTGCCGCAGAAAAGCGCCGCAACGCCGGATAAAACCTGGCGCCAGGCCAATGATGCCGTCGCTGGAGGAGCAGGCCACGCGGCCCATGGCGCCCCACAGGCACCCGCCTCCGCGCACCAGCACGCCCCGGCGCCCGCACCGTCGAAACCGGCGCCGGCGGCGGACGGGCACAAACACCACTGAACCGAGGCAAGACGATGACAAACCAGACTTCGCCACCCCTGCTGCGCGCCATCACGGCCGGCGTGCTTGCACTCGTACTGGGCGGCTGCGCCACCTTCTCCCGGGACGGTGGCCTCGATGCGGTATCGACCATGACCTCGGAGCGCAGCGGCCAGGATATCCGCCTGCCGAAGGCAAGCGACCACAGCGACGCTTCCCGGGCGGAACTCGAGCGGCTCCTGCAGGCGCCCCTCACAGCGGACAGCGCCGTGCGCGTGGCCCTGCTCAACAATCGCGGCCTGCGCGCGTCCCTCGCCGGCCTCGGCGTGGCGGAAGCCGATCTCGTCCAGGCTGGACGCATGGGCAATCCGTCTTTCAGCTTCGGCCGCATGTCGGGCGGCGGCGAGACGGAGATCGAGCGCAGCGTCATGTTCGACCTGGTCGGCCTGCTCACCATGCCGATCCGCCGCGATATCGAAACGCGCCGTTTCAGGAGCGCGCAACTGGTCGCCGCGACCGACGCGGTGCGCCTCGCCGCCGACACCCGCAAGGCCTGGTTCGACGCCGTTGCGGCGTCCCAGTCGGCGCGCTATGCGGAGCAGGTGCGTGACGCCGCCCAGGCCAGCGCCGAACTGGCGCGGCGCATGGCCAGGGCCGGCAACCTGAGCGCCCTCGACCAGGCCAGGGAACAACTGTTCTCGGCCGAAACCACCGCCCAGCTCGCGCGTGCGCGGCACCGGGCGACGGCCGCGCGCGAGCAGCTTGCCCGCCTGCTGGGCGTATGGGGCACGCAGACCGCCTTCCAGCTTCCCGACAGGCTGCCCGATCTTCCGGCAGCGCTACGCGAGGCGACCAATGTGGAAGCGCAGGCGATGCAGCAGCGGCTCGACGTCCAGCTCGCGAAGCTGGATGCCGAAGCCACTGCCCGCGCACTCGGTCTCACCAGGACGACCGGCGTGATCAACGTGCTCGACGCCGGTTACGTCAACTCGAGCAAGTCAGGTAGACCGCGCGAGAACGGCTACGAAATCGAACTGGCCCTCCCGATCTTCGACTGGGGCGGTGCCCGCGTGGCGAAAGCCCAGGCCCTGTACATGCAGTCCGTGCACCGCACCGCGCACACGGCCATCACCGCGCGTTCGCAGGTGCGCGAAGCCTGGTCCGCCTACCGGACGAGCTATGACGTCGCCAGGCATTACCGCGACGAAGTCCTGCCCCTGCAGAAGAAAATTTCTGAAGAAACCCTGCTTCGCTACAACGGGATGCTCATGAGCGTCTTCGAGCTGCTTGCCGATGCGCGCGCCCAGATCACCGGGGTGAACACGGCGATCGAGGCACAGCGCGACTTCTGGATCGCGGAAACCGAGCTGCAGGCTGCCATCAGCGGCAGCGGCAGCGGCGGCAACGGGACCGCGGTATCGCCGGCGGCCACCACTTCCGCCGAAGCGGCACCCGAACACTGACAAGGAATAGAACATGTCTTCTCGTCGAGATTTCTTTACCGGCGCCGCAGCGCTGGTCGGCGCCGGGCTGGTCAGCCGCGCCGGCGCGGCCACCCTGCCCGAAGCGCCCATCATGAACAGCGCGGCGACCCAGCCGCCGCCGCCGCCGCCGAATGGCCGCCCCTACCATCCGGTCGTCACCCTGAACGGCTGGTCCCTCCCCTGGCGCATGAACAATGGCGTCAAGGAATTCCACCTGATCGCCGAACCGGTCGTGCGCGAGATCGCGCCGGGCATGAAGGCCAATCTGTGGGGCTACAACGGCCAGAGCCCGGGCCCGACCATCGAGGTGGTCGAGGGCGACCGCGTGCGCATATTCGTCACGAACAAGCTGCCCGAGCACACCAGCATCCACTGGCACGGCCAGCGCCTGCCCAACGGAATGGACGGCGTGACGGGCCTGACCCAGCCGGGCATCCAGCCGGGCAAGACCTTCGTCTACGAGTTCGTCGCCCGGCGCCCGGGCACCTTCATGTACCACCCGCACGCGGACGAGATGGTCCAGATGGCGATGGGGATGATGGGTTTCTGGGTCACCCACCCGAAGAACCCGGCCCATCACCGTGTCGACCGCGATTTCGTCTTCCTGCTGAATGCCTACGACATCGAGCCGGGCAGCTATACGCCCCGCGTCAACGAGATGCTGGACTTCAATATCTGGACCTTCAACAGCCGTGTCTTTCCGGGTATCGACACGATGAACGTGCGCCAGAACGACCGTGTACGCATCCGCGTCGGCAACCTGACGATGACCAACCACCCGATCCACCTGCACGGACACGAGTTCGAGGTCACCGGCACGGACGGCGGCTGGACCCGCCCGGAGTCGCGCTGGCCGGAAGTGACGACCGACGTCGCCGTGGGCCAGATGCGCGCCATCGAATTCATCGCCGATGAACCGGGAGACTGGGCCTTCCACTGCCACAAGTCGCACCACACCATGAACGCCATGGGCCACGACGTCCCGACCCTGATCGGCGTGGACCACCGCGGGGTCGCGGAGAAGATCACGAAACTGGTGCCGGACTACATGGTCATGGGCGAGAAAGGCGGCTCGATGGGCGACATGGAAATGCCGCTGCCGGACAACACGCTGCCGATGATGACGGGCCAGGGCCCCTTCGGCGGCGTGGAAATGGGCGGCATGTTCACCATGCTCAAGGTGCGCAAGGACCAGAAGCCGGGCGACTACAGGGACCCCGGCTGGTACAAGCACCCGGCCGGCACCGTGGCGTATGAATGGAAGGGCGAGGCGCCGGCGGCGGTGCGCAAGCAGGATGCGGGCGGCCAGTCCATGCCTGCGGCGAAGACGCCCGAAGTCGAAGTCACGGTGCGCAAACCCAGGGGCCACCAGGGCCATCATTGATTTCCGAACATGACAACTGAACCGATACGACAAGGAGACACCATGAACGCATTCTCGAAACTGACCCTGGCCGTGGTGATGGCCGCTGCAAGCTCGCTTGCATTCGCCCAGGACTCGCACGCAGGGCAAGGTTCGGCCCATGCCGGGCACGAAGCGCCCGCAGCGGCGGAGCTGACCGAGGGCGAAGTGAAGAAGATCGACAAGGACGCCGGCAAGATCACCCTGCGCCACGGCGAAATCAGAAACCTGAACATGGCCGCGATGACCATGGTCCTGCGCGTGAAGGATGCGGCGATGCTGGACCAGGTCCAGGTCGGCGACAGGATCCGCTTCGCGGCCGAGCGCGTGAACGGCGCGGTGACCGTCGTGCAGTGGGAGAAGGCGCAGTAAGCGGCGATCGCACGAGCCCGCCGCGCCGGCAGCTCCATGGCCGCGGCGGTTCTCGGCGCGGTTTTCCGAAAACACATCGTACTCGATCTGGAACCGGTGCTGGCGCCCCGGCGGCATCTGCGTTTGACATGTCACGCGCAAGCGGCCGCGCAGGAAGCGCTCCTCCGCTTCGACCAAGGGCGCCTTGCGCAGCTTCAGTTGTGCCTCGGTGGTCCACCGCCTGGAGCATCTCCCACAGCAGGCCGCGAGTGCGTTCGACATCCGGCTGCTCGTCCGTTATCTTCGGCAGGATCTCGACCTGGGTACCGTCAGGCTGGTCTTCCGGATAGCGAATAGGTCATGGCACCCAGCATATCGGCAGGCGACGAACTGGACACGCTGGCGATGGTCATGATCCTGTAGGCATGGCAGGCCGACCTGCCATGACCCGGTCCGGTCTTCCGACTCAAACCTCGCCGGACTTGCCCTGCTCGGCCTTGGCGCCCATCACGGCTTGGTAAGCCTGGGCAAGCGGCATGCATTCCATCATCAGGTTCACCATCTCCTCGCGATCGTCGTGGTCGAACGATCTGTAGCGACTGCGATCGGTCTTGTAATCCTCGAAGATTGCATTACGTACTTCGGGCTCTCTGGCCCTGCACTTCACCGTCGGCGTCGCTTTTACCGTTGCTTCAGCGACGTAGATCGCGAGATTCGCCGGCGCCTGCGACCAGTCAAATGCGGCCACGGCCAGCATGTCCAGCTCCCAATTGCCAGGATAGGAATCGCCCGGCCGGCCGCTTGCATTGACCGCCAGGCACGCCAGGTTCGGATAGCCGTGCTTGTCGCAGAAGGCCTGCACGAACAGCAGCTTCATGCCAATCCCGATCGGCACCGCGCGCTGGACGATGGCATCCGCAGGATTGGCCTCGCGGCAAACGGCGAGAAGATCTCCGTAGCGGATCGCCTGACATAACGTAGAAATCAATACCGACCACCGGAAGGACGACATCGTCGAACAGCGTTCCAATGGGGGTGGTTGAGCCGATACGGCGACGTGCATGAGCAGCCCTGCAGTAAATGCTTCTTCTGCCCGGGATGGATTTATGCATGAGGGTCATTTCTCGATGGAACTCGACGATTTCTATGCGAGGGTTGTCCCGCCGGAATGGAAGCCGAGCCAAGGGTACAGCACGCGCCGGGGACTGGAGCGGGGTCAAGAAACGTCGATGTCCCCGGTTACGGGCACACCGACATATTTGGCATATAGCCGAGCGATTCCACCGGTAATACGAAAGCGGCGTGCGGTATACCGACTGTAAAGTTCAAGCCGGGGATCATCAGTGTGACGCGTGCCTTGTCACAGCTTTCCGTGTTGCCTGGTTCGCAAATTCGTGCACGAACGTACCGGACGCAATTGGAGGCATTCGGGTCCGCCATGCAAATATGTCTGTTCCGTATCGGGCAACTCGGTAACTGACTTTGGGGAATTACTGTCAGTTCGGCATTGCCTCCGCCATTATCGATAGCAGAGAGGTACTCGATACGAACGTGCTCGTCCGATATTGGAGCGCCCAAGGGAAGGATGCCAGGACCCGACCTGAGTACAGCTGCCTCACGAATACGCTGTAGCCGGTCGGTGTCGCGGAAGTTTTCATGTATGGCGGCAGACGCGGCTATACGGGTCACTTCCTGCACCGTATTAAATATGTACAACATGCGCGCGAACTCGACGATCCCGAATACCATCAGAAAAAAGATGATCGCTACAAGCGAAAACTCGACCGCATAGACACCGCGCTGCCGGTCACGACGAACGTGTGTGCATCGACTAATTTCCCACATAGCGCATTCTCACGGCAGCTTGAATCAACAGGCCACGATCGCCTGTATAAAAGTTTCCGAAGTAGCTGTCGAAAATGCGCAGTCTGACCCGAACCAGCACCTCCTGCGGGGGGCCATCGCCGCACGTCATGCCGTCGCAATCGATATCCACCAATGGACGTGCAGCAGGATGCAGGTCGGCGAGCCCATCATCAATGATCCGCTGGATCCGAGCTTCCATTGCTTCGGACAACTCGGGGGAATTCATCTCCCGTACCGAAACGGTCGATAGAAATCTGGCCCCTGAATACGCGGTCTTGTACACCGCGCTGTAGTGCCAAAAGTAGACCGCGAGGAAGAACGGTGCGATCAACATCGACAGAAGGACCGGCATGATGATCGCCATCTCCACTGCCGCAGCGCCGCGTTCACGCGGGCGAGACGATAACTTGACGGAGTAACTCATTTGAATAGCTCCACCGTGCCGACAATTCTCTCCTGAGGAACGATGCCCCCGAATTCCGCGTGCAGGGTCGTGGCAGTCGCCGGAACGGTCATCAGGAAACGGCCGATGGCAAGCACCTCGCCCTGACCACTCCCGGCCGGAGACGTGGTACACGAAAGCAACGGAATGTTCAGGATTCGCCGACCGCGTTGTGCATACGCGCGACGCTCGATGCTTGGTCTCTCGACCGTGTCTCCGCTGGTCGCCATGTAGGGACTCGGTCCCGGATACGTACCTGCGACCGGACTGGGCTTGTAGAGTGACGACCAGTTCGACGTCCCGAACGTCGAATATCCGCTCGCGGGTTCGCTCCTTCCTGCCGTGTATGCGGAAAAGGGCACGGCCTTGGCAAAAATCCATAATGGCCCGTATGCCTCAGCCGTTTTCCCTGCGGGAAACTCCGGAAGGTCTGCCATCGTTCGCAGCACATTTGTCTCGCCAGAGTCGGGCGGAGACTGGACTGCCGGGACTGTCTTCATCCATTTGATTCCGGGACCAAAGGCAAACGGCTTGATATTGACATCTGGCGGTGCCCCTCGAGGATTACAGCGGTCAGCAGCAGCGCCGTTGTATTGGTCGAAGCGGGAGTTGATCTGCTCGTACAGCTCTGAGAGAGGGAAAGGTTTGGCGACCTTGATGGTCCCGCCCAAGAGACCAGGCACCCACATCCTTCCAGTGCAAACAAATGGTCTGACCAGGCTTGCAGCGGTATGCGAGCTTGCGCTGACAACGCCGGGCCCCAGGTAAGGGTCGATCACATAGTTCTCCGGACTTGAGCCGCCCGGGTTGAGTCGCATGAGGTCGTAGCTGATCCCGCGCCGAAAGCCGTATTCCACTAGTTCGACCGAGGTTCCACTCGATCCATTATTCGTCCGCGATGCACCTGGGGTAGTCGTCATCGCGCAAATTGCCATCGGCATTACCTCGATCGACGTTCGTCCCGCGACAGCGATATGCGCAAGGTCGACTGAGCTGAATGTCGAATTGATGACTGGCAGGAGGACCGGGGTGTAAGCGTTGGCCTGGCTGCCGAGCCCTGCTGTGCTGACCCGGACGAAATATTTGTTCCTTGGGGAGCTCTTGGCAGCAGACGCTGATACCCAGGTCTGACTATTCGGGGAGTCCGCAAAAGTGACGGCAGAATCATCCCATGCGAACCGCTCATTGCCGTATTTGTAGCGCAATGCGGCCACGGCCTTTTCGGCCTCTTCAAGCGCGTTATCGATCCCTTTCTCTGTTCCGTCCAGGGAGCGTGCGGCCGCGATCGCAGTAACCTTCGCAACCCCATACAGTTCTACTCTGCGGTTGTAGATCTGGGAAAATTCCAGCGCCATCCCACAGCAGCCGATCATCACAATCAATGCGCCGGCCGACATGACGCTGATCGCTCCACGCTGCCGCCAATGCACCATAAAGTAAATGCCGTCAAGCGTCTGCGGGAACGGCCTGATCAGTGACTTGCCGTGCCTTGCACGTGTGTCGTGAGGAGTAAGCGAACGTTCCATTGCTTTAGCCCTTTAATCGGGATCAACGCATTAGGAATATGGTAGTCAGGCGCACGCGCCGCGGTTTGCGGTGCAACAATTGAGCCGGGACAAGAAATTGGAATCTTGTTTTACATTGATCTATTGGGTGCAGACCGATCAGGCAGCTTGCAATTAGCGATTACCCGGCCCGCTGCGCCTGGGTCGGTTGTAAACAGCGAAAAGCTGGCGCTGGAGGACTGCTTCCAGCCACATGGTCACGTGCACGTTTTGTTTTTTTCGACGATATTCAGTTCGAAGCGGTGAAGGATGTCGTGGGGATGAGCTGGCAGGGCTTCTCGCGTGGTTTTGCGTTTCTGATCTGCAGCTGGGTCAGCGGCGGTATGCGCTCAGGCATTGGGGGGCCTCCTGTCCAAAAGAGCCCCGATGAGGGCCCCAAGGATGCTGGCCCCTGGGGACGCTACTGGACAGTATCAGGCAACAAAAAAACCGCTGTCTCTATGAGATCAGCGGGTTCTTTGATGTCCCTGAACATCTGAGGACTTTAATCTGGCGGAGACGGTGTCCGCCTCCGTCGAATCTTTTAAGGTCTCTCTTCGTCTACGCTAAGGCACTTCTCATAGGAGAAATAGTGTTTAGTTAGTCTACCGAAGTCTACAGTAATCTACTACAATCTACGTCACTAACGGAGGTAGGAACGGGGGTAGGAGAGTGGCGAGAACGATTGAGAGACTGACTGCGGCGGCCGTCAGCCGGGCCAAGGAACCGGGGTATTACCCGGACGGTGGCGGCCTGTATCTGCAGGTGTCGAGCAGTGGAACGAAGAGCTGGATCTTCCGCTACTCGCGCGGCGGCAAGGAGCGCCACATGGGCCTCGGGCCATTTCACACGATCGGCCTGGCCCAGGCTCGCGAGTATGCGCGCGGGCATCGGGCGACACTCCTCGCCGGCGGCGACCCGCTCGAGCTCAAGAAAGGTGAACAGCTGGCCGGCCAGCTGGAGCGCGCAAAGAGCATGACCTTCGACGACTGCGCCGCATCATACATCGCCACACACCGGGGCAGCTGGAAGAACCAAAAGCACGCGGCGCAATGGGAAAGCACGCTCGCCACCTACGCCAGCCCGATCATCGGGAGCTTGCCTGTCGCATCCGTCGATACGCCTTTGGTCGTGAAGGTGCTCCAGCCGATCTGGCAGGAGAAGACGGAGACGGCGACCAGGTTACGCGCTCGTATCGAGAACATTCTCGACTGGGCAACCGTCAGCCATTTCCGGACCGGCGATAATCCGGCGCGGTGGCGCGGCCACCTGGACAACCTGCTCGCCGACCCTAGCCGGGTCGCTCGCGTGGTTCACCACGCCGCCCTGCCCTGGCAGGAAGTCGGCGCCTTCATGGTCGACCTGCGCCAGCGCGAAGGCGTCGCCGCGCGCGCGGTTGAGTTCGGCATCCTCACTGCCGCCAGGTCGGGGGAGATCCGCGGCGCCAAGTGGTCAGAGGTCGACCTCGACGCGGCAGTATGGACGGTGCCGGCCGAGCGAATGAAGGCCGGGCGCGAGCACCGCGTGCCGCTCTCGACCGCCGCGCTTGCCTTGCTACGCGCGATGCCTGAGCTCGGCGAGCACATCTTCCCTGGCCAACGTGGCGATGCGCCATTGTCGGACATGAGTCTGACGGCCGTTCTGCGCCGCATGGACCGGAAGGAGATCACCGTGCACGGCTTCCGCTCGACGTTCCGCGACTGGTGCGCGGAGTCAGTCGGCAACTCGTTCCCGCGCGAGGTTTGCGAACACGCCCTCGCCCATAGCCTCCCGGACAAGGTCGAGGCGGCATACCGCCGTGGCGACCTGATCGAAAAGCGGAAGGTTCTGATGCAGGTGTGGGCGGACTATTGCGGCCAGCGCCCTACTTTCGCTACCGTGACGACTTTGAATCGTGAATCAATCGCATAATCACTCCAGCATAAAGGCAAACAAATAGTGAATGTTCCTGATGCAGCAATTGGAGCTATCATCGCGTCTATAATCGGCGCAGCAATGATACTAATTTCTACAATTTTGAGTAAGGAGCAGAAAACCTCGGAATTTCGTCAATCCTGGGTCGATTCTTTGCGCGATGATTTATCGGAGCTCATCGGAGGAGTGAGCGAATTAGTTGTTTTTGCTCACGAAAAATCAAAAGCCGGAGCTATACATGCGCATGAGTTTCTAGAGGAAAATTTCGAAACGTTGGAGCGCTTAGAGAGGCTTCATGTCAGGGTGCTGCTTCGACTAAATCCGAAAGAGCACACAAAGCTAGCTAAGCTAATTGACGACCTCGTCGGAAACACTGTTGAGGAAATAAAGTCTACCGCCGCCAACGAAGAGGTGCTAGCAAAATCCAAGAAATTAATTATCGAAGAATCACAGCGCGTTCTCAAACTAGAATGGAAGCGAGTAAAGAGTGGCGAACTCGCGTTCCGCACAATCAAATACCTCTCAGCTGTTGGAGTTAGCGTAGGAGTCATTGTTTTAGCTATTTACGGCCTAAACGTGGCTGACAGTTCGGGATGGTTTAAATAACCAGCAGCTAATACGAACAAGTCCGGTCATACCATGTTCATCGAACGCCAGCAGCATCCAGCCATCGAATTTGACGAGGCAGCCGGCCAGCTCGAGCCAACCCTGGTGCACTATTTCAGCGACCGCGGAGACCCGTTCAAGTCGGTTCTGCCTCTGCTGATCGAGGGCGCCGGCCAGGACGACGAGCGCGTGTTCGTGGTGGAGTCGCCGTTGGCCCAGGTCGTAAACTGGACGATCGAGCTGCACAAGCATCCGGACCTGCCTCTAGTGGACGAGCGGCACCGGGCATTCTTCCAGGCCATCCGTTCGTCGCTCGAGCAGGCGATCGCCGCGGTCGACCGGATCGAGTACGCAAAGTTGGACGACGACGAGCCCGAGGATTGACCGCGATCAACACAACCGACGCCTGACCTGCTACTTTGCTGCGATGCATGCCCGAACTGACCGCCTAACGGCCACGTACGTAGACCTAGCCATTAACTTGGCTAGTTCGCACGGCGTGGCCGCCGGCGCCCGCGCGCTGTTTGAATTTGGGCTGTCGCTCGAGCTGGCGCGACGGGTCCTGCTGCATCCCGAACATCGCCGCGCGGCGCACGGCCGTGCTACGAAGAACGCTCCCGCCTGATTCGCCTGCAAGCCACCTCTAGCTCGGCGCCACCGGTGCTTGCGGCGAAACCGCACCCGGTTCGGCTGTGCACGTGCTTTCGTTTCCCTTCCCTTGAGCTGGTGCGGCCGCAATAAGGTCCCTCTCGCTGTCTTCTGGATGTCGCGGATTTACTCGATGACATTGCTTCTCGCCTGTGACATACATAGGCGCTATCGTATTCATCGATCGCTCGACAATAGTGCCAGCGCGCGGAGCCTCTGCCTGTCGGACTGGCCTTACTTACCGTTCACTGCGCGACAGGCTTCGAACCGCTGGACGACCCGCTCATAGCGCCGCACGAGTCCTGCAACATCTGCTCCGTCGCCGAGAATCTCAGCAGCCACCTCCGGCACAATTGCCGGTCCTTCTCCGTCAGCACCAGGTCCGGCGGCAGCGGGTCGATCGCCGGCCCGGGCGCCGGCTGGTACTGGCCCTGCGGCTGGGCAGCGCAGCCGGTCATCGCCAGCGCGCACGCGGCGCTGAGCAGCTTCCAACGATTCAGCATGTTCCTGTTCCTTTCGTAGGTTGTCGGTGTCCTGCTTGAGCAGGCGGGCCCGCAGGCCTGATTCGATGGCAAGGTTGGCCAGCGCCGCGGCGTCGCGCGCTTCCTCGCCGGCGGCGATGGCCGCGTCCCAGCCGGCCTGGTGTTGCTGGGCGCCGTAGTGCCGCACGCCGAACCAGGCGCCCACCACCAGGAGCACGGCGAGAAGGACCGTCGCGGCCAGCCGCTCGAGCCCGCTCACGTTGCGCTCCTCAGGCCGTCGAGGAACAGCGCCTTCTCGGCGGCGCGCCGGCGCACCAGGCCGGCCAGCTTCTTGCCACCCGAATGCACCCAGCGGTCGAACTGCTCGGCCGCCGCCTTGAAGCTGCGCTTGTTCAGCAGGATGAGCAGCGTCGACTCGGCCAGCGCACCCTGGCCCAGGTTGAACGTGAACGACACCAGGGCGTCGAACTGCTGCTGGGCGAGCGGCACCTTGACCAGGGTGTTCACGGCCGCTTCAGCGTCCTGCAGGTCTTCAGTCAGCCAGACGTCAGCCTGCTGTACGCTGCAGCGGTCGCCCATCTTGACGCCGCGGATGTGACCCACACCGATGGTCGGGATCCCAGCCGGGCAGCGGTAGGCCGACAGGTAGCAGCCTTCGAACTCGCGGATCAGCGCGCGGCAGGCGCCGGAAGCTTTCATCGCGCCGGCCATCACATCGCCTCCTTGATCTTCTTGACCACATCCACGGCGTCGCCGGCCACCTCGGCCAGATCTTTGTCGCGGCGTGCGTCGATCCAGCGGTAGAACCAGCCGAACAACCACCAGGCCGGGAGGGCCGCGAAGACCAGGAACGGGGCCGCGGCGATCAGGACGCCCGCCTGCGGATCGCCGTAGAGCGTGCCCAGTTCGTGCGCGGACGCGAACATGCCGGGCCACTGAGCGCGCGCCGCGAAGGCCAGCGCCGGGCCGAAGGTGAAGCTGCAGAAGATGGCGCAGGCGAAGCGCACGAACGCCTCGCGCACGGTCTTCGGCCAGAGGAAAAGGAAACCGAACGCCGTCGCCGCCGCACTGGCAAGGACGGCGGCGCCGAAGAACTTCAGGGCGGCCGCGCCAGCGCCGGTGGTAAGTGGTTCGCTCATGGGTGTAGCTTTCATGGTGGTCAGGTGGGAAAAGGAATGCCCGCACACGGCGGGCTGGAAGAGTCGCTCAAGCATCGCTGCGCTGAAGCGGGACGGAGCGCCAGGCCACGGCGCGAGAGAGCAGCGGGGAGCCGGCCAGCGGCATGAACCGGTCCAGGTCGAGCAGCGGGTCGGCGGTGATGTCGCCGGCGACGCCGCTCGAGAGCAGTACCGGCTTCGCCGACCCGTTCGCATGAAGCGCCAGGGAACCGATGTTGATCGGGACGCCAGGCTTATACACGTTCGCCCTAACGCCGCTGGTGCTGGCTGCGGCGATCGCATACTCGAGCTGGTCGATGAACACGTTGCCGTACTTCTGGACGTTGCTGCAGTCCGACCCCTCGCGCAAGCCAGCGTAGCCGCCGACGAACAGGTTGTAGGCCACCGTGGTGAGCGCGCCCTTGGTGCCCGAGAGCGACACGTTGCATGCGCCAGGCGTGCGCGTGGTGCCGCCGCTGCGCCGGTTCGTGATCGCGGCCAGGCCGCACTCTATGAAGTAGTTGCACAGGATCTGGTGCCCACCGGTGTCCGCCGGTGGAGTAGTGCCGGCGTAGGTCTGGACCGCCTGGCCCTCGCACCGGTAACAGAGGTTCCCGTACACCAGGCAGCGGCTCGTGCCGTCGTCCAGCCCAATGCCCACGCCCTCGGTGCCGTTATCCATCGGGCCGCCCCAGTTCGCCGTGTAGGAGCAGTCGTTGAACCGGATGACCCAGCGCGTGCACGCATTCAGACTGCCGCCGCCGGACAACTCGATCGCGCGGCCGTACCAGGGCGAGACGTTCTTGCCGTTGCGCCGGCAGATGTTCCACTCCGCGATGCAGCCGACAGAAGGATTCACGAGGCTGCCGGTCGCGTGCACGCCGAACGAGTTGTTCCTGTTGAGCCGGTTGTGGTGGATCCACGCGTTCGAAACGCTCGAGGTGAAGATGCCGTCGACCATGCCTTCTACGTCGTTCCCGGCCAGGATGATCGTCGCTGCCGCAGTGCCGAGCTTCCGGATATCGGCGCCGGCGGCCAGGGCCAGGAAGATGCCGGCTTTGTTGAGGTGGGTAGTCGACTCGCCGCTTGTGGTCCGGATCTTGTTGTTCGTGATCTGAATATCTGCGATCGGCTGGTTGCACGACACCTTCACCACGTGGGCCAGGGAGGCGCCGCCGTCGCCGACGGCGACCTCGTTCCCGTCGATGATGACGCCGGTGGGCGCGGCGCCGCCGATGACAATCGCGTTAATAGCGTGCGTCGCAGTTGCCGCCGTCGCGGCGGTGATCTTGTTCCGCAGGAGCTTGACCCGGTTGCAGCCTTCCCCGTACAGCGCAGTCAAGTTGCTGGTCAGGTTGCAGTCCGAGATCTCGACGTCGCTACCCAGCCACATGATCGGCACGTCCGACGCCAGCGTAGCGCGCGAGCAGCGGATGTCGACCTCGGACCACTTCATGAAGGTGCGTGGACTGTTGACGGTCCCAGGCATGATGCGGTCACCGATATCGATCACCGGGCGCGGTAGCAGGAAACTGTCGGTGCCGTCCGTATTCGCGTAGGCCCCGATGGTGGTCAGGTTGCCGCTCGTCCCGCTGACCAGGCTCGGAAACGCACCGGAATACGTGGTGCCGCGCTTCTGCTTGTAAACGTTGCCGGCGCCGGCCGGCACGCTCGCCCAGGACTTGAAGGGACTTGCGGCTGTGCCGGTGCCGTTCGTCGCGGCGCCAGGGTCAATGAAGTAAGTCGGCATGGTGGCCTATGTCAGGGCGTAAGAAACCTGCCGGAGCAGGTTTGTTCAGGAGGGTCAGCGCGCTGGCCAGCGTGCCCGGGTCGTAGCGCCATGGATCCGGAATGCCAAGCGCGGCGGCGACGGCTTCGGAACAGAACCAGCGCTTCTTGCTGTCCGGGACGGCGGCGACGATGAACTGCAGGTTGCCCAGCCAGTCGTATTTCTCGCCGCGGTGCGCGGTGAACCAGGCCACAGCCGCTTGCTCGAGGTGGCTCGGCAAATCGACTAGGTCCCACTTCTTCGGGTCGAAGTGGATCAGCTTGCTGCGCACGCCGCCATCTTCGGCCGACGACGACCAGGCACGGCCAGTCGCTGCTACAAGCTCGACGTGTGAATAGGCCGAGCTGGTCCACCAGCGCACCAGGCGGTTGTAGATGCCCGGAAGACCGGGCCGCGTGCCTTTGTAAAAAGCAATCTTCATGTCGTCACCATTGAATGGCCGCGATCTCCGCCGGCGTGCTGGCGGCGGCCAACTGCACCTTCAGGTTTTGCGAGTGGTTGAAGTTCTCGGTGCCCTGGGCGGTCATCGAGGCGTACATGGCGCGGAAGGCGTCGACGTCAGCGAGCGGCAATACCGTGTTGTCCGTCGCCTTCCAGCCGCCCGGGAAGCCTGCCGGGAACTCGCCGAACAGGGCGATATGGTTGGCCACGCCGTCGATATCTGAGCGAGAAAGCTCGTCGCATGCGATGAACTTGCCGGCATGCGGGAAGGTAGAGAGGTTGGCAGCCGCGCGCCATGCGTTGATCTGCTCGTTCTTAGCGGCTTTCTGCTGCGCTAAGCCGGAAGTCTGTCGGGCCTCGATTTCCGCGACCTCTTCAGGCGTAGCAGGACGCTCGACGCCACTGTCGAGTACAAGAATCATGTGCTCTCCTGATTAGGCGCGGACGCCGTAGATCTTGATCGTGCCGGCAGTAAAATTGCTACCGCTCGACATATAGAGACGGAAGCCACTTGCGACGACAGTGCTATCCCAATACATGCCGCTTGCTTGGATGCTGTACCCCTGCGCGCTAATGGACATGAAAGAGGCACTCTTTGTTGCTGTAGCCGTGCGCACACCTCTAAGATCAACTGTGGAGGTCAGGTCAGACGCTCCGCCCAAGCTACCAAGTTGAACTCGATCGTAGAAGGTTCCACTAGGCTTATTGTAGTAATACATCACAGTTGAATCCACAGTACCTGCCTTCGCGAATCGCAGGCAGACATCTCCACCGCCAGTTGATACCAACCCCACAAACTCAATGACATATCTCGGATACACATCCGAGAAGAGGTTGAGAAAATCAATGTTCGCCACAGCTGATCCAATAGTCACCTCAGCCAGCTTGATGTACGAGCTCGAGTCAGCTGACAACAGCACGTAGTTCGCCAAGTCGAGCGACGGGTCTGTGGTGCCCGCTCCCGTTGCTGCTTTGCGCCGGTACGTCCTTCGGTCGAGTGGGCTGATCACCGCCGCGTCGCGCGAGACGGATTGCCCGCTGACCCAGAGCGTAGCGCCCGCGACGACACTGGCAGCTGTGGCCGAATCAGCGGCGTTGTTCGCCGACGCCGCCGCTGATTCGGCCAGCGCTGACGCGGCGCTGGCTGAGTTGCCGGCAGCGGTTGCATAGCCGAATGCCTCCAGGGCGTTCGCATAAACATTGGCGCCCATCGCTACGATCTGCGTCGCGGCGAGCGTGAACCACGTATTGAAGGCGTCGACCAGAGTGCCGAATGTGGCCTTGACACCGCGTTTAGGCACTTCAGGCGCCTGATCGATTGTTGGTGGAATTGTTGGCATCAGATGGTTCCCTGTACGTCGATGGATGCAGTGATCCGATTGGATGTGTAGGTCAGCTTGACGGCGCCTAGGCCGAACGATCGCAGTTCTTCGCGCAATCGTTGGTCGGTGATCAGCCATGGACACGGGACGTTCTGCACCGCCCTGACTGACCTGACGACGCCACGGGCCATGTCGCTCGGGACGATCGCCTGCGCAGTGAGGTCGCATGCGAGCTTGCCGGCGACGACGCTGGCCATTCCACGGTCATCCGCTGTCACGCGGGCGGAGCCAGACACGTCAACGCTGACACCGCTTAGCGCAGGACCCCCGACAGCGGTAAGGTCGCCGATCGATGCGATCGCGCAACGCGCCACGCTTCCAGGGTTTGAGATCGTGACCGTCACCTCGCATGACGCATACGGAGTAAGGTCAGTGATCAGGAAGTCGGTCTGCGGACTGTAGGGCGAGAAGTAGTAGTCGTAGTAGTCGTCTGGCTGTGTGTCCTCCAAGGTTCCCGAGTAGCGTTGATATTCCGGCCCGCCTGGATATTCCTTCCAGACGATGTCGAGCGCGATCCCGTCGAGCCCAGCCAGAAACATCGCGTTGTGCGCGCCTGGCCGCAGCACAACCGTAAGTGCATTCGGGGCGATCGACTGCCGTCCGTCTTTTCCGTCGAACATGGTGTTTTGGTCCGTGAGCCCAAGGTCGTACCAGCGGTCACGATCGTCCTCCGGCTTGTTTGCGTTCGTCCCGGCGATCTTGTTCTCGAAGCGCCGCCCGCCAAGATCAGCGCGGGTCACGACCTGGCCGATTACATAAGCCGTGGTCGCGACCCACTCCGCCTCGCCCGCCAGCTTCTTCACCGCAGTGCTGCTGGTGATCATTGACGGCTTGATCACCAGCGGCTTGATGTAGCTGACGGGGAACATCAGCCACCTCCGATCCGCATCGCGGCGCCCCTATCGGTCACCTTGCCGATGTACTTCGCCGTGTCGGCAGTGCTCTGCGCGATTTCTTGCATCGTGTCTCCTATGGAGGCCAGGGCGTCAACCTTCGCCTCAAGCCTGGTGATGTCAGCCTGCTGCGCCGACGATTTCGAAGTAGTTGCGGTTTGCTGTACCACCGGCGGCGTCGCCACCTGGGTGACGACCGGCGCCGGCGCGGGATTCGTGATGGCCAACGCCGGATTTACCGCCTGCATGTAGCCGAGGTAGAACCCGGGCAGCATGGCTGCACGTTCATCGAGCGCTTTAGCGCCGGCCTCGATTGCTTCACGGACCTTGGCAAAGTCCCGCTCGTAATAGAACGAGTCGCCGCCGCGGTCCTTGGACGCCTGCAGGAACGCCTGGGCCTTCTGGGTATCAGTCGGATTGGCTTCGAATTGACGCTTCGCTTCGCGGTAGCGCTCTTCCGGATCCAGCGTCGAGAGATTGCCCAGCAATAGCGCATCGTTGAAGTCGCGCAGGGCCTTGGCGCCGTCCTGCGCGCGGGTGATCGCACTCATGACCGCGTCGCCGAACGAACGCACCGACGCTGCTGCAGCGTCCGATGCAGCCTTGATGGCCTGAGCGGCCTTCTCGGTAGCATCCTTCTGCGCGCGGGCAGCCTGCACCTGGTCGAACAGCGCCCGGTTGCTCTCGTCGAGCGCGTTACGCTGTTTTTCCAGCAGCTGAGCCGACGTCATCGTCAGCTGGTCGAGCTGCTCTTGCAGACCCTTTCGCTCCTCCATTGCAGCCTTGGCCTTGGTAGCCAGCTGCACCTGGTCGAACAGCGATCGATTGCTGGCGTCCAGGGCATCACGCTGACGAAGCAGTCGCTGCTCGGCCGTCAGGGTCAGGTTGTCCAGTTCCTCCTGCAGGCCGGCGCGTTCCTCCAGCACGCGCACTTGGTCGAACAGTGCGCGGTTGCTTTCGTCCAGCGCATTACGCTGCTTGCCGAGCAGCTGGGCGGCCGTCATCGTCAGCTGGTCGTACTTGTCCTGCAGCTCCAGGCGCTCTTCGAACTTGGCCTTGTCGAAATCGGCGAGCTGCTTGAAGGCCGGCATGATCTGCATGAGCTCGCCGAACGCCTGCGCACCATCAGCCGTCTCCAGCTTCAGACTCTTGACCACGTCGCGGAACTGCGCGAGCGAGTCGTCGGCGCCGGACTGGATGCCGTAGCGGTCCAGCGTCGGCTGCAAGCGCGCGCGCAGGGCGTCGGCCTGCTCCTTGTCGGTGTAGAAGTCCGTCAGGAACTGCTCGGCACTGGACGCGAATTCCTCCAGCCCACCGGCCAGGTCGATCAGGCGCTCGCGCGCTGCGATCGAGGCAAGACCAACGGAGCCGAACGTCATGCCGAGCGCGTCGGTCACAACGGTCACCGTCTGATAGCCGGCTGCGACCCGGGTTAGCGTTTCGAGATAGCCCTCGCCGATCTTCTGGAAGGACTCCAGCCCACCTACGCCATACTGCGCGAGCTGGTCGCCCACCTTCGAAAACACGGCTTCGAGCTCTTTCTGCACCTCTTCACCGGTCAGGCCCTTGAGGCTGATCTCCCCGATATCGACGACGAAGCCGTTTAGCTTCGACGAGAACTCGTCGGCGCCGATCCCGAGCAGCTTGCCAGCCTCGAAGACGCTGTCGTACAGCGACGTCAGGATGCCGGTGATCTGGCGTTCAGCATCGGCGCCCAGGTTCTCGGTCTTCGTGCTGGTCTTGTCCTTCCTGAACCATCCGCCGTCGGTTTTGACATCAGCGTATTGCATAGCCTGCAAATTGCCGGCGATGATGTTGGCGTAGTCGGTCGGCTTGATCGTAAAACCGTTGTCTTCTACGGTCTGTTTGCCACCGAAGACGCTACCCAAGGCCTTGCCGATGAACGTTTTGCCGATAATGGCGCCGAGCGCAGCACCCAATGCCATGCCAAGCGGGCCACCCACGATCATGCCGATGGTACTGGCGCCCATGCCCAGGTAGGCCCCGCCAGCTGCACCAGCT
Organism: Massilia sp. BKSP1R2A-1; assembly: GCF_050586525.1. Taxonomy (NCBI): domain Bacteria; kingdom Pseudomonadati; phylum Pseudomonadota; class Betaproteobacteria; order Burkholderiales; family Oxalobacteraceae; genus Massilia; species Massilia sp. BKSP1R2A-1. Next base: position 682,089 of record NZ_JBOBRE010000001.1, on the reverse strand, counting down.
AGACCTCCCGCCACACCACCCGCGAGAGCGACGCCCCTTGAGTCAAAGACCTCGCGATTAAATTCGCTGCCAAACTTCCCGCTTACTCCAGTACTTCCAACCAGCTGGGATGCAAACGCTCCGATACCGGATTCGATGTTGCGCAGCGACCCGAGCATACGGTTGCTGATGCCCAGACCCTGGAACGCGGCCTTCTCGATCATATCGAGCGAGCGCGCGATCGACTGCGATTTGTCATCCGATCCCAGCATGGTCCCGGTGCCCTGCGCCTTCTGACGCGACTCCGACAGGCTTGGCGCGCTGCCGCCACCGACGCCACCGATCGCCACGCCAAGGCCGGCCACGATCGCCGCCATCGCTGCCATGCGACCGAACGCGGAGTATGGATCGCCTTGTGCCTGACCCAGCACGGCGCTGATACCTTTCGGCACGAGCTCGGCCAGCGTCATTGCCAGTTCCGCAGCGTAAAAGAACTTGGACACCGTCATCAGCGCCTCGTAGCCCTTGCTCTGCTCGCCGAAGAAGCCGGCGGCCGCGCTGGCCATGCTACCGTAGCTGGCCAGCTGGTCCTGGGTACGGCGCTTGTTCAGCTCAAGGATCGTCTGCTGGTACTTGAGTTCGTCGAAGTCGCCCTTGCCGCGGTTCCTCTCCGCTACCTCTCGTTGCTTGGCGATCTCAGCCTGTCGCTTCCCGAACCCGTCGAGCGTGCCAGTCAGTCGCGAGAGCGACTCGCCGGCGGTGCCGAATGCTTCACGCAGCGCCTCGCCGAAGGTCTGGGCCCGGGATGGGTCCAGGAACTTGTTCAGCTCGTCGAGCTCCTTCTTGCTGGTCTCGGCCATCTCAGCCTTAACCACGCCGGTGGTCTTGGCCGACGCAAGGTTGCGCAGTTCGGCCGCCTGCTGGCGGTAAATCTCCGCCAGGCGCTCACCACCGGGCAGCGCGGCCTGTGCCGCTGCAGCCTGCTCCTTCAGGGCCGCAGCCGCCAGCAGCTGCTTCTCCGCCAGTTCGGCCACTTCCAACTTGGTGCGGCCGGTCTCGGCGTTTGACAACACCTGAGCGTCGACCAGGTCCATGAGGGACTTGAGCTCAGCTTCCGCCGCAATGATGCCGGCGTTGTAGCTGTCGTCGCTGGCCTGGGCGCGGTTGCGCTTCAGTGAGTCAAGCTCACGCGCCAGCTGCAGTTCGCGGCTCGTACGTTCTTCGCCAAGCTTTAGAATCCTTCCTTCCAGATCGATCTGTTCGCGCTGACTCCCGATCTTGGTTCGAACCAGAGATAGTTCCTGTTCAAGCCCTTTCCTGCGACTGTCAATTTGCGCGAGTTGCTGGGCGGCGACCTGACGAAGAGCGTCCTCTTGGGTAATGCTCCCCGCCTCGCGCTCAGCTTCGATGCGAGCCATGGCGCGCTGCCTGAGCTCGTCCTCCACCTCACCCCGGCGGCGTAGCGCCGTCAAGCTTCGGTCGATTCCCTCAACATACACGTCGTTGTACCTACGCCGAATGACCATCAGACGGTCACGGATGACCGCCTCATCCAGGTTGTTCTGCTTACCTTCGACCCGAGCCGCCTCCAAATCTCGCTCCATCAACTGACGGCGAGACAGAAGAATGTTCTCTTCAGCCTTCCATTTGATGCCGAGCTCATTGGCTCGCACCTCAGCGGCTTTCGCTTCCGCCGCGTCCTTCGAAGCTTTCGTCTTGTCCCGGATCGCATTGATCTCGCGGACGGTTGCATCGAGCGAAGCCTGTGCAACGAGAAGCTCACGGTCGCGGGACGGGTCGTACTTGTCGCCATCACGGTTCTTGCCGGCGTTCTTGATCCGTGCGACGCGGGACTCAAGGGCTTCGCTCTGCTCGAGCAAGGCCTTGATCTGCTCTTGCGGACCAGCCTCGCGGCCGCCGACGAAGTCGATGACGCCGTCAACCGATTCGGAGACGGCCTTCTTGATGCGCAGCCAGCCGCGCTCCCAGTCCGTAAGACTGTCCAGCACGTTCTGTCGCTGCTTGTTGATGCCGTCGGCATAAGCCAGCTGGGCGACGTTCGCGGCTTCGGCCGTGCGGCCCTGCTCCTGCAGCGCCTTCACCTGGGCATACGTGGCCGCGGTGACGAAGTGGTACTTCTCGGCCATCGACTGCAGCGCGGTGAGTGGGGACTTCCCGAGCTCGGCGAACTCCTTGACGGTGTCCTCGACGCTCTTGCCGAACACGTGCTGGGCGTCGACAGCAACCGTACCGAACCATTCGAGGTTCTGCCGGGTAACCGCGCCAGTTCCGGCCAGCGCGGTCAGCGCCTTTGCGCCTTCACGCTGGGAGCCGACCACCTCGCCAATATTGCGCGCCATGTCGGCCATCTGGCCAGACGTCGTGCCAGCGAAGTTGTTGGTCAGAGCCAGCGCACGCGAGAATCGGATCGATTCGTCGTGGCCAGCCTTGAACGCGGCAACTCCTACCGCGACTGCGGCAGCTGCCACGGTCCAGGGGGTGACGAGGCCCATGACAGCGCCGCCGAGCGCGCGCGCGGCGCCGCCGGCGCTGCCGAACATGTCGCGCAGCTGACCGCCCTGCTGCAGGAAGACGGTCATCGGGTTCATGCCGCCCTGAAGACTGACTACGATGTCAGTCAGCTGAGCCGGCACGCCGCGAAGCGCGGCATTCATCTGGGCCGCGGACATGCCCCCGGCGCGCATGCTCTGCTCGGCGGCGCGCAGCTGGTCGATGAACGGCTTCGCTTGCGTGGTCACGCCCATCTGAGCAGCCTGCAGCTCCAGCAGCTCGGTCCGGGTTTTGCCAATCGCGGCCGCCTGCTGCTCAAGGCCTTTCAGGAACGAGTCGCGGCCGGCGCGCGCCTGCGCCGCTTCGCGCTGCGCCTGCGCCTCCATCCGGGCGCCATAGGCGGCCTGCTCCTGGGCCAGGCGAAGATCGCGAAGCTGCGCAATCAGAGGATCAGCGGCCTGGGCGGCGCCCAGCTGAGCGGCCTTGTAGCGAATCGCCTCTTCGGACGACAGGCCAAACAAGGCGATTTGCTCGCGCAGGCTCTGGATGAACGCATCACGCGATGCGCTCACCTGGGCAGCCTCACGCTGGGCTTGGGCGGCGGCGCGTGCGGCGGCATCGACTTGCTCCTGCGCGGCGCGCATGTTCTGCAGCTGCACGATCAGCTGCGCCGCCTCCTGGGATGCGCCGGCTTGCGCCGCGCGGTAGCGAAGCACTTCTTCAGTCGACTTGCCGAACAGAGCAATCTGCTCACGCAGGCCGGCCAGGAACGATTCTTTGTTTGCCTGTGCTTGGGCCAGCTCGCGCGCGGCCGCAGCCTGGGTGCGCGTCGACTCCGTAGCCTGGGCCTGGGCAGCTTCGACCGCCCGGAGCTGGTTCAGGTACGGAGTGAGTGCGTTGGGATCGACGCCTCGGAAGCGCGCGGCCTGTTCATAATAGGCCGCAGTCGTGCGGCCGCCGGCCTCCATGGCCATGGTCGTGCGCTGGATCGAGGCGATGATGTTGCGCTGTGCCGCCTCGATGTTGCGCGCGGCGCCGCTTGCGTTCGAACCGGTTTGGCGGATGGCCTGGCCGGCACGATTGGCCGCGTCAACAGCAGGACGGAGCCCGGCCTCGACTTGCGAGGCATCGGCCACGACCCGGATTTCTGCTGTGTTGACGGTATCGGACATGGCTTACCCCAAAATAAAAAGCCACCCGAAGGTGGCTTTGTTGTGATTGCTGATGAATCCCAGCGATTTATGTCATTCGCATGCTGGTCGATGCCGCTGCTTGAATCTTCGCTCGAGAGCGCCCATGTAATCCGCCGAGGCCTTAGAGCACGACATCCCGGCGTCGAGTGATTCCTTTTTCTCCGCGAGCGCGCTTGTGACGTCGACGCCTTGAGCTATCTGCCGGCTGATAGATGCGGCGAGATCGGCCTGCGCCTTCAGGACTTGATCGAATTTCTTCTTTGATCGGCAATATTCCTCAGTCAGCTCGGCCCTGTCGGCAGTTTTCAGCTGAAGGTATTCTGGCTTGTCGCAGGTAATGTCGGCCGCCAGCGAGGGGCCAGCCGCGAGACTGAGCGCGGCCGCCAGGATGAATCGTTGCATATCGCCTCCAGTGATGAGAATTGCCATCCTACACCACTTGGAAACCCACCCCGGGTTTACTCCTCCCGGTCGTTCATCGTGGCGATCGCCTCGATTTCCATCACCTGAATGTCCGCCTCGATCGCGTCGTATTCGTCCTGAGACAGGCCCATGCGGTCCATTCGGTGATGCAGCGGGCCGTAGTCCAGGCCGATGACGCCCATCCCGGCGCCGCGCCATTGCGTGCGGATGTAGACGAATAGCTCGTACGAGACCAGGTTCTCTGGCCAGATCTCGACCGGGGGCTCCTGAGGATAGTCGGCCAGCGTGAAACCGCCCGCCTCCATTTCCGCCAGGTCCTTCTTGGAAAGACCCGGCGTGTACAGCGCGGCGGCGAGCTGCTTTAGTTTCCCAGGCGGCCTTCGTTGATCGCGGCGCGGTAGTCGTCCTTGATCGCGTCGGCCATGGCCGGCAGCGTGTCGACCAGCTCTGCGACGGCGTCCTTGTCGAAGTCGGCGTCGAGGTTCCAGCCTTTGACGATCTTGAGGATGAATTCGACCGTGACGGCCGACTGGCGTTTGACGATCTCGGTCTGGGTATCCAGCAGCTCGGGGATCGGCTCACCCGACGCCTTGGCCTTCTCGACCGCCTGCTTGAAGCGCTCGATCTCGACGTTCGCTTCGTCGCGCAGCTTCGCCTGCATGGTGTCGATGAGTTCGGCGAGCTCGGTGCGGCTGCGGTAGACGTACTCGACTTCCATGCAGCCGGTGGTCCCGTCCAGCATGGTGGCGTTGACCTCCTTTTTGAAGCTTTGCGGGCGCTTGCCGAGGACGATTTTGGTTGCGTTCTTTGCCATGGTTCTTCTCTCTATTCAGGTGGGGGGCGACGAAAAAAACCGCGTGGGGGCGACCCGCGCGGCTGGGGAAAGCCAGCCCGAATGGGCCGGCTGGCAAAACGGCTTAGTAGCGGACCGGCTTGTTCTGCAGCGAGAACGTGGCCTTCACCGCCATCACGTTGCCCTTCTGCAGGGATGGCGATTCCTGGAAGCTGCAGTAGCCCGCATACAGGAGGGTGTCACCGCCCGGCATGACCGCGCGCAGGCAGGTCAGCTTGACGCCGTCGGAGATCGCCTTGAGCGCGGCGTGGTGTGGCAGGGTCTTGTCGTCGCCGATGGTCAGCACGACGCTGGTCGCGCTGAAGCCGTCGGGCAGCATCACGGGAGTGTCGCTATCCAGTAATTGGACTTCGACAGTCTTGCCTTCGCCGCCCGAGACATCCGCAGCAGTGACGCCCACGATTGGCACCCAGGTTGTCACCTTGCGCACCGAACCGATGCCGGCGCCGGCCGGGAACAGGTTGGTGTCGGTGGTGTCCAGGCCTTCCAGTGTGAAAGTGGTACCGGATGCTGCTTTCAGACGGAACACGCGGCCACTGGCCCTGCTCCAGCCGCCGGTGTACTCCACGAAGTCGCCGACGGCGAAGGTATTGGTACCGCTGCAGACGGCTTCGGCTGCATTGGTCGCAGCGGTGACGGTTACGGCGGTTGCGAAAACGGACGCGATCGCGAACGCCAGGTTGTTTGGCAGTTTCATAGGGCCTTTCAGGTAAAGAGCCCGGAAGCCGGGCAATGAAAAAAGCTGCTCGGATTTCTCGGAGCGGCTCGGGTAAAAATTGGTGGGTCAGCAGAAGATGCGGAACTCCTGGCGAGACCCTTTGTACTTCGTGGTCGGGTCGTAGTCATCGACCGCGCGCCCGAGCACTTCGGGCTGCAGGTCGACCGCGCCGCGGATCGCCGCTTCGACCTGGCCGCCGACCGCTTCAGCCTCGAGCACCGACGCGGCCCAAACCGTGACCTGCACGCGGTTCATCTGCTTCTCGGGCGCCTCGCCGGTGAGGAAGTTGGTCGCCGGGCCGCCCACGCGCTGGACGACAATGTATGGCGTGTCGACGCCCTCGTCGGCCACGAGCGGGAACACCCGGCCGCCGGCCAAGCCGGCCAGGGCCTGCATCACGTGCACATAAATGCTCATCAGCTTGCATTCCTTTCCAGCTGCAGCTTGAGGGTTTCGGTCATCACGTCGACCGCATCCTGCTTGCAGGTCTCGTAGGCCGGCCGCATGAACGGGTACGCCGGCACCCGCGCGCTGCCGTACTCGAGCTCAGCGGCGCGGCGGTGCGCGGCCCAGCCGATGGTGCGGCCGGTGCGCGCGCTGACGTTCGTATTCTTCGGGACGAACTTGTGCCCTTCCTCGACGAATCGCCAGTAGAAGGCGTCGGCGCCGTCGTACCGCCCCTTGCGGACGGTGACCAGGTACACCTGCTTCACGCCTCCGTCCGACTCCTCCTCGAGGCGCTTGACGATGATGTTACGGTGGATGGTGTAGGTCTTCGCGTGCGCGAGCGCATTCTGCTTGGCCTGCTCCCTGAAAAGGTCGGCGCCAGCGAACGCCACTGCGCGCAGGACCGGCTCGTCGACCGAGTCGATAACGTCCTGGGCAGTCTGCTGCACGACCTCCACAAGGTCGGATGGGTCGAAGTCGATCATGCTGTGCTTTCGCAGACGAGGTATATGTAATCGCGGTCGGCCGAATCGGGGAGCGGCGCCTTGACGTCGTACTCGACGCCCAGGTAGCGCACGCGCCAGGCGGCAGTGACGTCGCGCCGCGCGCGGATCCTGATCGAGCACTTCACGATCGAGACGTCGGCGCCGGCGCGCAAGACTTCGGCGCCAGACTGGAATTTGACGTTGGCCCAGACGTCCGGCAGTGCGACGAAGCCGCCGACGCGCTCGTTTGCTGCGTTGCGGGCCGTGTTCGGCTTCAGCAGTGTCACCTTGTGATCCATCTTCATCCGTACACCACGAATCGGGAAAGCTGGCCAGTCACATGCTGATTTTCCGCATGCTTGCCAGTCTGATACTGCTCGGCGACGCGCGCATACACGAAACCACGGATGCCGGCCGGCACCGCCGTATGGTCGGCGCCGTAGCCACAGCGAATCTGCACCTGGAGGGCGTTGATGCGGTCGGCCGTCTCCGGCCATGCGCAGCCCGGCGCTGGAACGATGTATCCGGGCTCGCTCTCCGCGTCGGCTTGGTAGTCCTGCGGCGCGAGCGTGCGCAGGACGCCATCCACGTCGAGGTATTTCACATGTTCGACCGCCAGCAGCGGCGCGTAGGCCAGTTTGATCGCGCCGTCGAACCGGTCCAGCGTCAGGCGCCAGGTCTGCTCCATGATGGCGCGCTTGGTGATCGTCTCGGCTTCCGAGGTGTACGTCTCGATTGCCGCGCGGATCTCGTCGTCGAGGGGCGATTTCCCGCCCTCGTCTACGTCGACCCGGGCAGCGCGCTGACCATCGGCCAGTGCGATCGCCAGCGCCGTCGGCGGGATGATCAGTTTCCAACTCATCGGCGATTCCTCTGTCGTTCTTGCGGCCTGGCGCCGCGGGGTTGTAGTGGCCGGGCCTGCACCTCGACGCGCTGCGGCGAAAATCCGGCGCCGGCCGGCGCGCGGGTGTATTCCACCTGGGAGCCGTAGCGGAGCGTCACCTCGCCGCCGGCCACCACCAGGTGCGCGGCGTCGACCGGCAGGCAGCGGGCGGCACGCAGCAGTATCTGGCTGGCAGTCGCCTGCAGCACTGCGGCGCCGACGCCCAGCCGACGCGCCGCCAGCATCCGAACGTCGCCGGTCGTCAGGGTAAGCGCCGCCGGCGCCGCCGCAATCCGCCGGGTGACGCGCATCGTGACGTTGCCGCCTGTGAGGGCCAGCGCCGCCGGCGAGACCGGGATGCTGTAGCTGTTGCCTTCCTCGGACGGCGTGTAGACGAACTCGATCGAGCCGCCCACCAGCGTGGCGACGGCCGGCGCGACCACCAGGCGCCGCACGGCGCGCAGCTGAACTGGCCCGGGTTGAAGCACGATCTCGGTCGCCGTCACCGGCAGACACCGCGTCGCGCGCAACTGGGCCGCGCCAGTCTGCAGGACCAGGTCGGCAGCCGACACAGCCACCCGGCGCGCCGCGCGCAGGTCGACCTGGCCGCCGGTGGTAGCAAGCGCCGCAGGCTGCACGCCAACGCATCGCGCCGCGCGGAGGCCGATGTTCGCGCCGGCGAGCTGCAACTGCGCCGCCTGCACGGCGACGCGGCGCGACACGCGCATTGTGACGTCGCCGCCGCCCAGCAGCAGCACAGTTGGTGTGATCGCAACCGAACTGGCCGCCGCCGGCGCCACTGAATCGCTGTCGTCGGCTTCGATGAACAGCTGCCAGGGATTCGCCGACAAGCTGGCAACCTCATCTTCTAACAGCGTGCGCTTGAAAATCAGGACAATGCCGACATAGATGCCGTTCGCGGCGGTCTGTCCCGTGCCGCCTCGCGCGCCGATGCCGAACGGGTTCGTGCCAGTCTGAAAGCTGGTCGTTTGTGTGCCGGTGCCGCCGACAATGCCATCGACGTAGAGCTTCGTCGATGGGGTCGCGCCTCGCTCGAACGTGCCGCAAATCGGCACGGGGCGGCCTTGGATCGGCTTGAGCTGGCCGGCAACCGAACCGGCAGGCCACACAGCCCCGGCGTTCGACCCGGCTGTCGTGTACTGGACGCGCTGCGATCCGGCGCTGATGGTCAGGCCGTAGTCGAATGCGCTCGTCGTGCGGCCGCAAATGTACCCCTCGTGGACGTTCGTGTCCGGAATGAACGCCTCGGCGAACAGGGTCTGGTTGTTCAGGCCGCCGAAATGCGTCTCGGGCGTGTTCCCGAAATTCAGATTCCCGGCCGCAACGAAGCGCCGGCCGAGGCGGTCGAGGTAGGGCAACTTTTCCGGCGCAGTCGTGCCGCTCACGGTTGCCGCCGACCCGCTCACGAGGTTCATGTCCGGGCCGCTCGCCGTCCAGGCAAACGACAGTTCTCGCGCCAGCGGGTGCGCACGATTCAGCCGGACCAGCCGCTGCGGCTGCATGCGCATGCCGCCCATTATCCGACTCGACCTTGGATGACCGACGACACGGTGACCCCGTTGGTCGTATTGCCGTACGCGATTGCGCGCGCGTACATGACGCCCACGCCCAGCGGAACTGATCCCGAGAAGACACCGCTCGCATTGAGGTTTCCCGAGACCACCTGGTAGTCGAACCAGGTCGCCCCGTCGTGCGAGGTTTGCAGAACGAGGGTCGCGGCCACGCCCGGCGCCGACGCGCCATTGACGATCCGGTATCCCCACTCGCCTCCGTTCAGCGCTCGGACGTCGATGCTATTGCCCGTGACCGGTGCCGCACTCGTGGTGCCGGCTGGGACACTGGTGGCGGCGAGAATGTCGACAGATTGTTTCGTGATTGCCATTACTTTTCCGATCCGTCGGGATTGAACATCGCTTCGTTGACCTGGTCCCGCGTCACGATCAGCGGATGCAGGGCCAGGGCCTTCAGCTCCGCAGCTTCGCCGGCGGTGATGACGCCGCCGGCCGCGAGCTGGTCGCACATCTGCTGTGCAAAAGCGTCGCCAATGTCGAGGCCCGCCTCCTGGCCCAGGAACTTGACAGCCCAGGCCACGGCGCAGTTCTGCGACGCCGCCGCTTCCAGCTTCTGCAGAATGGCAACGCCGGACGGGCAGCCGGACATCACCGCTCGGGCGGTCACGAAGCGCTGCTGCGGCGCCAGCAGACCTTCCACGTTCAGCGCCGCGGCCAGGCCGTCGATGTCGCGCGCGGCGCGCAGCGCGGCCAGGTCGGCGCGCTCCAGGATTCGTTCGCGGATGCCCATGATCAGGCCAGGGTCAGTACGCCGGCCGCTGGATCGAAGTCGAGGGTGACGCCCTCGCCGTCGAGCAGCGTGATGCTATCGCCGCGGTCAGCGAAGCCGACCAGGGGTTTGCCGCTCGACGAGTCGTTGTAGACCACCGCGTAGCGGAACGGACCGATCGAGCCGCCGGCAGCGGTGATGACCTCGTCGGTGATCACGACCTTGGCGGTGCCGCCGGTCTCGCTCAGCGTGACTCCGTCGAGCACGTAGCCGCCGGCGGTGTAGGCGCCGCCAGTCACCTGGGTGATGTCAGCCAGCAACGCAGCGGTCGCGGCCGGCGCCACGTTGGTCAGCGCGACCTTGAACACGTGCGAGCCGAAGTCGTGCTTCGCGCGCAGCACCTGCTCGGCGAAGTCCTGGAATTTCTGGAGTTGCGGCATGTGCTGCCTTTCATCATTGAGCGGACTGCGCGCGCAGTGCGAGCAGCTCGGCGTCGGACATGCCGACTATTTCATCGGGACGGAGGCGCAGGCGACCTGCGCACACCAAGATGGTGCCGGGCACCTCCGCCTCGGCGCGCAGTTTTGCGAGCCAAGCGGCGGTGCGGGCGTCCATGGCTTATTTCTTGCGGCGGCCGCCGGTCGGCGCCGGTGCGGCCTCTCCCAGAGCGGGTGCGGGGTCATGCACGTTTTCCAGCTCGGGTTCGGGTTTTAGGGCGGGTGCCGCGTCAGGCACCGGTGTGCGGGCCGAGTTCTTTGCGCCCTCGCGCTCTGTCCAGCCTTCGCGCTCGGACACGTCGATCAGGTCCTGGTCGTCGGTTTCGATCACCTGGCCCTCGGCGAAATGCTCCACCTGCACGCCGCGATGCGCCCAGCTGAAGGCTGCTTTCGCGATCAGTTTCATTGCTGCTCCTGAAATAGAACGAGCCACCGAAGTGACCCGCTCGCTGGGTGGTGGTGGATTACGAAGCCGCGATCTTCAGCAGCTTGATCGCCTGGGTGTTGCGCAGCTTGCCGCCCACGCGCTTGCGCACGTAGAACTTCACGAAGCCCGGGGTGGTGATCTCGTCGCGGGTGATGCGCATGCCGACGCGGTCGCAGATCAGGTAGCCTTCCTTGAAGTCGCCGAATGCCAGCGGGAACGAGTTCGCCGCCAGCGCCGGCATGTCTTCGGCCTCGGTGATGCCGTAGCCCAAGAAGGTAGCCGGCTGGCCAGCGGTCAGCGCCGGCTGCCACAGGTAGCGGCCGTCGCCGTCCTTATACTTGCGCATCGCGGCCAGGATCAGCTTGCTGGTCAGCCACTGCGCGTTGTTGCGGTAGCGGGCGCGCAGCGCGTACACCATATCCAGGAACACTTCCGGGTTGGTCGGCATCGCCGCAGCCTGACCGGACGCCAGGTACTGCAGGGTGCCAAAGGCGCGCGACGCGTCGGCGGTGGCGACCGGCGCCGGGCCGCCCAGGATGCCGGTCGGCTTCTTGACGCCGTTGCCCGAGATGAACGCTGCGCCTTCGCCGGTCGCCATCGATTCGGAAGCCGAACTGGTCAGCCAGTCTTCGACGTTGAAGAACAGGTCATCCAGCGATTCTTCCGACGCCTGGGGCTTGGCCGACGCCATGCCGAAGGTCGGCGCGACTTCCACCAGGTCCGGAGTATTGGTCTGGTTGCGGGTGTCGGTTTCGCCCACCCATTCGAAGCCGGCGCCGCCGATGTCGAACAGTTCCTTGTAGTCGGTGCTGCCGACGGTGCGGACGGTCGCGATCTGGCGGATCGGCGAGATGTCGACCGACAGGCGGGCGATGGTGCGCTCGATCACTTCGGGCAGGGCGTAGCCGCCGGCAGCGTTGTTGCCGACGGTTGCCTGCGTGGAGCGGCGCTCGCGGCCGCCCGCGGCGGACTTGGCTTCCAGCGCCCTGTAGGTCTGGTGCATGCGCTGCTCGCGCTCGAAGTCCTTCGGCGAGCGGATCCAGTCGAACAGCGCTTCCTTGTATTCCGCTTCTTCCTGGCTTTCGCGCTGCTCGCGCTCGCCGCCGGTGAATGCGCCGGGGCGCGCCAGTTTGGTTTCGACCTTTTCCAGGCGCGATTTCTGCTCCGACAGCGAGGAAATCGCTTCGTCCATCTTCGCCAGCTTGGCGTCGAGGTCGGCGGTGCTCTGGCCGGCCTTGATCGCCTCGATGCGCTGGTCGTTGACTTTCTTGTATTCGGAGAAGGCCGTGTTGATTTTGTCGATCGCTTCGGCGACCGATTTCAGGGTCGGCTCTTCGCGCTTTTCGTAGGGGACCGCCGTGGCCTTGGCTTGGAACGCGGCGAAGTGTGCGGCCATGGTCGCGGCCAGCAGGAGGGTCTTCTTCATGTAATCTTCTTTCACGAGGTGAGGGTTTCGAGCAGCCGGTTGGCGGCCTTCAATGCCGCAGCAGCCTCATGAGCGTCCCGCTCATCCAAGGCGATGCGTTTGACCTCGGCGAGGAACGCTTTGGCCGTGTCGGCCGAGAAGCCCGCATCCCGCAGGGCCTGTTCGGCTTGACGAATGGTTTTGATGCCGGCGACGTCGGCCGCCTTGACGCCGGTGATGCGCGCCTTCTCGTTCGCGGGGAACGTGACCAGGGATACTTCCCACAGGTCGACTTCGGTCAGCGTGCGCACGTCCGTGTCGCGGTCGTAACCCCACTGCTTTGCGACGAAGCCGATCGACAGGCCGTTGAGCGCGCCCATCTTCAGGAGAGCGTAGGCTTCGGCGCCCTTGACCGTGTCCAGCGCCAGTTTGCCCTTGATGCGCAGCCCTTTGGCGTCTTCGACCATCTCGAGCCAGACGCCGATGGGTGCCGTCGCATCGTGCTGCCAGAGCATGGCGGGCATGGTGCCGGCCGACTTGTGCGCGGCAAGCGAAACAACGTAGGCGCCAGCGACAATCACGTCGTCATAGCTATCGCGCACGCCGAAGATCGAGCCGTAGCCCTCGACCGTGCCGTCGTCGCCGACCGCCTTGATCTGCAGTGCATATGAACGGGTTTCCCGGCCGCTGGCGGCATTCTTGCGCTCGAGCGGCGCCGTTGCAGCTGCGCGCGGCGCCGGCCTGGCTTGGGCCGGTGCCCCCAGGTCTTTCCGTTCGCGTTTGTCAGTCGTCTTCGGGATCGTCTTCATCAGGGTTTCCTTGGGTGCCGCCCTTCGCCATATTGAGCGGGGTCAGCGGATCGTTCAGGCCAGGGAGCGGGTCTTTACCCTCTTCGTCCCGGATCTCGTTGCGGGTGTAAATGCCCATTTCGGCCATGGTCCGCGCCCACATCGCGCGGTCCTTCATGGAGCCAGCCATCAGGTAGCGGATGTCGAACTCGCCGAACAGTGGGCCCGAGCCGTCGAGCAGCATCTCGTCCATGCGCTGCGTCCAGGCCATGTGCCAGGGCGCCAGCGTGTGCTTGACGTGCGCGGCGAAGAACGCTTCCGAGCTGGCGAAGGTCGCCGACTTGTCGTTGTGGCCGACCATGATCGGGAAGACGCCGTAGCCGCGGCAGATTTCCTCGATCTGCAACCTGCGCGTCTCGACGTGCTGGGCGTCGACGCCGGTCTGAGAGGTCGGCGTCCACTTCGCGCCGTTGTCCAGCACCAGGGGATCGCCGTTCCTCGCCAAGCCCGCAAACTTCTTGATCCAGCCTGTCAGGCGCGTGTGCTGCTCCTCGTTGAGAGTCGTGTCGACCGAGTAGACGCCGCTCGGGCGCAGACCATTCTGGTGCATCGCCGCCTGGCTGCGCTCCGTGGCCAGCGCCAGGCCAATTGCCGAGCGGGCCAGCTTCACCGCGTCGAGGTTGCGGACCCAGTCCCACTGGAGGCCATTGAGCAGGAACACGTCGTCCGAGCTGAAGGTGCCGATTCGGCCGAACTCGTCCCAGCAGTGGTAGACCACCTCGTAGCGCGAGATCCGTTCGATGGTCCAGCTTCCCGGCGGTACCGGGATGAGCTCTCGTACGCGGTGGTTGTCCCCGCGAACCTTGATCGAGAGTGCGCGCCCTTCCAGCGCGGCGTGCATGGTCATCTGCCGGCGCCACTCAAAGGAGGTCTGCCACTCATTCGGGCGACGCGCCAGCAGCCGGTACTCGGGGATGTTGGTCGCCTTTTCCCGGCTGCCGTCGTCCTTTTCTCGGTAGACGTGCAGCTTCGGCGTGGCGCAGCCGTCGGCGATCACCTTGACGCAGGCCAGCACGGTGGAGACCTGCAGCGCGGTGAGCGCGTTGACGTGCACGCCGGCGATGATGGCGCCACCACGGCCGTCGATCAGGTCCATGATCTGGGCGTCGGTACGCTGGGCAGACTTGCGCCCTAGTATGCGGTCGAGGAATTTCAATCTTTGTCCCACCATGATTTCGTGACTTCTGCGCCACTGATTGCGCGGGCGACGCCCATGATCGCGGCCACGGGGCCGTCGATCTTCTGCTCGGGTTTTTCTTTGCGCGGGTAGATGTTGTCCTTGGCGTCGAGCTTGGCTACGACGTTGGACATCATCCAGGTCAGCATCGGATTGCCGTCGTGGTGCACCCGGCCAGCCTTGATCGCGCTTTCGAATTCCTTCATTGGCAGCGACAGGTTCTTGACGGTCTGGCCCACCTCCACTGCGGTGACGCCCTTCTTCGTGAGGCGCTGCTCGAGCTGGGCGGCACGGAACGGGTCGAAGACGACTTCGTCCGGCCCGTATTCGGCCACCAGGGCCAGCATGTCCTCCTCGATCAGGTCGAAATCGATCTCGGCGCCATCGTGCTGCTGCAGGAAGCCCTCGATCACCCACTTGCGGTAGGCGTTCGCGTTTTTTTCCGCGTTCTCGATGGCGAATTCCGGCAGGTAGTAGTCGCCGAACAGGTAGAAATGCTGCTTGCCCTCGATCTCTCGGACGAACATCAGCATCAGCACGCACACGTCGGAGCGGCTCGCCAGGTCCAGCACCAGGTAGCAGCGCTCGCCCTTGAACTGCTCACGGCGCAGCGTGCGGTCGGCGCACTTCGCCCACTCCAGCATGTTCAGCCAGGCGGATTTCGCCGAGCACCAGATGTTCAGGTGCTTCGTCTTGAAGCGAGTCTGCTTCGACGCGCTCTGCATCGCCTGCCGCTGCTGCGACAGCAGGAAATCCTCGTCGACGGAGATACCGAAGTTCGGGTTCGCCTTGCGCAGCGCAGCCGGGCTCGTCCAGTCGTCCTTCTCGTCGATCGTGTAGATCAGCGCGAACAGCTCAGGATCGTCCAGCACTCCTTCGAGCACCTTCTTGGCGTCCTGCTCCTGGTCGAAGCACGGGCCGGCGATGTTGAAGCCGGCGGTCGTGATCATCAGGAGCAGCGGCTGCTCGCGCGCGCCCATGCCGGTCTCCATCGTATCGACCAGGTCGGAGGAGTCGTGCTCGTGATATTCGTCGACGATCGCGCAGGATGGCGACGCTCCGTCACCCGGCTTGCCGATCACTGGCTCGAAGCGCGAACCGTCCTCTGGCACCAGCAGCGCCTTTGCCCAGACCTCGGCGCCCAGCAGCTCCTGCAGGTCGGGCGTACGCTCGAGCATCTGCTTCGCCGGCCGGAACACTTCCCAGGCCTGCTTCTCGTTTGTGGCGCCGGAGTAGACCTCGGCGCCGAACTCGCCGTCGGCGGCGAACATGAACAGGCCGAGGCCGGAGCCGATGATCGATTTGCCGTTCTTCCGCGGCACCGCGAAATAGGCCTTCCGGAACCGGCGCCGGTCGTTCTTCTTGATCTTCCAGCCGAACAGCGAGATGAACGCGAAGCACTGCCAGGGCTCTAGCTTGATGAGCTCGCGCCTGCGCGCCCATTTGCCCTTGGTGTGGGGCATGAGCGACAGGAACCGGCAAACCTTGTTGGCGGCGGCTTCGTCGAAATAGTACGGGTAGGCCTTTCGCTTGCTGGCCTTCAGGTCGTCGAGGTGTCGCTTGCAAGCGAGCTTGACCCACTTGCACGCGACGATCCTCCCCTTCACGACGTCCTGTGCGTACCCCAGACCGATGCCGACATAATCGGCGGCTGTCATCAGTGCGCCTTTTTCTCGCCCAGGAGGTCGGCGAACGCGTTGACCTTCGGCGCCTTCTTCATGGACACGCGCGAGCGGTCAGCCGGCGTCATGCCGAGCACAGCCAGCGCCGTGCGGATCTGGGCCAGCTGCGCCGCGGTGACGTCCGGGTCAGGGGTGACGCGGAAGTACGCGACCTGGCGCGCGGCTAGTTCTACAGCCATGCGATCGGTGGCCTGCAGGACGGACGGCGGCAGAGCGGCGACGATCTCGTGCCACACCGCGCGCTGGGCGTCGCTGAAGTAGTCGGGTGGGGCCGGGTCGAACTCGGCCGCCTCGAAGTCTTCGCGGCGCCGTGCCGGATCCTTGTCGAAAGCACCCCGAGCCTCCAGCACCGCCGAGGGGGTTCGGGGTTTGGGCATGCTAAAACTCCAAAAAGTCGAAAGTCCGAATTGCGGAGATAAAAATCAAGTTAGCTAGTCGGTCTAGGGGCCGACCGGGCCAGAGACCTAGGCTCCCCCTCCCCGTTCGGCCCGGGTCTTTTCCCGGTGGCAGGTGGAGCAGGTCGCCTGAAGATTCGCTTCGGCCTCGATCTGCTCGTCTGTCCATCCCTGGGCGCGGGCAGTGGCCTTGTTGACGGTGTGGTCGACCTCGGTGGCGATCACGGTGCAACGCTGCCCCTTGATCTGGCACAGCCCACAGTCACGCTTGAGCACGCGGAGGCGGCGCTGCTGCCATTCGTAGCCGTAGCCACGGTCGGCGCTGGTCTTGTCACCGTGCGAGCGGTTCCAGCCAGTGGCTTGCTTGGCATGCCGTGCGCAGTAGCCTGGAGCGTCTATCAAGGCGCCACAGGCCACCTTGCGACAGATGGATTTCGGTCGTGCTGCCATGTCAGGGCAATCTGTTGGTTCGGTGCATGAACTCGCGGTGGGCAAGCTCTTTTCGCTGTGCCTCCCATGCGTCGTAACCCATGGCGTCGGCAGGATGCGCGGCTGGCTTGCGCGGACTGTCCAGCGCCACCAGCCCATAGCGGGCCAGCTCGGTGGCGAACAGGTCGCTTTCTGGTGCGTACTCGCATTCGACCGTGACAATCTGCCCGGCGCGCGCGTGAAGAGTGAACGCGCTGGTTTGCTTGGGCAGTCCCAGCGCCGCAACCAGCGCGCTTCCGATCTGGCTGGTGCGGATCATTGCGGCACCCAGATATCGTGGAGCTGGGCGGCGCGCTCTGGCGCGGGCGGGATGGTCTTCACGATCTCCACCAGCGTCATGCCACGCTGCCCATAGCCAAGTGCGCGCAGGTGCTCGAGGGCTTGCTCGTCCTCGGCCAAGCGGGTCGCCATCCTTTCAAGTGCCGTGGTGTCGGCCTCCTTAGCCAGAATCGCCGGGCGCGAGCCAAGCACGGCGCGCACCATCTGATCGCGGTAGATAAGCGCCAGGTCAGTCATGCTGTCTCCCTGATGATCTTGGGGTAGGTGCCGAGGCGCTCGACCAGGTGCTCACCCGGTACCGTCATAGGCCGCAACGCAGTGGCCACCAGCTGGCCGGCGTCGTTGTACAGGTGGAGCGGCTCGGCCTGGCGGCGCTGCTCCATGCCGTCGATCTCAACTCGCACGAACACAGGACCACGGGACATGAGCGCCTCAATAGAAAGTTGCCCGGCGCATTCCTGCGGGGGCGGCTGGAGCAAGCCTGATGCCGAGACAGAGCAGGAACAAAGTACACAAAAAAGATTACGAAAGCGCTTGCACATGTAATCATTTTTGATTACACTAGCATCACTGAAACAAACAACGGAGGGTCGGTGAAGCAAAGCGAGTTTGTGAAGTGGCTCAAGCAGTTCGGAGCGACTTTCGAGGAGGGTGCGAACCACACGAAAGTCAAACTGAACGGCAAGACAAGCTTCCTACCGAGACACCCGAGCAAGGAACTGAAAACGGGACTTGTCGAAGGTGTTAAGAAACAGCTGAACTTGAAGTGAGGGACGCCCCGAAAGGGGCTTCCTGTTCACCGACCAATCAATTCCTTACCCTATCAGAGGGCACTTATGAAATATCCTGCGATCTTCACCCCTGCCGACGAAGGCGGGTTCGTTGTCACCTTCCGCGATATTCCGGAAGCGATCACCCAGGGCGACGACGAGGCCGAGGCCTTGGCCATGGCGCGCGACGTCTTGCGCGAAGCGATGACCATCTACTTCGATGAGAAGCGGGCCGTCCCTCTTCCTTCGCGCGCCGCAAAAGGCGATCGACTTATCGATCTCCCGTTGAGCGTCGCTGCCAAGGTTCATCTGCTGAACGCGATGCTGGCGCAAGGCATCGCGCCGTCCGAACTGGCCCGGCGCTTGGGCACTACACGCCAAGAGGTGAACCGACTGACCGACCTGGAGCACGCGACCAAGATCGATCGCATCGCTGAAGCCATGGAAGCGATCGGCCACGAATTGACTTTGTCGGTGGCATGAAAAAAGCCCGCTCAGACGGCGGGCTTTGTAGGGACGAGCGACAGCATCAAAGGCTGGGGTACTGTCGCGACTTCCAGCTATCGGTGGCGCTCATGCGCACATTACGGGTGCTGGAAGAAAGGATAAGAGCTGATTAGCGCATCGTTTGTGTCCTGTAAGTGAAGCCTGAATAATACACGAAATTGCTGTGCGTATACAGTAGTGTTGGACGTGAAGTTCATTATCCAGAAAACTTTTTCAATTAAGTGACAGGTAGAGACTTTAAACCCATCGTTATTGTAAGTACTCCGTTTCATTACCCACCATAGGTAAAGTGCAGTGTTCGATTGAAGTAATAATCTCAGCATGGTACCGTTTCCTGGTCGCAAAAAAATGCGGCTTTACCTTTCCATGTGAACTGCTTTCCCTTTTCAACTAAAGAAAGACCAACATGAAACTGAAAAAAGCATCTCTCTTCGCGGCAGCGCTTGCCATCGTTACTGCCGCAGCCTACGCGGCACCGCCGTACGGATACACAAACATTTATTATAGCGATGCAAGTATGTCCCAGATCGTAGGCCAGTCCGAGTTCACGTGCTCTGGAAACTGGTACAGGATCGGCGAGGAAACTGATCACTTCGTAAGGATCAATGAGAACTATTGCCGCAAGAGCGGCTGGGACCTCGATCCGTGGAATTGATAGACCGATAATCGAAAAAGCGTATGTCGTCTAGTACACATACGCTTATAGTTCAATAAAGAACGTCAATTGTGTTGGATGCCACAAAAATTCCCAATGCAGCCCTCGGTAAATAGCTGAAACCTACTATTACCTTAGCTTGGAAGCCGCTCTTGCCGCGTGGCTCATGGCCATGTTGTGCAGCTCAGCGACCATGTCCTTGGTCCGCTCAAGCACGAAACCACCCTTCCCTTCGATCGGCGCTTCGCCGGTGCCGTTGCACGGCTTGCACACGCGGCGCTCGCTCAGGCCAGTGCCGTTGCAGCACTTGCACTTACTGTCCAGCCAGTGCGCCAGAGAGGCCTCGGCCACGGTGCGATACAGCTTCTGGGCGGAGGCTGCATCCCATGCGGTGTTTTCCGGGACCCACTTACGGCGGCGGCCGCGCTCCATCACGGCTTCGGTCCACAAGCGCAGCAGCGGCGCCAGGGCTGCAACGCTGCGCTCCAACTCTGCAGTGTCGCCTTCCAGCGCCTGCCGGCACTCGGCCTCACGTGCTGCGGCAGCGCCCTTCATCCGGGCCGCCTCCGCGAGTTCCTTCTCCAGCTGGGTGCGTGCGTTGATCGCGCGGGCCATGTTGCGGAGCGTGGTATCCGCGTACTTCGCGCGGTGCAGCAGCGCGCCGAGATCGCCGGCGCCGACGCACGCCATCGCGGCAGCGGTCAGAGGCTCAGCCTGATGGTGGCGCTCGTCGTCCTTGAGATTCGTGGCGCCGAGCGAGGCGATATAGCGGTCTGCGAATCCCATGATTTAACTCTTCCGTAAAAACGACCGAGCCAGCGTACCATGCCAAGAGGAATTTTTCCAGTAGTAAATGTTAAATTTGGGAAAATTTTCAGATGCCGGTCGTGCGAACTTGTTCGGACTCGTGCTATCTTTCCGTATCGCAACTATTTTATTCTTTCGCTATGAAATCTATTACCATCGGTGGCGTCCTCATTGCTGGCTACTTCATCTATCAAGCAACAGCCCTTGCAGCAATCTCCGAGATGATGTCCTCGAAAAAACAGTGTGAGGACACGATTCTGGAAGTGCTCAAATCTGCACATTCGATGAGCCCGAACAAGGCGACCGAAAAAATGATGGCAGGCTGCCAGCGCATGGAGAAAAACGCGGACACAGCAGAAAAGGTGCTGAAGGCACTTCCCTGACCTCTTAACGCACCTCGACCCTCACTGCGCCCGGCTTACCGCCGTACTCACGCCGGATCGTCACCGGCTCGAACTGGCTGTCGTTCACGCCCAGCGCGTCGGCCACGCCGTCGAGCATCGGCTTGCAGGCCGCCAGCAGGTTGTCGCGGTCGCGGGCGCGGCGGTCGGGCTGGATGAACGTGATCACCAGCGCCAGCTCCCTGCCCTGCTCAACGCGCCGGCCTGCGAGCGCCGCGGTCGTCAGCCAGGCAGCATCGCGGCGCGCCTTCTTGCGCTTATCGGCGGTGGCCGCCCAGTGCGTCCCCTTCGAGCTGTTCGGGTTCAAGCGGCGATCCGGGAACGGCAGCATCACGACCAGCGGCGCGGTGCTCATGCCATCTCCAGCTGCGCGGGCTGCTGCTGGCGCTGCTGGGCAGCTTCGTAGCAGTCCACCAGGATCTTGTGCCAGTCGTCCCGCGCGCTCCAGTAGGTGCGGCGGCAGTGGGTCACGTCGTTCTGATCGAACTCTCCCATCTGCACCAGGGCAGCCATGCGCCGTTCGATCTTGTCGGGCAGCGCGCGCATTTTCTCGTTCACGTTTCGTTCGGCCATAGTTGTCATTTAGAGGGGTTGGTTGGACCCCTCAAGCTGTGGAAGTGGTTGTAAGGGGTGTCTTGCGGCCCCCGAGCAAAATCAGCAAAAACTTTCATCGAAAGTGGCGTGTTCGCGGGTGGTCAATTCCGCTGCGGTACGCCCAGGCCGCCCCCTCGCCCTTTCGATCGACGCACTCTCTGGCGAATGCGCCTGCCAAACGGGCCAAGCATTCCAACTCTGTACCTCTGTTCGGTCCGGCCTGTGCTCTCAGGCCTCGCCAAGGCCCCCTCTGCGCCTTGTTCTCGCTGTGCCCTGGTGGTCGTCAGTGGCGGCCGGTCTTTATGCGGTGTGGGCCGATGCCATGCCCTTGCTCGTTTTTTTGAGGTGTCGCCCGCTCCACCTGGTGCTGGCGCTAATTGACGCGCATCAGCTTCGCCTCCCGCATCACCTTCAGCTTCACGTCGGCGAATGCGGCGGCCTGTATCTGGGTCACGGAGCGCTTGCGGCTGAAGCTGAACGACTGGCCGGCGACGGCAAGTTCCATCTGCTCCATGACGTAGTCGTTCCAGTCGGTCCCGGCACACGTCGGGTAGGCCACGCCGACGCCCAGCACTGCAGCTGCTGCGCGCGCGCCGTCGAGGCCCGGGTTGCGGCCGATGCGCTTCTCGGTCTCGTGGTCGTTGTCGGCGCAAACGACGCCCATGCCGTGGCGCTTCATGCGCGTGGCGACCTCCACCAGGTTCCCGGCGTTGAAGGCCACGATCACGCGGCAGTTCGGGACGGCTTGGAAGATCGTCAGGCCGGTGGCGAAGCCTTCGACCAGGACGGTGACGGCGGCGCCCTGGCGCTCGATGACGTAGTAGGCGCACTTGGTGGTCGCGCCGAAGTGGAATTTCTTCTCGCCCTCTGGCGAGATCCGCTGCACGCTGAGAATCTTGTCGTTGTAGAGCATGGGCACGACGAGCCAACCTGCCGTGTCGACGCGCAGGCCCAGGCAGCCGGCCACGCCCAGGCCTTTGCCGGCCAGGTATGGGTGGCTGTCGCGCAGCGGCGCGCAGGCAGCGTAGAAGGCGCGCGCGCCGAGTGTCGCCTCGATCAGCGCGCGGCGACGTTCCAGCTGGCGGCGGGCAATCGCGGCCCGGTCGATGGGCGCGGCCAGCGCAGCGCCATCATTGGCGCGCCACATGATCGGCTCGACGTGCGCGGCATAGTCTTGGCACCAGCCGACCAAGCCGTCGTCGGCCAGCTTGATGCTGCCGTTCTTCTTGCGCGGGTGGCTCTCGGTGCTGCAGCGAATCCAGCGCCCAGGCGTGAACGTGTCGGGCACGATGATGCCGTTGGCCCGCGCGAAGTTCAGGAAGTCGTTCACTTGCGCGCGCCCTTTGCGAATGCGATATCGCGCGACTTGACCCACTTCAGCACCTCGGGCGACGGCACCATGACGACAGGCTCGTTGAAGTCGGGCCAGCTGCCGAACTTCTCCTTGTACTTGTGCGAGACCCAGCCGGGCTTACGGCCCTTCTCGAGGGCGATGTGGTTCAGCTGCGCGAAGAACTCGCGCTTCTCCTGCTGGGTCGGTGGCGCCGGCTTCGTGCCGCCCTTCACTTCGTGCAGGGAGCCGGCGACGTGCTCGACCGGCTGCTTTTTCTTGTACGAGTGGCCGCATGACGGGCAGGCCGGCATTGCGGTGTGAACGTGCTTGCAGTTCGGGCAGGTGACCGGCTTCTTCTCGCCGGGCGTGACCTTGACCTGCTTCTTCTTCATGCCGTCGTCCAGTTCGGTGATGCCCTTCTCCAGGAAGTGCTGCATCGCGCCCCAGAAGCGCACGCAGTTCCCGCTGTGGTCGAGGACGATGCATTCCTTTTTGCCCGGATGGATTCGCAGGCCGCGGCCCAGGATCTGGATGTGCTCGGCCAGGCTGGACTTGAGCGGGCGCGCCATGATGATGACCTCGACGTCGGACACGTCGAACCCCTTGCTGAGGGCGCTGACGCTGATCAGGCCGCGCACGCTGCTGTCGGGTTTGCGGAACTCTTCGACCAGCGGGTCGCGCGCGGCGTCGTCGGTGCGGTAGGTGTACAGCTCGCTGACGACGCCGGCCGCGGCAAACTGGCGCTGCATTTCCTCGCAGTGTTCGACGTTGCACCCGAAGGCGATGAACTTCTTCCCCGCGGCGTGGCGCAGGTATTCTTCGACGCAGTCGCCGATGATCGGCATCGAGCGCTCAGCCGCGTCCTTGTCCGTCCACTCGCCGGCCCTGGTCTTGGCGCCGGTCATGTCCGGCGCGCTCGCCGCGTAGACGCGGAACGGCACCAGAAACCCGGCGGCGATGAGCTGGTTGGTGGTGATCACGGTGACGATGCCGTCGTACAGCTTGCCCAAGCCCTGGGTCATTGGGGTTGCGGTCAGGCCGATGACGACGGTATCCCGGCCGGCGAGGCGCTCGGCGACAGTCGCCTGGATCGCGTGGCACTCGTCCACGATGATGAGATCGGCGTCGGGCCATCCGCGCTTCGCGAGCGTCTGCGCGCTGGCCACCTGGACGCGCTCCCACGGCTTGAAGCGCCAGTGGTCGCCCTGGACCACGCCGTGCGGGATTCCGTACCTGTCGAAGGTCTCGCTGGTCTGGTTGATCAGCGCGATGCGGTCGGCGACGAACACGGCGCGTTTGCCCGCCTTGCCGTAGCACTCGGCGGTCAGGTATGAGGCGATGACGGTCTTGCCCCCACCAGTCGGCACCGAAAGGATCATGTTGCGCACGCCCTGACGGATCAGGTTGCGCAGGCCCTCGACGCTGTCGACCTGGTACGGGCGGAGATCAAACGATTGCTTCATGCGGCCCTCCGCTCGGACAGCGCTGGAAGGATTTCCGCATTCGATTCCACGCCCAGGGCGCGGCGAACCTTGGCCAGCATCTCGCTCGCGCGCTTCTCCGCCGTCTGGGCGTCGTGGGCCGTTTGCTGCAGCTGGCGATTCCGGCCGGCCAGCTGCTCAAACTTGAGCTTCCACTCGTCGGCAGCCGCGGCGATATCGTCACGGGTCAGGATCGCAATCCGCTCGTTCAGCGCCGCGATCTCGCCTTGAAGGGCGAGCTTTTCCTGCTCGAGAGCCTTGTTTTCGGCCACCACAAGATCAAACGGGTCTGGCTCAGGCTCGCCCCCAGGCGACTGCTCTGGCTGCTCGTCCGGTGCATCATGCTGGCCTACCTGCTGGGCGGCATTGAAGTCGGCCGCCGGCGAACCGGGCGACGCGTTCGGGAATGGCCAAGCTGGTGCCCTGGGCGTTTCCGCGACTTTCGGCGCCAGCTGCTCCAGCGCCTTCGGCAAGCTGATCTCGCCGTGTGCGACCTGCTTGGCCAGGTCCGGGGAAGCCTTGGCCACCTTGTCTGCCATCTTCTGGGTGCGCAAGCTGGCGCCAGATTGGGCTGCGCGATCGGCTGCCGTCTCCAATGGTGCACCGTTGCACTTTTGCGCGTCACCTTTGAAAGCAGGGTTGCCGACCGTCTGTGCCCGAGTCCAGTCCTGCGCGCTGGCGACGATAGCGGCCTGCTGGCCAGGTGTCAGGTGGCGGCGGTGCAGGTTCGCGGAAAGCACGAACGCGACCGGGTTCGCGCCGGTGAAGTCCTTGAGGATCGGCTCGATGCCCGCCTCAATACAAGCGCGGTAGCGATTGCCACCTTCCAGCACCTGTCCGTCATGCACAGTAATAGGCTCGAGCTGGCCGTTCGCGATGATGTCGGCCTTCAGCGCCTCGAACTCGGCGCCCTCCAGGCGGGGGAACAGTGTGCAGAGCGGATGGAGCTCAAGCACCAAGGGATTGCGAGCTGCTTCCATGTTCTTCACGCGCTCCGCAGGTCAAAGCATTGGAACGCGCGCTGCACCGCGAGGTCGCTGATCAGGCCCCAGTTGTACAGCGCCATGACGACGCGCTTGAGGAAGGATTTCATGCTGCTCTCCAAAATTTGGGCGTACAGGGGCCCTATCGCCGAGCGAATGAGCGGTCGGCGGCTATTGTTTGGGGTGGATCAGGAAGCTAGTTTGAACAGGACGTTGGCGGCTCGCCGAACACAGCTGGGTTCAGTTCGTATCGGGTAACTTGCCCGCTCAGCAGCGTTTCAACCTCCCTGCACCGCTCCCCAGGAACTGAACCTTGAGCGGCCCATTTTTGAACGGCTTGCGGGGTAAGGCCGAGAAGGCTCCCGAGCGCACTCTGACTACCCGCGATCCGAATCGCTTTTGCAATACCAGTTTCCATAGCGTTAGTCCGGTTCGATGTCTACAACTTTATGTTACAGCCGTTCCGGATCGATTACAACTTATTTTTGTGTTGCGCCGTACAACAAATAGTTGTAATGTGATGCCTATGGATACTATGGCAACCCGACTACAAGCGCTGCTCCAAGCAAAAAATGGCGGCAATCAATCTCAGTTTGCTCGCGTGCTCGGGGTGACGCCCCAGGCCGTTCAAAAGTGGGTGGCCGGGGTTACAGAGCCTCGAGGCAAAAATTTGGACGCTGCGGCTAAATTCTTTGGCGTCACCCCTTCTTATCTCAAGTTTGGGCTGGAGGGTGGCGAGGCTCAGGTCGGGTCAACTGCGGGCGGTCCGTCGCATTCTCAGCCTAGTTTTGACGAGAACGTTCGTCCTGCGCCCGCTGAGCTGCGTCCCATACCGGTAATCTCATCCATCCAGGCGGGAGCCTTGAGGGACATGGATAACCCGTATGAGCCTGGTGACGGGTACGCAGTCGAATATACGAGCGACACTAGGCTGTCACGCTGGGCTTTCGGACTCGACGTCGAAGGACACTCTATGGCACCGATGTTCCAACCAGGCGACCGCTTAATCGTGGATCCTGAGCTGACGCCGAATCCCGGCAATTTCGTCATCGCACGAAATGGCAGTAATCAGGCGACGTTCAAGAAATACCGCCCACGCGGGATTGATGCGAGCGGGAATATGGTTTTTGAGCTTGTTCCGCTAAACGACGATTACCCGGTGATGCGCAGCGATACGGAAAAGCTGACTGTGCTGGGTGTCGTCGTCGAGCATAGACATAAGTTGCGATAGAGGCGGTATGGCAGAGATCGAAGTTCCATTCATCCGCGGGCCAGGTTACTACCCGATCAATGTCGCCGGCGAAAGCTTCTATCCCGAGGCCTTCGCCGCGCTTTGCGGGCCACGCGGGCTAGAACCGGTGAACATCGAGGTCCGCGCGCGCCTCGAGCTGCAGGACGATAACGAGCACGACAAGCAGGCAGTCCGCGTGTCGATCCAAGGCCGCCAGGTCGGGCACTTGCCGCGAGAAGCTGCGCGCGCGTTCCGCCGCACTGTGCGGTACGGGAAGCTTGCCGAGCATGAGGCCTTCGAGTGCGCGGCGATCATTTGCGGCGGATGGGATCGGGGCCCGGAAGGCGCCGGCAACTATGGCGTGCGGCTGGATCTGCCGCAGAATGATGATTGAATTTTCTTATCAATCGGTTTAATCGGAGACTTAGTTTTGGTAAAGCCCAATAAAATTAAGAAGCATTTCTTCTATAAACAAGCGGCTTTCACTCAGCCGACCACTGATACTCTGCAAAATCTTTTAGCGAAGGCTCTAAAAAAGTTCAAAGCTAAGCAGCGTCACGAAATTACGTACGAGGCTAATATCAACGATGTTGATGCGCCGCCTCAAGAGTGGCTTCGATTCGTGAACTCACCTCGGGCGCTGAGTGGCTTCCAGTTTGGCGTCTTGCTTTTATATTCGCCAGGGCTGCATCATATGGCCGTTGAACATACGGACGAAGAAAAGGATGAGCTCGATGTGACGAAGCTTGCCCCTCCTCTTGGTAAGCGATTTATGGAATCGCCACTGTACTTTGGAGTTCGAGATAATCATGTGGTGCTCATCCAATCGAAATCGCTTCGTAATGAGTCTCTGGAAAGCCATTTGAACTGGCTGTTGCATGAATCCGGGGTCTTGGTCAAAGGGGTCAACGTTAAGCTGACAGATACGATTCCGAACGAGGTCAAGAAAAAGCTGAGCAAGAACTCAATTAAGCGCATAGCTCTTCAGGCGCCGTTCTTCGAGTACACCCCTGCTGACCCTGCGAAAAAATCGCCAACAGAGATCATAAAATCCGCAGCTGGCATCGGCATGAGCATGCTCAAAGCGGTCCTGCCTGATGCGAAGTATGACGCTCTCTCGGCAAAAGAGCTCATGGACACGAAGGACATCCGACTGACGTTCGAGATCAAGGTTGTAGGTCGACACGCGGATGTCAGTGACAACGACGTGATGCGTTCGCTGATGGAGGCCATGCGGCACGTTGATGATCCGGATATGGTATTTGCTGAGGTCAAGGGTGTGGGAACCGTGAAGGGAAGCCTCATGCGCGTACATGACTCTCGCACGGTCGCAGCCGTTGATGGAGTCCTGGTGCTAGAGGACGCTTATGAAGCTATGAGGCAATGGCTGGAAAGTCTGATTGACACTGGTGCGATTAACAGTGACCATTGAGGCATGAGATATTGGCTTGCCATCGTTGGAGCAGCGGTAGCAGCGGCGACTAGGCACTGGTCTCCGGCGATCTTTGACGAACTCATCAAGGCAACCGGATTCGCCTCTGGCTTTCTTACTCTAGGCGGACTCTTGACCGCGAGCTGGGCGGGCTGTCTGACGAAGCTGTCGGCTTTTGAGAAGCTAGAGGACCTTCCAACGGACTCGCGCGAACGAGTCATGAACTTTGCTCGTAATACGCGGAAAAAAGTCATTGCAACCGTGATCACGAACGTCCTTCTGGCTGCAGCCTCGATCACGACAGTCCTTCTGGCACAACTGCCCAGCCTGCAAGGAGTCGCGCTCCCCGTAGCTATGACTTACCTTTTATGCGTCACGCTGGGGTTTTGGTGTGGCGGGCTTTTTGATAGCTGGCGACTCTATCAGGTCATCGAGGCAAGTAGAGAAGCGATGTTGGTTGCGCAGATCGAGATCAAAAAGCGAACCACGTACGTCGCGAAGATGAGAAAAGACGCGACTGAGTCACCGATTGCAAAAGGTGACGCTCACTTAAACGGCTATACCACCAACGTGTAACTCCCCCCTTCCCTAGGCATGTTCCAGATCCCCCACCTGGAGGCCCGTCGCGCATTGGACGATCTGCACGGCGTCTGTAACGCCCAAAGCGCTAGCCTGGCCCAGCCGCCAACGAAGTAGATCAAAATCTCCTATTGCAGCCAATACCCTGCTAACTGGGACTTTGTCATGCCCACCCTCCAGGCCCGCACTCGCGGGCTTTTGTATCGCCGCACCATGCGAGCCATTTCGGAAGTTTACGCCGACTACAACTTTCGCGCCGATTTGATTACAACTTTTTATTGCAACTCAATTTTTTTGTTGTAACCTTAGGTTGTAGATCGCTGACGGGCTTGGTTCCCTGATCAGTACGTGAAAACAAAAAAGCCACCCGGCGCTGCAACGCTGGATGGCCTCGTACAACCTAAATTTTTGGAGCTCGTTTATGGAGCAGCGTAATGCTAACACGAGTGTTGCGGAAAAATCAATCGTTGATTTTGCAATTCCGCAACAAAAAGCCGGCGGTGTGCTGATCGAAGGCGTACACACGATTCATCTCCCTCTGCGATTCGCAGGCGGGAATCTCGGCCTCGGCTTTGGCCTTGACGAGATCACCGTGTACTTTGTCGACGCAGAGGGCAAGCGATTTAAGACTGAATCGGTCCAGTGGCTTCTCACCCACGTCGAGGACTTCGTGCCGGGCCGAGATCAGGACTATGTGCTGGCCGGTGCCGCCACGCAGTATGGACTCGGCCCCTATGCGCTGATGGGCTTCGACTTCTCGGCGAAGTGGAACGTGGTTGACGAACATGGCAACGTGGTCGAGGAAGACCTGGCGCGGTCCCACGCGGCCGAGCTGGTGGACGACGAAGCTGCGCAGCGCGCCTGGGACTCGCCGGCGGAATGCTCTTACCGAATCGAGCGCGCTCCTACGCCCCCGGGAGGTGAGCGTCATGAAGGGCCGCTCGTCTTGCTGCACCACAGCCTAGGCGTAACTGACTTCGAGGGCGTCGCGGTGAAGTCGCACGCCGGCCGCTGCGGCATGATGCTGGAAGAGGTGCTGTGGCGCCTTGATCAGTTCAGCGACGATGATCAGGCCGAGATCCTGGCCGGCTTGGCGAAACACTTCGACATGGGCGACGCGCGCGTAGAAGCGGCAGGTGCGGCATGAATGTGCTCCAACTTGCTGGCGCCGCCATGCTCGTCCTGTTTGCTGCTGCCTGGCTCGTGCTGGCGGCGAGGAGCGCGATGGCGAAGGCGGCGCTTCACGGCGTCTTGTTGGGCGGCGCTGTGTCGGCATACGTCGGTCTCGCCTGCTGGCTGATCGCGCGAGGTGCGGTATGAGCAAGCACTTCACCCCGGACGGTGATCAGTACCTGCTCTCGCCAGCTGCAGCTCTCGTCATGACATCGGATGCGATTCGCAGCTCTGAAACCAGTCCGGCGGGTAAGGAACGCTCGCTGCGTGTCATCACCCAGGTGATGGAAGTCGCCCGAAAGATGAGGTTCGAACAGGCCGGCACGCTCGAGACGATGCTGCTGTTCGGCGCCGAGTCGGCGCGACTGCTGGCTCTCTGCGACGCGCTTGTGCAGCACATTGGAGGTTGGGCCGTCGTCGCCATCGTGCGCCGGGTTGCGGCCTCTGGACCTGAGGGAGGCGCCTGATGCCCGGCTACCAGACCTTCCGCACCGCAGCTCCTGCGCTCGTTCGCCTGGCGCGCACCAGGGCCGCAGCAAATGCTGGTTTCCTCGCCATGATTCTGGTCGGAGGCTTTGTCATCGACCGCCTGTTCGGCGTCCTGCTCACTGTACTGGAGATTTTTACGAAATGAAGATCATCATGATCGATACCGCGGCGCTGGCTACGATTGTCCAGGAGCTGGCCAGCGAAACCATCGCCGGCGTTGGTACGCTGTTTCTGAACGGCCGGGCCGACGGAGTCGCAAGCCTGCACCGGCGCCTACTGCAGCTGGCCCGTGCGCCGGCGCCGGCCGCCACGCTGGCCGACCACGCGGACGTGATTGGCCCGGTGGCTTGGCATCACCAGCTGCCCGCCGGCCAGCAGTTCCTCGACGGTCGCAATAGCCGAGTCGTCGAAGGCCTGCAGGAAGCGCTTGGACACAAGGACCGCTTCGGCGGCATCCTGGCGCCGCTGTTCAAGCTGACCAGCGTCGGCAACTCGGAGACCTGGGCGGCCGAGGCCGACGCCGCCGCCGCGGCACCAGTACCGGCCTCGTCCCTCGACCAGGTAGTCGAGGTGCTCGAGGGCGCGCTGGTAGAAGATGTGCTTCCCTACCATTCGCCCGAATGGGTTGAGCGCGCACAGGCTGTCATCGCCGCGCACAAAACCAACCGTGGTCGTGAAATCGGCCAGCGCCAGCGCGAAACCCGCATGGATATTGGCTCTGACCGTGGTGGTGAGGCGCTACAGCGCCAGCCACAAGCGTACGAAATCCCCACCGGCCGACCTGTGCTGCACGACATCGGTGCCGCCATGGCAGCTGCAGCGGTCGACGCGGCAGCGGAGGGCCACCCGGACGCGCACAAGACGGCAAACGAAGGCGGTGCTGCATGATCAAGACCTGGCGCGAACGCCTGGGCCTGGGCGAGGCCTACCCCTTGCACGCCCCAACCGATGTCGAGCGAGCGATGGTCGCCGAGATCGCGGAGCTGCGCGCGCGGATCGAGCGGTTGGCGCCAGACGAACAGCGTCAGCTGCTCGTCATCGGCGGCCAGCGCCTGGGCAAGTCTGCCCTGCTCGACCTGCAGTGCAACGCCGCGCGGTACCTCTGGCTGCGCGACAAGGCGGACAAGATGACCGGCTCGGCGGCGCCAATGGTCGCCAGCCTTGACGCCGCCGGCGGCATGGTCGCGCTGCTGGACGGGGACGAGCTGGATGCGGCAGTCGATATCGCGATGGCGCAGCGGGCGCCGCGCGCACCAAACACGAAACGAACCGGGACCAACTGATGAACGCTCCGAAACAATTCCTTCGCCTGCCGGCCGTGATGACGGCCGTGGGCCTCGCACGGGCCACGATCTACAAACGGATCAAGGCCGGCACCTTCCCGGCGCCGATCCAACTCGGCCCGCGCGCGGTCGCATGGGACGCGCAGGCGATCGCGGATTGGCAGGCAGCACTGCCGACCGGCACGAAAACCGAACTTGTTTAGGACGTAGGTAGGAACGGGGGTAGCAGAAAAGAGAAAAGCCCCTTCATAGGGGCTTTTCGGTGTTTTTGGCGGAGACGGTGGGATTCGAACCCACGATACGGGTATAAGCCGTATGCTTCCTTAGCAGGGAAGTGCCTTCGGCCACTCGGCCACGTCTCCAATCAGTGCCGACTTGTATGTCAGTCAGCGCTGAGTGCACGCATCTTAAGGGCTGGTGCACGTTGCGTCAAGGACGCACGCCCGAAAATTTTGAAAATTGTTAAGCTTGCTCGAGGTTAAAAGCCTTGTGCAGCGCACGGACGGCCAGCTCCATGTATTTCTCGTCGATCAGGACCGAAATCTTGATCTCGGAGGTCGAGATCATCATGATGTTGATGCCCTCTTCCGACAGGGTGCGGAACATCTGCGAGGCCACGCCCACATGGCTGCGCATGCCGACGCCGACGGCCGATACCTTCGACACCTTCGCATCGCCCAGCACCTTGGCGGCGCCCAGGGACTCGCGCTGGGCTTCCAGCACGCTCATCGCCTTGGCGTAGTCGCCCCGCGAGACCGTGAAGGTGAAGTCGGTCTTGCCGTCCACCGACTGGTTCTGGATGATCATGTCGACTTCGACATTGGCCTCGGCGATAGGGCCCAGGATGTGGAAGGCGACGCCCGGCTTGTCCGGCACGCCCAGGACGGTGATCTTGGCTTCATCGCGATGAAAGGCGATACCGGAGATGACGGCTTGTTCCATATTGCTTTCTTCCTCAAACGAAATCAGTGTGCCGGACTTCGCTTCCTCGTCCAGCGGCATCAGGGGATCGGTCAGCGACGACAGCACGCGCGTCGGGACCTGGTAGTTACCTGCGAATTCGACCGAACGGGTCTGCAGCACCTTCGAGCCCAGCGAGGCCAGCTCCAGCATTTCCTCGAAGGTGATCTTGCTCAGGCGACGGGCTTCGTGCACCACGCGGGGGTCGGTCGTGTAGACGCCGTCGACGTCTGTGTAGATCAGGCACTCGTCGGCCTTCAGGGCGGCGGCGATCGCCACGGCCGAGGTGTCCGAACCGCCGCGGCCCAGGGTCGAGATGTTGCCATCTTCGTCCATGCCCTGGAAGCCCGTGATGATCACGATCTTGCCCTGGTTCAGGTCATTGCGCACGCGGGTGTCGTCGATCGACTGGATGCGCGCCTTGGTGAACGAGGAGTCGGTGCGGATGCCCGCCTGCCAGCCGGTGTAGGAGACCGCGTCCTTGCCGATCGCCAGCAGCGCCATCGCCAGCAGGCCGACCGACACCTGCTCGCCGGTCGAGGCGATCATGTCCAGTTCGCGCGGGTCCGGTTGCGGCATGATTTCCTTGGCCAGGCCGATCAGGCGGTTGGTCTCGCCGGACATCGCCGACGGCACGACAACGATCTGGTGGCCGGCGTCATGCCACTTCGCCACACGGGCCGCGACATTCTTGATACGGTCCGTCGAGCCCATCGACGTACCGCCATACTTGTGGACAATTAAAGCCATATCAGGAAGGGTTCCAGCTTGTTGAAAGATCAAAAGGGGACCCTTACTCTAGCATGCTGCAACGCAGTATCACAAGGCTCGGGGGGAGAAAAAGCTATACGAAAAGAAAATAAAGTAATACCTTTTTCGTATAGAAACTATGGCCCCCTATTCCGCCCGCGGCTCCCAGCGCAGGGCGATGCGATCCCCCTGTCCTGACTCTAGAAACCGGCAATCCATGCCGATCCAGGCGGCAAACAGGAGGGAGCGATCGGTGCTCACGATCGGCGCCCTTTCGCGCTCCCAGCTTGGCACGCCCAGCGCCTGGTAATGCTGCTTGAGCGAGCGCGTCGGGCGGTTGGCCGCCGGCTTCAGGCGCTCGCCGCCCTTGCGGAAGTCGATGATCAATTCCTGGCTGCGCAGCCAGGCAGGGTCGAAGCCCGTGTCGGCGGCATCGAAATGCAGCACGCCGCCATAAGCCGGGAAGGCGATGCTCGTCTCGCCGTTCCAGCGGAAGGACTGGCCTGGCTTGTCGAGCACGCCGGCGTCGTCCGGATCGCGCATGCCTGCCAGGTCCGGCAGGCGCGGCGTGATATGGAGCTTGCCGCGATGGCGGCGGATGTGGCAGGCCGGATGCGTCACTTTCAGCTGCGCGTCGTCGCGCGCCGAGAACAGCTGGGCCACCATTTCGCCCAGCCAGGCGGTCGACGGCATGGCCAGGCCGCGTTCTGCAAACAGATGACGCAGCAGATTGTCGGCCCGCTCGCGGCTGAGCAGCTGCAGGCGCGCAAGGTCGACCGCGTCGCCATCCAGGCAGGCGGCCAGGTCCTGTGCTGCCAGTTCGTCAAGAAGGCGCTGGCTCGAGGCAGCATGGACGGCACTGCGGGCGACACGCTGCTGAAAACCGGGGAAGCTGGCTGCCAGCGCCGGCATGACGGCGTGGCGCAGGGCATTGCGGGCGTAGCGCGCATCCAGGTTCGATTCGTCCTCGACCCACGCGATGCCCTCTTCTTTCGCATAGGCCTCCAGCTCCTCGCGCGACACGCCGAGCAGCGGGCGCGCCATGACGAGCTCCGGGTCGCCCAGCAGGCCGGGCGCGCGGTTGGCGGCGTCCATGCCGGACAGGCCGGCCGGGCCGGCGCCGCGCAGCAGTTGCAGCAGGACGGTCTCGGCCTGGTCGTCGAGGTGGTGGGCCGTCAGCAGCAGGCGCGCGCCATGGGCGCGGCACATCTCGCCCAGCGCCGCATAGCGCAGCTTGCGGGCCGCCGCCTCGATGCCCGACTTGCCCTTCTCGACCGCCACGCGGCGATGGTCGAAGGGAATGCCGAGCGCAGCGCAGGCCGCGGCGCAATGCGCCAGCCAGGCATCCGCGTTCTCGCTCAGTCCGTGGTGGACGTGGAAGGCGTAGAGGGCGACGTTCTGCTGCGCCGCCCAGTCGCGGGCGAGGCGCAGCAGCGCCATCGAATCGAGTCCGCCGCTGAGGGCGACGGCAAGGGAGGTGGGGGAATACGCGACGCGCAGACCATGCATGGCCTGCGCGAAAGTGGAAAGCTTCAAGCTGCGCGACTCACTCTTCGCGTGGCAGGGTTTCCTTGAACTTGCCATAAGCCATCAGCTTGGCGTGACGGGCGTCGAGCAGTTCCTTGGTCTTCATGCCCTGGAACTGGCGCAGGGTGTCGGCCAGCGCGCGTTTCAGGAGCTGGGCCATCTGCTTCGGATCGCGGTGGGCGCCGCCCAGCGGTTCGTTGACGATCTTGTCGATCAGGCCGATGGCCTTCAGGCGGTGGGCGGTCAGGCCGAGGGCGTCGGCGGCATCCGAAGCGCGCTCCGAGGTCTTCCACAGGATCGAGGCGCAGCCTTCCGGCGAGATGACGGAATAGGTCGCGTACTGCAGCATCAGCACCGCGTCGCCGACGGCAATCGCCAGCGCGCCGCCCGAGCCGCCTTCGCCGATGATGGTGGCGATCAGGGGCACTTTCAGCTCGGCCATGACGTAGAGGTTATGGCCAATCGCTTCGGACTGGCCGCGCTCTTCCGCGTCGATGCCCGGGAAGGCGCCCGGGGTGTCGACAAAAGTAAAGATCGGCAGGCCGAACTTCTCGGCCACCTTCATCAGGCGCATGGCCTTGCGATAGCCTTCGGGCTTGGGCATGCCGAAGTTGCGCATCGCGCGTTCTTTGGTGTCGCGGCCCTTCTGGTGGCCGATGACCATGCAGGGCTGGCCGTTGAAACGGGCCAGGCCGCCGATGATCGACTGGTCGTCGGCGAAGGTGCGGTCGCCATGCAGCTCGTGGAAGTCGGTGAAGATCGCGTTCACGTAATCCATCGTGTAGGGACGCTGGGGGTGACGGGCGATCTGCGACACTTGCCACGGGGTCAGCTTGGCGTAGATGTCCTTGGTCAGTTGCTGGCTCTTCTTGGCCAGGCGGTCGATCTCTTCGGAGATGTCGACGGCGGAATCGTCCTGCACGAAGCGCAGCTCTTCAATCTTGGATTCGAGCTCGGCGACCGGCTGCTCAAAATTGAGGAAAGTTGTTTTAGTCATTGTACCTCCGGATTATTTCGTGGCCGCAACGTTCCGTTCGCGCGGCATTGGACTGATTTTGGGGCGTATTCTACCGTACCCTTGGCGGGTCGGGACGCCGACATGCGTCTTAGCCACCCGTTCATACCGGGTCGAGGCTGCGCCACAGGTACCAGGTTGCCACCGTGCGCCAGGGTTCCCAGTTGGCCGCCACCTCACGTGCGTCGCTGCGGGAAACCGGTTCCCCAGAGAAATAATTCTGGCTGATGCCCTGGATCAGGCCAGGGTCGTCGAGCGGCAGCACGTTCGGACGGAGCAGATTAAATATCAAAAACATCTCCGCTGTCCAGCGGCTGATGCCGCGGATCTGGACCAATTCGGCGATGACGGCCTCATCGTCCATCTGCGACCACAGATCGGCATGGACGCGCTTGGCCTTGAAATGGTCGGCGAGATCCAGGATGTATTCGGTCTTGCGCTTGGACAGGCCGCAGCCGGCCAGCTCGCCGGCGCCCGCTTTAATCACTTGTGCAGGGGACAGCTTGGGGGAGATCGCAAGCAGCTTCGCCCAGGCCGCGTCGGCGGCCTTCGGGGTTACCTGCTGGCCCACGATCGAGCGCGCCAGCGTCGTGAAAGGATCAGGTTGACCGCGCAGGTGCAGGTCGCCGATCTGCGGGATGAGCTTGTTCATGATGCGGTCGCGCTCCATCAGCGCGGCCTTCGCCTCCGCCCAGTAGGCGGGGACGGTCAGCTCCGGCACGTCGGCCGCGTCCCTGTCCTTGTGCGCGGCCATTATGCGCGGCGCCAGGTCGTCGTTCCGTCCGGCTTGTCTTCCAGGATGATCCCGGCGGCAGTCAGTTCGGCGCGGATGGCATCCGCTTCGGCAAAGTTGCGGGCCTTCTTGGCCGCGGCGCGGCGGGCGATGGCATCGTCGATACTGGCGTCGCCGCCTTCGCTGCCGCCCTGCAGATAGGACTGCGGGGCGCGTTCGAGCAGGCCCAGCACGCCGGCCAGCGCTTTCAACTGGCGAGCCGCATCGAGCGATTTGCTGCGATTGACTTCACCGGCCAGGTCGAACAGCTCGGCCACGGCCAGCGGGGTATTGAAATCGTCGTCCATCGCTTCGCGGAAGCGCACGGCGTGTTCCTCGTCCCAGTTAACGGCCGGGGTCTCGGCATCGATGTCGACGGTCGCCAGCGCCGTGTACAGGCGGGTCAAGGCGCCCTTGGCATCGTCGATGTGGGCGTCCGAATAATTCAACGGACTGCGGTAGTGGGCGCGCAGGATGAAGAAGCGGATGATCTCGGCGTCGTACTTCTTGAGCACGTCGCGGATGGTGAAGAAGTTGCCCAGGGACTTGGACATCTTCTCGTTGTCCACCCGCACGAAGCCGTTGTGGATCCAGTAGTTCACCATATTGCCGCCGAAGGCGCCTTCGGACTGGGCGATCTCGTTCTCGTGGTGCGGGAACTGCAGGTCGGCGCCGCCGCCGTGGATGTCGAAATGCTCGCCGAGGGTGGCGCAGGACATGGCCGAGCACTCGATGTGCCAGCCCGGGCGGCCCTTGCCCCATTTCGAATCCCACTTCGCCTCGACCGGCTCGGATTCCTTGGCGGCCTTCCACAGCACGAAGTCGAGCGGGTCGCGCTTGCCGCTGCTGACGTCCACGCGCTCGCCGGCGCGCAGGTCGTCCAGCGACTTGCCCGAGAGCTTGCCGTAGCCTTCGAAGCCGCGCACGGCGTAGTTGACGTCGCCATCCTCGCTCCTGTAGGCAAGGCCTTTCGATTCGAGCTGCTCGATGATCGACAGCATCTGCGGCACGTGCTCGGTCGCGCGCGGCTCCAGGGTCGGCGGCAGCATGTTCAGTGCGGCGATGTCTTCGTTCTGGTATGCCAGGTTGCGCTCGACCAGCTGGCCAATGGTCTCGCCGTTTTCCACGGCGCGGCGAATGATCTTGTCATCGATATCTGTGATGTTGCGGACGTACTTCACCTCGTAGCCCGAGGCCATGAGCCAGCGATAGATCACGTCGAAGGCCATCATCATCCGCGCGTGCCCGACGTGCACGAAGTCATAGACGGTCATGCCGCACACATACATGCCGACCTTGCCGGCTTCCATCGGGACAAATACCTGCTTATCACGCGCGAGCGTGTTATAGATCTTCAGTTGGCTCATGGATAGATTCTGGTGAGGGAGAGGATGGGACGCGGCAGCGTCGGGATCGTCTGAACCCTCGGGTGTTGTTCTTCTTTGATAGAATGGGACGTTCTGCGCAAAGTATAGCATTGTTAAAATCCCGGCTGGCCGCATATGGTTCAGCTTTATTTTTCGGGAAAAGACTTGACACCGTCTTGAGCGGTGTCCACCAGAGGAGAGCCGTGACGATGACCACTTCCTTCCGCCGTACGCTGATCAAGGGCCTGGCCCTGGGCGCAGGCGCCCTGCTTCTGTCCGGCGCTGCCCTGGCGCAGCAGGCCGAGCCGCAGGCCGAACCCGCTGTTGACGCAGCCCCGGCCGCGCCCGTCATCAAGGGTCCGCAGGTCTCGATGAGGACCACCCTGGGCGAGATCGTGGTCCAGCTCGACGAGGAACGCGCGCCGAAGACGGTTGCCAACTTCATGCAGTACGTCAAGCAGGGCTTTTACAAGGGCACGATCTTCCACCGCGTGATCGACGGCTTCATGATCCAGGCCGGCGGCATGAACGAGAAGTTCGAGGGCCGCAAGACCAACAAGCCGGTCAAGAACGAATCGAATAACGGCCTGTCGAACCAGCCATACACGATCTCGATGGCGCGCGAAGACCACCCGGACTCGGCCACCTCGCAGTTCTTCATCAACGTGGCCGACAACTCGGGCATCGACTATCCGAACTACCGGGGCTCAGGCTACACCGTGTTCGGCAAGGTCGTGAAGGGCCAGGAAGTCGTGGACAAGATCAAGGGTGTGGTGGTGGACGACGTGCGCGGCATGCAGAACGTGCCGGTGGTGCCGATCTTCATTAAGTCCGTTACCGTGCTCAAGGGCGACAAGCTTGTAAAATAGTGGATGTGCAATCTTGCATCCTTCAATAACACCTTAGAACAGGACACCAGATGACCAGCGTACGCATGACCACCAACAAGGGCAACATCACCGTCGAACTGGACGCCGAAAAGGCGCCGAAGACCGTTGCCAACTTTATCGACTACGTCAACAAGGGTCACTTCAGCAACACCATCTTCCACCGCGTGATCAAGGACTTCATGATCCAGGGCGGCGGCTTCGAACCGGGCATGAAGCAGAAAGCCACCGACGCGACCGTCGAGAACGAAGCCAAGAACGGCCTGAAGAACGACAAGTACACCATCGCCATGGCCCGTACCTCGGCGCCGCACTCGGCGTCGGCTCAGTTCTTCATCAACACCAAGGACAATGCCTTCCTGAACTACCCGGGCCAGGACGGCTGGGGCTATGCCGTCTTCGGTAAAGTGACCGAAGGCCAGGACATCGTCGACCAGATCAACGGCGTGAAGACCACCCGCAGCGGCATGCACTCGGACGTGCCGGTCGACCCGGTCATCATCGAGAAGGTCGAAGTCATCTGATGAAGGCGGTGCGCGTGGGGCGGCCGTACCCTTCGATTCAATGAGCACGCCCGCGCGCACATTCGCGCTGTTCATCTCGGACCTGCACCTGCAGGCCTCGCATCCGCGCACGGCCGAAGCGTTCTTCCGCTTCCTGGCCGAGCATGCGGTGAAGGCCGAGCGGCTCTACCTGCTCGGCGACATCTTCGAATACTGGGCCGGCGACGACGATCTCACCGAGCCTTTCCACCAGCAAGTGATTGGGGCCATTCGCACGGTCAGCGCTGCGGGTACGCGCGTGTACTGGCTGGCTGGCAATCGCGATTTCCTGGTGGGGCCGGGGTTTGCGCAAGCCGCGGGCCTGAGCCTGGTGGAAGAACCGCATCTCATCGAAGCCGGCGGCCGGCGCATCGCGCTCGTGCACGGCGACGCACAGTGCACTGCCGACCTCAAGTACATGGCGTTCCGCGCCCAGGTGCGCGACAAGCAATGGCAGCAACAGTTCCTTGGCATGCCCCTCGCCCAGCGCAAGGCCATCATCGCCGGGCTGCGCGAAGGCAGCCGCGAGGCGCAGGCGGGCAAGTCCTACGAGATCATGGATGTGACGCCGGATGCGGTGGACGCCGTGTTCGCGCAGACCGGGGCGGACGTCATCGTTCATGGGCATACGCACCGGCCGGCCGTGCATGAGACGGGTGGCAAGCTGCGTTATGTGTTGCCGGACTGGGAGCTGGACGTAGAGCCGCAGCGCGGTGGATGGATCGAGCTGGCCGGTGACGGCACTCTCACCTGTCACGGTTTTTCGTAGGGTGGGCGGTCCCGCCCACGCGTTCAAACGGACGATGAGTTGAGCCTGGTTCTGCGCACGAGGGAGCTGAACGCGCGGTCGGCAGAGCGTGGTCCAGTCCACTGGACTGGACCACCCCTACCGAACCGCATCCAGTAACTCAGGGTGCTTGCCCAGTAGCCGCAATAACTTCACCAACGCCGCTGGCGCATGCGCCTCCCCCGCTTCGTAGCGCGCGAAATCCCCCGCCTCATCCCCCAGCAATTCATCGGCCTTCTGGCGCGTCAGGCCCAGCCCCTTGCGCATCGCCCGGATCGTCTTGAGCTCCTCCGCATCGACCTGCTTGCGGAAGGCCTTGATCAGCTCCCCATAATGCTCGTCCTCGCCACGGGCAAACATGACTTCCTTGCAGCCGGCGCAGTGCTCGACGGAGACATCCGGGATTGTCGTGCTCTGTCCCTTGTAGCTGTAGTGCATTTCCCTGATCGCATGCGTCAGCGGCGAAACGCCGCAGTTCGGGCATGTCAGCATTGCGTCCTCCTCCTGGTACGGCACCCATCCTAGCAAATCGCGCCAGACGGCCGCGCCCGGGAAAAATGTTCAATATGTATATTGACACCCGCAAAGTCACTGTTATACTTCACTACAACACCACTTCAATGAAGCACCAACACGGAGACGACCATGCAACGCGAACCCATACCGCAGAGGAGGACTGGACATGACAGTCGGCTGGAGTGACAACACCCCCATTTACCGCCAGCTCAAGGAGCGGGTGGTAGGCATGATGCTCGACGGCGTTCTGAAAGCCGGCGACGCCCTGCCCTCGGTGCGCCAGATCGCGGCCGAATATCAACTCAATCCGATCACCGTATCGAAGGCTTACCAGGAACTGGTCGACGAGAACTTAGTGGAAAAGCGAAGGGGAATTGGCATGTACGTTACCGAAGGAGCAAGCGAGAAACTGTTGACCACCGAGCGCGAACGCTTCATCCGCGAGGAATGGCCCGCCATGGTCGAACGCATCCGCCGCCTCGGCCTGAACGTCGAGCAGCTGCTCAAGGCCTCCGGCAACAACGCCCCGGGAGGTTCGGCATGAGCGCCGTCATCGAAGCGCGCGGCCTGAGCAAGCGCTACGGCAAGCGCACCGCCGTCGACGGCATCGATTTCGACATCGCGCCGGGCCGCATCGTCGGCCTGATCGGCCCCAACGGCTCGGGCAAGACCACCACGCTCAAGGCGGCCCTCGGCCTGATCCCCTTCGAGGGCCAGTTGTCGGTGCTGGGCTTCGACCCGCGCACCCAGCGCGACGACCTGATGAAGGAAGTCTGCTTCATCGCCGACGTCGCCATCCTGCCGCGCTGGCTGCGCGTGAAGGATGCGGTCGACTTCGTGGAAGGCGTGCACCCGCGCTTCGACCGCAAGAAGGCCGAGCGCTACATCGCCAACACGAAGCTCAAGCCCGAGATGAAGGTCAAGGAAATGTCGAAGGGCATGATCGTCCAGCTGCACCTGGCGCTCGTGATGGCCATCGACGCGAAGCTGCTGGTGCTGGACGAGCCGACGCTGGGCCTCGACATCATCTACCGCAAGCAGTTCTACCAGAACCTGCTGGAAGACTACTTCGACGAACAGAAGACCATCGTCATCACCACCCACCAGGTCGAAGAGGTCGAGCACATCCTGACCGACCTGATGTTCATCCGCGAAGGCCGGATCGTGCTGGCCGCCTCGATGGAAGAAATCGGCGAACGCTACACCGAAGTGATGGTCCCGGCCGACAAGGTCGGCGCCGCCAACGCCCTGGCGCCGATCGACCAGCGCACCGTTTTCGGCAAGTCGGTGATGCTGTTCGACGGCGTGTGCCGCAAGCAGCTCTCCCAGCTCGGCGAGACCCGCAATCCCAGCGTTGCCGACCTGTTCGTGGCAACCATGAAAGGAACCTACGCATGAAAACGATGAAATGGCTGCTCCGGCGCGAGCTGTGGGAGCACAAGGGCGCTTTCTTCTGGGCGCCGCTGGTGATCGCCGCGGCCATGGTGGTCCTGATGGGCGGCGGCTTCGCCTACAGCATGGCCGTTGGCGATTCCACGAACTTCAAGTGGCAAGGCCAGAACGTGGTGTCGATCCAGGGCTTCCCGCAAGACCTGCGCTACAAGATCGCCCACGTCGCCGCCACCGGCTACCTCGGCGTCGCCGCTCCGCTGTTCATGGTGCTGGCCGTCGTCGTGTTCTTCTACTGCCTGGCCGCCCTGCACGACGACCGGCGCGACCGCAGCATCCTGTTCTGGAAGTCGCTGCCGCTGTCGGACCGCGATACCGTGCTCTCGAAAGTGATCACCGCCCTGTGCGTGGCGCCCATGATCACGATCGCGATCGGCGTGGCGACATCGCTGGTGCTGCTCCTGATCGGCATGATCGCCGCCGCCGGCAAGGGCCTGAACCTGTTCGCACCGGTGCTGATGGAGCCGAGCCTGTATCTCAGCCCCCTGTACCTGCTGGCCTTCCTGCCGCTCTACATCCTGTGGGCGCTGCCGACCGTGGGCTGGCTGCTGCTGGTGTCGAGCTGGGCCAAGTCCAAGGTTTTCCTGTGGGCGGTCGGCATCCCGCTCGTGTCGCTGGTGCTGCTGTTCTGGCTTAACTTCATGATCAGCCCGGTGGCGCCGATGCAGTTCGATATCGACTTCATCGGCAACCAGATCGTCGCCCGCATGCTCGGCGGCCTGATGCCCGGCGTGTGGCTGAGCGAAGTGGACGGATCGAGCTTCTCGCACATGCAGAACGGCCTGGACGCCATGCTGGTGCTCGGCGAGTCCTACCGGACCCTGGCCAAGCCCGGCGTGTGGCTCGGCGCCCTGGCTGGCGCGGGCATGATCTACGCGGCGATGCGCCTGCGCCGCTGGCGCGATGAAGGCTGAGGGGGCGAAGCGGATGCGCGCCCTCCCCGCCCTGGTGTTCGGGAGCGTGCTCCTCTGCGGCGCCGGCATCGCCGGCGCAGCGGATGAACCGGTCCGCGAACTCGATCCCGTGCACGTCAACGCGATGCGCAATCCCGAGGTCCGCAAGTACGAGCACATCCTCGCCGGCCTCGACGCCTTCGACAAGTACCATGCGCTGGCGCCGCAGGTCGACAGGCTGCGCTTCGTGGCCGAGCCCAAGGACCGCAAGACGCCGCCGGCCGTGCTCAAGGTGCGCCTGGTCGGCGACCGCGATTTCGCGCTGCCGATTGCGCTCGATGCCCACGGTCGCTTCGAGGTGCCGCGCAGCGAGGCGGCCGAGGATGCCGACAGCGAGCTGGAGCTGAACCAGAAGCGCGGCCTGTACCGCATCGGAGTCGAGGTGAAGACGCCCGGCCTGCCGGAGAACCGGCGCCGGCTCGGCGACCTGCGCCTGGAGTGCAAGGTGCAGATCGCCATCGCGAAGTCGGAGATCCCGTTCATCTGGGTGGGCGTGGTCAACGGCCTGCTGCTGCGGACCGACTGGTGCAGCTTCTTCGGCGACGAGAAATCGACCGCCTACAAGGGCGCCGCGAAGGACGCGCATTTCGGCTACCGCGCCGGGCGGCCGGTCAGTGAGGCGATCCTGGTCGAGGGCAATCGCTCCGCCCTCCTGCGCTCGAAGGGACACTCCTACGAGGTCCCGATCGGGAACTCGAGCTGGAGCGACGAGGCGATGATCGAGCTGACTTTCGCGGACGAAGCCCCGGTGGTCGCCGCCGTTACTGGAACTGCTGGCGAAACGCCTCGAACTGCGCCTTGAGGCTTTCCAGTTCGCCGCGCAATGCGGCGACTTCCTGTTCCAGCTGGCCGACGCGGCTCGCGCCACCGCCGCCCAGGCCCGCGCCGGTGCTCGGCGCCTCATAGGTGGCGCTGATCTCGCCGCCCAGCAGGTGGCCGTAGCGCGGCTCCTTGGTGCCGGGGGCGCGCTCCAGGCGCGCCACCAGCGGCGGGTATTTATCGATCAGGAACTGCAGCACGGTCTCCACGTCCTGCACGCTCTTGAATTCGAACAGGCGGCCGGTGCGGGTGCGGATCTCGCCGGCAGTCTGCAGGCCGCGCAGCATCAGGATGCTGAGGACGGCCACCTTGTCCTGCTCCAGCGTCCATTTGATGCGCATGCGGTGCTCGTACTTCACCACGCGCGCGCCGGCCTGCGAGATGGCGTTCACCAGCTTCTTCTCGATCAGGCGCTGCAAGGTGTCCTGGGCCACCTCGTCGGTGAGCTGCATGATGGGGTCGCGGCTCGACACCTGGTTGCAGCCGTTGACGATCGCGTTCAGCGACATCGGGTAGTTATCGGGGGTCAGCGCTTCTTTTTCGGCGAGCACCGCGAGCACGCGGATTTCATGCGGATCCAGTACAGCGGCATTCGCGGCGGCGCCGGTATTCTCCGGCGCGCCCGTCACGTCATTCGTCATGCGATTCCTCAGTCGACCAGTCGGTTCAGTTGTTCGGAATCGAGTTTATCACCCTCGGCGACCTTGGGACAGCACAGGCCGGCCTCGCGCATGGTGTTGGTGAGCCGTTCGATCTGCTCGTCCTGGCGCGCCACATGGTCGATCAGGCCGCGCAGGGCTTTCGACAAGGGATCGTCGCCGTTGGGTGTGACGCCATAGGCCGCGAACAGCTGGGCGCTGCGCGACTGCTCTTCCTTGCGGATGATGTGGGCCGGGTTGCCCACCGCCGTGGCGCCGCTGGGCACCGGCTTGATGACGACGGCGTTCGAGCCGATCTTGGCGTACTCGCCCACCGTGAAGGCGCCCAGCACCTGGGCGCCGGCGCCGACGATCACCCCGCGCTCGAGCGTCGGATGGCGCTTGGTGCCGGCCACCAGGGTCGTGCCGCCGAGCGTCACGCCCTGGTAGATGGTGCAGTCGTC
Organism: Massilia sp. BKSP1R2A-1; assembly: GCF_050586525.1. Lineage (NCBI taxonomy): Bacteria > Pseudomonadati > Pseudomonadota > Betaproteobacteria > Burkholderiales > Oxalobacteraceae > Massilia > Massilia sp. BKSP1R2A-1. The sequence continues at coordinate 637,933 of NZ_JBOBRE010000001.1, read as the reverse complement.
GCCGACCACGGCGGTCTCGCCGATGACCACGCCGAAGCCGTGGTCGATGAAGACCCGGCGGCCGATGGTGGCGCCCGGGTGGATCTCGATGCCCGTCAGGACGCGGGCGAGATAGGAAATGAAGCGGCCGACCCACTTGAGCCTGAGCTTCCAGCAGGCGTGCGCCCAGCGGTGCATGATCACGGCATGCAGGCCGGGGTAGCACGTCAGGACTTCCCAGCCGTTGCGGGCGGCGGGGTCGCGCTGGATGATGCTATGGATGTCGTCGCGTAAGTTGAAAAACATAATAAGGATGATCGCAAACCAATGATGATGGTAGCGTATGTTTACCAGGTTTGCTTGGGAGGACTGCGGGGGATGTCCCGGGGCGGGACGCGGGCTCCCGCCTGTCGCGGGAACCCGTGCTTCGAACTGCTCAGCCTTCGCGCGCGAGGCGCTGGCGGCGCGCTTCGTACAGGCAGACGCCCGAGGCGACCGAGACGTTCAGGCTCTCGACCGAGCCGAACATCGGAATGCTGACCAGGAGGTCGCAGGTTTCGCGGGTCAGGCGGCGCATGCCCTCGCCTTCCGAGCCCATCACGATGGCGACGGGACCGGAAAAATCGGCTTCGTACAGGCCCTTGTCGGCGTCGTCCGAGGTGCCGATCAGCCAGATGCCGCGGTCCTTCAGCTCGCGCATGGTGCGCGCCAGGTTGGTGACGGTGATGTAGGGGACGCTCTCGGCGGCGCCGCTGGCGACCTTGGCGGCGGTGGCGTTCAGGCCGACCGCGCGGTCCTTCGGGACGATGACCGCGTGCGCACCGGCGCCGTCGGCCACGCGCAGGGCGGCGCCCAGGTTGTGCGGGTCGGTGATGCCGTCCAGGATCAGCAGCAACGGCGGGCCTTCGATGGCGTCGAGCAGCTCATCGAGGTTGCGCGCCAGCGCCAGCTGGCTGGCGAAGGCGATCACGCCCTGGTGGCGGCGGGTGCCGGTGATCTTGTCGAGGCGCGCGGCCTCGACCGGCATGACGCGCACGCCGGCCTCTTTCGCATTGGCGATCAGGGCCTTCATGCGGGCGTCGTTGCGCTCGGCATCGACGAAGATCTCTTCCACGGATTGGGCCTCGTGGCGCAAGCGCGAGGTCACGGCGTGGAAACCGAAAAGCATTTTATTCTTCATGTCTTACTTCTTCTTCCTGCTGGTTTTGGCTGCGGCGGGCCTGGATACATCCTTGGCCGCCGCCTTGGTTTTCGGTGCGCTCGCGGATTTCACCGCGGCCGCACTCTTGGCTGGCGTCTTGGACGCCGTGGTCTTGCGGGCGCGCGGCGCGCGGGTCGGCGGAACGAAGACCACGTCTTCCTCGACCGGCTCCGCGTCGACGACCGGTTCGCTAGCCGGCCCCTTGGCCTTGCGCTTCTTCGGCGGCTTCGGCTCCAGTGCTTCGACAGCCGCCTGGCGCGCGCGTTCGAGCGGGGCCGGTACGGCGCTCGGCGCACTGTCGGCCAGCACCAGGTCGATCTTGCGCGACTCCAGGTCGACACGCGCGACTTTCACGTTGACCTTGTCGGTCAGGCCGTAGCGCTGTCCGGTGCGCTCGCCGATCAGCTGGTGGCGCGCTTCGTCGTACTTGAAGTAGTCGGTGCCGAGGGCGCTGATGTGCACCAGGCCTTCGACGTAGAGCTGGTCGAGCGTCACGAACAGGCCGAAGGCGGTCACGCCGGACACGGTGGCGGTGAAGTCCTCACCCAGCTTGTCCTGCATGAAGAAGCATTTGAGCCAGTTCTCGACGTCACGCGAGGCTTCGTCGGCGCGGCGTTCGTTGGCCGAGCAGTGCACGCCCAGCGCGTCCCAGATCGTCAGGTCCTTCTCGTTCTTCTGGGTGCCGGCGGCCTTGTCCTTGGCGGCCTGCTTCCTCGCCGAATTCGACAGCGTCGTGTTCAGCTTGCCCAGCTCGATGCCCTTCGGCTCGTACTTCTTCCCTTGCAGGATGGCCTTGATGGCGCGGTGGGTCAGCAGGTCCGGGTAGCGGCGGATCGGGCTGGTGAAGTGGGCGTAGGCCTCGTAGGCCAGGCCGAAGTGGCCGACGTTGTCCGGGCTGTAGACGGCCTGCTGCATCGAGCGCAGCAGCATGGTCTGCAGCAGGGCCGCGTCCGGGCGCTCCTTGATCTTCTGCATCGTCTCGGCGTAGTCGCGCGCGGTCGGCTTGTTGCCGCCGCCCAGGTTCAGGCCGACCAGCTTGAGGAAGGTGCGCAGCTGCAGCAGCTTCTCTTCGGTCGGCACCGCGTGGATGCGGAAGGTGCCCGGGTGCTTGTGGCGGATCAGCAGGTCGGCCGCGCACACGTTGGCGGCCAGCATGCACTCCTCGATCAGGCGGTGCGCATCGTTGCGGGTGCGCGGGATGATCTTCTCGATCTTGCCGACGGCATTGCAGACGATGTAGGTCTCGGTGGTCTCGAAGTCGATCGCGCCGCGTTCCTGGCGCGCCTTCAGCAGCGCGCGGAACACCTCGTTCAGGTTCAGCAGGTGCGGCACGATGCCCGGACGGCGCTGTGCCTCGGGGCCGGCCGTGTTGCCGAGGATCTCGGCCACTTCGTTATAGGTCAGGCGCGCGGCCGAGTGCATCACGGCCGGATAGAACTGGTAGGCCACGACTTCGCCGTCGCTCGTGACGACCATGTCGCACACCAGGGTGCAGCGGTCCACCGCAGGGTTCAGCGAACACAGGCCATTGGACAGCTTCTCCGGCAGCATCGGAATCACGCGGCGCGGGAAGTAGACCGAGGTGCTGCGCTCGATCGCGTCGACGTCCAGCGCGTCGTTCGGTTTCACGTAGTGGCTGACGTCGGCGATCGCCACCAGCAGGCGGTAGCCTTTGGTACGGCCGATCTTGACCGGTTCGCAGTAGACCGCGTCGTCGAAGTCGCGCGCGTCTTCGCCGTCGATGGTCACCAGGGGCACGTCGCGCAGGTCGACGCGGTCCGCCAGGTCGGCATCGACCACTTCGTTCGGCAGGCGGTTGGCCTGCTTCAGGGCGGCGGGCGAGAACACGTGGGGCACGCCGAACTTGCGCACGGCGATCTCGATTTCCATGCCGGGGTCGTCCAGCTCGCCCAGCACTTCGGCGATGCGGCCGGTCGGCTGCTGGAAGCGCGAAGGCTGCTCGATCAGCTCGACGCTGACCACCTGGCCGGCCTTGGCCTTGCCGGGGCCGCCCGACACCAGCACGTCCTGGCTGATGCGGTTGTCTTCGGGCGAGACGATCCACACGCCGCCCTCGTTCATCAGGCGGCCGATGATGTGGGTGTTGGCGCGCTCGACCACCTCGACGATGGTGCCCTCCAGCCGGCCGCGGCGGTCGGTGCCGGTGACCTTGGCGCGCACCTTGTCGCCATTGAGCACCTTGTTCATTTCCTTGTCGTTCAGGAACAGGTCGTCGCCGCCCTCGTCCGGAATGACGAAGCCGTAGCCGTCGCGGTGCGCGCTGACCTTGCCGGTGATGAAGCCGGACTGGTCGGCCAGCATATAGCTGCCGCCGCGGTCGGCGCGGATCTGGCCGTCGCGCTCCATCGCGTTCAGGCGGCGGCCGAGCACTTCCTGTGCGGCGGGCTTGACCTTCAGTAGACGCGCCAGGTCAGCCGCTTCCAGCGGACCCTTGGCACTACGGAAGACGGCGAGGATTTCCTCGCGGCTAGGAATGGTATGAGTAGGTTGCTTCAAATCGTTTTCTTATTTCTCTTAATGATGGGCGCCGCCAATGCGGGCGCTTGATTAATACCTTGGCAGGCGTAGTGTAAGGGATTGCCATCCGATTCGCCTAACATATGCGGCGAAGCGTGCTCGCGGAAACTGGTGCGCAAGAAGCGAAAGACCCCGCTGCGAGGGTCTTTGACTTTTGAAATCCTTCCGCTATAATCTCGGTCTCTTCAGCAACGGTCGCAAGCCGAAGCGGGAGAGAAAGCAGTAGCAGTGTCAGGTTGTAATTCGGCGTTCAACGCTGGGATCGAACGAAAGTTGATCTAGCGAAAAATGACAAAGCCTGATATTGTAGCAGAGTTAGCAGTTCAGTGCCCACGTGGCGGAATTGGTAGACGCGCATGGTTCAGGTCCATGTGCCGCGAGGTGTGGGGGTTCGAGTCCCTCCGTGGGCACCACTCTACCGGTAGTACTCCGCAGCAGTATGCAGTATCGTAGGCCTGGCGGGTTTCCCGCCGGAGCGGAAGGCAGCACAGTAGTTAGCAGTAATCGAAGCAAATATGCCCACGTGGCGGAATTGGTAGACGCGCATGGTTCAGGTCCATGTGCCGCGAGGTGTGGGGGTTCGAGTCCCTCCGTGGGCACCATCTGCCGGATGTATATCCGCAGTAGTAATGTAGTAGAAGTTTTGTTGTAGCAGTATCAGTGCCCACGTGGCGGAATTGGTAGACGCGCATGGTTCAGGTCCATGTGCCGCGAGGTGTGGGGGTTCGAGTCCCTCCGTGGGCACCAAACTCTACCTAGGATCGATCAAGATCCCGCAAAACGCCGTAAGCTTTGGAAAAGGCTTACGGCGTTTTGCGTTTTATGCCCCCGGTTTGGACAGGCGCGGCAAATCGCCCTAGACTGCGCCCCATGTCCCTCTTCGATTTCTTCCGCCGGCCGCCGACGCCGGCAAAATATGCCCAGCTCCTCATCAAGCAACTGGCCATCCACCAGCCGGGCGAATCTGTCCACTACGACGAAGCGGGCTTTCGCCTGCTGGTCGGCGCCAACGGCGGCCACGTCATCAATCTGCACAACCTGTACAGCGAGTATTGCGCGGCCAGCAAGGCCGACCGTGTGCTGCAGCTCGAACGGACGGTGGCCTCGATGCAGCCATCCGGCATTCCCGCCAGCTTCGCCGAGGCGCGCGCCCACCTGATGCCGGCCCTGCGTGGCCGCGGCATGATGGAATACCTGCGCCTGATGGAGCACGGCAGGGATCCCGGCACGCCGTCAGGCTTCCTGGTCCTGCCGTTCAGCCGCGACGCGACGCTGATGCTGGTCTACGACGGCGACGATGCGATGCAGTCTTTTGGTGCGGACCAGCTGGTGCGGTGGGGCGTGAGCCAGGACGAGGCGCTGGCCGCCGCCATGGACAATCTGCGCGACGCGACGGTCGACCGCTTCACCCAGGTCGCGCCCGGCGTCCACGCGGGCGACTGGGGCGATGCCTACGATTCCTCGCGCCTGCTGCTGCCCGACCTGGCGCACCGCACCGCCGGCGCCAACCCGCTGGCGATGATTCCGAATCGCGGCACCCTGCTGCTCGCCTCCGGCAACGACGTCGAAGGGGTGCGCGCCATGGTGGCGCTGGCCCAGCGCATCGCCGACGAGGACACGCGGCCGGTGTCGGCCCAGCTCTACCGCTTCGTGGATGGACGCCCCGTCGAGCACCTGCCCGAGGACGCGCAGGTCCGCGGAGCGCTGGCGCGCCTGGACCGCCAGTACCGCCATGGCGACTATGCGGCGCAGAAGGAGACGATGGACGAGCTGCACGAAAAGGACGGCAGCGACATCTTCGTGGCCACCTACAAGGTGATGCGCATCATGGAAACCGGCGAGGAATACAGCCTGGCCAGCTGGACCAAGGGTGTCGACGCCCTGCTGCCGCGCACCGACCGGGTCGCGCTGTTCGTGCCGGACGATGGCGACGGGCAGAAGGAACTGCTGGTACTGCCATGGGACGCGCTGTGCACCGCCTGCGGCCACCTGATGCAGCCGGTGCCGCATGCCTTCCCGGAGCGTTATCGCGTCACCGCCTTCCCGGACCTGGCGCCGCTACGGCCGCTGGCCCTGAACCCGGGCTAGCTGGCGGCGAGATCGTCGAGGATCGGGCAATCCGAGCGCGCGTCGCCATGGCAGGAAGCGGCCAGCGATTCCAGCGTGCGGCGCATGGCCTGCATTTCGGCGATCTTGCGGTCCAGCGCCGTGATGTGGCTGCGCGCCAGGGCGCGCACGTCGGCGCTGGCGCGGCTCTTGTCCTGCCAGAGGCTCAGCAGGACCCCGATCTGCTCGAGCGAAAAACCGAGCTCGCGGGCGCGGTGCACGAAGCGCAGCACGTGCACGTCCTGGTCGGAATAGAGGCGGTAGCCGCTGTCGGTGCGCCGGGCCGCGTCGATCAGGCCGATCGATTCATAGTGGCGGATCATCTTGGCGGACACGCCGGAGGCCTTGGCGGCGTCGCCGATGGTCAGGGCGGCTTGCTGCATCGTCATCTCCTGTTGTTTTCCGGAGGCAGCATACACCTTCCCATCGCAGGAAGGTCAAGCCCCTGCTTGACTTGGGGCGCCAGCGCGTTAAGCTCGGCAGGGTATGAAACGAATCGTCCTCCCCCTCCTCGCCCTCTCCCTTGCCGCCTCGGCCCTGGCCGGCCCGGCGCCCTGGTTCCAGTGGCGCAGCAAGCTCAACGGCGCCCTGACCTGCTCGCAGACACCGCTGGGGCCGGGCTGGGAAAAAACTGCTGGTCCGTATCGGGACGCGCGTTGCGAAAAACTCATTGTTGCTAAATAATGGGGTAGCAAGGCTCATCCGATCCCATACTAAGGAGACAAGCAATGTTCACGAGTCCCGAGCAGTTTGCCAACGCCACCAAGACCCTGTTCGACCTGCAGATGCAGACCTTCGAAGCCCTCGCCAACAAAACCGTCAAGGGCGTGGAACAGGTGGTGGCGCTGAACATGAACGCGGCCAAGAGCTCGATGGAAGGCTCGCTGGCCGCCGGCCAGGAAATGGCGCGTGCGGGTGACCCGAAGGCCGCGATCGCCGCACTGCATGCGCGCATGCAGCCGGGCGTGCAAGGCGCCGCCGAATACCGCGAGCAGCTGAAAACCATCATCGACGAGATGCACAACGAATTCCGCCAGGCCGCCGACACCCACGTGGCCGAAGCCAAGAGCACCCTGTCGGCCCTGATCTACGACGTGACGCAGAACGTCAAGCCGGGCTCGGAGAATGCAGTCGAGATCATCAAGACCGCGATCGACAATGCATTCAAGGGCTATGAACAGGTGACCCAGGCCACGCGCCAGGCGGTGCAGACGGTCGAGGCGCAGATCGCCAAGGCCAGCTCGATGGTGCAGCCGGCGCAGCAGTAAACTGTACGGTGGGCGGGTTCGCCGTCCACCGTACGAAAGAAAATTTCATCTCGAGCACCTGGATGAAATTTTCTTTCAACCCCCTTCCGCTTCCACCCCCAGCAGTTCTTCCAGTTTCGCCAGCGAAGCATCGTCCTTGATCACCGAGCGCAGCCACGCGTGCAGCGGCTGCTCGCCCCAGCGCGCCGCGCGTTCGGCCAGGTAGGCGACCGGGCTGTGCGGCTCGGTGCGGCGGAAGAACTCGGCGACCGCGCGCAGCTGGGCAATCGCCTGCTCGCGGCTGTGCAGCGGTCCCTCGGGCAGCATCACGCGTGACGCCGCATGCGCGACCGTCGCCACCGCGCCCGGCGCCGCCACCGCCGTGTCCACCTTGGCCGGCACCATGGGCGCGGCCATGTCCTCGAAGTTCTCGAGGGCGGCCCGCGCCGCGCCGAAGCTCGGTCCGTCGACGCCCAGGCGCGTGTCGACCACCTTCTCGAGTTCCGCCAGCGCCGCCAGGCAGTCGTGCGCCGCTTCCGCCAGCGCCTGGCGCGCGGCGGGGGCAGCCCTGGCGCGCGCCGCCTCCAGCTCGGCCAGCGCTTCCGGCCCGCGGGTGCGCGCCGCTTCCCACGCGCCCATGGTGACGCCGTCGGCCAGCGGCAGCTCCTTGACCAGGGGCGCGATCCGGGCCGCAGCCCAGGCCAGGTTGCCGATGCGGCGCTCGAAGCCGTCTTCGTCGGGCAGCGGGTGCAGCGCATCCCAGTAGCGCTCGCACAGGCCGCTCACCAGGCGCAGGCTGGCGGCCATGCCCGCCGTTCCCCCCGTCCTGGTGGCGGCTTCGAGCAGCCAGACCGCCAGCTGCAGGTGCTTGCTGCGCGTCTCCAGCAGTTCCGTGCAGCGCTTGGTGACGAACTTCCAGTCCGCCTCCTTCAGCGCCGTCACCCAGGCGCCCTGCTCGATCGACGGGTCGTCGGCCTGGCGCGCGCGGTTGATGGCGTCGACGTCGGGCGAGAACGCGAGGTCCTCGCCGCAGGGCCGGTCCATGCTGATCGGGACCAGCAGTTTATCGAGGTTCAGCATGCTCGCTCCTCATTCGATCGCGTACTTGAACTTGCCGGCCCTGGTCGCGCCGACCTTCACGCGCGAGATGGCGCCGCCCTCGGCCATGCGCGCCAGTACGCTGTCCGCGATCTCGGGCAGCAGGGTGCCGCCCAGGATGTTGTCGACGTTGCGCGCGCCGGAATCGACCTCGGTGCAGCGGCTCAGGACCGCCGACACCAGGGCGTCGTCGTACTCGAAGCGGGCGCGGTGGTTGTCCAGCACGCGCGCCTTGATGCGGTCCAGCTTCAGGCGGATGATGTTGCTGAGCACCTCGTCGCGGATCGGATAGAACGGCACCACCGACAGGCGTCCCAGGAAGGCCGGCTTGAAATGCTTCATGAGCTGGGGGCGGATCAGTTCCGCCAGCTGCTCGGGCGTGGGCACCTCGCTGAGCGGCTTGTTCAGGCAGGCCGCCATCATCTGGCTCGAGCCCACGTTCGATGTCAGGATGATGATGGTGTTGCGGAAGTCGATCTGGCGCCCTTCCGCATCGTCCAGCACGCCCTTGTCGAAGACCTGGAAAATCAGCATCGCTACCTCCAAGATTGTTTCTAATCAGCATTGGGAGAACCAATCTTAGGAGTAATGCCGTGCGGCCTACAGACGAAAATCAAGCAGAGTCCATGCGCCCGAACCTGATGTCGCCCAAACGTGTAAGGACGAGCGGCGAGGACAGCATCCTGGCCATGCTCGAGCGCGACCCCACGCGCAAGCGCGGAACCGGCGCCGGCGCCTCGCCGACGCGGCTGGCCTGGTATGGCGCGAGCGCAGCCGTCGCCATTGCCCTGACCGGCACCCTGGTCTGGCTGGCCGCCGGCAACGACGGCCTGCGTCCGGACGTGGAACGCAGCACGATGGCCGCCGCGCCGCTGCCGGCCCCGGCAGCGGCGCACCCTGCTCCCGCCCTCGTCCAGGTCGCCCTTGCCGAGGGCCCGCCCGCCGCACGCTCCGGCAGCGCCGCGGTGATCGTCGACCAGAAGCCGCAGGATGACGTGCCGCCCCTGCGCCTGCTCAAGCCGGCCCCGGGAACAACTGCGAAGGCGCCGGCGCCGCCGGCCGCCGCCTCCGCGAAACCGGCCCCGAAGGCCGTCGTGGCCGCCCCCGCACCAGCGGCAGCGGCCCCGCGCCCGCGCCCGGTCACGTTGGCCCGCAGTGGCGTACGGCCGGCGCAGGCAAAAGCGCAGCGGCCGGCCGCCCCCGTACGGGCCACGGAAGCGCCGGTCGATCCGGACGTCGCCCTGATCTCCGCCGTCATCGTCCACGCCAACGGCCACGCCCCGGAAGGCTCCCAGATGACCGAACTGCTGTGCCCGAACGATTCCTGCCAGGCCCGCCCAAACCGCCAGTAACGTGGCGAAAAGCCACCATCGGCGTCGAAAAACGCCGATACGGCTGGGTTCTTGCGACGAAGTGGCGTTATACTGTACATAAGCACAGTACGACGTCACACCATGATCAGGGTTCTGGAAAACGAGTTTTATTATCTGGACAATTTCCAGCGCGTCCTTGATTGGATCGGCGAGCGATATCGCGACCTCCTCACGGAAGACGAGCTCGCCTTCCTCGCCGCCTTCCCGACCCTGCCGCAGAATGCCCGTGCCCTGTTCGTGCGCATGGTCATGCGCAAGGGCGAGCTGTTCCGCGCCAGCAAGCTGGTATATGCGGAAATCGGCTGTCCGCTCGAGGCCGCCCGGCACCTGCTCGGCACCGGCTGGGTCGAGCGCGATCCGGCGGTCGATCTCGACGAACTGTTCGAACTGCTGCTGAAGGCCGAGATCGCCGCCGCCTTCGGTCCCCATCTGCCCTCGAAGAGCGCGCGCAAGAGCGAGCAGCTGGAAGCGCTGCGCGCGCTGTTTCCCGACAGCCGCCCCTTCTCGGCGTGGCACCGCGACTGCGAGGACGTCGCCCTGCGCATCCTCGTCAAACCGCTGTGCGAACGGCTGCGCCTGATCTTCTTCGGCAACCTGCACCAGGACTGGACCGAGTTCGTGCTGTCGGACCTCGGCATGTTCCGCTTCGAGCAGGTCGAGATCTCGCAGGCCTCGCGCGGCTTCCGTTCGCGCGCCGACGTCGAGCACTACCTGCGCCTGCACGACTGCAAGCAGCGTTTCTACGCCGGCGAGGCCCTGGACGGAATCGTGCGCGACCTGCCCGAGCACGACTTCGACAACGACTGGCTGGTGGGACGGCGCGAGAAGCTGCTGTTCCAGGTGGCCCAGGGTTTCGAGAAGCTCAAGGACTGGGACAATGCCTACGCTCTGTACGCGCGCTGCCGCTACCTGGGCGCGCGCGGCCGGGCGATCCGCGTGCTGGAAAAGCACGAGCGCTTCGACGACGCCTACGCCCTCCTGCAGCAGGCCCAGGCCGCCCCCGAGAGCGAAGCCGAGCGCCAGCACCTGCTGCGCATCGCCCCGCGCCTGGCGCGGCGACTGGGTCACGCCAAGCTGCCGCCGTGCCGCACCGCCTCCCCGCACCGGATCGACCTCTGCCTGCCCATGCCCGCCGGCGACTGGTGGGTCGAAGGCGTGGTGCGCGAGCACCTGGAAGCCGAAGATGCGCCCGTGTTCTACGTCGAGAATGCACTGGCCAATTCCCTGTTCGGCCTGCTGTGCTGGCGCGCCGTGTTCGCCGCCGTGCCCGGCGCCTTCTTCCACCCCTTCCAGCGCGGCCCGGCCGACCTCCACAGCCCGGACTTCGCCCAGCGCCGCGCCCCCGACTTCGCAGCCTGCCTGGCCGCGCTCGACGACGGCAGCTACCGCGACACCATCCTCCGCAACTATGCGGAGAAGGCCGGCATCGCCTCGCCCTTCGTCTACTGGGGCGCGCTGAGCGAAGAGCTGCTCGAGCTGGCCTTGCGTTGCATCCCGCCGGCCCACCTGCGCAAGTGGTGCGAGCGGATCCTGATCGACGTGAAGGAAAACCACACGGGCTTCCCCGACCTGATCCAGTTCTGGCCGAAAGAACAGCGCTACACGATGATCGAGGTGAAGGGTCCTGGCGACCGCCTGCAGGACAACCAGCTGCGCTGGATCGACTACTGCGCCGCCCACGGCATGCCGGTGTCGGTGTGCTACCTGCAGTGGGAGCAGGCCGCTTGACCGAAGGCGACAAGTACGGTGTGGCCGTGCGGGCGCTGTGCGAGTTCACCGCCAGGCAGGGCGACCTCGACATCCGCTTCACGCCCTCGCCCACGGCCCAGGAAGGCATTGCCGGCCATGCGGTGGTCACTGGCCGGCGCGGCCCCAACTACCGCACCGAAGTCTCCCTGTCCGGCGACTGGGGCATGCTGCACGTGCGCGGCCGCGCCGACGGCTACGACCCGGACCAGAACCTGATCGAAGAGATCAAGACCCACCGCGGCAAGTTCGCGAACATCCCCGACAACCACCGCCACCTGCACTGGGCCCAGGTGCGCGTCTACGGCCACCTGCTGTGCCGCCAGCTCGGCCTCGAGTCCGTCAACCTGGCCCTGGTCTACTACGACATCGGCACGGGGCTCGAGACCGTGCTGCGCGAGACCCGCGCGGCGCTGGATCTGGCCACCCTGTTCGAGGACCTGTGCGCGCGCTTCGCGTCCTGGGCCGCGAGCGAAGCGGCGCACCGCGGCAGCCGCGACGCCGCCCTTGCCACCCTCGCCTTCCCGCATGCGAATTTTCGCCCCGGCCAGCGCGAGCTCGCCGAGAACGTCTACCGGGCCAATGCCAGCGGACGCTGCCTGCTGGCCCAGGCGCCGACCGGCATCGGCAAGACCGTGGGCAGCCTCTTTCCGGTCCTGAAGGCGCTGCCGCAGGAGAAGCTGGACAAGGTCTTCTTCCTGGCCGCCAAGACGCCCGGGCGGCGCCTGGCGATCGATGCCGCCGCCAGCCTGGGCGCGGGCAAGGGCCTGCCGCTGCGTGTGCTCGAACTGACGGCGCGCGACAAGGCCTGCGAGCACCCGGACAAGGCCTGCCAGGGCGACGCCTGTCCGCTCGCGAAGGGCTTTTATGACCGCCTGCCCGCGGCGCGCGAGGCAGCGGCCGACGTCGCGGTTCTCGACCGCGAGGCCCTGCGCGAGGTCGCGCTCGCACATGACGTCTGCCCCTACTACCTGGGCAGCGAGATGGCGCGCTGGGCCGACATGACGGTCGGCGACTACAATTATTATTTCGACGGCGGCGCCATGCTCTACGCCCTCGCCCAGAACAATGGCTGGCGCGCCAGCGTGCTGGTCGACGAGGCCCACAATATGGTGTCGCGCGCACGCTCGATGTACAGCGCGGAACTGGACCGCAGCAACCTGCGCGCGGCCCGCGCCAACGCGCCCATGCTGGTGAAGAAGGCGCTCGAGCGGGTCGGGCGCGCCTGGCTAGGTGTCGACAAGGAGGCCCCCGCGCCCTACCAGGTGCTCCCGGCCCTGCCCGACAAGTTGCTCGACGCCCTGCAGAACGCCACCAGCACCGTCAACGACTTCCTCGCCGAATTCCCGGGGCCCCTCGACCCCGAACTGCAGCGCTTCCATTTCGATGCGCTCGGCTTCATCCGCCTGGCGGAATCCTTCGGCGAGCATTCGCTGTGCGATCTCACACGCGCGGGCGTGCGCGATTCCGTGATCAGCATCCGCAACGTCGTGCCCGCGCCTTTCCTCGCGCCGCGCTTCGCCCAGGCCCACTCGGCCACCCTGTTCTCGGCCACGCTCAGTCCCTGGCATTATTTCTGCGACCTGCTCGGCATGCCCCAGGACACGGCCTGGGCCGATGTCGCCTCGCCTTTCACGAGCAGCCAGCTCGACGTCCACATCGCCGGCAACATCTCGACCCGCTACCAGCAACGCGCCTCCTCGCTCGGCCCGATCGCCGGCCTGATCGCGCGCCAGTATGCCGGGCAGCCCGGCAACTACCTGGCCTTCTTCAGCAGCTTCGACTATCTGGAGCAGGTCCTGGAGCGCCTGGCGCAGGAGCATCCCGAGGTGCCGGCCTGGCGCCAGGAGCGCCGCATGAGCGAGGCGGAACGCGCGGCCTTCCTCGAGCGCTTCACCCTGGAGAGCCGCGGGGTCGGCTTCGCGGTGCTGGGCGGGTCGTTTGGCGAAGGCATCGACTTGCCGGGCGAGCGCCTGATCGGCGCCTTCGTCGCCACGCTCGGCCTGCCCCAGGTGAATCCGGTCAACGAGCAGCTGCGCGAACGGATGCAAGCCATGTTCGGGGCCGGCTACGACTACACCTACCTGTATCCGGGCATGCAGAAGGTGGTGCAGGCGGCCGGCCGCGTGATCCGCACCGAGCAGGACCGCGGCGTGGTGTGGCTGATCGACGACCGCTTCGCCCGTTCCGAGGTGCGCGCGCTGCTGCCCGCCTGGTGGAGCGTGGATTAGCGCATCAGCTCGCGCACCCGCGCATAGCCGCTGCGGCTGATCGGCAGCTTGACGCCGTCCTTCAGCACGGCGCAGTAGTTGTCCTTGCTGGCCGGTTCGATTCGCGCGATCGCGCCGAGGTTGACGATGTACGAGCGGTGGATGCGCACGAAGACCTGCGGGTCGAGCTGGGTTTCCAGCTCGGACAGGCGCTGGTGCTTGAGCCACCCCTTGCCGGCTGCGTTCACCTGCACATAGTCGTCCTGCGCCTCGATGTAGTCGACCGAGCCGGCGGCGAGCACGTGCACGCGGGTGCCGTCCTTGATCAGGATGCGTTCCAGGTGGCCGTGGCGGCGGGCAGCCTCCTGCACCACGGCATTGAGCGCCTGGGCCTGTCCGGCTTGCGGCTGGCGGCTGCGCGCGTGCGCCAATGCCTGGGCGAGCCGTTCGCGGCTGAAGGGCTTGAGCAGGTAGTCGATCGCATGCACTTCAAAAGCGCGCAGCGCGAACTGGTCGTAGGCGGTGGCGAACACATAGTGGGGCTTGCCGCCCGCCAGTTCCACGACCTCGAAGCCGTCGAGCTTCGGCATCTGGATGTCGAGGAAGACCAGTTCCGGGTCCAGCTCGCCGATGGCCTTGACGGCCTCGAAGCCGTTGGCGCACTCGCCCACGATCTCCACATCGGCATGGTCCGCCAGGTATTCGCGCAGCAGCGCGCGCGCCAGGTGTTCGTCGTCGACGATCAGCACTCGCATGTCTATTCCCCTCCAGTTTCCGCGGGCAGCATCATGTCCACCCTGAATATGTTCTTATCGCGCGTCCAGTGCACGCTGGCCTCGACCCCATAGGCCGCCGCCAGGCGCTGGCGCACGTTCTGCAGCCCGATGCCGTTGCCGCTCCTGGGCGACTCCTCCGGATCGATGTCGTTCTCGACGCGGATCCGCAGCAGCGAAGCGGCGCGCTCCGCGACAAGCACGATGGCGCCGCCCTCCAGGCGCTGTCCGATCCCGTGCTTGACCGCGTTCTCGACCAGGGGCTGCAGGATCATCGGCGGCAGCAGGCAATCTTCCGCACCCTCGCCCAGCTTCTGTTCGAAGGCCAGGCGCGGACCGAAGCGCACCTGCTCGATCGCGACGAAGCGGGCCAGCAGGGCCACCTCTTCGCGCAAGGCGACCTTCCGGTTCGCCTCCAGGCCCAACGTCTGGCGGAAGAAGCCCGCCAGCTGCAGCGTCATGTCGCGCGCCCGGCCCGCATCGATGCTGGTGAGCGCGCTGATCGAATTCAGGCTGTTGAACAGGAAGTGCGGATCGATCTGGGTGCGCAGCATGCGCAGCTCGGCATCCTGGGCCAGCAGGCGCGCTTCCAGCGCCTGGGTCTCGGCGCGGCGCGCCCGGTCGAATTCCAGCGCCAGGTAGTGCGCCACCGCCGTCATCCAGTACAGCAGCACCCCGATCGCGAACATCAGCGCGGCGAAGGGACGCGTCACCTGCACCACCGCCTCGCCCGGCAGCAGCCAGGCGCACAGGGCCGCCCAGGCGCTGCCCGCCGCGCACCACAGCAGGGCCGCGCTGAAGCCACTGAAGAGGAAGACCGAGAGCACCGCCCTGAGCCTCTGCTCCGCCAACGGATAGGCGCGGCACAGGTAGTAGGCGGAGAAGCCGCAGGCGCTCGCATAGCACAGCATCAGGGGCACGGCGAACAGCAGGCTGGGCCCCAGGCCGGCGTCCAGCGTCGCCACCAGGAGCCCGGCGATCAGGAGGCCCAGCATCAGCCAGGCCAGCAGGTAGAGCACGACGCTGCGCCGCGCCCAGAAACTCCCGCTCATTGCGCCACCAGTGCCATCAGTTGCGCACCTCGACGCCGCCCATGATCGCGTAACCGCGCACGATCAGGCGCTTGCTGTGGTCGGGCGGGCGTACGGTCTTTTCCTCGAAACCGCCCATGATCGGCGTGCCGTCCAGGACGACCGTCCAATCGGGCGGCACCTTCAGCGTCACGCCGCCCCAGAAGGCGAACACGTTCACCACCGCCTCGCCCTCGATCGAGGAGTTGCGCAGGTCGAGGCCGCAGCCGCCCATGATGGCGGTGATCTCGCCGCCGCGGAAAGCCGGCGTGTAGACGCGCCGCTCGAAGCCGCCCAGCACCGCCATGATGTCCACCACGCCCTCGCCTTTCAGGTCCTGCTCGCCCTTGACGCCGTCGATCTGGATCAGGCGCCGGCCGGTGCGGGCCCGGTAGATCGTGTAGATGCCGAAGCCGATGAAGAACAGTGGCCACATGGTGCGGACATTGAAGTCGATGATGTCCATCCGGTCGAGGATGATCAGGACGCCGAGGCCCACCAGGCAGGCGCCCAGCAGCTGCCCGCCGCGGGTCTCGGTGTCGTAGAGCTTGACCACGCCGGCGATGATGAAGACCATCGGCCAGAACGAGATCGCGCGGTGCATGTCGAGGATGTCGAGGTTATCGAGCAGGAACAGCAGGCCCATCACGATGACGAGCACGCCGAGCACGATCTGGCTCTTCACGCCCCTGGACTGGATATCACTTTTCATAACGCTTCTCCGGATTGTCGATAAAGCCCTGCTGCTGCGACTGCGCCTGCTGGAAGCGGCGCGCCACCAGCGGCTGGAACACCAGCTTCACGCCCCAGGCCAGGATGAACAGCGGCCAGCTGTTGCGGAAGGTGAGGCCGAACAGGTGTTCGAAGCAGGCAAACAGCCACAGGCCGATGAAGATGGTCCATACGCCGTTGCCGAATTCGCGCGGGCTCGGGTAGCCGATGGTCTGGTTGATCCCGACCACGACCAGCAGCAGCGGCCAGTAGTGCCAGTAATCGCCGGCGTCGATATAGTACATGCGGTCGAGCAGGACAACGACGCCGACGGCGATCATCAAGAGACCCCAGACGACCTGTTTGCGCCAGCGGTACGCGTCTTCGGTATCCATTTGCGTGACTCCTTGTGTGTGATTGGTATGGACACACGATACCAAGCGGGCGAGGCCGGGAGAGAGCGCATTTCGGCGAATGGCGGCGGGAAGGCGGTGAATGGCGAAGTTTTCGGCGGGCGGCGGGAGGCAGCCGAACATGTCGGCGAACGGCGGCGGATCGGCGGAGGAATAAAAAAAGCCCGCCAATGGCGGGCCAGATGGGCAATGCGCCGGGCCTCAGGCCGCGGCTGCTTCCAGCTGCGGGCGGCCCTTGACCTGGTTGCGGTACTTCGCGCGGGCCTCGGCCATCTTGACGGCCTCGCGGGCGATGTTGGTGCGGCGGATCTCCTGGCGTTCCTTCGTGCCGCGGTGCTGTGCTTCGTGTTTGCTGCCGATCTTGCGGGTCATGGCGGTCTCCTTGGATGGGACGCCGCGCCAAAGGCGCGGCCGAAATCAGGAGCGGTTGGTGCCCATTTTGAGGTCGGAGGGCATCAGCATGCCCCAACCGAGCTGGCGCCGGATTTCTTCCGGCGACGGCGGCGGCGCCGTATCGCGTGCGCGGCGTTCGAGGTATTCACGGACCACATGCTTGGGTGGATGCTTGATCTCGGACATTGGCAACCTCCGCTCCCGTTGTGGGGCCGTCGTTCGTCGTGAGGTGATGAACGCCGGCCCGGATCTGGTGCCGGTCCTCGAGGCGACCGGCTAACCTGTCGAGCTGTCGGCGCCCTCTGCATCGCTTGCAGCGCAGCGCCTCACTCACACGGCTCCATCATAACGGCGACCCCATTTCGCGACCGTTAGCTGCCGCACATTTTTCGATAGGCCGCGTCCTACAAGGCGGCGGGCGCAAGCGGAAAGCGCTCCCGGGCCGAATAAAAAAGGGGGAGCCGAAGCTCCCCCCAAAGGAAACGCTGCCAGGTTCTTAGAACTTGTAGCGCAGGTTCACGTAGTACTGTCGGCCGCTGACGTCCAGCTTCTGCTGCTCTTCCTCGCTGTAGCGATACTGGGCGCGCTTGGCATTGGTCAGGTTGTTGGCGCTGAACGCAAGCTCGATGTTCTTCGTGAGGTAGTAGTTCAGCGAGAACGCGAGCGTCGTGACGGCGTCGGCGTAGGTCGGCGCGGTCGGCATCGCCACGCCGTTGATCACCGACAGGCCCTGGCTGTTCGCGGTCGGCGACGGCGCCGTCGTGCTGCTGACATACTCGCCGCGGTAGTTCGCGACCAGGCGGGTCGACAGCTTGTCGTTCTCGAAGTACAGGCCCAGGTTGCCGGCCCATTCCGAGGCGCCCACCATCGGACGTCCGTCGTCGACCTTGGTCTTGGCGCGGCTGACGTTCGAGGTGAAGCCGAAGCCGGTATCGCCGATCGGCTGCTCGTATTGCAGCTCCAGGCCGCTGATCTTCGCACCCTGCTGCGAGGCGGTATTGATGGCGAAGGTCTTGACGGTCTGGTCGCGCGGATCGATCAGGTCCACCGTGGAAGCGCCGGTTGCGCCGGTCTTGGCGTAACCGTCGATCTTCGAGTGGAAGGCGCTGACCGCCAGCACCGAGCGCGGACCGAAGTACCACGCATAGGACAGATCGACGTTGTCCGAAACCAGCGGACGCATGTCCGGATTCGGCCCGGTCACGCGGCAGCCGTTGGCGTCGCAGGTCGGGGTGCCGAAGCCGCTGCCCAGGATGTTGTAGTTCTGGCGGCCGATGGTGCGGCTGGCGCCGAAGCGCGCGATCTGGTCCTTGCTCACCTCGTAGCGCAGGTTCATGCTCGGCAGCCATTTGTCGAAGGTGCGGCTGACCGGCTTCAGGTAGTACACCACGCTGCCCAGCGGATTGAAGACCATGCCGTCGAAGTAGGCGGCGCCGTTGCCGGCGGTGGTGATCGCGCCCGGATAGGCCGGGCAGGTCGTGGCCGGCTTGCCCGGTTCGGTGCGTGCGCACTGGCCGGCCGGGATCGGCGTGGCGATGTTGGCGTCGGTCTGGGTGCGGGTGTAGCGCAGGCCGACGTTACCAGCCCAGCGCTCGCCTTCCAGGTTCGCCATCAGGTAGGCCGCGCTCTGGCGCTCCCTCATGTCGATCTCGGTGTTGACGCGGCGCTCCCATTCGGGGGTGGTGACCTTGGTGTTGGCGGCGATGTATTCCTTGGTCGCGTCACGGGTGTAGGTGAAGCCGGTGTTGTCCCACCAGCCGCCGCCCAGGCCGGAGCCGAAGTCGCCCGGATAGCCGACCCAGCCGGTGGTCGGGGTCGGGGTGTTCGAGGTGACCTTCCCGGTGGTCGCGTCGACCGTGATGCCGTTACGGAAGGCCGGGCCGCGACGGCCGCTGGTGCGCTCGTGGTCGGCGAAGCGCACGCCACTCTCGAACGATTTCAGGAGGCCGCGGTCCATCCGGTACTCGGCGTCGAACTGGGCGCTCCACTCCTTGTCGACGGTGCGCACGCCGGACGCGGCGCGGTCGACGATGGTGTAGCCGCTGCCGTCGGCGTTCAGGCCAGGCTGGTTGCTGCCCGCGCCATGGTACTTCACATACGGTGCGTCATGCAGGCCGCCCAGAGCATACGAGATGCCGGTACCGTAGCGCGCCAGGGTCAGGCCCTGGTCGAGCTTGGTCGAGCCGACGCCGCGGGTGGTCGACAGCAAGGTTTTCACGGTCAGGTCGTCGTTGACGATGTACTTGGCGTCCAGGTCGAGGAATGCCGAAGTCGCCTTGGCGCCGTCGCGGAAGAAGCCTTCCGAGTTACCGACGTACTGCGGGGTCGTTCCATCCGCAAACATGATGTCGGCGGCCTTGAGCACCTTCAGTTCGTGGCCGTAGACGGTCTTCTCGGTAACGATGACGGGGTTGCGGATCTGGGCGTAGACACGCTGGCCATTCGAGTTGGTGTTGGCCGAGGTCGCGGCGGTCGCACCCAGCGGCTGGTTCTTACCGAGCAGCATGGAATAGATCGCGCTCGAGGTCAGGCGGCCATGGTTGTCGGCGCCCATCTCCGAGTGGAAACCGGTAAGGACCACATCGAGGTCACGGTTCGGCTTGAACTGCAGCGACACCATGCCGCCCTTGCGGTCGCGCTCGGACTCGACGAATTCCGAGCTCATCGAACCCGGCAGTCGCACGCCGTTCAGGTCGGATGCCTTGTAGCCGGTGCCGGCCAGGGAGGCATCGGTAATGCCCAGCATGGTGGAGGTGTTGATGACGTCCCAGCCGCTGCTGGTGCCATAGGCGAAACGCGACACCGAGTCACGGCGCACGAAGCGCTTTTCCTTGAACACCGAAGCGAGCACGCCGAAGGTTCCGGCGTCGTTCTTCCAGGTGACGGAACCGTTCATGTCCGGCCCCCAGCGGCCCGGCAGGTCGGCATAGGCTGCGCCCACGCTGACCACCCCCGAGATTTTTTCCTTGGCTGCCAGCGGACGACGGGTGCTGACGTTGATCGTGCCTGCCAGGCCGCCGTCGACGATGTTGGCCTGCGAGGTCTTGTACACGACGGCCTGCTGCAGCACGTGCGAAGGCATCAGCGACAGGCTGGTCGAACGCGAGCTCGAGGCCTGGTCCGCCACGTACCAGTCGCCGCCGCTCACCGTGTGGCCGTTGAAGATGATCAGCGACATATCAGGATTGGTGCCGCGCATCGAGACCTTTTCCGCCTCGTCGTAGTCGGTGCGCACCGCCACGCCGGCGAGGCGCTGCAGCGAGTCGGCCAGATTCTTGTCCGGCATCTTGCCCACGTCTTCGGCGCTGATCACTTCGACGTTGGCGGTGGCGTCCTTCTTGACCGACAGGGAACGCTGCAGCGAACCGCGGATGCCGGTCACCTGGACCTGCTGCACCGGGTTATTCAACATCGGTTGGGGCTCAGCCTGGTTTTGCGCCACGGCGGGAAGGCTTGCAAAGCTCATTACCGCCAACGACACCGCTGCTGCGAGCGGCTTCTGCTTGAACATATGGTCTCTCCTGTTTTTGTAGCTATCGGTCTTCGGGGCAAGCGCCAACGCTGCCATTGTTGCAGTATTGATGAACTGCTTCCCGACTGAATAATCACTTGTTTTATATGCTATATAACTAGGAGGAATGTCCATATGCAAGCGCCCTGCAAACCCGCATTCCGGGTTATGGCGCCTGTATATAATTTCATTATCCGGGCCGCGCACGCTGAATTAGCGTGGCGATATCACAACACTTTGACCGACCCGATCATGCGCCTCGCCTGCCTGCTGCTTGCCGGCGCCGCCCTCGCCGGCTGCGCCTCCGCTCCTCCCAAGCTCCCCGCCACACCGCCCCCGGATACGCCGCTGGCCGAGGTCCTGCAAAAGCAGCTCTACCAGATGACGCCGCGCGAAGCGGGCCGCTACATCGCCCACATGCAGGCATCGGAGCCGGACCTGCGCAAGCGCATCGCGGCGATCGGGCGCAAGAACCTGGGCCAGCCCTACTCCCTGCACCTGCTGGGCGAGTTCCCCTACGAGATCCACGACGAATTGCCGCTTTTCAGCCTGAAGGAAAGCGACTGCGTAGTGTTCGCGGAGCACACCTATGCGATGGCGCTGTCGCAGTCCTGGGAAGAGTTCTTCTGGATGCTGCAGCGGATCCGCTACCGCGACGGCGTGATCGGCGTGGCCACCCGCAACCACTACACGGAGATGGACTGGAACGTGGCCAACCGCTGGCTGGTGCGGGACGTCAGCGCCGAACTGGCCGGCCCCGCGGGACCGACCTACCGGATGACGGTGGACCGCGCCCGGTTCCTGCGCACCCGCCACCACACGGTGGCCGACATCCCGGTCGAGAGCAGCACCCAGGCGTATGTCCCGAAGGAGGGGGTGGCCGCCATCGCTGCGCAGCTGCGCGAGGGCGACTTCGTCAACGTGATCTCGACCCGCGACGGCGAGTACTGGGCCTCGCACGTCGGCCTGGTGGTGCTGGGACCGAATGGCGAGCGCCACTTCCTGCATTCCCAGGCCCCGAAGGTGCGCGAAGAGACCTTCGACTCCTTCATCGCGCGCGCCCTCGAGCGCGAGGCGAAGAATGCGCGCGAGGGCAAGCCCGGCCAGGTGCTGGCCGGATTCAAGTTCCTGCGCCTGAACGACGATATCGCGGTGCCGCCGATGGCGCCGCAACCACGCCCCGGCCGCCCGGCCGGCGCCTGAACCGGGAGCGGCCGCCCGGCCGCCTCCTCGACTGACCCGCCTCACGGCACGGTGGACCCGCATCCGGATGCGGGCTTCCCTGGCTGCGCCCTCCTGCCAATTCTTCCTTTGTCCCCGGGATCGTTGCGCGCCCGCGCCATCCGGCCCCGGCGGCCCACGCCGCAGGTCGGCCCCTGCTTCTCGCCGATCCGCCAAGCCCCGCCTCCCCGCGAGTGCAATGCGCGTCAATAAAATTATCTATGGAAATGAATTAGACGATTTATTTCCTAATTTCATTTCCCTATTTAAATTTCGGGCACTTTATTTTTAATTCACTTTCCGCCGTTGAGTCAGGTCAAACACCCCTCGTTGTGGTAGCAAGATAATAAATTTACAAAACATACGAGTTCCGGATGAGCTCATTCGGACGAATGAGATATCGAGCTATTTATTATTCAACACCGCCCTATTCCGCATACCAGTCGAGCGCCACACCACTCATTCCTTAACCAGCAGCGGACCGCCATGTCGAAATTCAGTTCCGATCTTATCAGCCAGCTTCGCGCACGGATGGTGTCGATGAATCGCACCAGCAAAATCGCCCTGATGGTCGTAGCGGACCTGCTGGCCCTCCCGGTCTGTTTTTTGATCGCCATGATATTGCGCGGGGGCGATTTACAGCTCGCAAGAAATTACGGGCCAGCCTCCTATGTATTAGTGGCCGTGGTCACGATTGCCGCGTTTTCCATGTCCGATCTGTATCGGGCGGTCATCCGCTTTATCGACCAGCGGCTTCTGAGTTTCACCGGGGCCGCATTGGCATTCGCCATATTATGCGTGTATGTCGTATTAATCATCATGAATGAACCGCGCTTTCCGCGCAGCGCATTGGCGATTTACTGGTTCGTCGTCTTTTCCTACGTGGTCATTTCCCGTATCGGCTTGCGAAATCTCTTACGCGGCCATGGCGGCCAGCGGACCGGCAATTCCGACGCGGTTGCCGTCTATGGCGCCGGCGAGGCCGGTGCGCGGCTGGTGCAGGCCATGCGCCACAGCGACGAATACCGCCCGGTCTGCATCTTCGACGACAAGCGCGCCATGGGCGACCGCACCATCGCCGGCCTGCGCGTCTTCAACACGGCGCGCCTGGCCGAACTGGTGGCCAGCCAGGGCATCCGCACCATCGTCATCGCCCTGCCCTCGGCCCCGCCGGAACGCCTGCGCGACATCATGCAGCGCCTCGGCCAGGCCGGCGTCCCGGTCAAGATCCTGAGCCGCCTCGTCGACCTGGCCGACGATCGCCCACCGGCGCGCGGCTCGATCCGTGAACTGAAATTCGAGGACCTGCTGGGGCGCCCGCCGGTGCCGCCGCGGCTCGACCTGTTTGCCCGCTGCGTGCGGGGAAAAAGCGTGCTGGTGACGGGCGCCGGCGGCTCCATCGGCAGCGAACTGTGCCGCCAGATCGTCACCCTCACCCCGAGCGAGCTGCACCTGCTCGACCATTCCGAATACGCGCTCTACACGGTGCGCCAGGAGCTCAGCACCCGCTTTCCCTCCCTGCCCATCCATGCTCACCTGGGTTCGGTCTGCAACCACGACCTGGTCGAGCGTATCCTGCGCGAGGGCAAGGTCGCCACCGTCTATCACGCCGCCGCCTACAAGCACGTGCCCCTGGTGGAAGCCAACATCGTCGAAGGCCTGCGCAACAACGTGGTCGGCGCCCAGGTGGTGGCCAGCGCCGCGGCGAAGCACAAGGTGGAAACCTGCGTGCTGATCTCCAGCGACAAGGCGGTGCGCCCGACCAACATCATGGGGGCCAGCAAGCGCATCGCGGAGCTGATCTTCCAGGCCGCGGCCGTGCGCCACGGCGCCCACACCACCTTCTGCATGGTCCGCTTCGGCAACGTGCTCGGTTCCTCCGGCTCGGTGATTCCCCTGTTCCAGCGCCAGATCGCGCGCGGCGGCCCGGTCACCATCACCCACCCGGACGTGTCGCGCTATTTCATGCTGATTCCCGAGGCGGCGCAACTGGTCATCCAGGCCGGCGCCATGGCCAAGGGCGGCGACGTGTTCGTGCTCGACATGGGCGAGCCGGTGAAGATCGTCGACCTGGCGCGCACCATGGTCGCCATGTCCGGCCTGACCGAGCGCACCCCGCTGAACCCGCGCGGCGACATCGAGATCCAGTTCGTCGGCCTGTTCCCGGGCGAAAAGCTGCACGAGGAACTGCTCACCGACGGCACCGTCTTCCCCAGCGAGCACCCGCGCATCATGCGCATGAAGGAAAGCGCGCTGCGGCCGAGCGTGCTCGAAACCTGCATCACCTGCCTGATGATGGCGTGCGAAACCCACGAACGCGGCACGATCGAATCGATGGTCAAGGCCATCGTCGCCGAATACGTGCCGCACGCGCCCTCGAGCGCGCCGCCGCTGGTGGCCGATGCCCCGCGCCCGAGCCTGATCAAGCGGCTCGTTCCCTTCCGTATCTAGTCCTGCCCGCAGTTCACTGCACCCACCGCACTTACCGACGAGGAAACACATGCGCGACGAGAATACCTCCCCTCATCTGGAGCAGCTGCTCGACAGGCTGCAGGACCGCAGCGCCGTCATCGGCATTGTCGGCCTCGGCTAGACCTGGCGCGCATCGCCGCTGAGGGGGCTGATGCCGCCGGTCTCGCCCAGTGCCTCATTGAGCGTGAGGCGGCCGTTGTGCATGGTCAGGGCCTTGGGGGTGATCACCTCGCCCGAGACGAAGACCTTGCTTTCCTCGCGCGAGTGGACGCGCACCACGTCGCCATGTGCCAGCAGGATGGTGCCGGGATTGACGCCCTTCTGGATCAGATCGCGCAGATTCACGGTATAGCGCGCGTCGCCGCGCTCGACGACGATGCGGCTCTGGTCGGCGCCCTGCGTCATTCCGCCGGCGCGGTTGAGCGCTTCGACGAGGGTCATGGGGATGTCGTCGATGGCCTGCAGGCCCGGCGTGCGCACTTCGCCGTCGACATAGACGCGCCGGCTACGGTAGGACTGCACCCGCAGCGTGATGTTGGGATGGGCGATGTAGCGGGCGAGCTTTTTCGAGAGCAGTTCGCGCGCCTGCTCCGCCGTCTGGCCCTCCAGGGTGAGCAGGCCGATCAGCGGGAACTGGATGCGCCCCATGTGGTCGACGGCGAAGCCGGGCGCGGCCGTATTCGACGGCGCACCGCTGTCGGCCAGGGCCGTGGCCGAGTTCATGCCCCCTGCCGCCAGCTCGGGATGGTCCCAGACCACGATGGAGAGGATGTCGCCGCGGCCGATGGTGTAGGGCGGCGGAGAGGCCACGAACAGCGGACCGAGGTCTTGTTGTGCGGTGCTGTCGGACGCCAGGCGCTCGGCGGCGATCAGCTTGTCTGTGATGAGTTCGGTGGGCGGGGCCGCGCCGCCCTCCGCTGCGCCCGCGGAGGAGTCGAAGCCGAGACCGGTGGCGCACCCGCCGAGTGCAAGCGCCAGCGCCGCCGCCGCACAGCAACTATTTATTGCACCTGAACAAAACAAAGCCATGATTGTTGCCTATCAAAAAGTACGCGGCTTCGGTGAGCCGTTCAGCTCAGCGTACGGTGTCCGTCAGGCCAGGCTTTGCAGCGGATCAAAGGTCGAGCCGAGGCAGGGAGGGATGCGGGAAATGAAGGGAGTCAGCGCAGCTCTTCGCGGAGCTTGAGGCCTTCGGCGAGGACCCAGACCCGGCGGATCTCGATGACGTCGAAGCGCGCCGCGACGTTCGGCGGGAAGGCCGCGTAGCGCGCGTTCAGGTGCACGAAGCGACGCACCGCTTCGTCCATGTCGGGCCGGCCGCTCGAGCGCACGATCGTCACGTCGTCGATGCTGCCGTCGCTGCGCAGCGAAACGCTGACCAGCGGGTCGGCGCGGACTTCGCCGCGTCCGAAGCGCGCCCCGCCGAGGATGGCGTTGCGCTCGAGTTTCTGGCGCACGCTGTCCACGTAGAGGCGCAGCGGCGCGTCGCGTTCGGCGCCATCGGCCAGCGCGCGCCGCGAGCGCGGCTGCATGAAGGACGGGCGCGCCGGCGGCGGGTCCACGTTCGGGAGGTTCAGGCCGCGCAGCATCTCGCGGGCGCGCGAAGCCATCGCGCTGCCGGGCACTGCGCCCGCCGTCCCGGCGCCCTCGCCCGGCCGGGCGCCGGCCCCCGCTCCGGCGCCGCTGCCCATGCCCGGCGCGGTCGCGCCGCCATCCACGGGCGCTGCCTGGGCCTGCAGGCGTCCCGCCGCGGCGCGGCGGGCCTGCTCGTCGGCCTGCTGCCGGGCCAGGCGCTCGGCCTGGGCACGCTCTTCCGCCAGGCGGCGCGCCTGTTCTTCCTGCGCCACCTCTTCGAGGCGCCGGCGCTCCGCTTCCTGCGCGAGGCGGCGCTCGGCGTCGCGGGCGGCCAGCTGCTGCGCGGCGATCCTTTGCTCTTGCTCTTTAGCCAGCGTTTCCTCGCGCTCGCGCAACTGCGCGAGGCGCTGCTGTTCGGCCATGGCCTCGGCTTCGCGGCGGCGCTCTTCAAGCGCCTGCTGGGCCAGGCGGGCCCGTTCGGCTTCCTGCTGCTCGGCCTGCTGGCGCGCGAACCGTTCGGCGGCCTGCCGCTCGACACGGCGGCGCTCGTCTTCCTGGCTGGCCGCGAGCCGGGCGCGTTCGGCTTCCTGCTGTGCCTCCTGCCGGGCCAGTTCCTGCGCCTGTAGGGCGGCCGCCTCGCGCTCGCGGCGCAGGCGTTGCTCTTCTTCCTGGCGTCGGCTTTCCTCGGCCGCGGCCAGTCGCGCGGCTTCTTCTGCGCGCGCCGCGACCATCGTCTCGTCCGGCGCGGGATCCTTTTCCTCCACCGGCGGCTCCAGCGCCGGGCCCGGTTCGAAGTCCGGCAGGCTGGGCGCCACCTTGAAAGGATTGTCGGTTGCGGTCGATGCGATCACGGGCGGCGCCACGGCCGGCCGGCGCTTGGCCAGCTTCGGACGGGCAGGTTTGCGCGTGACCGCTTTCGGCGGCGGCGCAGGAACGGGCTCGACGGGATTGGGCAGCGGATCCACCAGGCGCATGCCCTGGGCCGGCGCAGGCGGCAATGCCGCCGGGGGTGATGGCGGCAGGTCGGGAAGCGTGGTGGGCGGGACCGGCGGCAAGGCAGGCTGTTCGATCGGCGCAGCCGGCGGCGCGAGCGTCACCCGGATCGGCCCGCCGGAGCCGGCATCGAAACCGGGTATCCCGAACTGCAGGGACAGCAACAGGCCGTGCAGCAGCACCGAGACGGCGATCCCCGTGACGAGCCGCCGGTCGCGCCGGACCGCAGAAACATGGGAACTGCCGTGCTGCGTTCGATGCATGCCGTGGCCCGGAGCGAGGATAGCGATATTGTCAGGCTGGCATCTTAGCGTTTACTCGGCAGTATGGCGAGCCGCGCACGATTGGATCCGGGCGGCAACGGCCCTGCCCGCCTGCCCGGTCAGCGCTGCACGCGGCGGAAGGCGTAGGTCTCGCCGTGGGCCAGGTAGACCACGTCGCGCTCCAGGCCGGCCGCCTTGACTTCGCGCGCGAAGTCCTCGAGCGGAGACTTGAAGACGTCGTAGTCGCTGTAGTGGATCGGCACGGTCTTCCTGGGGCGGATGACCTGCATCATGCGCACGCCGTCCTTGCCGTCCATGGTGACCTTGAGCACGCCGAGGATGCGGGTGCCGCCCAGGTGCAGCAGGGCCAGGTCGATGTTGGGGAAACGTTGCGGAATCGCGTGGATGTCGTCGTATACCAGAGTGTCGCCGCTGATGTACATGCGGTAGTCGGGCATATCCGGATTCGGGCCGAAGTCGAGCACCGAGCCCATGGTCTTGGGCAGCAGCACGGCGACGCCGGCCGGGCCGTGGCGGCCGGGTGCAGCGGTGACGCGCATGCGCGCAGCGCCCTTGCTGACTTCCAGGCGGTCCCAGGTGGAGAGGCCGAAGGTGCGGGTGAAGCCCAGGCGCTTGAGCCGTTCGCCCGCCTCCTTTGTGCTGACGATGGGCGTGGCGCGGTTCAGCTTTTCCTGCACCAGTTTGTCGAAGTGATCGTCGTGGAAGTGCGACAGCACCACCAGGTCGATCGGCGGCAGGTCTTCGAAATTGATGGCGGGCTCGGTCTTGCGCTCGGAGGTCAGGCCATAGCCCAGGTGCACGTGGCCGCCCTTGTGCAGGAAGTTCGGATCCGTGAGGATGGTGAAGCCCTGGTAGCGGATGATGACGGTGGCCGTGCCGATGAACTGCACCGTGCCGGACTCGGCGTCGACTGCCGCGCCCGGCGCCGCGAGCTGCAGGCTGAAGGTCTCGCCCTGGGCCGGCGTCGCGGCGGCGTCGGCCTTGGCAAGGCCAGCGGCGCAGCACATGGCCGCAAGCAGCACGCAAGTCTGTAGCAGTCGTGCGAAACGCATGGCAAGTCTCCGGGCCCGGCGCACCCAGGGCGGATACGCGCTGCGCGAACGTTAACACGGCAGCGCCGAAGGCGCCGTTCGCTTGCCTATACGACCGTGCTTGATTCCCCTTGCGCCCTAGCCGAGACCGCCCGCGCCGGCGGACAGCGCCTGGCGCGCCTTCAGCCATGCGCTGCCGGCCAGCGCGGCCGTGCACTGCTCGCACGCTTCGAAGGGATTGCAGTCGTGCTCCAACGCGATGTAGTTCGCGCCGACCACGGTCTTGCCCTGGTAGCTGTCCACCCTGCCGCCCTTCGCGTCGGCGGGCGCCTCGCCATCCTTGCCAGTCCATTTGGCAAAAGCGGCCGGCGAGACGCCATCGGGCACGTACCAGCGGCGCTTGGTCGGATTCCAGCGGGCGCCGAGGGCCTTGGCTTCGTCCTTTTCGGCGTAGGGAACTGTCAGGAAGAGCATGTTTGGAAAGATCCGAGCTTGGAAATGGCCTGCCCAGCTGGGTTCGAACCAGCGACCCTCAGCTTAGAAGGCTGATGCTCTATCCAACTGAGCTATGGGCAGATGATGGCGCCGCATGCGGCGCCGCAAATGAAACGGGCTGTCGATCGACAGCCCGCGGAGGAAGCCTTGGTCGGAGTACAAGGATTCGAACCTTGGACCCCCTGGTCCCAAACCAGGTGCGCTACCGGGCTGCGCTACACTCCGATGTAAAGCCGATGATACTCGCTGGGGAAAGGCGCGTCAAATCAGGCGGCAAGCTTGTCGGCGATGCGGCGGGCCATGCTTTCCGCCTGCGCCGCCTCCTTCGCCTCGACCATGACGCGGATCAGGGGTTCGGTGCCGGAAGCGCGGATCAGGACGCGGCCATTGTCGCCCAGCTCGCGCTCGACGGCTTCCTTCTCGGCCACCATGGCCTGGTCCTGGGTCCAGTCGAAGCCCGGCGTGACCTTCTTGTTGATCAGGGTCTGGGGATACAGCTTCAGTTCGCTGCAGCACTCGGCCAGCGACTTGCCGCTGCGCTTGAGCGCGGACAGCACCTGCAGGGCCGAGACGATGCCGTCGCCGGTGGTGTGCTTGTCCAGGGCCAGCAGGTGGCCCGAGCTTTCGCCGCCGAACAGCCAGCCGCGCTCCTGCATCACTTCCAGCACGTAGCGGTCGCCGACCTTGGCGCGCGCGAAGCCGACGCCCATTTCCTTGAACGCGACTTCGAGCGCCATATTCGTCATCAGGGTGCCGACGGCGCCCGCCACCGGACCAGTCGACATGCGGTCGCGCACCATCAGGTAGAGCAGCTCGTCGCCGTTGTAGACGCGGCCGGTGGCGTCGACCATGATCAGGCGGTCGGCGTCGCCGTCCAGCGCGATGCCGAGGTCGGCCTTGTTGGCCACCACGGCTTCCGACAACGCTTTCGGCGCGGTCGCGCCGACGCCGGCATTGATGTTGAAGCCGTCCGGCGAGGCGCCGATCGAGACGACCTCGGCGCCGAGTTCGTGGAACACGTGAGGGGCGATGTTGTAGGCGGCGCCATGGGCGCTGTCGACGACGATCTTCAGGCCGCGCAGGTCCAGTTCGTTCGGAAAGGTGCTCTTGCAGAATTCGATGTAGCGGCCCTGGGCATCGCGCAGGCGGGTCGCGCGGCCCAGCTTGTCCGAGGGGACGCAGCCCATCGGCTCATCCAGGGCTTCCTCGATTTCCAGCTCGACCGCGTCCGGCAGCTTGGTGCCGTGCCGCGAGAAGAACTTGATGCCATTGTCCTGGAAAGGATTGTGCGACGCCGAGATCACGACGCCGGCCTGCAGGCGCAGCGCGCGGGTGAGATAAGCGATTGCCGGCGTCGGCATCGGGCCGGCCAGCATGGAGTCGACGCCGGCGGCGGAAAAGCCCGCTTCCAGTGCGGCTTCGAGCATATAGCCCGAGATGCGGGTGTCCTTGCCGATCAGAACCACCGGGCGGCCGCTGCTCGACTTGGCGCCGCGCGCCAGCACCTTGCCGGCCGCGTAGCCGAGGCGCATCACGAAATCAGGGGTAATCGGCGCCTCGCCTACCAGACCACGAACACCATCCGTACCGAAATATTTGCGTGCCATTTTCTTCTCTTTCTTTCCGTGATTAAACGCCGTGCGTATTTTATCTGTAGTAATTATTTCACGTCGTCACGATTCATCCGTGCGCGGCATACCATACCTTCAGTGCGTCGACGGTCTCTGCGACATCGTGCACCCGCACAATTTTAGCGCCATGCGCTACCGCAGCCAATGCCCCGCCCACACTGCCGGCGACGCGCTGCTCGACCGGGCGCCCGGTGACGGCGCCGATCATGGACTTGCGCGACAGGCCGGCCAGTACCGGCAGGCCGACTTCGTCGCGGATGCGTTTCAGCTCGCGCAGCAAGGCGTAGTTGTGCTCGACCGTCTTGCCGAAGCCGAAACCCGGGTCGATGCAGATGCGCTCGCGCGCAATGCCCTCGCCCACCATCGCCTCGACCCGCGCCTTGAGGAAGTCGATCACTTCCTGCACCACGTCCGCGTAGCTCGGCGCCTGCTGCATGGTTTGCGGCGTCGCCTGCATGTGCATCAGGCACAGGCCGCAATCGCTGTCGCGCACCGCATCGATGGCGCCCGGCGCGCGGAAGCCGTTGATGTCGTTGATCATGTCGGCCCCGGCGATGATGGCTTCCCGCATGACCTCGGGCTTGCAGGTGTCGACCGAGAGCGCGACGTCCAGGGTGCGCAGTGCGTACAGGGTGGGCATCACGCGCGCCAGTTCCTCGGACACGGGGACGCTGGGCGAACCCGGACGGGTCGACTCGCCGCCGATGTCGATCATGGTGGCGCCGTCACGGATCATTTCCTCGGCGTGCGAGAGGGCGAATTCGAGGCCCTGGTAGCGGCCGCCGTCGGAGAAGGAATCGGGGGTGACGTTCAGGATGCCCATCACGACGGGTTGAAGGGAGGACGGACCTTCCAGCGCAAAGCTGTACTGGCCGCATTGCAGTTGCTTGGGCATAGGGATAGTGAAGAACGTTAACGAACAAAAGGCATCCAGGTGGATGCCTTTTGCTTTACTCGATCAGGCGATCAGGCCGGCGCCGTTGCGTTCGGAGCCACGCCGCCGCCGCTGTCGCCCGGCGGGTTGCGCTTGGTCAGCAGGCCGGTCTTCGGCTGGCGCGGCTCGCGGCCGGCCATGATGTCGTTGATCTGCTCGGCGTCGATGGTTTCCCAGTCGAGCAGCGCCTTGGTCATCATTTCGACCTTGTCGCGGTTCTCTTCCAGCAGGCGGCGCGCCAGGGCGTACTGCGTGTCGAGGATATTGCGGATCTCGGCATCGACCTTCTGCTGCGTCGCTTCCGAGATGGTCTTGGTGGCGCCGCCGAAGAAGCCTTCGTTCTCGCTGTCTTCGTAGACCATCACGCCCATGCTCTCGGACATGCCGAAGCGGGTCACCATCGAACGGGCCAGCTTGGTGGCGCGGGCGAAGTCGTTCGAGGCGCCGGTCGACATCTGGCCGACGAAGATTTCCTCGGCGATGCGGCCGCCGAACAGGATCGAGATCTCTTCCAGCATCTTATCCTTGTAGCCCGACAGGTTGTCGTGCTCGGGCAGCTGCCAGGTCAGGCCGAGGGCATAGCCGCGCGGCATGATCGTGACCTTGTGCACCGGGTCGGCCTTCGGCAGCAGCTTGGCGACCACCGCGTGACCCGACTCGTGGTAGGCCGTGTTGCGGCGTTCTTCCTCGCGCATGACCATGGACTTGCGCTCCGGACCCATGTAGATCTTGTCCTTGGCGTCTTCGAAGTCGATCATCTCGACCAGGCGCTTGCTGCGGCGCGCGGCGAACAACGCTGCTTCGTTGACCAGGTTGGCGAGATCGGCGCCCGAGAAGCCCGGGGTGCCGCGCGCCAGGATGTCGGCCTTGACGTCGGTACCGATCGGCACCTTGCGCATATGCACGTTCAGGATCTGTTCGCGGCCGCGGATGTCCGGCAGGCCCACCATCACCTGGCGGTCGAAACGGCCCGGACGCAGCAGCGCCTTGTCCAGCACGTCGGCGCGGTTGGTCGCGGCGATGACGATGACGCCCGAGGAGGCTTCGAAGCCGTCCATTTCGACCAGCAGCTGGTTCAGCGTCTGTTCGCGTTCGTCGTTGCCGCCGCCCATGCCGGCGCCGCGGTGGCGGCCGACGGCGTCGATCTCGTCGATGAAGATGATGCAGGGCGAGTGCTTCTTGGCGTTCTCGAACATGTCGCGGACACGGCTGGCGCCGACACCGACGAACATCTCGACGAAGTCGGAACCCGAGATCGAGAAGAACGGCACCTTGGCTTCGCCGGCGATGGCGCGCGCCAGCAGGGTTTTACCCGTACCCGGCGGGCCCACCATCAGCACGCCGCGCGGGATGCGGCCGCCCAGTTTCTGGAACTTGGTCGGGTCTTTCAGGAAGTCGACGATCTCCGAGACTTCCTCTTTTGCCTCGTCGCAACCGGCGACGTCGGCAAAGGTGACGGTATTGTTGGTTTCATCGAGCATGCGCGCCTTCGACTTGCCGAAGGAGAAAGCGCCGCCCTTGCCGCCGCCCTGCATCTGGCGCATGAAGAACACCCACACTCCGATCAGGAGGAGCATCGGGAACCAGGAAATGAAGACCTGCTGCAGGAAGCCGGGTTCTTCCGGCGGACGCACGTCGAACTTGACGCCGTTGTCGCGCAGGTCGCCAATCAGGCCACGGTCGAGGATGGTCGCGGTGGCGCGCACCTTGGTGTCGTCGCTGCGCACCGCGGTGATATTCTGGCCTTCGATCAGGACTTCCTTGATCTTGCGCGCCTTCACCTCATCGAGCAGCTCGGAATAAGCGATGGTCTTGCTGCCGCCGGCGACGCTGTGGTTGTCGAACTGCTTGAACAGCATGAACAACAGCAGCGCAACGACCACCCAGATGGCGGATTTGGAAAACATATTATTCACGAAAACTCCTCCGATGCGGATTGCATCTCTACCGATTTCAGTATGACGATTTTAACCGCAATAAGCCGACGCTGCCACGCAACGTACGGCGATAGTGCTGAAAAGCCATTTTTACACGCTGGACGGGCAACGCAAGCGTTTGTGCTGCCACCCTCACGCGGCTGATGTGCGGTTGCAACGCCGAATATCAAGGGCGGACAAGGCCGAAACACCGAAAAAGCAACAAATTCAGGCCACAGGATTCTTCAGACCGCGTCCGAGCAGGAAAATTTCCGACGATTTGTCGCGGCTCGCCTTGGGTTTGACCTGTTTGACGGTTTTGAATTCATCGCGGAATTTTTCCAGGATTTGGGTGAAGCCCATGTCCTTGAAACACTTCACTAGCAATGCCCCACCTGGCTTCATGTGGTTTTGCGAAAACTCAATTGCCAAGTCGATCAGGTGTTCCATCCGCGCCGCGTCGGCGGTCGGGATGCCGGACAGGTTGGGCGCCATGTCGGACAGCACCAGGTCGGCCTTGCGGCCCTGCAGCAGCTGGTCGAGCTGGCCAAGCACCTCTTCTTCGCGGAAATCGCCCTGGATATACTGGACGTCGGCAATCGGCTCCATCGGCAGCATGTCGAGCCCGATGATGGTGCCGCGGATGCCGCCGCCGTCCGCGCCGGCCAGCTTGCGGCGGGTGTACTGGGCCCAGCTGCCCGGGGTGCAGCCGAGGTCGACAATGACCTGGCCCGGCTTGATGAGCTTTTCGCTTTCGTCGATTTCCTTGAGCTTGTAGGCCGCGCGTGCGCGGAAGCCTTCTTTCTGGGCCAGTTTGACGTAAGGGTCGTTAATATGGTCGTGCAACCAGTTTTTGTTTAATTTGTTCTTGGCCATTCGCGTAGAATACTGCTTTTAAAGGTACATCCAAAAAATTATTATGCTTAAACTCACTCCGGCCGAGCGCAGCGCACTGCGTGCCGAAGCCCACGGACTCAACCCGGTCGTCATGATCGGCGAATCGGGACTGACCGAATCGGTCATGAAGGAAATCGCTTCCAGCCTCGACGCCCATGGCCTGATCAAGGTCCGTGTGTTCGGCGACGACCGCGAAGCCCGCATCGCCATGTACGAACAGATCTGCGCCGAACTCGACGCCGCTCCGGTCCAGCACATCGGCAAGCTGCTGGTGCTCTACCGCCCGAAAAAGGAAGCCGTCAAGGAACGCAGCAGCAAGGCCGGCAAGGGCATGCGCGAAGTCACCATCGTCAAGGCCAGCGCCAGCGGCACCAAGAAGCCGAGCGTCACCAAGGTCATGCTGAAAGGGAACGAACGCGTGACTGCGGGCGGCAACATCAAGCGCGCCAAGCCGCGCCAGGCTTCGACCAAGAAGAATGCACTGAATAAGTGATAGAAACCGGGGTGACCCGGTTTTTTTTCGTCCGGCTGAGCCATTGGGCATCAGCCTTCCAAGCTGAGGGTCGTAGGGTGGGCAGTCCCCTGCCCACGCGCTCAACCGGCGGTAACGAAGCCAGTCGGGTTCCGTCAGCTCGCACACAGTTTGAACGCGTGGGCGGAGCACCGCCCACCCTACAAGATCAGCGGCTTTTCAGGACCAGGACGGCCGCCAGCACGCTTTCGATCACGTGGAAGAGCTGCGAGACGCCATGCATGATCGCGAACTGCGTCCAGTACGGCGACGCCCTCACTCCGTTCGGCCCGGCCAGCTCGCGCATCTGCGCCATGGCCGGCTGCAGCCCCGCCCACATCACCAGCGCGCAGGCCAGCATGGCCAGCACCAGCAGGTTCAGGAAGCGCTTTCGTCCGGCATCCAGGTCCGGCGAGACGCGCACCAGCACCAGCATCAAGGCCGCACACGCGATCGACACCCAGCCCAGGCGCGTCAGGAGCTGCGCAACGACGTCGCCCGCGACCAGGCTCGGCACCGCCGCGAACACCGCCGGCGCCGCGATGTAGCCGAGCGCCCACAGGCTACCCGCCCACAGCACCGCCACCAGCAAGCGCGCGCTCGCGATGCGGGAAGCGGAACGCGGGAGCGCCTGGTCCATCAGACGTAGCGGACTTCGAGGATTTCGTATTCGCGCGGGCCCGACGGGGCCTGCACTTCGACCACGTCGCCGGCGTATTTGCCGATCAGGGCGCGGGCGATCGGCGAAGTGACCGAGACCTTGTTCAGCTTGATGTCGGCCTCGTCGATGCCGACGATCTGGTAGCTGACCTTCTGGCCGTTTTCCAGGTCTTCCAGGTCGACGGTCGAGGCGAACACGACGCGGCCTTCCGCGTCCAGCGTGGCCGGGTCGATGATCTGGGCGGCGCTCAGCTTGCCTTCGAGTTCCGCGATGCGGCCTTCGACGAAGGCCTGGCGCTCTTTCGCCGCATCGTACTCGGCATTTTCGGACAGGTCGCCGTGCGAACGCGCTTCGGCGATCGCATCGATGACGATACGGCGCTCCTTGGTCTTGAGCTGGTGCAGCTCTTCCTTCAGGAGTTCGGCGCCGTATTTGGTCAGTGGTACGGTAGTGTTCATGTCGCTCTATGCTGTTCGTGATTGGACGTACAAGTGAAAACCACAGAGGCGCGCGGCGCTGGCCGCGCGAGCTCTGTGGTCCTTTTGTACTACGTGATGCTTAGTTTAAGGTTTTATGCAGACCTTGTAAATCGTAGACACGCAGTTCGTCCAGGTGGCGCATGCCCTCGATCGCGGCTTCCGCGCCGGCGATGGTGGTGTAGGTGACCACGCGCGACTGCAGGGCCGAGGTACGGATGGTGCGCGAGTCGGTGATCGCCGAACGCTTCTCTTCCACGGTGTTGATCACCATGACGATTTCGCGGTTCTTGATCATGTCGACCACGTGCGGACGGCCTTCCAGCACCTTGTTCACCTGGCGCACCGGCAGGCCGGCCGCTTCGATGACGGCGGCGGTGCCCTTGGTGGCCACCAGCGAGAAGCCCAGCGACACCAGCTCGCGCGCCACGTTGACGGCGCGCGGCTTGTCCGTGCCCTTCACCGACAGGAACACGGTGCCCTTGGCCGGCAGGTTGATGCCCGCGGCCAGCTGCGACTTGACGAAGGCTTCGCCGAAGGTCTCGCCCACGCCCATGACTTCGCCGGTCGACTTCATTTCCGGTCCGAGGATGGTGTCGACGCCCGGGAACTTCACGAAGGGGAACACGACTTCCTTGACGCTGTAGAACGGCGGGGTCACTTCTTTCGTGACGCCCTGGCTGGCCAGGGTCTGGCCGACCATGCAGCGTGCGGCGATCTTTGCGAGCTGCAGCCCCGTCGCCTTCGACACGAAAGGCACGGTACGCGAGGCGCGCGGGTTCACTTCCAGCACGAAGACCGTATCGACCGTCTTGCCGTCGACTTCCGACTGCTGGATCGCGAACTGCACGTTCATCAGGCCGACCACGTTCAGGGCCTTGGCCATCAGGGACGTCTGGTGCTTGAGTTCAGCGATGGTCTCTTCCGACAGCGAGTACGGCGGCAGCGAGCAGGCCGAGTCGCCCGAGTGCACGCCGGCCTGTTCGATGTGTTCCATCACGCCGCCGATGAAGGTGGCTTCGCCGTCCGAGATGCAGTCGACGTCGACTTCGATGGCGTCGTTCAGGAAGCGGTCCAGCAGCACCGGCGAATCGTTCGAGACCTTGACCGCTTCGCGCATGTAGCGCTCGAGGTCGCGCTGCTCGTGGACGATCTCCATCGCGCGGCCGCCCAGCACGTAGGACGGACGCACCACCAGCGGGTAGCCGATTTCGTCGGCCAGCGCCAGGGCGTCGGCTTCGGTGCGCGCGGTGCGGTTCGGCGGCTGGCGCAGGCCGAGCTTCTGCAGCAGCTGCTGGAAGCGCTCGCGGTCTTCGGCCGCGTCGATCATGTCCGGCGAGGTGCCGATGATGGGCACGCCGTTGGCTTCGAGGTCCAGCGCCAGCTTCAGCGGGGTCTGGCCGCCGTACTGGACGATCACGCCTTCGGGCTTTTCCAGGTCGACGATTTCCAGCACGTCTTCCAGGGTCAGCGATTCGAAGTAGAGGCGGTCCGACGTGTCGTAGTCGGTAGAGACGGTCTCCGGGTTGCAGTTGACCATGATGGTCTCGTAGCCGTCTTCGCGCATGGCGAGGGCCGCGTGGACGCAGCAGTAGTCGAACTCGATGCCCTGGCCGATACGGTTCGGGCCACCGCCCAGCACCATGATCTTCTTCTTGTCGGTCGGGTTGGACTCGCACTCCTCGTCGTAGGTCGAGTACATATAGGCCGTGTTGGTCGAGAACTCGGCCGCGCAGGTGTCGACGCGCTTGTACACCGGGCGGATGCCCATGGCGTGGCGGCGCTCGCGCACGGCTTGCGGCGTGGTCTGCATCAGGAAGGCCAGGCGGCGGTCCGAGAAGCCCTTCTGCTTGAGCTTGTACAGGGTCGGCTTGTCCAGGCTGTCGAGCTTCTGGTGA
This sequence comes from Massilia sp. BKSP1R2A-1, assembly GCF_050586525.1. Lineage (NCBI taxonomy): Bacteria > Pseudomonadati > Pseudomonadota > Betaproteobacteria > Burkholderiales > Oxalobacteraceae > Massilia > Massilia sp. BKSP1R2A-1. The sequence continues at coordinate 600,569 of NZ_JBOBRE010000001.1, read as the reverse complement.
TCGAGCCACAGCTCGATGTCGACGATTTCCTTGATCTGGATGAGGAACCACGGATCGATCTTGGTGAGGTTGTGCACCTCTTCCAGGGTGAATCCCTGGGCGAATGCGTCACCGACGTACCAGATGCGGTCCGGACCCGGCTCGCCCAGCTCTTCCTCGATCTTCTCGCGGTCGCGGGTCTTCTCGTTCAGGCCGTCGACGCCGACTTCCAGGCCGCGCAGGGCCTTCTGGAAGGATTCCTGGAAGGTGCGGCCCATGGCCATGACTTCACCCACCGATTTCATCTGGGTGGTCAGGTGCTTGTCCGCCGTCGGGAATTTCTCGAAGGTGAAGCGCGGGATCTTGGTGACGACGTAGTCGATCGACGGCTCGAACGACGCCGGGGTGGCGCCGCCGGTGATCTCGTTGCGCAGCTCATCAAGAGTAAAACCAACAGCCAGTTTGGCCGCCACCTTGGCGATCGGGAAGCCGGTGGCCTTCGAGGCCAGCGCCGAGGAACGCGAGACGCGCGGGTTCATCTCGATGACGATCATGCGGCCGTCCTTCGGGTTGATCGCGAACTGCACGTTGGAGCCGCCGGTATCGACGCCGATTTCGCGCAGCACGTTGATCGACGCGTTGCGCATGATCTGATATTCCTTGTCCGTCAGGGTCTGCGCCGGCGCCACGGTGATCGAGTCGCCGGTGTGCACACCCATCGGGTCCAGGTTTTCGATCGAGCAGATGATGATGCAGTTGTCCTTCTTGTCGCGGACGACTTCCATCTCGTACTCTTTCCAGCCGAGGAGGGACTCTTCAATCAATAGCTCGTTGGTCGGTGAAGCCTCGAGGCCGCGCTTGCAGATCTGTTCGAACTCTTCCTCGTTGTAGGCGATGCCGCCGCCGCTGCCGCCCATGGTGAAGGACGGACGGATGATGGTCGGGAAGCCCAGCTCGCGCTGCACCGCCCACGACTCTTCCATCGAGTGCGCCACGCCCGAGCGTGCCGAACCGAGGCCGATCTTGGTCATCGCGTCCTTGAACTTGGCGCGGTCCTCGGCCTTGTCGATCGCTTCCGGGGTCGCGCCGATCAGCTCGACCTTGTATTTATCGAGCACGCCGTTGCGGTGCAGGTCGAGCGCGCAGTTCAGCGCGGTCTGGCCGCCCATGGTCGGCAGGATCGCGTCGGGACGCTCCTTGTCGATGATGCGCTCGACGACCTTCCAGGTGATCGGCTCGATGTAGGTGACGTCCGCGGTTTCCGGGTCGGTCATGATGGTCGCCGGGTTCGAGTTGACCAGGATGACCTTGTAGCCTTCTTCACGCAGGGCCTTGCAGGCCTGGGCGCCCGAGTAATCGAATTCGACCGCCTGGCCGATGACGATCGGACCGGCGCCGATGATCAGGATGCTTTTGATATCACTACGTTTTGGCATATTAATTCTTCTCCGCGGCTTGCATCAGGTTGATGAAGCGGTCAAACAGGTAGGCGACGTCGGTCGGGCCGGGCGAGGCTTCCGGGTGGCCCTGGAAGCAGAAGGCCGGTTTGTCGGTGCGCTCGAAGCCCTGCAGCGAGCCGTCGAACAGCGAGACGTGGGTAACGCGGCAGTTGGCCGGCAGCGTGTCGGGATCGACCGCGAAACCGTGGTTCTGCGAGGTGATGAGCACCTTCTTCGAATCGAGGTCCTGCACCGGGTGGTTGGCGCCGTGGTGGCCGAACTTCATCTTCATGGTCTTGGCGCCAGACGCCAGCGCCATGATCTGGTGACCCAGGCAGATGCCGAAGGTCGGGATGCCCTTCTCGATCAGCTCGCGGCTGGCCTTGATGGCGTAGTTACAGGGTTCCGGGTCGCCCGGGCCGTTGGCCAGGAAAATGCCGTCCGGATTCAGCGCCAGAGCATCAGCCGCCGTGGCTTCCGCCGGCAGCACGGTGACCTTGCAGCCGCGCTCGGCCAGCATGCGCAGGATGTTGCGCTTCACGCCGTAGTCGAAGGCGACCACGTGGTACTGGGGATTCTCCTGCTTGCCGAAGCCCTGGCCGAGCTTCCACTCGGTCTCGGTGAACACATAGGGCTCCTTCACCGACACGACCTTGGCCAGGTCCATGCCTGCCAGGCCCGGGAAGGAACGGGCCAGCTCCAGCGCCTGCGCTTCTTGAGGCTCCTTGCCCTGCACGCCGGTGAGGATGGCGCCGGCCTGGGCGCCCTTCTCGCGCAGGATGCGGGTGAGCTTGCGGGTGTCGATGCCGGCGATGGCCACCACGTTTTCCTGCTTCAGGTAGTCCGACAGCGATTGCGTGGAACGGAAATTCGATGCCAGCAGCGGCAGGTCACGGATGATCAGGCCGGCGGCGTGGACGCGGGAAGCCTCGACGTCGGCCGGGTTGACGCCGTAGTTGCCGATGTGCGGGTACGTCAGGGTGACGATCTGACGCGAGTAGCTGGGGTCGGTGAGGATTTCCTGGTAGCCGGTAATCGCGGTGTTGAACACCACTTCACCGGTCGTGTGACCGGCGGCGCCAATGGAATATCCTTTGAAAATCGTTCCGTCTGCGAGGGCCAGGATGGCTGGGACGGCTGGGCCAGAAAAAAATGGCGGCAAGGGTAACTCCCAATAAAGTTACCGTAGCTGCGCCACGTCAGACCGACATCCAAAATGCCCGGGCCGTATGCTGCCTGCCGGGAGATGGACATCTAGTTGAATGAGGGATGGTGGGTAGGCGCTACGGCTGATGTGTGAATGGTTAAACTTCCAAATTATAGCGCGGATTGGCCCTATTCGGCAATGCAGCAATTTTAAAAAATCGGCGCAATTTCTGCCTTTTCACACCGAAAACGTGTGCCCTTCCCCACTTTTCCTTGATTCCAACGGTGACAGCGCCAAAACAAAAAGGCGCCCGCAGGCGCCTTCGGTGACAGGCTGGTTACACGCTCAGCCTTGAGTCAGGGCGGCGATGCCGGCCTTGGCGACCTGCGCATCCTCGTTCGACTTCACGCCCGACACGCCAACGGCGCCGATCACATGACCGTCGACGATGACCGGCACGCCGCCTTCCAGCATGCCCTCGATTTCCGGTGCGGACAGGAAGGACACGCGTCCATTGTTGATCACGTCCTCGTATACCTTCGACTCACGGCGGCCGAGCGCGGCGGTCTTGGCCTTGGCCGGCGCAATATAGGACGAGGTCGGCGCGGCGCTGTCCAGGCGCTGGAACCACAGCAGGTGGCCGCCGTCGTCGACGATGGCGAAGGACACCGCCCAGTTGTTGCGCAGCGCTTCGGCTTCCGCGCCGGCGGCGATCTTCTTGATGTCTTCGAGGGTGAGGAAAGGTTTCGATTGCATAGTCAGTCCTGTTATTGGGATTGCTGCTTGGCCTTGAGCTTGGCCTTGATCTGGGGCATGAGCTGCGCGGCGGCCTGCTCGCCGGCGAGGATCGCCAGGTTACGGCTGGTGAAGTCGGCGCTGCCCATATTGCCCAGGGCCGGGGTGATGACGATGTCGGCTTCCTTCAGCTCGAAGTGATTCAGGCGCTGGCCCATGATGCTGAAGGTTTGCATCAGCACGTCGAGGGAGCTGGCCGTGGCCGCGCCTTCGGTCGCGCTGGAAATATTCACCGCAATGATGAAGTCTGCACCCATGTCCTTGGTGAACTTCACCGGCACCGGCGCCACCAGGCCGCCATCGACATAGGTATTCGCGCCAATCTTGACCGGCTGGAACACGCTCGGCACTGCCGAGGAGGCGCGCACGGCCATGCCGGTATTGCCCTTGTTAAAGAGGATCGGCTTGCCGGTCTTGAGGTCGGTGGCCACCGCCCCGAAGCGGATCTTCAGGCGCTCCATCGGCACGTTGTTCACGGCTTTGTTCACGTAATTCTGCAGCGCCTCCCCTTTCAACACCCCGGTCGACTTGCCGAACAGCGGCAGCGCCCAGTCCGAGATCGTCGCCTCGTCCATGCCCATGGCGGTCTTTTGCAGGGTGAAACCACTCATTCCCGAGGCGTACAGGGAGCCGACCACCGAGCCGGCGCTGGTGCCGACCACGATCTCGGGCACGATGCCCTGGGCCTCGAGGGCCTTGATGACGCCGATATGGGCGAAGCCGCGTGCCGCGCCGCCGCCCAGCGCCAGACCGATGCGGACCTTGCGTGGCGGCGCGGGTGGAGTGACCTGCTGGGCGACCGGGGTGGCCGGGGGTGGAGTCGGGGTGCTGCCGCAGGCAGTCAGGAGCAGCGCGGCGCAGGCGATCAGGGAGCTACGGCGAGAGAACATATACGGAGGAAATTAGAACGAGGCACGATTGTACCTCGACTCTCTACCGCATCGCTCAGGACGGCGGGCCTTGCCGACGTTCTGCCGCCAGCCGATTCGTATCCGCTCCCCCCACCGGCCCTGGCGGCGAATTTCTGAGCCGTTTTATCACACGTTGGTTAGTTACAAATCTTGCGGGATTAAACAGGGTCAGAGTCGAATTACCGAGCAATATCGAAAAATTGCCTGTAATTCGACTCTGACCCTAATTGTCGAGCAGCAATGATACCGAACAGCAATGAGGGTCAGAGTTCAGTTATTCGGAAATTTAACAATCTTTCCCAACAATTTGACTCTGACCCCAATTATGGATGGGTTCAGCCCGGCAGCGAGGTATTCGGCAACGACGCCGTGAACGTACTCCCCTGCCCCGGCACCGAACTGATGCTCAAGCGCCCGCCGTGGCGGATCAGCACGTGCTTGACGATCGCCAGCCCCAGGCCCGTGCCCTGGGTCTCGCGCGAACGGCTCTTGTCGACCCGGTAGAAGCGCTCGGTGAGCCTGGAGATATGAATCGGCTCGATCCCGATCCCGCAATCCGTCACCGAGAACTGCAGATCGTTCGCACCACGTGTCCACTTCAGGCGGATCGTGCCGCCGCCCGGCGAATAGCGCACCGCATTCGACGCCAGGTTGGCGAAGGCGCTGCGCAGCTCTTCCAGGCTACCCATCACGTCGGGGCCGTCGACGTCGACCGCGATCTCATGGCGCCCGCCCGACAGCGCACGCGCCTCTGCGGCCACCGAGTCGACCATCGCCCGCATGTCGACCCGTTCGCGCTTGAGCGGGAACTCGTCCGACTCCAGGCGCGACAGGGTCAGCATGTCGCCGATCAGGCGCTGCATGCGGTGCGCCTGCTCCGTCATCAGCTCCAGGTGGGCGGTGCGGGTGGCCACGTCCAGGCCGGGGTCCGACATCGCGATCTCGAGGAAGCCGACGATCACGGTCAGGGGCGTGCGCAGCTCGTGCGAGGCGTTGGCGATGAAGTCGCGGCGCATGGCCTCGATGCGCTCGGTATCGGTGGCGTCGTGCGTCACCAGGATCTGGCGCCGGTTTTCAAAAGGAATGATGCGGCACTCGAGCTTCCTGCCGCGGAAGGACAGGGTCAGCGGCTGCTCGTAGCGCCCCAGGATCACGTAGTCGATGAATTCCGGATGACGCACCAGGTTGGTCACGCGCAGGCCCTTGTCGCGCGCCATGGTGAGCCCGAGATGGCGCTCGGCCGCCTCGTTGCACCACTCCAGGAACAGCACGTCGTCCATGATGGCCACGCCTTCCGGCAGCAGCTGCATCGCCTCGCGGAAGCGCGCCAGCCATTCGGCCATCTCGGCCTGGTGGCGCTCGTCCTCGCGCCGCAGCCTGTAAAGCCGCGCGAACACGTCGGTCCAGGCGCCCCAGCCGTCCGGCAGGCGGCTCGAGTGCGGGTCGACCAGCCATTCGCCCAGCTCGTGCAGGTAGCGCAGCTGGACGAACAGGGCCACCACCACGGCGGCGAGCGCGAACAGCAGGGCTGCATGCAGACCGCCCATCCACCACACCACGCCGGCCGCCAAGAACAGCAGCGCCAGGCGCATCACGGCCGGCACCCAGAACAGGACCTTCGAACTCATCGACCTCATCGCGGGCGCATCACTTCTCGGACAGCATGTAGCCGACGCTGCGCACGGTGCGGATCAGGCCATCGGCGCTCTTCAAGGCCTTGCGCAGGCGCAGTACGTGCACGTCGACCGTGCGCTCCTCGATCACGGCGTGGTCGCCCCACACCTTGTCGAGCAGCTGGGCGCGCGAGAACACGCGCTCGCGGTGCGCCATCAGGAACTTGAGCAGCTTGTATTCGGCATTGCCGATCTCGATCTGCGCGTTCTCAACGCTGACGGTGCAGCTGTTCGGGTCCAGCACCACGCTGCCTGCGCGCAGCGGCGCCTCGGCCAGGTGCGGGCTTTTCCGGCGCAGCAGCGCACGCGAACGGGCCAGCAGCTCGCGCGGCGAGAAGGGCTTGGTGACGTAGTCGTCGGCGCCCGTGTTCAGGCCTGCGATCTTGTCCTCTTCCATGCTCTTCGCGGTCAGCATGATGACCGGGATGTCCTGGAAATCGCGGTCGCCGCGCAGGCGCGAGAGCAGGCGCAGGCCGCTCTGGTCGGGCAGCATCCAGTCCAGCAGCACCAGGTCGGGCTTGCCGTGGGTGATGCTGTCCCAGGCGCCGCCGACGGTGTCGGCGGTGCGGATGTCCCAGCCGGCCTCGCGCAGCGAGTACTTCACCAGTTCGACGATGGCGGGTTCGTCTTCGACGACCAAAACGCGTGTGCTGTCGACCATCGTCAGGCTGCCGGCTCGCTGACCACAGGTTTGCTGTGGCGGATGTCGCGGCCCTCGACCACGTAGATCACGTACTCGGCGATGTTCTTCGCATGGTCGCCGATGCGTTCGATGGCCTTGGCCACCCACAGGGTGTCCAGCGCCGAGGAGATCGTGCGCGGGTCTTCCATCATGAAGGTGATCAGGTTGCGCAGGATGGTGCGGAATTCGTGGTCGATGACCTCGTCGGCCGCGATCAGCTCCAGCGCCTGCTTGCCGTCCAGGCGGGCAAAAGCGTCCAGGGCATTGTGCAGCAGGTCGACTGTGCCCTTGGCGATGGTGCGCACCATGTCGTAGTGGGCGAAGGACACGCCGCCGCGCTCGTGCAGGCTCCTGGCGGTGCGGGCGATCTTCGAGGCTTCGTCGCCGATGCGTTCCAGGTCGGTGATGACCTTGATGGTCGCCATCACGGTGCGCAGGTCGTTGGCGGTCGGCTGGCGGCGCACGATCAGGTGGCTGCAGGCGTCGTCGAGCTGCACTTCCAGCTGGTTGACGGCCTGGTCGTCATGGATCACGCGCTCGGCGCGCTCGGCGTCGCCCACGCGGAAGCACTCCAGCGCCTCGTCGAATGCGGTTTCCACCATGCCGCCCATGAGCAGGACTTTCGAACGGATCGCTTCCAGCTCCTGGTCGTACTGTTTGGATGAATGCTCGCCTGTCATACTGTTCTCCGTGTTCTTGAGTGTATCTTGCAGATCAGCCGAAGCGGCCGGTGATGTAGTCTTGCGTTTCCTTGCGGGCCGGGTTCATGAAGATCTGGTCGGTTTCGCCGAATTCGACGAGCTCGCCAAGATACATGTAGGCAGTGTAATCGGAACAGCGGGCAGCCTGCTGCATATTGTGGGTCACGATGGTGATCGTGTAGTCCTGTTTCAGCTCGCTGATCAGCTCTTCGATCTTGGCCGTCGAGATCGGGTCGAGCGCCGAAGTCGGCTCGTCGAGCAGCAGGACGTCGGGCTTGACCGCCACGCCGCGCGCGATGCACAGGCGCTGCTGCTGGCCGCCCGACAGCGACAGGCCGCTTTTATTCAGCTTGTCCTTGGCTTCTTCCCACAGGGCCGCCTTCTTGAGCGCCCACTCCACGCGCTCGTCCATCTCGCCTTTCGAGAGGTTCTCGTAGAGGCGCACGCCGAAGGCGATGTTGTCGTAGATGGACATCGGGAACGGGGTCGGCTTCTGGAACACCATGCCGACCTTCGCACGCAGCATGTTCACGTCCACGCCCGGCTCCAGGATGTTACGGCCGCGGTACTGGATCGAGCCCTCGGCGCGCTGGCCCGGATACAGGTCATACATGCGGTTCAGGGTGCGCAGCAGGGTCGACTTGCCGCAGCCGGACGGGCCGATGAAGGCCGTCACCTGCTTGTCGTGGATGTCGAGCGAGACGTTCTTCAGGCTCTGGGTCTTCCCGTAGAAGAAGTTCAGGCCTTCGATCTCGATCGTCTTGGCTTTGGCAGCGGTGGCGGCCGGTTTGGTCATGGCTTGGTTCATCACGTTGGTCATTCCAGGTAAGTTCGTTATCGATCAGCGCGGCGTCTTCTGGGTGAACAGGGTGCGCGACAGGATGTTCAGGGCCAGCACGGTGAAGGTCACCAGCAGCGCGCCGCCCCAGGCCAGCGAACGCCAGTCGTCGTAGGGGCTCATCGCATAGGTGTAGATCACTACCGGCAGGTTGGCCATCGGCTGGCTCATGTCGGTGCTGAAGAACTGGTTGTTCAGGGCGGTGAACAGCAGCGGTGCGGTTTCGCCGGAGACGCGGGCCACGGCCAGCAGCACGCCGGTGATCACGCCGGCCTTGACTGCCCGCAGGCGCACCGTCATCGCCACCTTCCAGTGCGGCGCGCCGAGGGCGTAGGCCGCTTCCAGCAGGCTGTTCGGCACCAGGCGCAGCATATTGTCGGTGGTGCGCACCACGACCGGGATCGAGATCAGGGACAGCGCGATCGAGCCCGCATAGCCGGCGAAGTTGCCGACCTTGGACACGTACAGGGCGTAGACGAAGACGCCGATCACGATCGAAGGAGCCGAGAGCATGATGTCGGTCACGAAGCGCGTCACTTGGGCGAAGCGGTTGTTCTCGCCGTACTCGGCCAGGTAGATGCCGGCCAGGATGCCGACCGGGGTGCTGACCAGGGTCGACAGGCCGACCATCATCAGGCTGCCGACGATGGCGTTGCGCAGGCCGCCCGGGCTGCCCGGGGCCGGCGTGTCCATGGTGAACAGCGCCGTCGACAGGCCGCCGAAGCCCTCCTTGACCAGGGTCGCCAGGATCCACAGCAGGACCGCCAGGCCGATGCCCATGGCGCAGACCGAGAGGAAGATGCCGACGCGGTGCGCCAGCAGGCGCTTGCGGTAGACGGGGTTTTTCACGGTGCCGTGCATTATTTGGTTCCTTCGTTGCGGGACATCTTGAACAGCATCAGCTTGGCGGCCGACAGCACGATGAAGGTGATGGCGAACAGGATCAGGCCCAGTGCATACAGCGAGGACAGGTGCATCGCCGACGTGGCTTCGTTGAACTCGTTGGCCAGGGTCGAGGAGATCGAATTACCGGCCGAGAACAGCGACCAGGACAGGTCGTGGGCGTTACCGATGACGAAGGTGACGGCCATGGTCTCGCCCAGGGCGCGACCCAGGCCCAGCATCACGCCGCCGACCACGCCGTTGCGGGTGTAGGGCAGCACCACCTTGCGCACCACTTCCCACTTGGTGCAGCCCAGGCCATAGGCGGATTCCTTGAGGACGGTCGGGACGATCTCGAACACGTCGCGCATCACCGAGGCGATGAACGGGATGATCATGATCGCCAGGATCAGGCCGGCGGTCAGGATGCCGATGCCCATCATGGGGCCCTGGAACAGCTGGCCGATCACCGGCAGCTGGCCGAGGGTAGCCTTCAGCAGCGGCTGCACGTGGTCCGCGAACAGCGGCGCGAACACGAAGAAGCCCCACATGCCGTAGATGATCGAGGGCACGCCCGCGAGCAGCTCGACCGCGGTGCCCAGGGGGCGGCGCAGCCAGTTGGGGCAGATCTCGGTGAGGAACAGGGCGATGCCGAAGCTGATCGGGAAGGCCACGGCGAGCGCGATGATCGAGGTGGCGAGCGTGCCCCAGATCGCGATCATGGCGCCGAACTGGTCGCCCACCGGGTCCCACTCGACGCGGGTGATGAAGGCGGCGCCGAATTCCTTCAGGGCCGGCGCCGCGCCGAGCGCGAGGGACACGATGATCCCGACCAGCACCAGCAGCACCGAGGCCGCGAACAGCAGCGTGAGCTTGTGGAAGAAGAAGTCCTGGATGCGCTGCTTGCGCATGGTATTGCGCAGGGCTGCGGCCTGGCGGGCTTCGGATTCGGACGCTGCCTGGCCGGTCAGGTCGTCCAGCGCGGCGGAGGGTTGTACGCTCATGGCTTTTTTGTCAATCTTCTAGGCAAACGGAAGGGCCGCGACGGGTCACCCGGCAGCCCTGTTCAAGTTGAATTACCAGACCGCCTTGCCCGAAGCGTCCTTCAGATTGGCGCGCCAGGCGTCCTGCACCAGCTTGGTCACGCTGTCCGGCATCGGCACGTAGTCCAGCTCGACCGCGGCGGCATCGCCGTTCTTGTAGGCCCAGTCGAAGAACTTCAGCACTTCCTTGCCGCGGTTGGCATCGGCCTGGCTCTTGTGCACCAGGATGTAGGACACGCCGGTGATCGGCCAACTGGCCTTGCCCGGCTGGTTGGTCAGCACCACGGCGTAGCCCGGGGTGCCGGTCCAGTTGGCGCCGGCGGCGGCCGCCTTGAAGGCCTCGTCGTCCGGCTGCAGGAAGGCGCCGTCCTTGTTCTGCAGCTGGGTGTGCTGCATCTTGTTGCGCTTGGCGTAGGCCCACTCGACGTAGCCGATCGAGCCCTTGATGCGCTGCACGTTGGCGGCCACGCCCTCGTTGCCCTTGCCGCCCACGCCGACCGCCCACTTGACGGTGGTGCCGGCGCCGATCCTGCTCTTGAACTCGGGGCTCATCTGCGACAGGTAGTCGGTCCACAGGAAGGAGGTGCCCGAGCTGTCGGCGCGGCGCACCACGGTGATGTCGTCCGCCGGCAGCTTGACGCCCGGGTTCAGGGCGGCGATCTGCGGCGCGTTCCACTTGGTGATCTTGCCCAGGTAGATGTCGGCCAGCACGGCGCCGGTCAGCTTCAGCTGGCCCGCGGCGAGGCCGGGCACGTTCACGACCGGCACCACGCCGCCCATGATGGCCGGGAACTGGAACAGGCCCGAGGCGTCCAGCTCGGCCGCCGGCAGCGGCATGTCCGAGGCGCCGAAGTCGACGGTCTTGGCCTTGATCTGCTTGATGCCGGCGCCGGAACCCACCGATTGGTAATTGAGGCCGTTGCCCGAGCTCTTCTTGTACATTTCCGCCCACTTGGCATAGATCGGGTAGGGGAAGGTTGCGCCGGCGCCGGTGATGTCGGCGGCCTGGGCGCCGACGGCGATGGTGGCGATGGCGATGGTGGCGAACAGGTGCTTCATGCGCATGGTGGATCCTTTCGGAGGCTGGGACGGGTCCCGGTTCATTGACGCTGCGAAGTCTACTGGCCGAATATGACAAGTTCATGACAGATGTAATAATTCGGCGAAGCGCCGTCATCATGCACCGCTTTCCCGGGCGGGCGCACACGCTTGTATTGACGTGGCGGGAGCCGGTCCGCGGCGGGCCCGGGCGATGTAAAAATATTCACGAACCGCCCCTCCCCCTGCCCTTGTAAATACGCCGCCCTCTGCTAAGCTGAAAGCGTGTTCTTCATAGAGAGGGGATGCTGAAAGGCGTTGATGGTCATGTTTGAGATTGCAGTGTTTGGCATACTTGCAGGCCTGGCTGGGCTGGTTGCATACGAGATCTACCAAGAGACTCGCAGCGGCTCGGAAACCTGGCACGATCACTATCACGAATAGTGCCGGCCCGATCGTTCGGGCCATGTCATAAAGCGACAAAGCGGCGAGGCCCACAGGGCGCTCGCCGCTTTGCTGTTGAAATACCGCGGGTGTGAAACGCGCGGATTGTGACAGCTCAGCGCAGGTAGCGCGCGATCGCCGTCATCGCGTTCAGTTCCAGGTTCAGGAACTGGAATCCCACCTTGAATTCCCCGCCGCTGAAGATGCAGTACAAGGCCTTGGAACGGGCACTGATGGGGACCGCCTTGCCGTCGACCAACAGCTCGAAACTGACGACGCCGGTCTGGCCGACCGGCAGCGGGTCCGGCAGGTTGATGCTGGCGCCGTTGGCGCCGATATCGCTGGTGCGGCCGGTAACGGGGGCCTCGCCTTCCATGGCGACCTTCGCCCGCGTGCGCAAGACCTTGCGCTCGGATTTCCTTTGTTCTGTAAACACGTTATGCGGAAAGAGAAAAGATTGAGTGAGGCCGCATTATAAAAGCTCAGTCGAGTTCGCGCAGCTTGGTGAAGGCCTGGTCGATGCGCTCCACGGCGACGATGGTCATGCCCTCGATTTTCTGCTTCGGCGCATTCCCCTTCGGGATCACGGCGATCGAGAACCCCAGCTTGGCCGCCTCGCGCAGGCGCTCCTGGCCGCGCGGCGCCGGGCGGATCTCGCCGGCCAGGCCGACTTCACCGAACACCACGAGGCCGCGCGGCAGCGGCTTGTTGCGCATCGATGAGTTGATCGCCAGGAGGACGGCCAGGTCGGCCGCCGGCTCGGTGATCTTGACCCCGCCCACCGCGTTGATGAACACGTCCTGGTCAAACGCTGCGATGCCGGCGTGGCGGTGCAGGACCGCCAGCAGCATGGCCAGTCGGTTCTGTTCCAGGCCGACGGAGAGGCGGCGCGCATTCGGCAGGTGGCTGGCGTCGACCAGGGCCTGGATCTCGACCAGCAGCGGACGCGTGCCCTCCTGGGTCACCATCACGCAGGAACCCGGCACCTGGCTGTCGTGCTGCGACAGGAACAACGCCGAGGGGTTCGACACGCCTTTCAGGCCCTTTTCCGTCATGGCGAACACGCCCAGCTCGTTGACGGCGCCGAAGCGGTTCTTGATCGCCCGCACCAGGCGGAAGCTCGACTGCGTGTCGCCTTCGAAGTACAGCACGGTGTCGACGATGTGCTCGAGCACGCGCGGGCCGGCGAGCGCCCCCTCTTTCGTGACGTGGCCGACCAGGATGATGGTGACGCCGGTCTGCTTCGCCACGCGGGTGAGCTGGGCGGCGCATTCGCGCACCTGGGCCACCGAGCCCGGGGCCGAGGTCAGCGCGTCCGAATACAGGGTCTGGATCGAGTCGATCACCGCCACTTCGGGTTTCAGGTCCGCCAGCGTGCCGAGGATTTTCTCGAGCTGGATCTCGGCCTGGAGCTTGAGCTCGGCCGAATCGACCGAGAGGCGGCGCGCGCGCAGCGCGATCTGGGCGCCGGATTCCTCGCCGCTGACATACAGGGTGTTGCGGGTGGCGGCCAGGTTGGCCAGCGCCTGCAGCAGCAGGGTCGACTTGCCGATGCCGGGGTCGCCGCCGATCAGCACCACGCCGCCCGCGACCAGGCCGCCGCCCAGCACGCGGTCGAATTCCTCGATGCCGGTGCCGAAGCGCGGCACGTCGAGCGCATCGATGTCCTTCAGAGACAGCACCGGCGCGGTCTGCGCCAGCGCCTTGTGCGCCGTCTGCGACATGCGGTTCACGCCCTGCGGCTCGACCACGGTTTCCACCATCGTGTTCCAGGCCTTGCAGTCCGGACACTGGCCGGACCAGCGCGCGGCGGTCGCGCCGCATTCGCTGCAGGTATAGGCGGTTCTCGATTTAGCCATCTGTTCCCATTCGTCCTTCGGTAACGCGCACCCGCCCCGCGAGTGCGCACATCAATTCGTAGCCGATCGTGCCGGCGCTGGAGGCCACTTCGTCGATCGGCAGGCCATCGCCCCACAGCAGCACCTTGCTGCCGATACGCGCATTGCGAATCGGCGTCAGGTCGACCGTCATCATGTCCATCGAGACCCGGCCCACGAGCGTCGTGCGCACGCCGTCGACGATCACGGGCGTACCGTGCGGCGCGTGGCGCGGATAGCCGTCGGCATAACCGCAGGCCACCACGCCCACCGTCATCGGGCCTTCGGCCACGAAGCGGCTGCCGTAGCCGACCGTGTCGCCTGCCTGCAGCTCCTGGATGCCGATGATCTCGGAGCGCAGGGTCATGGTCGGGCGCAGGCCGTAGTCTTGCGCCGCGCGTCCGCCCGGGGTGCCGCCGTAGAGCATGATGCCGGGGCGAACCCAGTCATTCGACAGCGCATCGCCCAGTTCGGGCTGGTGCAGCACCCCACCGGAATTCGACAGGCTGCGCTCGCCCGGCAGCTCGCCGGCCCCGAAGCGGAAGCGCCGCACCTGCTCGGCGATGGTCAGGCGCGGGTGCTCCAGCTCGTCCGCGTTGGCGAAGTGGGTCATGTGGGTGATGCTGCGCACGCCCGGAATGGCCCGCAGGCGTTGATAGGCTGCCGCATACTCATCCGGACGAAAGCCCAGGCGGTTCATCCCGGTATTCATTTTCAGGTGCACGTCGATCGGGCGGTAGAGCTGGGTATATTCCAGCATCTTGACCTGCTCGATATTGTGGATCGCGCTATTGATATTGTGTTCGGCCAGCAGCGGGATGTCGGAGGCGTCGAAGAAACCCTCCAATAACAGGATCGGCTTGATCCAGCCGCCGGTGCGCAGCTGCAGCGCGCCTTCGGTCTCGACCAGGGCCAGGCCGTCGGCCGTCGCGAAGCCGCGCATGGCCCGCTCCAGCCCATGGCCATAGGCATTGGCCTTGACCACGGCCCAGATCCTGGACATCGGCGCATAGGTGCGCGCCTGGGCCAGGTTGTGCTGCATGGAATCGAGGTGGATGGTGGCGAAAATCGGGCGGGGCATCGTCGAAACCGGCCGTTCTGGGGCGGCCCGGATGGTTGACTGGGAAGCCCTCCATTCTACCGGAGTGGCGAACAGCCTGCTGCTGACAAGACTCCTTTTCTTTTGGCGCGGGGACCATTCATGGTATAAAGCAACTCGGACCAGTTTTTACTCTTTTCGAATGAACCGTGGTTTTTATACCATCATGGCGGCGCAGTTCTTCTCGTCGCTGGCAGACAATGCGCTTCTGTTTGTTGCGATCAGTCTGCTGACGTCGATGAACGCCCCGGCTTCGCTGACACCCCTGCTGAAGCTGTCATTCGTGCTCTTCTACGTGCTGCTGGCCGCCTTCGTCGGCGCCTTCGCGGATTCGCTGCCCAAGGGCCGCGTGATGTTCATCGCGAACCTGATCAAGATTTCCGGCTGCGCGCTGATGTTCCTGACCGTGCATCCGCTGCTGGCCTATGCCGTGGTGGGGTTTGGCGCGGCCGTGTATTCGCCCGCCAAGTACGGCATCCTGACCGAACTCCTGCCGCCCGAGAAACTCGTCCCCGCCAACGGCTGGATCGAGGGCCTGACCGTCATGTCGATCATCCTCGGCACCGTCGCCGGCGGCACGCTGGTGAGCGAGCGCGGCGCCAGTTTCCTCCTCGGCCTGGGCATGCCCGGCATCGAGACCGGCGCCGAAGCCGCGATGGCGGTGGTGGTCGGCGTCTACATCCTGGCCGCCCTGTTCAACCTGCGCATCCCCGATACCGGCGCGCGCTACGAGCACCAGGAGCGCAACCCGGCCAAGCTGATCGCGGACTTCGCCAACTGCTCGGCCACCCTGTGGCGCGACAAGCTGGGCCAGATCTCGCTGGCCGTTACCACCCTGTTCTGGGGCGCCGGCGCAACCCTGCAGTTCATCGTGCTGAAGTGGGCCGAGCGCTCGCTGCACATGCCGCTCGACAAGGCAACCAACCTGATCGGCGTGGTCGCCATCGGCGTGGCGCTGGGCGCGGCCATGGCGGCGCGCATGATCCCGCTGCGCAAGTCGCTGACCGTGATCCCGCTCGGAATCATCATGGGCCTGGTGGTCTGCAGCATGGTCTTCGTGACCTCGGTGAACCTGGCCTATCCGCTGCTGGCCCTGATCGGCTTCCTGTCGGGCTTCTTCGTGGTGCCGATGAACGCGCTGCTGCAGCACCGCGGCCACGTCCTGATGAGCGCCGGCCACTCGATCGCGGTGCAGAACTTCAACGAGAACCTGTCGATCCTGACCATGCTGGCGCTGTACGCCATCATGATCACCCTGAACCTGGACCTGGACATCATCATCGTCATGTTCGGCATGTCGGTGGCGGGCATCATGTACTTCATCGGCCGCCGCCACGCCGCCAACCAGCGCGAGCACGACTCGCTGGCGCTGATTGGCGAGCACAAGCATTGATACGTGTTACGTATCATCGAGCCAGTTATTTAATGTTTTGCATATCGTAGGGTGGGCGGTCCACCGCCCACGCGTTCAAATCACGCCCGCGTCTACGCATCGGCATGTTGAACGCGCGGGCGGGGGACCCGCCCACCCTACGAAACCGCCTTCACCATCCTTCTTGCCGCAGCGCGCTCGCGCCAATCGTTCGGCACGATGAAGCCGCGCTCGATCTCCTCGATCTTCCCGGGCTGGTAGCGCACGCTGGACACCAGCACCGGCGTCGACGAGGTCTCGAACTGCGCCGACAATTCCGCATGCAGCTGGGCGCGGCTCATCATCCAGGTCGCCGATTGCGCCCTGAAGGGCGCCAGCCACTGCAGGCGCGGCAGCATCAGGAATTCTTCGCCGGCCAGCGTGTCGATCTCGTCGAGCGCGCACCAGAAGCCGCGGCAGTGGCCGGCGGCGATGCCGCGCATCGCGGGCCAGCTGCCCGCGGGGTAGAACAGCCAGCCTTTCACCAGCGCCTTCGCTTTGGAGACGGGACGCGGCAGGAGGGCCTGGGCGGCCGGATGCTGGCCCAGCGAGAGCTGGCGCTCGAAGACCTTGCGCATCTTGAGGCCCAGGCTGTCGGCCAGGTTGGGGCCGACGAGTGCGCTCAGTTGCCAATCCTGCTGCTGCCCGCCCTCCCCGTCCAGCAGGTAGAACTTGGTCGCGAACTCGATGTGCTCGACCGCGTCCGGCCCGTCTTCGAGCAGGAAGTCGAACTCACCGACGGTGTCGTTGGGACTGGCGCGCACCTGCAGGCCGTGGGCCACCAGGCGGCCCTGCTGCGCGAAATAGAAGGCCATCAGCTTTTCCGCATACAGGCCGAGGCGCGTGTGCACCTTGGCGCCGAGTGCTTCGTCGAGCGGGGTGGGATCGAGATCGAGGCGGTTCAGCCATGCTGCCGTTTCCGGCGTCACCGGCCCCAGGGTGGCAATGCGTCCCGCCCAGACAGGATCGCTCGCGTCCAGCAGGTCCGGGGCGTCGAGCAGCCAGGCCAGCGCCCGCACCCGGGCGCGCCGCAGGTGGCCCCAGCGGCGGTGAAAGCGTTCCTGGTAGCTCTCAGCCGGCGCCTGCACTTTCACCTTCGTCTGCGGTTTTTGCCCGGCACAGGTCGGCCCAGGCCAGCGCCTTGTCGCCGGGGCGGCGCAGCAGTTCGCCCGGATGCAGGGTGGCGACCATCGGCACCTCCTTGAACGCGTGCACGGCGCCGCGCGAACCGGCGAGCGGCTCGGACAGGGGCTTGCCGAGCAGGCCGTTGGCGGCCACCTGGCCCAGGGTCAGCACCAGGCCGGCGCCGGTGAGCTCGCGTTCGCGTTCGAGGAAGGGACGGCAGGCCGCCGCTTCTTCCAGGGTCGGCGCGCGGTCGCCGCCGTTCGCGTTGGCGGGGCGGCATTTCACCAGGCTGGTCACGTACACATCGCTCTCGCGCGAGAGGCCGACCGCGGCCAGCATATTGTCGAGCAGCTTGCCAGGGTCGCCCGTCATCGGCTGCCGGGCCTTCTCATCGATCGCACTGGCGGTGCCGGCGGCGACCAGCCAGCGGGCCTGGCGCGCGCCCGCGCCCGGCACAGGCTTACGGCCCGCGCTGCAGGCGCTGCAATGCTTGCAACTGGCGATGGCCTGGCGCAGGCCGGCCCAGTCCAGGGTCGAGACGTCGACCCGCTCCGGTTCGGCCTCCACGCCCCAGGCGCTGTTCTCCTGCACGGGCGGCGTCCAGGCGGGCTTCGTGGGCGCTTCCGCGACCTGGCGCGGCATGGGCGGAGGCGCCAGCGATGGCGCCGGCGCTGCCGGTTCGGCCGGCGCGACCGGTTCCGGTCCGGCGCTGACTTCCGGCTCGGCCTGCGGCGCGGCGCGCAGCTGCCACAGGGGCCCGATTCCCATCTCGGCCAGGAAGGCCGCGTCGCGATCGCCGATGTGCTTCACTGCGCGGTTCACAGATCGATCCTCATCACGATGGCATCCTCGCGCTGCCCGGCATGCGCCGGATAGTAGCCCTTGCGGCGGCCGATCTCGCGGTAGCCGTAGCGGCGGTAGACCGCCAGCGCGCGCTCGTTCGAGGGACGCACTTCCAGCAGCACCGACAGCATGCCCTGCTCGCGGGCGCGCGCGCCGATGCAGTCGAGCAGATGGCGTCCCAGGCCCTGGCGCTGGCGGGCCGCGCATACCGCCACGTCCAGCAGGTGCGCCTCGTCCACTGCATACATCAGGAGATAGTAGCCGGCCAGGGCGCCCTCGGCATCGCGCACGGTCCAGGCGTCGTAGCCGCTGGCCAGCGACTCCGTGAAATTCGCGCGGCTCCAGGGATGGGGAAACACGCTGCACTCGAGCGCGACCACCTCGTCCACATCGGAGGCCTGCATGGGCGCGAAGCGCAGCCCGGTGGCCGACTCCAGCACCGTCATGCTCCGGCCTTTGCGGCGTTGATCGCCTGGCGCTCGGCGCTGGTGTAGGCCACCTTGTTGCGCAGGTAGAGCGGCTGGGCCTGGGCCGCGGGCACGGCCTTGCCCGCGGCGAAGGCGGGAGCGGCCAGCACCGCCATCTCGCGCGCATGCGGCAGGATGTCGTCCAGCGCACCTGGGGCGAAGTCCTTGCCCGCGAAGGCCTCGGGATAGGCCGAGAAGCCATTGCCGCAGGCGGCCAGGCCCTCGCACGCTACCGGAGCCACGGCTTCGGGCGCGGCCAGGGTCGGTGCGACGACCTCGCTCCAGGCGCCCAGGGCCGCGTCATGGCGGTATTGCGCCCAGTAGACCTCGTTCATGCGCGCGTCCAGCACCGTCAATACCTCGACGGCGCCGGTGCGGGCACGGCAGCTTTCCGCCATCGCTTCCAGGGTCACGAGCGGCAGCACCGGCAGTCTGGCGCCGAAGGCCAGGCCCTGGGCCACGCCGCAGGCCGTGCGCACGCCGGTGAAGGACCCTGGGCCGGCGCCGAAGGCGATCGCGTCGCAGTCGGCCAGGGCGATGCCGGCCTCGCCCAGCAGTTCCTGCACCATCGGCAGGATGGATTGCGAATGGGTGCGCACGCCGGATGTGGAACGCTGGAAGACGGTGTCCCCCGCCAGCAGCGCGCAGGAAGCGAGCTCGGACGAGGTTTCGATGGCGAGAATTATAGGCATTCCTATATTTTACCCGCTCGACTGGCCGGCGACCACGGCGGCACAGCACCGCACGCGGACCCAACACGCGGTAGAATTCGCCTCATGCAAAGCCTGACCCTGGATTCCAGCACCCGCGAAGCCATTTTGGCCGCCATTTCGGGCGACGCCCTGACCGTGGCCTGCCTGTGCGCCGCCTGGTGCGGCACCTGCTCGTCCTACCGCGCCACCTTCGAGGAACTCGCCACGCGCCACCCGGACAAGACCTTCGTGTGGATCGACATCGAGGACCAGGCCGACCTGGTCGGCGACCTCGACGTCGAGAATTTCCCTACCCTGCTGGTCCAGCGCGGCGACACGGTCGCCTTCTTCGGCACCATGGTGCCGGACGGCGGCGTGGCCGACCGCCTGGTGCAGGCCCAGGCCGAGCAGTCGCCCGAGGAACTCGCGCGCCTGGCCGCCTCCAGCGAAGAACGGCGCGGCTGGCAGCGCGACTGCAACCTGCGCGAATTACTGGCTGCGTAAGGATGCGTTAGCCGTGAAACCGTCGCACCGGCGAAGGCTGCCGGCTAGGTCAGGCGCAGCGGCAGGCTGCGCAGCCGCTGCCCGGTGAGCTTGAACACCGCCGCCGCCACCGCCGGCGCGATCGGCGGCACCGCCGGTTCGCCCACGCCTTCGGGATGCTCGCTACTTGGCATGACGATGGTCTCGACTTTCGGGGCCTCGCTCATGCGCAGCACCGGATAGTCGCCGAAATTCGACTGCTCCACCTTCCCGTCCTTCAGTGTGATTTCGCCATGCAGCGCGGCGGACAAGCCGAAGATCACGCCCGACTCCACCTGCTGGGCCACGATGTTCGGGTTCACCACCAGGCCGCAGTCGATCGCGCACACCACCCTGTGCACGCGGATCGCTCCCTCCTGCACCGAGACCTCGGCCACCTGCGCCACCGTGGTCCCGAAGGAGCGGTGCAGCGCCACGCCGTGCGCGCGCCCCTCTTCCGGCTGGCCGGCGCGCGCCACCGCCGCGTCCAGCACGGCCAGCGCGCGCGGATGCTCCTGCAGCAGGGAACGCCGGAACTCGACGCTGTCGCGTCTGGCCGCATGGGCCAGCTCTTCCACGAAGGTCTCCTTGAAGAAGGCATTGTGCGAATGTCCGACCGAGCGCCAGTAGCCGATGGGCACCGGGCTGTCCACGATCACGTGGGCGATGCGCTGGTTCGCGATCCCGTACTGCATGTCGTAGGCCCCTTCGGCCGTGGTCTTGTCCGGCCCCACGCCCGGCAGGCCGAGGTTGCGCGGGAAGTACTGGTGGCCGATCGCGCCGCCGGCCGACCTCGCATCCCAGGCCAGGATATTCCCCTTCGCATCGAGATGGGCCTTGTAGCGCGCCAGCGCGGCGGGACGGTAGACGTCGTGGGTGGTGTCGTCCTCGCGGCTCCAGATCAGCTGCACCGGCTTGCCATGCAGGCTTGTTGCGACCGTGACGGCCTGCGCCACCATGTCCGCTTCCAGGCGCCGGCCGAAGCCGCCGCCCAGCAGCATCACCTCGATGGCCACGTCCTCGCGCGCCACGCCGGCCACGCGCGCGGCCACGTCCACCGCCACGCTCGGCACCTGGGTCGAGGCCCACAGGCGCACCTTGCCGTCCACGACCTGGGCCGTGCAGTTGATCGGCTCCATCGCCGCATGCGCGAGATAGGGCGCGCGGTACTCGGCCGACACCGTCACCGCGGCGCCCCGCGCATCCTGGCTGCCGGCCTCGTGGTAGGCGAAGCCGCCCTCCTCGTCGAGCGCCCGCGCGAACGATTCGAACAGGGATTCGGTGGACAGGCGCGCATGCGCGCCCTCGTTCCAGGTCACCGGCAGCGCGCTCGCCGCCTGGCGCGCCTGCCACCAGCTGCCCGCCACGACGGCCACGCCGGCGCCCGCGCCGGTGAGGTCGCCCGGTGTGCCCGGCACCGGCACCACCGCCAGCACGCCCGCCATACTGCGCACCGCGTTCGCATCGAAGGCGACCAGCGTGGCGCCCACGGTCGGCGCCATTTTTACTGCCGCATACAGCATGCCGGGAGGACGCGCGTCGATGCCGAAACGCGCCGTACCATTCGATTTCACGCGGCTGTCGATGCGCCCCAGCGGCTTGCCGATCAGGCGGAACTCGCGCGGCGCCTTGAGGCGCACATCCGCGCTGTCGATCCCCTCGCCCACCCGCGCGGCCTCTTGCGCCAGCGCGCCGTAGCCGAGGCGGCGGCCATCCGGATGCAGTACGAAGCCGTCCTCGGTGCGCAGCTTCGCGACCGGCGTTTTCCATTGCCCGGCCGCGGCCTCGAGCAGCATGGCGCGCGCCACCGCGCCCGCTTCGCGCATCGGTGTCCAGGCATCCTTGATGCTGGTCGATCCGCCCGTGAACATGATGCCCAGCTCCCGGCCCAGCTTGGCCATCATCCACTGCGCGCCCTGGCGCAGCTGTCCGGTGTCGTCGGGGTGGAAAGGAAGATTTTCGCGCAGGACCGTCAGGTTGGCGAAGATCGGGTCGATCGGCGCCTGGGCGACGCGCACGGCCTCGAGAGCCACGTCGAGTTCCTCGGCCACCAGGGTCAGGAGGGCCGTGTGCACGCCCTGCCCCATTTCGCTGCGCGGCACGACCACCGAGACGATGCCGTCCGGGCCAATGGCGACCCAGCCGTTCAGGGCGACCGTGTCCTGCGCGACCGGCAGCGGCGCGCTGGTGTGCAGGCGCTGGCGTGGCGGCTGCACGCCCCAGCCGACCAGCAGGGCGCTGCCGCCCAGCAGGCCGGCCGCCAGAAACTTGCGGCGCGTGCGTCCCTTGCGGCCGAGTCCTTCCTCAGGCTGCGCTTGCTGCGTCTCGTTCGGTGCTGCCCGCTTCATCCGCTTCTTGTCTCCATCGTGTCAGTATGTCGCCCGGCCCCACGGGCCGGCCGTACAGGTAGCCCTGGGCATGCCGGCAGCCGTGGCGCAGCAGGAAGGCGGCCTGCTCCTCGTTCTCGACGCCTTCCGCGATCACCGACAGGTTCAGGCTCTTGCCGAGCTGGATGATCGCCACCGCGATCGCTTCGTCGTTCGCGTCCGTCGAGATGTCCTTGATGAAGCTGCGGTCGATCTTGAGGGTCTGCACCGGCAGCTGCTTCAGGTAGGCCAGCGACGAGTACCCGGTGCCGAAGTCGTCGATCGCCAGGCCCACGCCGATGGCATCGAGGTCGCTCACCAGCTGCAGGGCGTCGCCTGCATTCATGATGACCGACTCCGTCACTTCCAGCTGCAGCCTGCCCGGCCCCAGCCCGGCCTCGCGCAGGACGCCGGACACGTGTTCCGCGATGCTGCCGCGCTCGAACTGGCGCACCGAGAGGTTCACCGCGATCTTCGGCACGGCGAGCCCGGCCATGTCCCAGCTTACCATCTGGCGGCAGGCCTCGGCCAGCACCCATTGGCCCAGCGGCTTGATGAAGCCCATGTCCTCGGCCACGGGAATGAAGCGGCTCGGGGCCACCAGGCCCAGTTCCGGATTCTGCCAGCGCACCAGGGCCTCGACGCCGACCAGGCGCCCGGTGTCGATCTCGACCTGCGGCTGGTAGTGGAGGAAGATCTCGTTCTTGTCGATCGCGCGCCTCAACAGGGCTTCCAGGCGCAGGCGCTCGATGCCCTCCCCGCTCATCGAGGGCGAATAGAACTGGTAGTTGTTGCGGCCGCGCGCCTTGGCCTGGTACATCGCCACGTCGGCGTTGCGCACCACCATGTGCACGTCCTCGGCGTCCTGCGGGAACAGGCTGATGCCGACACTGGCGGTCACGAACAGCTCGTAGCCGGAAACCGTGAAGGGCTGCTCGAACAGCGCCACCAGCTTGCCGGCCACGTGGCCCGCCTTGACGGCGCCGTCCACGTTCTCCAGCAGCACGATGAATTCGTCCCCGCCCAGGCGCGCCAGGGTGTCGCCCTCGCGCAGGCAGCCGCTCAATGCGCCCGCCACCTGCGTGAGCAGCTCGTCGCCGACGTGGTGGCCGAGGGTGTCGTTGACGTTCTTGAAGCGGTCCAGGTCGATGAAGAGCACGGCCAGCTGCTCATGCTCGCGCGCCGCGCGCGCCATGGCGTGCTGCAGGCGGTCGTGGAACAGCAGGCGGTTGGGCAGCGCGGTGAGCGGGTCGTGGTGGGCCAGGTGGTCGAGCTTGTCCTGCGATTCCTTGACCTTGGTGATGTCGCTGAACACGCAGACGTAGTGGGTGACCTGGTCCTCGTCGTCGCGCACCGCCGAGACGGTGAGCCATTCGAGGTAGACCTCGCCGTTCTTGCGGGTGTCCCAGATCTCGCCGCGCCAGAAGCCGGTGTCGGCAAGGTCCGCCCACAGCTGCTCGTAGAACAGGTCTTCGTGGTGCCGCGCGCCGCCCTTGGCGCGCGTCAGGCTGGAGTGCTGGCCCAGCGCCTCGTTCTCGGTGTAGCCGGTGATCTGGGTGAAGGCCGGGTTGGTCGCGATGATGCGGCCGTAGGCGTCCAGCACCATCACGCCGTCGGCGATGTGTTCCAGCACCGTGGCCGCCAGGCGCAGCTTTTCCTCGGCCTGCTTGCGCTCCGTGATGTCGGCGAATACCCAGATGCTGCCCTCGTTCGGCCGGGCCGGGTCGAGCGCGCAGCCGCTCACCAGCAGCCAGAAGATGGAACCGTCGCGGCGCCGGAACTGCAGTTCCTCGCCGGTGTCAGGGCCCTTCGCGATGCGCGGGTACTTCTCGAGCCACAGGCGCTCGAATTCAAGCCGGCCCGGGAACAGGATCTCGGTCGACTTGCCGATCATCTCGCCCTCGTCGTATCCGAACAGGGCCTCGCCGCGGCGGTTGGCCGAGACGATGCGGCGCTGGCGCACGAACAGCACGCCGAACATCACGTTGTCCAGGATGGCGCCCTGCTCGGTCAGCAGGGCCTCGATGCGCATCTCGTCGTGCTTGCGCTCGCTGATGTCGTAGAGGATGCCGTCGATGCGGAAGCTGTCCTCGCCCCACAGTCCCTGCGGCTGGCCGCTCTCGAGCACCCAGCGCTCGATGCCGCCGGCGTCGACGATGCGGTACTCGACCTCGTAGGGACTGCCGGCCTCCAGCGCCTCGCGCGTGACGCGGCGCTGCATGCGCCGGTCTTCCGGGTGGATGATGTTGGCCCAGTCGTCGGTGGTGGCCAGCATGAAGCGTTCGGCCGGATAGCCGGAGATGTCCTCGACGGCGTCGCTGACGAAGTCGATCGGGCCGCCCGGGCGGGCCCGGAACACGGCGCCCGGCACCTGGGTGACGATGGTGCGGAACTGTTCCTCGCGCCGTCCGATGTCGGCGAACAGCTGGCCGATCGCCATGCGCATGCGCTCCATCTGGCCGCCCAGGCGTCCCAGCTCGTCGCCGTCGGTCAGGTGCAAGGGCGTGTCGAAGTCGCCGCGCGCCAGGCGGTCGGAAAAACCGGTGAGGGTGAGCAGCGGCGACAGCAGGCGGCGCTTGAGCAGCAGCGCGATCAGCAGCAGCGAGACCGCCAGCTGGATCGCCAGCACCAGGGCGTAGTTGCGGCGCTTCGTCGCCAGCTCCTGCTGGGCGAGGTGGTCGGACATCTCGATCGTCACCCGGCCGATCGTCGCGCCGCGCGCGACCACGTCACGCTCGGCGCGGTAGACCCGCGCGTCCTTCGGTACGGCCACGCGCTCCTTGAACAGCTCGGCCTTCTCCAGGCCGCGCACTTCGACGGACACGATGACCGGGTCGCGGATGAAAGAATCGACCAGGGCGCGGGCGGCCTCCGGATTCATGTCCCATAATGGCTGCTGCATCCCGAGCGCGAGGATATCGGCATTGCGGGCCAGCGCATCGTTCAGGCTGCGCTCGGTCGCTTCGCGCTCCTGCACGCCGATCAGGAAGTAGCCGCCGAGCAGCGCAGGCGCCGCCAGTCCGCCGAACACGACCAGCAGAAGGGCGCCATAGATCGAGCGCCCGTACAGCTTGCGCAGTCTGGACGGGAGTCCGCGGAGGTGGAAACGTGACATCGGCAATCGGCTGCGCCCTCTCTGGGCAGGCGCTTCATTTATTTATGGCAAGGGTAGTTGTCCGATTATGCATGTTAGCTTGCCACGCGTCACCAAATTGAACGCCGCATCGGCTATGTACGGCTGAGAGTGTCGGCGGCACGCGACAAGACTTGCTATGATTCATTTTTTTAGAGGAGACACGATGAGCCTGTCCATGTATTCCACCTCCGTGCCGGTATTCCGCCAGATGCTGGGCGCACTCGCCGACGTGCTGGAAAAAGCCGAAGCCCACGCCCAGGCCAGCAAGTACGATGCCGCCGCCCTGCTGCAGGCGCGCCTGTTCCCGGACATGTTCCCGCTAATTAAACAGGTGCAGATCGCCACCGATTTCGCCAAGGGCGCGAGCGCGCGCCTGGCAGGCATCGACGTGCCGCGCTACGAGGACAACGAGCAGACCTTCGCCGCACTCCAGCAGCGCATCAGCAAGACCCTCGGCTTCATCGAGTCGCTGCCGCAAGAAGCGTTCGCGGGCGCCGAGGGCCGCGCGATCACCCACGGCGCCGGCGAACGCGCCCGCCACTTCGACAGCGGCGAGCCCTACCTCACCGGCTTCGTGCTGCCGAATTTCTACTTCCACGTGACGACCGCGTACGCGATCCTGCGCCATAACGGCGTGCCGATCGGCAAGCGCGATTTCCTGGGGATCCAGTAAGCAGGGTGGGCCTGGGCGGCCCCGCGAGTCCACCGCCCACGCGTTCAAGCAGCTTGAAAATGGACGATGTGCGTCAACTCGCCATATCGCTGAACGCGCGGACGGCGAAGCCGTACACCCTACGCCCCCCGAGGCGTGGCGTCAGGTATTCCTGCGCGGGTAGCCCTGCGCCAGGATCCGCACCCACACCTTCTCTTTTTCCTCGGCGCTCATCGCCACCCAGTTCGCCACCTCGACATAGGTACGGCCGCAGCCGCGGCAGACTTCGTCGAAGGTGGTCGAGCAGACGGCGACACAGGGCGTGTCCGGGCGCTCCACCGGCGCGCCGGCCTGGTCAGCGTGCGGGGCCGACATCGAGCTTGTCCCAGCCGTCATGGCCGAGCTTTTCCATGGTGTCGATATTCTTCTCGAAGATCTGTTCCGCCTCCGGGAAGGCCTCGACCGCGCGGTCGATGCTGTCCTCGCGCAGCAGGTGCAGGATCGGATACGGCGCGCGGTTGGTGTAGTTAGCGATGTCGTTCGCGTCGGTATCGGCGAACTGGTACTCCGGGTGGAAGCTCGCCACCTGCAGTTCGCCGTCCAGCTGCATGTCCTCGACCGCCGCGTCGGCGACATCCAGGAACTCGTTGTAGTCCTCGAAATCCTGCAGCACGAAGGGGTGGATCAGCAAGGTCGTGTCGGTCTGCTCGGCCGGGGTGTCCGACAGGTGCTGCAGCTCGTCCATGAGCTGCTCGAGCAGGGCTTCCGGCGTCGTCGCGGAAGAGACGACATAGCGCACCTGCTCCTTCACGTAGACCGATTTGGCGAAGGGGCAGAGGTTCAGGCCGATCACGGCCTTCTCCAGCCAGCGGCGGGTCGCGGCGACGATGGCCTCGTCGTCGGCGTTCGGGTTTGCGGTGCGCATCATGAAACCTAAGGAAGCAAAAAGACAGGAGCCGGATTGTACGCACACTTTGCGTCTCCTCATAGATTTACAGCCAGCCGGGGCTAGTTTACGCATGAGACCGATCGATGGTCCGGCACGGTTTCGGCTCGCAAGTCTGCGCAATATCTTCAGCGATCGTGCAGCGATCTGAGATCATCTTGTGTTTTCATGATGTCAATTTACACAAATGAAGCCCAGCAAGAAATTTGTAACGTTGGGGACATATTTCTTGACTGACTCAAGCATGTCTACGTACACTGGGCCCCTTGACCAGTACGTTCGTTCCTGAACGCAACAACGGAAAGCGATGCACGACATGATCCGAAGCACCCTCGCGACTGCCGCGCTGGCCCTCCTGGCCACCTCCCCACTGGCGCATGCCATGGACAACCCGGCCTCCGTCGCCGCACCGATCGCCCGCTCCGCCCTGCCTCTGGCGGCGAACGCGATCAAGGTGGACGAGTACAAGGAAACCGATGTGTGGGGCCGCATCCGCAGCGGCTACGCTATTCCGGACGTCAACAACAATCTGGTCAGCCGTCATACCCAGGCCTACAGCGCCCGCCCCGACAGCCTGAAGCGCATCTCGGGCCGCGCCTCGCCCTACCTCTTCCACATCGTGCAGGAACTGGAAAAGCGCGGCATGCCGACCGAACTGGCCCTGCTGCCCGTGATCGAATCGGCCTTCAACCCGCAAGCCCTGTCCACCGCCAACGCGGCCGGCCTCTGGCAGTTCGTGCCGGGCACCGGCAAGGACTACGACCTCAAGCAGAACATGTTCAAGGACGAGCGCCGCGGCGTGCTGGCCTCGACCGATGCGGCCCTCTCCTACCTGCAGCGCCTGTACACGATGTTCGGCGACTGGCAGCTGGCCCTGGCGGCGTACAACTGGGGCGAAGGCAATATTCAGCGCATCATCAAGAAGAACCAGGCGCTCGGCAAGGGCACCGACTTCGAGAGCCTGGCCGAGCTGATGCCCGCGGAGACCCGCAACTACGTGCCGAAACTGCAGGCCGTCAAGAACATCGTCGCCAACCCGCAGCAGTACAACGTGATCCTGCCGGCAATCGACAACCAGCCCTACTTCACCGCGATCGACAAGACCAGCGATATCGACGTCGCCGTCGCCGCCCAGCTGGCCGAGATGCCGCTCGACGAATTCAAGGCCCTGAACCCGCAGTTCAAGAAGCCGGTCATCACCGGCGGCGAAAAGACCAAGATCCTGCTGCCGAAGGAAAACGCCGAGAAGTTCCACCTGAACCTGGCCCAGTGGGGCCGCGAACTGTCGACCTGGACCACCCACAAGATCACCGGCGCGCGCGTCTCGATCGCTTCCCTGGCCTCCAGGTTCGGCACCACCCCGGAAGTCATCCGCCAGGCCAACAACATCCCGGCCAAGTCGACCGTCAAGGCCGGCTCGACCATCCTGGTGCCGAAGGTTTCCGCCTCGAACGCCGGCGACATCGCCGAGAACATCATCGACAACGCGGTGGTGGCCTTCGAAGCCGAACGCAGCGCCAAGAAGGTCAAGGCCACAACCAGCGCGCGCTACAAGGCCAAGGCCGGCGCCGGCTCCAAGAACCGCATCGCGCGCAACACCTCCTCCAAGCGCAAGCAGCGTTGATCTTCTCGCAAGCCGGCCCGGTTTCTCCCTTATGTCCGGCTTAAGCGTCTTCCCGACGCGTCCGCACGCCCGTGCGGACGCGTGCAGACTTTTCTGAACTGATGTATGATGTCGTTTGTGCGCTGCAAAAGAGCGTCCAAGCAGACCGGACGCAGCAGTTCAACAGGTAGTACCGAGCAGTACAACAAGCAGCATCGCAAGCCTTGGCGACAATCGATCGCCCTTCATTAAAAAGCCCTCCCGCCCTGCGTGTCAGCATCAAGACACCGTCCCGGCGCAAAGCTTTTGTGCCGAAATTTCTTTCATTACTGAGTCATTTCGTAGTCGTTGGTTCGCGTTGCTATTCTGCGCCCGTCATGTGACGACGCGCGATCATGATTTATTCCGAAAGTAAAAGTACACATGAGTTTTGAAGCACTAGGTTTACACGCGTCGCTCGTCAAGGCAGTCGCCACCGCCGGCTACACCAAGCCGACCCCGGTGCAGGAGCAGGCCATCCCTGCCGGCATCGCCGGCCGCGACCTGCTGGTGTCGTCGCAGACTGGTTCGGGCAAGACCGCGGCATTCATGCTGCCGGCCCTGCACAAGCTGGCGAACATGGAACCGGCCGCGCCCAGCCGCACCCCGGCGCAGAGCGCCCAGTCGGCGCGCGCCCGTGGCGAACGCGTCCGCTTTACCCCGGCCCAGCCGAAGATGCTGGTCCTGACCCCGACCCGCGAACTGGCCCTGCAGGTCACCACCGCGACCGAACAATATACTTCCGACATGCGCCGCATCCGCGCCGTGTCGATCCTGGGCGGCATGCCCTATCCGAAGCAGATGCAGCTGCTGTCGAAGAATCCGGAAATCCTGGTGGCGACCCCGGGCCGCCTGATCGACCACATGGAGTCGGGCAAGATCGACTTCTCGCAGCTCGAAATCCTGGTGCTGGACGAAGCCGACCGCATGCTCGACATGGGCTTCATCGATGACATCGAGAAGATCGTCGAGGCCACCCCGTCCAGCCGCCAGACCATGCTGTTCTCGGCAACCCTGGACGGTGTGGTCGGCAACATGGCGCGCCGCATCACCAAGGATCCGCAGACGATCCAGATCATGAGCGCGGCCAACCGCCACGAGAACATCGTGCAGAAGGTGCACTTCGTCGACGACCTGTCGCACAAGAACCGCCTGCTCGACCACCTGCTGCGTGACGAGTCGATGGACCAGGCCGTGGTGTTCACCGCGACCAAGCGCGACGCCGACATGATCGCCGACCGCCTGAACATCGCCGGCTTCGCGGCCGCCGCCCTGCACGGCGACATGCACCAGGGCGCGCGCAACCGCACCCTGGACAGCATGCGCCGCGGCCAGGTGCGCGTGCTGGTGGCCACCGACGTCGCCGCGCGCGGCATCGACGTGCCCACCATCACCCACGTGGTGAACTACGACCTGCCGAAGTTCCCGGAGGACTACGTGCACCGTATCGGCCGTACCGGCCGCGCCGGCCGCAACGGTCTCGCGATCTCGCTGGTGAACCATGCCGAAGGCATGAACGTGCGCCGCATCGAGCGCTTCACCAAGCAGACCATTCCGGTCGACGTGGTCGAAGGCTTCGAGCCGAAGCGCGCCGCCCCGTCCCGCTCGGCCTCGCGTCCTGGCTGGAAGCCGGGCGACGGCCGCAATGCCGCCAAGCCTGGCCAGCGCAGCTTCGCCAAGCCATCCTACGGCGATCGCGCTCCGCGTGAAGGTGGCTATGCTCGCCCGCAAGGCGAGAGCCGTTACGCCGACCGTGGTCCGGATAGCCGGACCTCGCGCGAATCCAGCAGCTTCGGCGATCGTCCGCAACGCGAGGGCGGCTTCCGCCGCGAAGCTGGTTTTGGCGACCGTCCCCAGCGTGAAGGCGGCTACCGGCGCGACGCCGCACCGCAAGGCGCGCCGAGCGGCGCCCCGCGCGAAGGCGGCTACCGCGGCAATCGCCCGGACGGCGCCCGCCGTGAAGGCGGCTACAGCAAGCCGGCGCACCCGCGCTCGGCCGACAGTACCCGTCGCAGCTTCGGCGATTTCTGATCGCTGAGCGCTGAATGAAAAATGGCTGCCTCCTCCGGCAGCCATTTTTGTTTGCGCTGTCATTGTCGGCGATCGATGCCCAGGCAGTCCTCGGCGTCATCTCGTCCCTCCGTGGCTTTACGGAAAACGATCTCTCGACCCGGCATATAATGGTGGTCCACGTTTTCCCAGGCTCCAAGAGTGCGCAGGCGCATCCTCATCATCAGCCCCGCCGGTGCGCGGGACAATAACGGCAACTGGCAGACCGCGAGCCGCTGGTCGCGCTTCCTGCGCGCGCAGCATCAGGTCGAGGTCGCACGCGACTGGTCCGGGCAAGACCCGGCGCCCGATCTGCTGATCGCCCTGCACGCGCGCCGCTCGGCCGCCGCACTGGCTGCCTTCACGGCGCGTCATCCGGATCGCCCTTGCGTGCTGGTGCTGACCGGGACCGACCTGTATCGCGACATCGCGATCGACGCGCACGCCCAGGCCTCCCTGCACCACGCCCGCGCCCTCGTGCTGCTGCAACCGGCCGGCCTGGCCCGGCTGCCCGAACCCATGCATGCCAAGGCGCATGTGATCTACCAGTCCGCGCCCAGCCTGCGCCCGCACGCGCCCAGCCCGAACGCACGCCATCGCGACATCTGCATGGTCGGCCACCTGCGCGAGGAAAAAGACCCGCTGACCTTCATTCGCGCCGCAAGCCTGGTGACGGCGCCCGGCGCACGCCTGCTGCACATCGGCGGCGCGCTCGACCCGGCCCTGGGCGAGGCGGCGCAACAGGCCGCAAGCCCGCGCTACCACTGGCTCGGCGCCCTGCCCCACGCCGCCGCGCGCCAGCGCCTGAAGCGCTGCCATGCGATGGCGATCACCTCGACAATGGAGGGCGGCGCCAACGTCATCATCGAGGCGGTGACCAGCGGCGTACCGGTGCTCGCATCCGACGTCGGCGGCAACCGCGGCATGCTGGGGGAGGATTACGCCGGCTACTTCGCGGCGGGCGACACTGCCGCGCTGGCGCGCCTGATCGACCGCAGCATCATGGATCCGGATTTCGACGCCCTGCTGCGCCGCCAGTGCGCCGCCCGCGCGCTTCTCTTCGCCCCCGCCGTGGAGCGAGCGGCCATATGCAAGTTGGTGGATAATCTCCTCCTTGCCGCGCCCGGCGCGCCCAACCAACACGGAAAACCACGATGAGCACGACTGAACAACCCATCAAACTGACCTCCTTCTCGCACGGCGGCGGCTGCGGCTGCAAGATCGCACCCGGCGTGCTGGCCGAGATCCTGGGCAAGTCGACCGGCTTCCCGGTGCCGAAGGAACTCATGGTCGGCATCGAGACCGCCGACGACGCCGCCGTCTACAAGCTCAACGACGAGCAGGCCCTGATCGCCACCACCGACTTCTTCATGCCGATCGTCGACGATCCCTTCGACTTCGGCCGCATCGCCGCGACCAATGCGATCTCGGACGTGTACGCGATGGGCGGCACGCCGATCATGGCGCTGGCCCTGGTCGGCATGCCGGTGAATAAACTGCCGCTGGAGACCATCGGCCAGATCATCCGCGGCGGCGAGTCGGTCTGCGCCGAGGCGGGCATCCCGATCGCCGGCGGCCACACCATCGACTCGGTCGAGCCGATCTACGGCCTGGTGGTGATGGGCCTGGTGCATCCGTCCAAGGTCAAGCGCAACGCGGACGCCAAGGCGGGCGACGTGCTCGTGCTGGGCAAACCGCTGGGCGTGGGCGTGCTGTCGGCGGCGCTGAAGAAGGATGCGCTCGGTCCCGAGGGCTATGCGGCGATGATCGCCAACACCACCAAGCTGAACAAGCCGGGCCGCCTGCTGGCCGACATGCCGGGCGTGCACGCGCTGACCGACGTCACCGGCTTTGGCCTGCTCGGCCACCTGCTGGAACTGGCGCGCGGTGCGAAAATCTCGGCGCGGCTCGACATGGACAAGGTGCCGCTGCTGCCCGGCGTGCTGCAACTGGCGCAGGACGGCTTCTTCACCGGCGCATCAGGCCGCAACTGGGATGCCTACGGCAAGGACGTGGAACTGGATGAATCCATCACGCCCGCCCAGCGCGCCCTGCTGACCGACCCGCAGACCTCCGGCGGCCTGCTGGTCTCCTGCGATCCGGCCAGCGTCGACGAGGTGCTGGCCCTGTTCGCGCGCGAAGGCTTCGGCGATGCCGCCGTCATCGGCCGCATGGAGCAAGGCGCGCCGCGCGTCAGCGTGGTCTGACCATCTCTTCGAAGCGGTCCGCCAGTGCTTCGGCCTGGCGGGCCGCATCGAAACCGGCATGGCGCCGCGCGAAGGCGCCTGCCGCGTCACGGTAGCCCGGCGCCTGCAGGAGATCGCGCACGAAGCCATCCCACTCCTGCGGCCCTGCCATCGCATTGATCCCCGCCCCAATCTGCGCCACGCGGCGCGCCATCAGGTAGCTCTCGGCCGATACCGGCAGCATCAACAGCGGCCGTCCCGCCAGCAGGGCCTGCGCCGTGGTCGCCTCGCCGGCATGGCAGGCCACCAGCTCGCACGCGGCCAGGGCCGCGTGCATGGAGACCGGCGCCGGCGCGAAGCGCAGCAGCGGATTCTGGATCGGCGCCGGCGCGCCGCTCGCGACCTCCGGCATATAGCACAGCACCCGGCAGCCCTGGCGCAGCAGCGCCGCCAGGGCCTCGCGCGAACCCGCCTGCGAAGCGCGCAGGTAGGCGAACACGCGGGGACCGCTGCCCTCGGGCCACGCCACGTCGCCGTCCAAAGGCGGCGCGAGGTTGGGGCCGAGCCAGGGCCCGCCATCCTCGCGGCCGTAGTGATCCAGCTCCGGCCAGGTGCACAGCAGCGCCTCATCGCCGCGCAGCAGTTCGCAGGCATGCGCCAATGGCGGCGCGCCGTGCATCGCCAGCACCCGGTTGGCGCTTTCCAGCACGCGCGCCTCGGTCGTGCGCAGGCGCGACGCGGACGGCGGCTCGGCTTCACCCGGCCACAGGGGCGGCAGCGGCCGCGCGGCTGGCGGCAGCTGGAAGCCCGTGCCCACCGCGGCGCTCCTCACGCCCAGGCTGCGGGCGGCAAGCAGCGCGGTGGGCGCATAGTCGGCGATCACGAGGTCGGGCCGGCCCTGCCGGAACAGCCCGCGCCAGCCCTCGCACAAGCCGGCCAGCGCATCGGCGTCGAGGTAGCCGACCGCGAGCAGGATCTCGGCCAAGCTGGCCTGGACCTGGGGCAGCCCGGCGGTGCGATGCAGCCAGACCGGCGCCTGCAGCATGTCACTGCCGCACACTTGCAGCAGACGCCGCGGCTGCACCAGGTCGCGCAGGACGAAGCTGACGCGGTGGCCGCGCGCCCGCAGGGGCAGCGCAATCGACTTCAGGCGTGCGGCGTGACCGAGCCCGGCGCCGAGTTCCCAGCAAAGGTAGAAATGAGCCATGCCCGGCAGTGTAGCCGAAGCCCGGCGCCACCCCAATCGGCAAGGCTTCGCCCCTCCCACTTCCTTCGGTGTATGGGACGCCGGCTAGGGGCGGAAGCGCGTGCGTTCCACGGAATCATGCAGGGCCGGCGCACACTTCCTTGGGTGTCAGGTCTGACATTTAGACACGAACTCTGCTGTTATGAGCAAGTACAGTTGAGGCCGTGTCCGAATGTCAGACCTGACACCGAGGTGTATGGGATGCCGGCTAGGGGCGGAAGCGCGTGCGTTCCACGGAATCACGCAGGACCGGCGCGCGTACCGGCGCGGGTGTGCGCAGCGACAGCGCCACCGCGGCGAGCGCGAACAGCAGGACCAGGAACACGGCCAGCGCGATGGCGACCGGCAGGGGCAGGAAGAAGGCGAGCGTCTGGCTCATGGCATCTCCTCGGATGGAAGGTTTGCGCCCACTGTCAATCTGGCGCAAGTCGCTACTCTGCCACTGCTAGATCTAGGGAAATTGACCAAGCGCAATGCTCAGGTTGGCGGCCCGGTTCGCATGGGCGCCGGGGCCTCGTTTCCCTGGCCCTGCCCCACCCGTTCGTATTCGGCGATCACCTGGGCGCCGAGCAGCAGCAAGGTGGCGGCGATCTCGAGGCTGAACATGACGACGATGGCGGTGGTCATCGAGCCGTACACGACGTTCACCTGCGACAGGGTCGAGAAGTACCAGACCAGCACATGGCGCGCCATCTCCCACAGCAGCGCCGCCGTCACGCCGCCGATCGTGGCGTGCCACAGCGAGAGCCGGCCGACCGGCATCACGAGATAGATCGAGGTCAGCACCAGGATTTCGCCAAGCAGGCCGAGGAGGTAGAGCAGCACGCCCGAGACGCCGTTCAGCGACCACTGGTAGCCGAACAGCCAGACGCTCTCTTCTCCCATCACCTCCAGCGTGCCCGCCACCAGGGTCACGATCATGACGCCGAAGCCCAGCGCCAGGATGTAGCAGTATGGGAGCACGGCCGACACCAGGAAGTGGCGGCGCCGGATCTCGACGCGGTGCTTGAAGATCACGCTCATCGCGTTCTCCAGCACGGTGAAGGCGAAGGAGCTGAAGAACAGCATGGTCACGCCCAGCACCCAGGTGATCAGCTCGCGGTTCTCGAGGAAGTGGGCGACCTCGGCGACGATGGGGCGCGACTGGCCCGGCACCAGCAGGCCCAGGTAGCGTTCCAGGGTTTCGAGCAGTTCGGCCTGGTCGAGGAAGTGCGACAGCGCCACCACCACCAGCATCAGGAAGGGCACGATCGAGAGCAGCGCGTAGTAGGCCACGGCGCCGGCCAGCAGCAGGCCCTGGTTGGCCCGGAAGCCTTTCACGACCCGCAGCAGGAAGGCCAGCGGGTGCGAAAGGATCCAGACGTTGGCGCGCTGGTCCAGCATACGTTCGCGCCAGCTGCGGCGCCGGTTCATCGCGCCAGCCTGATCCCGGTGAACTGCCAGCGCGCCCCGGCCGGGAAGAAGTTGCGGTAGCTGGCGCGCGCATGGCCCTCGGGCGTGGCGCAGGAGGAGCCGCGCAGCACGTACTGGTTGACCATGAACTTGCCGTTGTACTCGCCGATCGCCCCGGCGGCCGGCGCATAGCCGGGATACGGCGCATAGCTGCTGCTGGTCCACTGCCAGCAGGCGCCGAACATCTGCTGCAGGCCCTCGCCGCTGGCCGCTTCCGGGTGCAGGGCGCCGCCCGTGAGGAGCGACTGGCGCGCGGCGAATTCCCATTCCGCTTCCGTCGGCAGGCGCGCGCCGCGCCAGCGTGCGTAGGCGTCGGCCTCGTACAGCGAGATGTGGGTCACGGGCCGGGCCGGGTCGAGCGCCTGCTGCCCGTGCAGGGTGAATTCCTGCCAGCCTTCGCCACCTCCATCGACCCAGTACAGGGGATGCAAAATCTCGCCCGCGCAGACCTTGTCCCAGCCCTCGGCCAGCCACAGCGATGGGTCGCGGTAGCCGCCGGCCTGGATGAAGTCGCGGTACTCGCCGTTGGTGACGAGGCGCGAGGCCAGCGCGAAGGGCGCGACATAGGTGCGGTGGCGCGGCAGCTCGTTGTCGAAGCAGAAGCCGCGGCCGCCGTAACCGATCTCGGCCAGCCCGCCGTCGAACCCGATCCAGTCGACCGGGCCGGGCGGCGCACCGATCGCCATCGGCTGCGGCGCGTAGGCCGGATACAGCGGATTCTGCGCCAGCAGGTGCTTGAGGTCGGTGAGCATCAGCTCCTGGTGCTGCTGCTCGTGCTGCAGGCCCAGTTCGACCAGTACTGCGACACCGGCGCCCCTGGGACTGGAGAGCAGCTGCGCCATGCGGCGGTCGACGTCGTCACGATAGGCCCGCACCTCGTCCAGCGACGGCCGCGTGAGCAGGCCGCGCTGCGGACGCGGGTGCTTGGCGCCGACGCCGTTGTAATAAGAGTTGAACAGCACCCGGAAGGCCGGGTGGAAGGGAGCGAAGCCCTCCTCGTTCGGTTCCAGGATGAAGGTCTCGAAGAACCAGGTCGTGTGCGCCAGGTGCCACTTGACGGGGCTGGCGTCCGGCATCGACTGCGCCAGGCAATCCTCTGGCGACAGGGGATCCGCGATCTCGAGCGAACGCGTGCGTACTCGTTGATACGCGTGGATCAGGTCTTCGCGCTGCCCGATGCCCATCCTAGCACCCTGCCCCGGCGATTGCCTGTGCGTGGATCACTGCAAACCAGCGCTGCGGATCGGTCCATACGCGCGTCGCCTCGAAGCCGGAACGCTCCAGCAGCGCGATCGCGTCGGCCTGCTGGTACTTGTAGCTGTTCTCGGTGTGGATGCAGTCGCCCGCTTCGAACGTGCGGCCGCCGCCATTCCAGTGAACCTCTTGCCGGCGCACCGCTTCCAGGTGCATCTCGACCCGGCCGCGCGCGGGATTGTAGAAGCCGTGGTGGCGCCATGCCCGGATGTCGAAGTCGGCATCGATCAGGTGGTTCACGTGGCGCAGCACGTTGAGGTTGAAGGCGCCGGTCACGCCGAGCGCGTCGTCGTAGGCGGCATCGAGCGTGGCCTTGTCCTTGGCCAGGT
The DNA here is from genome assembly GCF_050586525.1 of Massilia sp. BKSP1R2A-1. NCBI lineage: Bacteria > Pseudomonadati > Pseudomonadota > Betaproteobacteria > Burkholderiales > Oxalobacteraceae > Massilia > Massilia sp. BKSP1R2A-1. The sequence goes on along the minus strand of NZ_JBOBRE010000001.1, from coordinate 563,703 downwards.
CGATGCCGATCAGCACGCCGCCGTCCGGTCCGCACTGGCCGCGCAGGCGACGCAGGAAACCTTCGGCTTCTTCAGGGGTGAAGTTGCCGATCGACGAGCCTGGATAGAAGAACAGGCGGCGTTCGGCGCGGACCTGTGGCGGCAGCTCGAAGCGGTTCGAAAAGTCCATGCCCAGCCCTTCCATCGCGATGTTCGGGAAACGCTGGCGCAGGCGCACCAGGGCGTCGCACAGGAACTCGCTGGAAATGTCGACCGCCACGTACTGGGCCGGCTGGAGCAGCGGAAACAGCGAAGCGGCCTTGGCGCAGTTGCCGGCGCCGAGGTCGACCAGCGTACTGCCCGGTCCGGCCACCCGTGCGATCTCGGCCCCGTGGCGTGCGAAGATGGCGGCCTCGGTGCGGGTCGGGTAGTACTCGGGCAGCTCGCAAATCGCTTCGAAGAGCTTGGAACCGAGCGCATCGTAGAGGAACTTTGGCGAGATCCAGGCCTCGCGGGCTTCCAGGCCCGCGTGCAGCTCGTCCGCCACATGGGCGTTCGCGGCGCGCGGGGCTTCTTCCGTGCAGGAGATGTGCATAAGCGTTATCATTCGTGCCGCCACACCGCACCATGCGCCATGGCATAAGGTTAGTCGAAAAACGAAGTTGCAGTTTTTGCCATCATAGCGGATTCGCCGTTTCATCGTTTTCGCTGCCGTGCGCGCGTGACGACCACGGTTCATCCAATTTCCAGTTTTCAATAAGAAAGCATTAACAATGACCTCCTTCTCGCCTTCGCGTGTCCTGAAATCCCTGTTTGCCGCCACCGCCACGGCCGGCCTGATGTTCGCCGCCGGCGGCGCCCATGCCCAGAACACTCCGGGCGTGCTGCGTGTTTCCGCCATCCCCGACGAAGCGCCGACCGAGCTGCAGCGCAAGTTCAAGCCGCTGGGCGACTACCTGGCCAAGGCCACCGGCCTGAAGGTCGAGTTCACCCCGGTCACCGACTACGCGGCTTCGGTCGAAGGCCTCATCAACCGCAAGATCGACATGGTCTGGTTCGGCGGCTTCACCTTCGTACAGGCGAACGTGCGCAGCAAGGGCCAGGTCACGCCGCTGGTGCAGCGCGCCGAAGACGAAAAATTCCGCTCGGTGTTCGTGACCACCAATCCGGCCATCAACAAACTGGAAGACCTGAAAGGCAAAACCCTGTCCTTCGGTTCGGAATCGTCGACCTCGGGCCACCTGATGCCGCGCTCCTTCCTGCTGGGCGCGAAGATCAACCCGGACACCGACCTCAAGCGCATCGCCTTCTCGGGCGCGCACGACGCCACCGTCGCGGCAGTTGCGGGCGGCAAGGTCGATGCCGGCGCGCTGAACATCTCGGTGTGGGAAAAGCTGGTCGAAGCCAAGAAGGTCGACCCGAAGGCCGTGCGCGTGTTCTACACCACCCCGGGCTACTACGACTACAACTGGACCGTGCGCAGCGACATGAACCCGGCCCTGCAGAAGAAGATTACCGACGCCTTCCTGGCCCTGGACGATTCGACGCCTGAAGGCAAGCAGATCCTCGACCTGCAGCGCGCCAGCAAGTTCATCCCGACCAAAACGGCGAACTATTCGGCGATCGAAGCCGCCGCGCGCAACGCGGGCCTGCTGAAGTAATACCGTAGCGTTAGCGATGACCTTCCATCTCGAGAACCTCACGGTCCGCCACCTGGCAGCCAGGCGCGATGTCGCGCCTGCCCTGCATGGACTCGACCTGGTCGTCGCTCCCGGCGAGCAGCTGGCCCTGATCGGCCCTTCGGGCGCCGGCAAGACCACCCTGCTCGCCACCCTCGCCTGCGCCCACCGCCCGGATACGGGGACCTTCACCGTCTTCGGGCAGGAACCGTGGGACCTGTCGCAGGCCGCGCGCCACCGCCTGCGCGCACGCCTCTTCCTGGCACCCCAGACCCCGCCGCTGCCGCCGCGCCAGCGCGTGGTCACCAGCGTGCTGGCGGCGCGCCTGCCGCACATGAGCCTGTGGCAGGCCTTCGCTTCGCTGGTCAAGCCGGGCGACCCCGACGCCGCCCACGCAGCCCTGTCGCGCTTCGGCCTGGGCGACAAACTGTATGCGCGGGTCGACCGCCTCTCGGGCGGCGAGCGCCAGCGCTGCGGCCTGGCCCGCCTGCTGCTCTCGAGCGCCGATGCCTTCCTGGTCGACGAGCCGATTTCCGCCCTCGATCCGGCCCTGGCCCAGCACACCTTGACGACCTTGCAGCAGGAAGCCGCGAGCCGCAATGCCTCGTTCGTCTGCAGCCTGCACCAGGTCGAGATGGCGCGCGCCCACTTCCCGCGCCTGGTCGGCCTGCGCGCGGGACGCATCGTGTTCGACGCGCCGCGCGAACAGGTCACGGACGCCATGATCGCCGCGCTCTACGACAACGAGAGCGTCCAGCCGCATCCCGCACAGCCGAACGAATCGCCCGACCGGATCGCGGTCGGCGCCTGCTTCTGATGCCGGCTGTGCAGCATCCTGATCCGGCCTGGCGCGGCCGGGTGACCGCGACCATCGTCTGCCTGCTCCTGCTGTGGCCGATGCTCGCCGCCAGCGAGTTCAAACCCTGGCTGCTGTTCGATCCGCAAAGCCTGGCGGCAGCGGGCATGTTCTTGAGCGACTTCCTGCGTCCCGCGCACGACGCCGAATTCCTGGCCATGGTCCTGCGCGACACCTGGCAAACCGTGGCCATCGCCACGGCCGGCCTGACGCTCGCCCTGCTGGGCGCCATTCCCGCCACCCTCGTCATCACCGAACGCCTGTCGCTGTCGATGCGCGGCACGGGCCGCATGCGCCCCGTCGCGCGCCTGGTCCGCCAGCTGCTGCGCTGGGTGCTGGTGCTGCTGCGCAGCGTGCCGGAACTCGTGTGGGCCCTGCTGTTCGTGCGCATCGTCGGCCTGGGCCCGACCGCCGGCGTGCTGGCCATCGCCCTTGCCTACAGCGGCATGTTGGCCAAGGTGTATGCCGAGATCCTCGAATCCGGCGACGCCCATGCCCTCGACAGCCTGCTGGCCAACGGCAGCGGGCGGCTGCCGGCGCTGCTGTATGGCGCCCTGCCCGAATCCAGCGCCGAACTGGTGTCCTATACCGTCTACCGCTGGGAGTGCGCGATCCGCGGTTCGGCCGTGATGGGCTTCGTCGGCGCGGGGGGACTCGGCCAGCGCATGGACGAGAGCACCAAGATGATGGCGGGCGGCGAAGTCTCGACCATGCTGATCGTCTTCGTGCTGCTGGTCGCCCTGGCCGACCTGGTGTCGAAACTGCTGCGCCGGAGGCTCGGATGAAGCCGAACATGCCGCCTCCGCCTCCGCGCTCGATCGGCACGCCGCTGCTGCTGCTCGCCCTCCTGGCTCTCGTCGTCGCCAGCTTCGCTTCCCTCCCCCTGCAGTGGGCTGCCTTCTTCACGCCGCAAGCGCTCACCTCGGCGGGCGAATTCCTCGCCGGCTTCTCGCCGCCGGAGACGGCGCCGGCGTTCATGACGAAGACCCTGGTCGCGCTGTGGGAGACGCTCGCGATGTCCCTGGTCGGCACCCTGCTGGCCGTGATCGGCGGCCTGCTGCTCGCCCTGCCGGCCAGCGGCCGCCTGGGCGCGCTCCTGCGTGCGCCGGTGCGGGTGCTGCTCAACGTGCTGCGCTCGATCCCGGAACTGGTGTGGGCCGCCCTGCTGCTGGTAGCGGCCGGCCTCGGGCCGTTTGCCGGCACCCTGGCCCTGGCCGCGCACACGAGCGGCGTGCTGGGGCGCCTGTTCGCCGACGCGCTGGAGAACACCGAGCCGCAGCCGGAGGCTGCGCTGCGCAACAACGGCGCCGCGCCGCTCGCCGCCTTCCTGTATGCGACCCTGCCGCAGGCGCTGCCGCAGATGCTGTCGTATAGCCTCTACCGCTGGGAGAACAATATCCGCGCCGCCGCGGTGCTGGGCGTGGTCGGCGCCGGCGGCCTGGGACAGATGCTCAAGTACCACCTGTCGCTGTTCCAGATGCAGAGCGCGGCGACCGTGGTCATCGCGATGCTGCTGCTGGTGGCGGCCGTGGATGGCGCCAGCTTCGCGCTGCGGCGCGCGCTGACGCGCTGAGCTCGGGGATAATTGCTGCCATGCTCGTCCTCGACCAACTCACCAAATCCTATGGCGGCCGCACCGTGCTGGCCCAGCTGTCGCATGCCTTCAAGGCCGGCGAGTTCGTCGCCATCATGGGCGAATCGGGCGTCGGCAAGTCGACCCTGCTGAACCTGATCGCGGGCCTGGACACGCCCGACAGCGGCCAGGTGATCGTCGACGGCACGCCGATGGCGGCGCTCGACGACGATGCCGCCACCCTGCTGCGCCGCAGCCGCATGGGCTTCATTTTCCAGGCCTTCCACGTGTTGCCCCACCTGACCTTGCGCCAGAACGTCGCCCTGCCGCTGCTGCTGAACCGCCAGGACAGCGGGCGCGCCGACGAGATGCTGGCGGCCGTCGGCCTGGGCGGACGCGGCGGCGATTTCCCGCGCCAGCTCTCGGGCGGAGAACTGCAGCGCGTGGCGATCGCGCGCGCCCTGGTGCACCGCCCTGCCCTGCTGCTGGCCGACGAACCGACCGGCAACCTCGACCCCGAGACCGCCGAGGGCATCCTCCTTCTGCTGCGCCAGGAAACCCGCGAGAGCGGCGCCGGCGCCATCATGGTCACCCACTCCCACGCCGCGGCCGCCATGGCCGACAAGGTGCTGCTCCTGACTCGTTCCGGATTGAAATTAGCGTAAATTCCGCGAAGAAAGACGCAAATGGAAACAATTTTGCGTTCGAATCGTGAATCGTGCGAGACGCAGCCGTAGTAATATCACAACGACCCGCCACCGATCCGTTAGCACAAGAAAGAGGCTGGGCTCTTCCAGAACAGTCGATCTGTCCCGAACCCATGTTTTCATATTGGAGAACCAACATGAGCGTACGACAGAAAAAACAGGAAATGCTCGCCGCTATGCACCGTGCACGCGCCCTCGAACCGTCCAGCTTCGTGCCCAACAAACTGCTCGACACCCTGATCGAGCGCATGCAACTGAAGAACGACGCGGAGCTGTGCCGCGTCCTCGAAGTGCAGCCGCCGATCATCAGCAAGATCCGCCACCGCAAGCTCAATGTGGGCGCGACGATACTCCTGCGCATGCACGAGAAATCGAATATCCCGATCCGGGAGCTGAAGGAACTGACCAGCGCGTCGATCCACTAGGTCTGGTTTTTGTAGGGTGGCCGGCTTCGCCGACCACCCTACCAAGGCATTGCTAAGCAGCGGGCGGACGGCCGGTCTTGAGCTGGGGGAGCGCGGCCAGCACGGCCTTGAGGGTGGCGATGTCGACCTGGCCCAGCAGGGCCACACCGATGCGCAGCAGTTCGCTCTTCTTGACGTCGATGCCGGCGCGCAGGCAGGCGCCCTTGACCTCGGCAAGCACCGCATACTCCTGTTCGGGCATGGTGAAGCTGTCGCGCACCAGCACCGGGCGCGTGGCGTCGCGCGCTGCGGGCGCCGTGGCGGCGGACTGCGCAACCTTGCGCGTGCGCTTCGCCGCAGGCGCGGCAAGTGAGCCGGCGGCCGCCTTCACGGCAGTTTTTACGGACGTCCGGGGCTTTGCTGCGGGCTTTGCTGCGGATTTGACTGCTGCTTTCGCAGCCGGTTTGGCCTTGACCGCCGCCTTCGCGCGCACGGCCTTGGCTGCCGCCGGGATGGCGGCCGACTTCCTGGGCATTACTGACTCCATTGTTCAACAAGCTAAACAATATAGTCGATTTGGCCCCGCAGTGCCAAGGCGTACGATTGATCGCGCGCAGACAATTCCCTCGATCAGGCGCCTGATCCGCCCTCGCCTTCTTCCGTGTCGCGGTACTCCTGCGCGATGCGCGCGAACTCCTCCTCGATCGCGAAGAAGGCGTCCAGCACGTCCGGGTCGAAGTGCGTGCCGCGCCCCTGGCGCATGATTTCCAGCGACTGCGCGTGGCTGAAAGGCGGCTTGTAGACGCGGCGCGAGATCAGCGCATCGTAGACGTCGGCCACCGCCATCAGGCGCGCCGAGACCGGGATCTCTTCGCCGCTCAGGCTTTCCGGATAGCCGCTGCCGTCCCATTTCTCCTGGTGCGAGTAGGAGATCTCGCGCGCGAACATCAGGAAGCTGTTGGAGCCGCCCAGGTGCTTCTCGGCCAGCATGATGGTGTCGCGTCCATAGGCCGCATGCAGCTTCATGATCTCGAACTCTTCCGGATCGAGCTTGCCGCGCTTTTGCAGGATGTGGTCGGGCAGTCCCACCTTGCCGATGTCGCACAGGGGCGCCGACTTGTACAGCAGGTCGATGTTCTCGTCGCTGAGGCAGGCGGCGAAGCGCGGGTGGGTGCGCAACTTGAGGGCCAGCGCGCGCATGTAGTGCTGGGTGCGGCGCAGGTGGTTGCCCCCGTTGTTCTCGTGAACCTTGCCATCGCGCGTCTCGACCATCGAGGCCATCGCCAGGATCAGCGCTTCCTGCATCAGGAGCAGCTGGGCGGTGCGCTGCTGCACGATGCGCTCGAGGTTCTGGTTGTGCTCCTGCAGCAGCTTTCGCGCGGAGCGCAGGGTCAGGTGGGTGTTCACGCGCGCGAACAGGATCGGCGGGCTGATCGGCTTGCCCAGGTAATCGACCGCACCGACCGACAGGCCCATGGCCTCGTCCTCGATCTGGTTCTTCGCAGTGAGGAAGATCACCGGAATGTCGCTGGTCGCCGGATTGGCCTTCAACTGGCGGCAGGTCTCGTAGCCGTCCATGCCCGGCATCATGACGTCGAGCAGGATCAGGTCGAGGTCGGGCGTGGCGCTTGCCACCTGCAGGGCCGTGGTGCCGTTGTTGGCCACCTTGGTGTGGTACTTGTCCTTCAGGAGGCGCGACAGCAGCATGATGTTGTCGGGCGTGTCGTCGACGATCAGGATGGTCGGCTTGTCGGGTTTCGGCTGCGAGGCTGCGTTCATATGTGTTCCGCAATGGATGGCGCGCCGCCGCCGGCCTGGGACAGCACGAGGCGCGCTTCTTCGAATTCGTATCGCGACAGGTGGGCCTCGAGGCGCGCCAATGCGCCGGGGCCGAGCAGGCGCCCGAGGGGCCCGCGCACCGTGTCGAAAAAGTCGGTGGCTTCGCCGGAGAACTCGGCGAGCATGGCTTCCAGCTGGGCCACGGCCTTGGCCGCGTCCAGCGCCGAAGTGCCCGAAGGCGGCGCGATCGCCTCCTTCGGCGCGACCTTGGCGAAATAGGTGTCGAGGGCGTCCATCAAGCCGTCCAGGCTGCCGCGCAGGGCGGTGCAGCTGGACGCCAGGCGCGCCAGGTCCGGATTCGCGCGGCCGGCTTCTTCCTCGATCTCCTGGGCCAGGGCCTGCAGCTCGCGCGCGCCGACGTTGCCGGCCACGCCGCGCAGCGCGTGGGCGCGCACCGCCACCTCAACCAGGCGCGCGCCATCGAGATCGCTCTGGATGCTGCAGCCGGCGTCGCGCTGCGAGCCGCGGAAGCGGTCGAGCAGCTCCACATAGAGGCGTCCGTTGCCGCCCACGTTGCGCAAGCCGAAGCTGGCGTCGATGCCGGTCACGCTGGACAGCTGCAGTTCGGCCGCGGTGGTCGGTCCGGTCTCGGGTGAGGCCAGCGCGGTACGCGTGGGCAGCGCCTTGCCGAGCCAGCGCGACAGGGTCGCATAGAGCTTCTCCGGTTCGACCGGCTTGGTGATGTAGTCCTGCATGCCCTCGGACAGGCAGCGCTCGCGGATCTCGGACAGCGCGTGCGCCGTCATGGCGATGATGGGCAGCTCGTCGAAACGCGCATCCTTGCGCAGTTCCACCGTGGCGGCGTGGCCGTCGAGCTGGGGCATCTCGAGGTCCATCAGCACCAGGCGGTAGCCGTCCGGACCGGCCTCCATCAGCTTGTCGAGGGCCTGCTGGCCGTTCGAGGCGACGTCGACGTCGATGCCCTGCGATTCGAGCAGCTCGCGCGCGATCTGCTGGTTGACCAGGTTGTCCTCGACCAGCAGCACGCGCGCCGCATGCTGCGAGGGGCGCACCACGCCGGCGCCAAAAGCATCGCGCGGGGCCGCGGCGAACAGGCCGGCGAGCGTATTGGAGAGCGAAGAACCGACGAAAGGCTTGAACAGGAAGCCGTTCACGCCCGCCTCCTCGGCGCGGGCCTGCACGTCGTCGCGCCCGAAGGGCGTGACCAGCACGGTGAGCGGCGGGCGGCACAGGTCGGTGTTCTCGCGGATGCGGCGCACCAGGTCGATGCCGTCCATGCGCGGCATGGTGCAGTCGGTCAGCACCAGCCGGTAAGGCGCGCCCGCGGCATCGGCCGCGTAGATCGCGCCTTCGGCGTGGCGCGCGTCGGAGGCGCACTCGACCCGCAGCGGCAACGCCGCCAGCGCTTCGCGCAGCACGGCGCGCGCCAGCACGCTGTCGTCGACCACCAGCACCCGGGCGCCCTTCAGTTCCGGCGGCACCACCAGGGTCGATTCGGGCTGGCCGGACAGGGCGAAGTCGAGGTCGAAGTGGAAGGTCGAGCCGGCGCCCGGTTCGCTGTCGACCGCGATGCGCCCGCCCATCAGGCCCACCAGCTGCTGCGAGATCGACAGGCCGAGGCCGGTGCCGCCGTACTCGCGGGTGGTCGAGCCGTTGGCCTGGCTGAAGGCGCGGAACAGCTTGGCCTGCTGCTCCTCGTTGATGCCGATGCCGGTGTCGCTCACCGCGAAGCGCAGGCGCACGTGGCCGGGTTCCGCGCCGCGCAGCGGGATGCACGAGAGCTGCAGCTCGCCGCTGGGCGTGAACTTCACCGCGTTGTTGACCAGGTTGATCAGCACCTGGCCCAGGCGCAGCGGGTCGCCCACCAGCTGGCGCGGCACCGAGTGCGGCACGTGGAACAGGTATTCGAGGCGCTTGTCGGCGGCGCGCTGGCTGGTCACGCTGGCGACGTTGCACAGCACCTCGTCGAGGTCGAACGCCACCTGCTCGACTTCCAGCTTGCCGGCCTCGATCTTGGAAAAGTCGAGGATGTCGTTGATGATCCCCAGCAGGGACAGCGCGGCGCGGTGGATCTTGCCGACATAGTCCTGCTGCTTCGGATTGAGGTCGGTGCGCAGCGCAAGATAGGCCATGCCGATGATGGCGCTCATCGGGGTACGGATCTCGTGGCTCATATTGGCGAGGAACTCGGACTTGGCCACGTTCGCCGCTTCCGCGCGCAGGTTCGACTGGGTCAGTTCCTCGGTGCGGGCGGCGATCTTCTGCTCCAGGTCTTCGTTCAGCTCGCGCAGCTGCTGCTCGATACGGCTTTTCTCGCGCAGCAGGCCATTGGTCACCTGCTCGGCCTGGCGCAGGCGGTTCAGGGTGTCACGGAAGCTGCGCACCGCCGAGGACAGGCGCCCGACCTGGTCGCGCCGGCCGATGCCGGACAGGCGGATGTCGGTCTCGCCGCGCGCGAGCTTTTCCAGCGCATCCTGGATGTCGGCGAAGGGTTGCGACATGCGCCGCCCCACCACGAAGACGCAGCCGACGATGGCGAGCGTGAGCAGGATGTTGGCGGTGGCCGTGTGCACGATCTGGCGCCGCAGGTCCTGGTCGATCTGGGCGCGCGAGAAGGCCAGCTCGATCGCGCCCACCGAATAGGCGCGGGTGCCGTCGTTGTAGCTGATGCGGCGCCGCACCCGGACCGCCGGCTCGCCGTCATGTTCGCCGGTATTGCCGAGCGCGGCCAGCAGGGTGCCGTCCGGCGCCAGCACCTGCAGGGTCTGGACTTCCGGGGTGGCGCCGAGCGCATCGACCACCGAGGAGACGGCGGCGCTGTTGATGTCGAACAGCGGGCGCGCCAGCGCGTGCGACAGCACGTTGGCCTGGCGCTCGACACGCTCCTGCAGGCGCGCGTCGGCCTCCATGCGCAGGGTGTGCAGGGTATAGGTGGTGTAGACGCCGGTGGACAGGGCGACGGCCAGCACGATGCCGGCGCCGAGCCGGAACACGATATTCTGGCGCCAGTTCTCGACCAGGCGGCGCGGCAGCAGGCGTACGCGCGAATGGCGGCGGCTAATGGCTGCCTCCGCCCTTGGCCTGCGCGGTGACGCCGGTATCGACCAGCTTGCGGCGCGCGGCCGCCGCGTAGTCGCGCTCGCGCTGGCGGTAGCCGGGGCTGGTGCGCACCTGCTCGATCGCGTCCCACACGCGCGCGGCCAGCTGGGGATTGCGCGTGACCCAGGCATTCGACAGCACGAGGTAGTAGGGTTTTTCGACCAGCGGCACCGGCAACACCTCGAGCCTGTTGCCGAGCGGTCCGCGCAGCATGCGGATGGCGTCGCCTCCGCCCATGGCGGCGCCGGCCAGGCGTCCGGCGATCAGCTTCTCCGCCAGCTCGTCGGGGCGCTGGCTGCCCTCGTCCAGGGCCACGCCCTGCAGGCGCAGGAAGTCGCCCACCGAGTAGCCCAGCTGGAAGCCGATCCGGCCATCGACGTGGCGGAAGCTCTTGCCGTCCCACTCGAGCTGGCTGCCGCGGCGGCGCACCAGCACATAGGTGTCGGTATGCATGCGCTTGGCCGGGTCGGCCTGCGGGTCGGCGACAGCCGCCCCCGTACTCGGCGCAACGCCGGGATAGGCGCCCAGGCCGATGCGGTCGCGGGTGAAGCTGACGGCGAACGCCCCGTCGACCTGGTTCGAACGCAGCTGCTCGAGGCAGCGCTTCCAGGGCATGCTCTGGTAGTCGAAGGTGATGCCGGTGCGCCGCGCGACCTCGTTGAGGAGCTCGAAATTCAGCCCGCCGCCATCCAGGGTGCGCCAGGGCCGCACGTCCTGGCGCTCGAAGCACAGGGTGATGCTGTCCTGTTTGGCGGCCTGGGCCGTAGCCGACACCAGGAGGCAGGCGGACAGCACGAGACTGGGTGAGCGGCGCATGTAGTTCTGGAAAGAAAGCATGGTTGATTGAACAACACAAGTATGCCACCAGACGTTTCCAAAAAACAGCAAAATCAGGGGCTTGGCGCAGAAACGACACGTCATGTGACTTCGTGCTGCTGCACTTTCGGGCTAACCCTTCTTGTTGCCCTAATGGAAAGATCACCGTACACTGAGCCGTGTTGAGCGTTCACTATCGAAGTGAAAAAAGCCTTTTCATGCGAAAGACAAAGCGTAAAGCTTTGAATGTCAACTTTTAAAGATTGATTTGTATGGCGCAACTCGACTTCTTTGGTCTTGACGAAGATTTTTACGATGTAATGCAGTTTGTATTTTCGGAGACGGATCTGATTGTTTATGAAGCCTATTCTCGGATTGACCACGAAATTAGAAGACTGAGCTCCGTCGACGATTTGCGAGAGATTGCGCATGAGCTCAAAGGCGGATGTTTCCTGCTCAGGTCATGGTCTCCGACCGTGACAAATTCCCCCATCTTCAAAACATTCAAGCTCCGTCCAGAAATTGGCGGTCATAGAACCTCGTTGGAAGGATCGGGCCTCATGCAGTTCGCGCAAGGGCGCATTGAGAGCGGACTCCTTCATTCTTCGAGCTTCAGCCACTGGAATGAGGCAGGCGCGCTGCAGCGCAGCGCTTTTCCAACCGAAGACATTGATTGGACTGCCATGCGCAAAATTTCAGGAAGAATTCACCGGCATGTGAGGAACAAGCTAGCAGTTGCCAAGCTTTACTCCGCGTCAGTTTTACCTGGCGCCTTTGAGGCACTCGGCCCTGATTTTGCTATATGGTACGGCAAAGCTCATCGGCGAGACTCGGAGTCCTTGATCGAGAAGCCTGGCAGCTCACTCAAGCAAAGGCCGCCTCGCGACTCGACTTAATTCAGGTGCGAAATGACCGCTTTCAAAACTACGAATTTCCGCTACGGGGCGAATCCGGTCCTTCGTCTATTCTGTTTGTCGTAAGGCTTGGCCAGGCTGCGCCGCTTTCGCAGATTCCAAATTCGGCACGCGACGGACAGGCATTCACCAGGTGTTCGTTTCGCCTGCCCGCCCGCTCATTTGCCGACCGTATGTCGAACGGTTTTCTCAGGCGTCCTGCGGCCAGATGGCGGCGTGGACGTCGCGGTGCTCCGATGCAGCTCCCAGATCGCCCCGACGCGCAGGCCTGCCTGCGCCGCCAGTACCGTCTCGATCCCGTATTCCTCCAATAGAGCGATCAACAGCGCGAGCCCGCCGGCCAGGTGCGGCGCACGCGCCGCAGCCGGCCAGGCCAGGCGAATCCGCGCCACGTGCCCGGCCGCCAGGAAACGCGCACGCAGCGCGAGCAGGCAATCGCGGTCGAGCATCCCGTCGGACAGGCCGTCCTCGTACGCGATCTCGGCCAGCGCCCGCACGGTGCCGCAGGCGCCCCAGGCCTGGTTCGGACAGCGCCCGGCGAGCGCCGACTCCGCGAAGCGGCTGCGTCCCGAGCGCACGGCCGCGTCGAAACCGGCGGCATCGATGGCGCCGCCAGGGAAGAAGGTGAGGCTCTGGCGCAGCGCGCCGACCGGGAAGGATTCGATACGCTCGATGACGTCGCCCTGTCCCAGCACCAGCTCGGTCGTGGCGCTGCCGATGTCGAGCACCAGGCGCGGGGCGTCAGAGTCCGGCAAGGTGGAGGCCACGCCCATGTAGACCAGGCGACCGGCCTCGTCGCCGGCGATCAGCTCGATCGGGCGGCGCAAGGCTCCCTCCGCCGCGGGCAGGAAGACGGACGCGTTGCGCGCCATGCGCAGCGCCGCGGTGGCGACCACGCGCACGGCCTGCGGCCGCCAGAGATCGAGGGTGCGCGCGAACTCGCGCAGGCAGGCCAGCGCGCGCCGCATGGCGGCCTCGCACAGGCTGCCATCGTCCTCGAAGGAGGCGGCCAGGGCCACCCGCTCGGCAAGCGAGGCTTCCAGGTGAAGCTCGCCGCCCTCGACGCGGGCGACGTGGAGGCGAAAACTGTCGGAGCCGAGTTCGACGGCGGCGTAGCGGGGAAAGGTGCTGGGATATTCGGGAAGATGCATCGTGATGGCGCTCTTGCTGCGTGAAGCCGCAGCATACGAGCGCCATGTGACAGGACGGTGACGCGACGCGGCGTGCCCGGAGTCAGGCCTCGACCGGGGCGGCGACGGCCTGGCTGACCCGGTTGCGGCCGGCGCGCCTGGACGCCTGCAGCGCATCGTCGGCGCGCTGGAACAGGGTCACGGTGCTGTCTTCCGGCCGGATCACGGTCACGCCGAAGCTGGCCGTCATCGAAATCAATGCGCGCTCGCTCTTCACCGGCGAGCTGGCGATGGCGGCGCGGATGCGCTCCGCGACCAGCGCCGCCTCGTCGGCATTGGTGCGCGGCAGCAGGATGGCGAACTCGACCCCGACCAGGCGGCCGACCAGGTCGGAATCGCGCAGCTGGCGCCGGCACAGTTCCACCACGTGGCGCAGCACGGTATCGCCGGCCGGGTGGCCGTAGCCGTCGTTGATGCGCTTGAAGTCGTCCAGGTCGAGCACCACCAGCGCGGTCGGCAGGCCCGGGCGGCGCGCCAGCGCCATCCAGGGCGCCAGGGCGTTGAAGAAGCCGCGGCGGTTGGGCACGTCGAGCAGCGGGTCCACCACTTCCAGGCGCGCCAGCTCGCGGCTTGCCGCTTCGCGGCCGAGCAGCAGCATGCCGAAGCCGTTGGCCAGCATCAGGAGATAGAGGGCGATGCTGGAGAGCTGGCGCAGCAGTTCGCTCGAGAGCCAGCGCCAGCCGCCCGGCAGCAGCAGCACCGACAGGCCGCGCGCGGCCACCACCAGGGCCAGCACCGCCGTGAGGATGGCGAGGAAGCGCTGCAGCAGGGAGGCCTTGCGCCAGCCGGTGGCCAGCGCCGCGGCGCCGGCCAGGTAGAAGCCGCCCAGCAGGAGCGAGGCGGCGACGCTGCGCAAGCCCTGCTCGTCGATCCAGTAGCAGACGAAGAACGCCAGGATGCCGAGCGCACTGGCGACCAGGGTGGGACGGCGCCAGCCATGGCGCCCGCCCTGCTCCAGGGTCGCGCCGGCTTCCACGGCGACGCCGGCGAACAGCAGGGCATAGCCGCCCGGCAGCGCCAGCGCCTCGGGCACCACCCCCGCCCCGCCGATGGCCAGCAGGGTCCAGGCGCCGGCCTGCACCTGCTTGGACAGGGCCCAGGCGCTGAGTGCCGGCGGGCGTACGGGTCCGTGGTCGAAGAAGGTCAGCAGCGCGCACAGGGCCAGGTTGCCCAGGGCCAGCACCAGCACCATCGTGGTCGCGTCCAGGTTCGTCATGAAAGCTCGGCCTCCCGGTGATTAAAACTCGTGTTCGACCAGGCTGGTGCCGTCGCCGACCCTGCTGGCCCAGGCCCGCGCGAAGTAGCCCTGTTCTTCGCCGGTGGGCGGCGCCTGCCAGAACACGATCAGGGTGCCCTTGTGGTCATGCAGCTGGGTCAGCTTCTCGACGAGCTCCGCATTGCCGGCGCTGTCGGCCAGGGCCATCGCGTAGCCATACACGCGCTGCAAGCGCTCGATCCGGTCGGGCTCGGTCAGGGCGTTGGTGGCGGTGATGGAAGGATGGTCCAGGAACATGGATGAAGTCCGCGTGGTAAGAGGCCGATGAAGGCTTGTTCGAATGATCAGCTTAGCAGAAAGGGATGCTTGAGAACAAGCTGCGCCGCCCTCCCCCGTCCTTCCCTATACTGCGCCCATGCCCGCCCCGCACCCGACTCCCCCGCCAGAGCGCGCCCCGATCGTGCGCACCGAGGGCGACCGCCGCACGCTCGAGTTCACGCCGGGCGACATCCAGAGCGAGATGCGGCTGTCGCGCCCGACCGCCCTGGTGCTGCGCTACACCCGCGCCATGATGTGCTTCGTGCTCCTGAGGCCACGCCCGCGCCACATCGTGATGGTGGGCCTGGGCGGCGGCTCGCTGGTGAAATTCTGCCACCGCTACTTCCCGGACACCCGCATCACGGTGCTGGAACAGCGCCTGGACGTGATCGCGCTGCGCGACCAGTTCGCGGTGCCGCCGGACGACGAACGGCTGGCCGTGCTGCACTGCGATGGCGCGGCCTGGCTGGCGGGCGCGGCGCCCGGCAGCATCGACGTGGTGCTGGTGGACGGCTTCGATGCCGAGGGCCTGTCCCCGACGCTCTCCAGCGCGGCCTTCTACGGCGACTGCCGCAAGGCGCTCGCGCCAGGTGGCGTGCTGGTGGCGAATCTGTTCACTTATGATCCTGACTATGTGACTGCGGTGCAACGGCTGCGGCACGCTTTCGGGGGCGCCCTGTGTTGGCTGTCCGGTATCGCCGGCAACAACGCGATCCTGTTCGCCCAGCGTCCGGCCGGGCCGGACGGGCAGCCCGGCCGCGCCATGCGCCTGCTGCGCGACACTCTGCGCAACCGGGGCCTGGGCGCCGGCTGGTCCAACCGCTTGCTTGTACGCCTGTTGCTTGCATGGCTCGCCTGGCGCGCCCGGCAAGGCGGGCAGCGCCTATAAACGACCGGAAGAAATGCGACATTTCGTTTGCCGAACATGGCCGCCTTGTGACACACTTCGCGTATTCATGCCCCCTGGCAAGCCTTCTTTGCGGAACTATTTGCACTCGATGCTACATCGCCTGCCCCTGTCGCTCACCCTCGCGGCGGCCCTCACGCTGGGGGGCGGCCTGGCCGCGTCCGGCGCCCTGTTCCTGGGCGTGAGCCACCTCGAGTACGACAATATGGCGCTCAGCTTCGGCCAGCGTTCCGACGAGCGCGTGGCCGCCGTGCGCCAGGGCATCGAGCAGGCGGTCGAGGTGCTGACCGTGACCAACCAGCTGTTCGCGCGCGGCGAACCGGTCAGCCGCGAGCAGTTCCGCGACTTCACCGCCGCGCTGTTGCAGCGCCACCGCTATATCCAGGCATTCTGCTATCACCGTTCGGTCCCGGGCGAACTGCGCGCGGCCGTCGAGGCGGAGCTTGCCCAGGTGCGTCCTGGCACCGTGTTCACCGAGCTGCGCCCGAATGGCGGCGGCCTCGGCGTGGCGCCGGAGCGTGCCCGCTACCACATCGTCGACTATGTGGAGCCGATGGCCGGCAACGAGCGCGCCTTCGGCCTGAACATCACGGAAAACGTGCAGGTGATGAGCGCGCTCGAAGTGGCGCGCGGCGAGGGCCGGGCGGCAGCGACGGACCTGTTCCAGCTGGCCCAGGACGCCCAGCCGCAGCCGGCGTTCGAACTGATCATGCCGGTGCTGGACCGCCACGGCATGCTGGCCGGCGACACCGCCGTCGTCATCCGCGGCCCCGAACTGGTGCGCGCCTCGCTCGACAACGCCGGCCTGCTGGACGCGCGCGATGCGTCGCGCGACATCGCGGTCTCGGTCTACGCGGGCGAATTCGCCGAACGTGGCGCCCTGCTGTTCTCCACCGGCGACACCGGCGCGGCCGCGCGCAGCTGGCTCGACAGCCTGCTGGCGCCCGCCGACAGCAGCCGCAGCGCCGACATCCTGCGCGTGGCCGGCAAGGCCTGGCGCATCGAGGTGGCCGGCGCCCCGCGCCCCTTCCTCGCCGACCATATGGCCTCGACTTCGCTGCTGATCGGCGGCATCCTGATGACCCTGCTGGGCACGGCCTTCGTGCAGGCCTCCGGCCAGCGCGCGCGCAAGGTCCAGCAGCTGGTGCGCCAGCGCACCGCCGACCTGCGCCGCACCAACCGCCGCCTGGTCGAGGACATGGCCGCGCGCGAGCGCGCCGAGCGCGCCCTGCAGCAGAGCGAGCAGCGCTTCCGCCAGCTGGTGTCGATGTCCTCCGACTGGTACTGGGAACAGGACCGCGAGCTGCGCTTCACCATGGTCACCGGCGGCTTCACCGAAAAGGCCGGGGTCTCGGTCGAGACCGTGCTCGGCAAGACCCGCTGGGAATACGTGCCCTCCCTGCTCGAGACCGAGGACGGGCGCGCCCACATCGCCCAGGTCAAGGCCCACGAACCCTTCGCCAACCTCGAATACCGCACCGTCGACGAACACGGCGACACCCGCTGGTTCCTGGTCAACGGCCAGCCGGTATTCGACGACCGCGGCCAGCTGCTCGGCTACCGCGGCACCGGCAGCGACATCACCGAACGCAAGCTGACCGAGCAGCGCGTGCACCACGTGGCCCAGCACGACGTGCTGACCGGCCTGCCGAACCGCTCGCTGCTGCAGGACCGCCTGGGCCAGGCGATCGCCTACGCCAACCGCAACGGCCGCCCGATCTGGGTCATGCTGATCGACCTCGACCGCTTCAAGTTCGTCAACGATTCGATGGGCCACAAGGCCGGCGACGTGCTCCTGATGACGGTGGCGGCGCGCCTGACCTCCTCGCTGCGCGACACCGACACCGTGGCGCGCCTGTCGGGCGACGAATTCGTGGTGATCCTGTCGGAAGACCACGACGAACCGCTCACCCCGGACATCGTGCAGCGCGTGATGGATTCGGTGGCCCAGCCGGTCATGCTCGGCACCAAGGAATTTTTTGTTACCTGCTCGATCGGCGTGGCGGTCTACCCGAGCGAAGGCACGCCGGCCGACAGCCTGATCGAACACGCCGACATCGCGATGTACAGCGCCAAGAAGATGGGCCGCAACAACTTCCAGTTCTACACCCCGGCCATGAACGAGGAGTCGCTGGAGCGCGTGCGCATCGAGAGCGCGCTGCGCAATGCGCTGGAGCGCAACGAGTTCGTGCTGCACTACCAGCCCCAGGTCGACCTCAAGACCGGCCAGATCGTCGGCATGGAAGCCCTGATCCGCTGGAAGCACCCGGAACTGGGCATGGTGCCGCCGAACCGCTTCATCGGCATCGCCGAGGAGACCGGCCTGATCGTGCAGATCGGCGCCTGGGTGCTGCGCACCGCCTGCGCCCAGAACAAGGCCTGGCAGGATGCCGGCCTGGGCCGCCTGCGGGTGGCGGTGAACCTGTCGGCGCGCCAGTTCGGCGCCGTCGACCTGATCGCCGGCCTGGAGTCGGTCTTGCAGGACACCGCGCTGGATCCGGACTGCCTGGAGATCGAACTGACGGAAAGCCTGTTCATGAGCGACGTGACGCCGGCGGTGGAGCTGCTGCACCGCATGAAGTCGCTGGGCGTGAATTTGTCGATCGACGACTTCGGCACCGGCTACTCGAGCCTGTCTTACCTGTCGCGCTTCCCGATCGACGTGCTGAAGATCGACCGCTCCTTCGTGGCCGACATCACCCACGACGCCAACGACGCGGCCATCGTCACCTCGATCATCGCCCTGGCCCACAACCTGAAACTGGCCGTGATCGCCGAAGGGGTGGAGACGGCCGAGCAGCTGGACTACCTGCGCAGCCATGGCTGCGACGAAATGCAGGGCTATTTCTTCAGCAAACCGCTGGCCGCCGAGGACTTCGAGACCCTGCTGCGCCAGCGTCGCGCGCTGCCCGCGCCGGCCGATTCCGAGGCCGAGGCGGAAGCGCTGCCGGCCTGACAATCCCGTAGGGTGCACGGCTCCGCCGTGCGCGCGTTCAAACCGTGTGTGGTTTACACGCGCAGCATCCGTTTATGCGGGAGTTGAACGCGCGGACGGGGATTTAGTCCACTGGACTAAATCCCCCCGTCCACCCTACAAACCCCGAAAACAGTCAACTAACCCAAAATTTCTCTAGCAAAACTACTAGGAAGCCATTTATTTATGGCTATTTCAATATTGTTAGCTTTAAAATAGCCGTGTCTCTTTTGCAATCCTAGACATACGGATATTTATGATGATGAATGAAATGGGTGAACTGGCTCCCGCGGCCGACAAGGTGCGCCACAAGCGCCTCGACACCCGCACCCGCGACCTGATCAACCAGGCGGTGGCATCCGTGCCGACCCTGGGCCTGCAGCGCGCGGCCGAGTTCCTGGCGACGATGAATGTGCCGGCCGAAGTGGCCGTGCGGGTGCTGGTCTACCCGAACCGCCGCCGGGCAAACTGAAGAAGCGAAGCCGGACGCGCGGTCCGGCCCGCAATCGGGACGCCTAGCGGCGTTCCCGCTCGTTGCGCTGGATGTCTTCCAGCGACTCGCGGCCCTTCTCGGTGAGGGTATGGCCGCCGCCTTCCACGGGCGCGATATGCGATTTGAGGCTCAGGAAACGGCCCACGTCGGCGTCGACCGGCGCCATCGGGTCGCTTGCCAGGGCTTTCATGGTCTGCACGCAGCGGCGCAGGAACAGCAGCTGCTGTCCCTTTTCCGTCAGCACGATGCGCCCGTCGCGCATCACCTGCATCATCTTCAGACCCGACAGTTTCTTCAGGTTGCGCCCGACGCAGGCGCCTGGATTGTCGCGCTTCACGCCGCGGCGGACCAGTTCGAGGGCGTCGTATTCGTCCGTCGTCAGTTCTTCGTTTTTCATTCCTGCTTTCACATCGACCAAGGCGCGCCATGTTACCGGGCGCGCGAGGCCAGGTCAACGCAGGGCCAGCCAGGCAAGCCCGCCGGCGGCCAGGGCGCAGGCCAGCGCCAGGCCGGTACGGCGACGCGAGCCGCGCCCCAGGCGAATGGTGTTGTACAGGGTGTGGCCCATGGTGCGCTCCGTGCGTGAAGGGGAATCCGGCCATTCTAGGCCGCGCCCGTGTCGGCGCCATGACACGCATCGACTCCAGCCTCGCTTCAGGGCAGGCGCGCGCCGGATGCGGGGTGGCCCTGCTAGGATCGGGGGACATCGACAACCCACCGGAGCACAGCAATGAATGACCCGACTCGCAAAGTCGATCCCGCGGCGCAGGGCCGCGCCCTGTACGACGAAGCCGACATCGGCAGCGGCGAAAAGTCGCCGGGCCAGCACGAAACCGAGGAAATGATCCGCCAGATCCCGCCGCTGCCCGACAGGAACCAGGAGCGGGACAAGGCACAGGACCGCCAGGGCGCCTGACGCGCTCGGGAAAAACACAGGGCCCCGGCCGCAGCGATGCGGCCGGGGCCCTTGTACTTTCGGGAGGTGTCAGTCGGCCCGGATCGGCGGCTCGGTGAAGCCGGGCTCCTCGACCGGCGCATTGACCGGATCGGGAACGTCGTCGGGGACCGGGGGTTTCGGATCAGGCGGCTGACGGTCCGGCGATTCGGGGTCCGGCGTGCTGTGCAGCCGCTGGTCTGGTGGCGTGATTGTCATGGCCGGCCTCGTCAGCGGCGCGCCTTCTGCTTGGCGCCGCCACCCGCGCCTTCGTCCTTGCCGGCCTTCTGGCGCGACATGTGGTCGTGGCTGCTCTTCTCCGTTTTCCCGGCGCGCTGCCTGGCCAGGTCTTCTTCCGACAGATTATCCGATTGCTTGTTGGTCTGGCTGCCGCCCGATTTCGATTGGCTCATCGTCATTCCTCCTGTGCGAACATGGTTGGTATCAGCCTAGCATGGATGCCAACTGCCGGCTTTCAATCGTGCGCGGCACGTGTTCTCCGGCGGCCAAAGCTCGGCTATAGTGCGACTTCCACTTTATTGTTGCCCATCATGAAACTGCGCCGCCTCCTGCCCGTCCTCCTGCTCGCCGCCGGCATGCAGGCCGCCCTTGCCGCCACCCCGATGACACTCGACGACTATCTTGCCCTGACCGGCCCCGCCCCGACCGCCCAGCTCGCCTACGGCCCCGCCCCTTCGCAGTACGCCGAACTCTTCCTGCCGCAAGGCAGCGGTCCCTTCCCGGTCGCGGTGCTGGTGCATGGCGGCTGCTGGACCAGCAAGTTCGGCGGCATCACCCAGCTGCGCAATATGGCGGGCGCCCTGGCGGCGCGCGGCATCGCCGTGTGGAACGTCGAGTACCGCCGCAGCGACGAGGCGGGCGGCGGCTATCCCGGCACCTACCAGGACATGCACGCCGCTCTCGAGCTGCTTACCAAGCAGGCTCCGGCGCGCAAGCTCGACCTGAACCGCATGGTCGCGGTCGGCCATTCGGCCGGCGGCCAGCTGGTGCAGTGGATGGCCGGCCGCGCGAAGATTCCGGCCAGCAGCCCGCTCTACCGCGCGAATCCGCTGCCGGTGCCGAATGTGGTCAGCCTCGGCGGCCTGGCCGACCTGCGCAACGAGGCGGCCCTGATCAAGTCCAGCTGCGGGCGCGATACCGTCGAACTGGCCGGCACGCCGAGCCGCGAACGGCCCGACGTCTTCGTCGACACCAATGCGGCCGAGCTGGCGCCGAACGGCAGCCGCACCTGGCTGGTCACCGGCGAACTGGACACGATCTCGCCGCCGCGCGTGGCCCACGACTACGCGGCCCGGGTGCGCAAGCTGGGCGACGCGGCCGAGGTGGTGATCCTGCCGGGCGCCAGCCACTACGACGAGGTGGCGGCCACCTCGCCCGCCTGGCCGCAGGTTCTCGGCGTGATCGAACGGGCGTTAGGGTTGACACCGGCCAGGTAGGCCATGACGGTCCGCTTCCTTCCCAACCAGTTTTACGGGAGCCTGGAGGACTGCAGGCAGGGAGGCGTATTCGACATCAGCAAGCTGCAGGCCACCGCGCCCGAGCGCGAGGTGCGCGAGCACATGCACGTGGATGCCCACGTCGTGCCGGTGCTGTCGGGCACCTACCGCCACCAACTTCCAGATGCGCGGCGCCCATCCCAACAGCGACAGGCTGCTCACCACACACATCCTGCCGGTGCTGATGCGGGAAACGCCTAGGTGAATTCGATTCGGCGCGCGAGCGGCGCCTCGATCTCGAGGTCGCCGCGCGCCACCGCCACGCAGGGCAGGATGTAGCCCTCGGTCTTCTCGTCGAAGGACAGGCCCGGCCATTCGATCAGGTGGGCGGCGGTCCCGCTCTTCACGCGGCAGATGCAGCTGCGGCAGGTGCCGTTGCGGCAGGAGCTGGGGAGCTCGATGCCGGCGTTTTCCGCCGCAAGCAGCAGCGAGGTCTCGCCGTCCGCAGTGAAGCTGAGGCCGCTCGGGTGCAGCACGATGGTGTGCAGGTTCATGTCCGCGATTGTAGCGCCGCCGGGCTCGATTGCTTGAGTTCGTTCACGCACAGACCCCGTCATTCCGGGCAACTAAGCTGAAGTTTCCAAAAGTAAGTTTGCAGGAAACCAAAATGAAGAAACTCGCTACCGCCCCGATTCTCCTGGCCGCCCTGCTGGGCGCCCTTCCCCTTGCCCATGCGCAGCAAACCGCTCCCGCACCGCAGCCGCAAGCCGCGGCCCCGGTCGATCCGGCTGCCGCCAAGCAGGCCGAGTTCGAACGCCTGCTGCACGCCCAGGTGCTGCTCGACCGCGCCCGCTTCTCGCCGGGCGAGATCGACGGCGCCTATGGCTCGAACATGCGCCAGGCCCTGAACAGCTTCCAGGCCGCGCGCAAGCTGCCGGTCACCGGCAAGCTCGACGAGGCGACCTGGAACGCGCTGCTGCAGGACGGCACGCAGCCGCTGGCCAACTACACCCTGGCGGAAGCCGACGTCACCGGGCCTTTCCGCCCGATCCCGGAAGACATGATGGAAAAGTCGAAGCTGTCGGCCCTCGGTTATGCCAGCGTGCTGGAAGGCCTGGGCGAGCGCTTCCATGCCAGCCCGGCCCTGCTGCAGCGCCTGAATCCCGGCAAGAACTTCAACCGCGCGGGCGAGCAGATCGTGGTGCCGAACGTGGGCGGCCTGGCGCCGCTGCCGCGCGCGGCCAAGGTCGTGGTCAAGGACGGGGCCAAGGTGCTGCAGCTGTACGACGCCGGCGGCGTCCTGCTGGCCCAGTATCCGGCCTCGACCGGCAGCTCGAACGATCCGCTGCCGGTGGGCACCTGGAAGATCAACGGCGTGCACGCCAATCCGGTCTACCACTACAACCCCAAGCTGTTCTGGGATGCGGACCCGGGCGACAAGAAGGCCAAGGTCCAGCCGGGCCCGAACAATCCGGTCGGCGTGGTCTGGATCGACCTGTCCAAGGAGCACTACGGCATCCACGGCACCCCGGTGCCGGGCCACGTGGGCAAGACCGAGTCGCACGGCTGCATCCGCCTGACCAACTGGAGCGCAGCGGAAGTGGCGGCGGCGGTCGCGGCCGGCGTGGAAGTCGTGCTGGAAAGCTAACCCCTGGAATAACCCGAGCCTGAGCTGACGGAGGATGCGATGCGATCGATCATGACCTTCCTGCTCGGCGTGCTGTTCGGCGCCGGCGCCCTGTTCCTCTTGCTGCGCGCGGTGCCCGACGAGCCCGCGCCAAGCGTGGCGGCCGCGCCGCCGCCGGCCGGGCCTCCGGGTGTTCCCGCCGCCCAGATCGAGGGACAGCTGCCGGGCGCGCCGCTGGTCGAGGCCGATCTCTCCACCCTCGACCTGCCGCTGCGTCCCTCCCAGGACCTGCCTGCGGCCGATGCGCCTCCCCCCCCGGCCGATGCCGCCGCGGCCGCTGCCGGCACGGGCAAGCTGCTGGTGCCGGTACAGGGCATCAAGACGGCGAGCCTGAGCGACACCTACGAGCAGCCGCGCGGCAAGCAGCGCCAGCACGAAGCCCTCGACATCATGGCGCCGAAAGGCACGCCGGTGCTGGCGGTGGCCGACGGCAAGGTGGAGAAGCTGTTCGCGAGCAAACCGGGCGGCACCACCCTCTACCAGTTCGACCCCAGCGGCCGCTACGCCTACTACTACGCCCACCTGGACCGCTACGCCGACGGCATCAAGGAAGGCATGGAACTCAAGCGCGGCCAGGTGCTCGGCTATGTCGGCGTGACCGGCAATTCCGACCCGAACGCCCCCCACCTGCACTTCGCCATGTTCGAGCTCACACCCGAGAAAAAATGGTGGAAGGGAACGCCGGTCAATCCCTACCCGATGATGGCGGATACGGTTACCCAATAAACCACCCCTATCGGTGTCTACCCCTATCGGTGTCAGGTCTGACATTCGGACACGAACTCAGCGCTAGATGGACTCTACGCTTGAGCTCGTGTCCGTTTGTCAGACCTGACACCCAGGTTTTCGTCAGACCTGACACCCAGGTTTTCGGGGGGTGCGTTGTCGGGCTAGTTGTCTTCGCGGGTCGGCTCGTCCACATCAGCGCCGACGTTGATGGCCGCGTAGGCGCGCTGGACGGCGATCGATTCGCGGCTGTCCTTGCCGTACAGCTCCTCCGCGGCCAGGATCATCTTGGCGCGCGCGTCGGCGTAGTTGGTGCTGGAGGTGAACTTGGTGGTGTTGGCGCGGAACCAGATGCGGTAGGCCTTGTCGACGCCGATGCCGGTCATGGCCCGGGGCTGCTTCACCAGGTATTTGCTGTGGTAGTCGCCCGCGGCGTCGGCCCGCGATCCCTTGGCCAGGAAGTAGAACATGCGGTTGTTCGGGCCGCTGCTGTAGTGCACGTCGAGGCGGCGCAGCGAGCTGCTCCAGGCATCGGGGCTGTTGCCGTCCTTGCTCGGCCTGATCATCCAGCGCAGCGGCGTGGCGTTGCGGCTGATCTCCGTGCCCAGTTGCCAGTCGTTGCCCTCTTCCGGGAAGGTCTCGCCCTTGCCGCCGGCGCGGGCATAGCCTTCCACGATCTCGCCGATGATGTCCGATGCCGATTCGTTCAGGCCGCCGGATTCGCCGGAGTAGACGAGGTCCGAGGTGGCCGCCGTGACGCCGTGTCCCATTTCGTGGCCGATCACGTCGATCGCGCCCAGGCTGGTGAAATAGGTGCCGTCGCCGATGAACATGCAGCGGCAGGTGTCGCTGTAGTAGGCGTTGTCGTAGCCGCGGCCGACGTGGGCGGCGATGTAGGTGGAGGTGTCGCGCCCGTCGAGCGAGAGCCAGCCGAACACGTTCTTCAGCGCGTCGTAGGTGTTCATCAAGCCCCACATGGCGTTCACGGCCGCCGTCTGGCCGTTCGGGCCGGTGGTGCTGCCGCCCTCGATGTACTGCCTGCCGTCGCCCCAGATATTGGTGGCGTTGGTGTAGACCTTGCCCGCACTGCTGCCGTGGTTGGCGTTGGTGATGGCCATGGCGCCATGGGCGCCGCC
Source organism: Massilia sp. BKSP1R2A-1 (assembly GCF_050586525.1). Lineage (NCBI taxonomy): Bacteria > Pseudomonadati > Pseudomonadota > Betaproteobacteria > Burkholderiales > Oxalobacteraceae > Massilia > Massilia sp. BKSP1R2A-1. Next base: position 538,838 of record NZ_JBOBRE010000001.1, on the reverse strand, counting down.
CTTGCCGCGCTCCGGGTCGAGCAGGAGGTACTGGCCATCCCTTAGCGTGGTGCTGAGCGGCACTTCGCCGTTGTACTGGCTTTTCCCGACGCCGATGACGGTCTGCAGCATGCTCCAGCGGTCCAGCACGGCGCCGTCGCGGGCGCTGACGATGGTGTCGTGGTAGATGGGCTGCTCGCCCTGGCGCATGCGGGTGCGCACGAGGTAGGCCAGCTCGAAGCGTTCGACCACGTCCTGCACGTCTACCGCATTCAGTTCTTCCTCCGCCTTGGCGCCGGCGCCGACCACGCGCTGCATGCGCATCACCGGCCAGATCAGGAGTTCGGCCCTGGGCTTGATCACGTGGGTGGCGCCTGCGGGCAGGGCTGCCAGCGCGGCGGCAATCGCCGCCTTGGCATTGATCTGCGGCTGGACGCTGAAGCTGGCGGTGAGTGCGCCCAGGGGATTCGCGCTGCCCTTGCCGATGGACTGGCGGCGCTCCGAGGCGGTTTCGGAAAGCACTTCGGCCTGGGCGTCGAGCACGACGACGGAGTCGGAACCGAAGATGCGCAGGCCCTTCCAGGTATGGGCCGCGCGCAGCACCTGGGTGCCGTCGGCGCCGGGATGCTGGGCCGTGATGCGGTAGTCGTGGTCGGCATCCAGGCCCTTGGCCAGGCGCTGCGCCGCCAGCTGGACGAGGACGGAGGATTTCGCCTTGGCGCTCAGCGTCGTCGGCGGGCTCATCATGGGCGCCGCCTGGGTGACCAGGGGCGCGAGCAGGAGGGCTGCAAGCAGTGCTGCCTGGAAGGTGGTGTGCGGGCTCATCTCGTCTCCGTCGGTGAAAGCGCGGCCGTGGAATGGACCGCGCATCGGACAGTGTGGACGAGCTCAGCAGAAACGATTTGCTCCGGCGCAATTCCTCGCGCCGGAGCCCTGCCCCGCCTTACAGGCTGCGGGTCCAGCTCAGCGCAAAGGTGCGCCCGCGGCCCGCATAGGTGGCAGTGGGGTCAACGGCGGAGGCCGACTGCGAGTAGTAGCCGACATACTGCTTGTCGAACAGGTTCTCGATGCTCAGGCCGAAGCGTCCGTAGGCGCTGTCCCAGGTGAGCGCCGCGTCCGCCAACGTGTAGCCCTTGAAATGTTCCTCGAGATTGCTGGTGCCGACGCGGCGGCCGATATTGATGTCGCGGTCGCGCAGGTGGTTGGCCTGCAGGCGCAGCTGGGTCTGGGGACGCAGGCGCCAGTTGGCGCCCAGCACCGCCTTGTCCGGGCCCTGCGAGCGCGCGCCCAGGTCCAGGTCCATCGGCGCGCCCTGGGTGGTGGCGGTCTTGCCGTCGGTGGTGGCCCAGGTGCCGAACACGCTCCAGTCGCGGTGTGGACGCCACTCGGCGTTCGCCTCCCAGCCCTTGACCGTGGTCGGCACGCGCTCGACCAGGCCGATGCCGGCCGAGGTAATGCGGATCACGCTGCCGAGCTTGGAGCGCGAGTCGTAGCGCGACAGGCCGAACTGGCCCTTGGCGCCACGCCAGTTGACGCCGGCCTCGTTGTTGCGGGTGACGATGGGCTGCAGGCTGATGAGGCTCGAAACCGACTGGTTGGGCACGTTCACGCCGCGCAGCACCAGGCCCGCGTCCGGCAGGCCGAAGCCTTCCGAGCTGGCCGCAAAGGCCGACCAGCCCGGCGCGAAGCGCCAGACGGCGCCGATGTTCTTCACCGATTTCGAGAACTCCGCCGAGCCGCCCTCCACGCGGCGGCTGCCGTAGGCGGCCAGGGTGGTGTAGGTGTCGACGTCGAGGGTGGCGTTCTCAATGCGCACGCCGCCGCGCACCGTCACCGGCCCGATCTCGTATTCGAGCTGCAGGAAGGGCGCCAGCGAGCGGAACTTCAGCTCCGGCACCCAGGTGCGCTTGGTTCCCGCCAGGCGCTGCTGGGTGTGGTCCTTCAGCCAGTCGACGCCGGCGGTCAGTTCCAGGCCCTCGACCAGCAGGTCCGGGCGCACCCAGGTGATGCGGCTGCCCAGCTTGTCGGCCACCACTTCGGACTGGTCGTAGAGGGTGCCGATCGGGGCGATGCTGCGGTCCTGGAAGGTCGAGGTATTGGTGGCGCCGTAGAGCGACTCGAAATCGTGGGTGAAGACCTGGGCCGTCAGCGCGCCGCCGAACAGCGCGGCGTGGCGGTAGTCGATGCTGCCGCTGCGCACGCGGTTGCGCGGCGTCATGCCGACCGGGGTGCCCGGCTCCGAGCTGGTCGGCACGCCCTGGGCCACCACGCCCGGGGCGTTGCGGTAGTCGCCGTCACCGCTCAGGTCGAAGCGATTCAGGCTGACCTGCAGGCGCTGGTCGCCGAAGCTCTTGCCGATCTTCACGAAAAGATCGTTGCCGTGCGAATCGAGGGTGTCGCCCTGGACGTTGTCGATGCCCAGGCGCCGGCCGCTGCCGTCGTAGCCCATGCCGCGGCGCTGCACGCTGGCGTAGGCCAGCATGTCGAAGGCCTCGGACTTGTGGCTGACCGTCAGGCCGGTCTTCCAGTCCAGGCTATCGGACTCGAACTGGCTGGCCAGGCGCGCATTCACCGTATAGCTGGTGCCCGGGGTGCGCGGGGTCTTGGTGATGTAGTTGATGATGCCGCCGGTGGCGCCCATGCCCTGCATGGCCGAGGCGCCGTTGATGACTTCGATGCGTTCGATGATGGCGCTGTCGGCAAAGTAACCTTCGCGCATGCCGGCGCGCAGCGGATTCGATTGCGGAATGCCGTCGAACAGGATCAGCGGCTGGCGTCCGCGCAGCGATTCTCCGGTCGAGGTCATCTTCTGGCGGCTCGGCGCATAGCCGGGCACATAGGTGGCCAGGGCCTGCGACGGGTCGTCGGCGATCAGGTATTGCGTCGCCAGCTCCTGCTGGGTGATGACGGACACAGCCCCCGGAATCTTGTCCACTGCCTTGGCGGTACGGGTGGCGGTCACGACCACCGAGTTCATGTCCGCCTCTTCTTTTTGCTCCTGCTCCTGCCAGGCCAAGGCCGGCAGGCTGATACAGGCCAGTGCGACCGCAGCCGCCAGGGGTTTCATCGACATCGACTTGCGCATCATCGGGAAAAGCACTTTCTGGATGGTAAAGAACCGAGATGATAACGATTCTCATGTCATTACACAATGGGAATGGTTCTCATTTCGGGTTATCATGCGGCACATGAAACCGCTCATCCGCACCATCCACCTCTGGGCCGGCCTCGTCTTCGGCACCATCCTCGTCCTGCAGGGCCTGACGGGCACCGTCATCGGCTGGCGCCACGAGCTCGACGCCTGGCTCAATCCGGGCCTGCTGTCGGTGGCCCCGCCCCCCGGCACGGTCGCGGGCGACGAGGCAAGGCCGGCGCCATCGGAGGTGTCGGCGGTCGCGGCGCACCTGGCGCAGGACCCGGCCTACGGGCGGCCCGATACCCTGTTCCTGCCGGAAGTGCATGGCGACGTCTATGTGGCCTGGTACCGGCCGGCCAAGCCGGCATCAAGCTGGGAACAGGGCGTGACGCGCCAGGTCATGGTCGACCCGGCCAATCTGGCCGTGCTGGGCGAGCGCAACTGGGGCGAAGCGGGCCTGTCGCGGCCCCTGCTGATGCCGACGCTGTTCCACCTGCACCGCTACCTGATGGCGGGCGATGCGGGCAAGGTGATCATCGCGGTGCAGGGCGTGGCGTTGGCGCTGCTGGCGCTGACGGGCATCGTGGTGTGGTGGCCGAAGATGACGTTGACTGCCTTCTGGCATGCGATCACGGTCCGGCGCGGCGGCAACTGGGCAAAATTCAGCTTCCAGCTGCATCGCGCGGCCGGCTTCTATACGGCGCCGGTGCTGCTGGTGCTGGCCTTCTCGGGGGTGTATTTCAATATGCCGGACTGGGTCAAGCCCGCCATCGGGGCGGTGGCGCCCTTGAGCAGGAACGAGAAAGCGGTGAACGCCGACAGCGAATCGGACGCGCGCATCGACGCCGGCCAGGCGATGGCCGCGGCGCAGGCGCGCTATCCGGCTGGGCGGGTCTCGCGCATCGGCATTCCGGGCAAGCCGGAACAGCCCTATGAAGTGCGGGTGCGCCAGCCGGGCGAACTGCGCCAAGGTCCGGGCGCCACCCGCGTCAGCATCGACGCCGGCAACGGCGCCGTGCTGCGCACGGTGGATCCGCTCGCCGCACGCGGCGGCGACTGGTTCGTGAGCACCTTGTATCCGCTGCACACCGGCGAAGCCTTCGGCCTGGCGGGCCGCATCCTGATCAGCATCGTCGGTCTCACGCCGCTGGCGTTCTTCATCACCGGCATCGTCGTGTGGATCAAGTTCCGGCGCAAACCCGCCAAGCGTGGCGCAGCCGGCAGGGCGGCGCCGACGCGCGCGCGGGAGCCGGCCGCCCCGGCCCTGCAGCGCGCCGCTCAGCGGTAATAGCGGTCCTCGTTCCTGCGCTTGAGCAGGTACCAGGCCGCGCCCACCACGGCCGTGGTGATCAGGGCCTTCTTGGCCAGCCCCGCCGGATTGTGCTTGAGCTCGGCCTTGATGCCCATCTCGCCCAGGATGTTGGGGATGTGACCGTGCGCCAGGTCGTCGGCGATGCCTTCCACCACGTTGACGCGGTCGGCCAGCAGCAGGAGCAGCCAGTGGCGGATGTCGTTCTCGCTGCTCCTGAAGGCCAGGCGCCGGATCGCGCCCGACAGGCCCGAGGGCGGCTGCACGGTGCCGAAGACCTGGGTGATGCCGGGGCGTTCGGACGAGACCAGGATCTCGACCTTTTCCGTCTGCTGCGGCGGGTCGCCTTCCGGCTGATTGATGAAGCGCGGCGGGGTGCGTTCCATCGGCACGCCGGGACGGTTCTTGCGGTCGAGGTCGGCGCCCCAGCCCTGGATGTGCTGCAGCTCCTCGCGCGCGGGACGGCGCGGCGCGATATGGCCCTGGCCCGGGTGCTGCTGGACATGGCCATGGTCGTGGCCATGGTGATGCTTGTGTTCGGTGACGTCGGTACGTGCTTCCATGTTCGCTCCTCAGTGCAGTGCGCTGGCCGAAACCGCTTTCACCTGGTTCGCGCTGGGCGGAATCAGGACGGTCTTGATGCAGTTGTCGAGTTTGCCGGAGAAGATGTGATAGGCATCCGACACTTCTTCCAGCGGCACGCGATGGGTGATGATTTCCTTCGGATTCAGGCGGCCCTCGCGGATATGCTCGATCAGGCGCGGCAGGTGGCGGCGCACGCTGGCCTGGTTCATGCGCAGGGTCAGGCCCTTGTTCAGCGCATTGCCGATCGGGACGAAGTTGAAGGTCGGGCCGTAGACGCCGACGATGGAAACATTGCCGCCCTTGCGCACCGAGTTGATGCACCAGTGCAGCGCCGTGGCGGAACCGGCCTGCATCATGGTGTAGCGGCCGGTCAGCGACTGCATGGCGTTGCCCGAGGCTTCGCAGCCGACCGCGTCGATGCAGACGTCGGCGCCCATCCAGTCGGTCATCTTCTTGATGTGCTCGGCCATGTCGCGCACTTCCTTGAAGTTGACCACCTCGCACTGGGCGTAGCGCTTGACGAACTCGAGCCGGTAGTCGATGTGGTCGACCACGATCACCCGCCCTGCCCCCATCAGCCAGGCCGACTTGGCGGCGAAGATGCCGACCGGGCCCGCGCCGAACACGACCACCGTATCGCCTTCCTGGATGTCGCCCATCTCGGCCGCCTGGTAGCCGGTGGGCACCGCGTCGGTGAGCAGCACGGCGTCGTCGTCATGGATGTGGTCGGGGATGATCATCGGGCCGACGTCGGCCATCGGCACGCGCACGAATTCGGCCTGGCCGCCGTCGTAGCCGCCGGCCGTGTGCGAGTAGCCGTAGATGGAACCGACGGCGGTGGACTGCGCATTCATATTGTGGCAATTGCCGAACAGTTCGCGGTCGCAGAAGAAGCAGGAACCGCAAAACACGTTGAATGGCACCAGTACCTTGTCGCCGACCTTCAGGTTCTGGACGCCGGAACCCACCTCTTCCACCACGCCGATGAACTCGTGGCCGAAGGTGTGGCCGACGCGGGTGTCGGGCACCATGCCATGGTACAGGTGCAGGTCCGAGCCGCAGATGCAGGAACGGGTGACGCGCACGATGGCGTCGCCCGGGTGCTCGATGACGGGGTCGGGCTTGTGGTCGGCGCGGATGCGATACGGTCCGCGGTAGTTCATTGCCAGCATAACTCCTCCTCGGAAATATTCACGACGTTCTACAAAGGCGCCCGCCGTGAGCGGCGGGCTGACGTGGAAACGTTATGTCAAAAAACCAGGGAAGGCGATACGCGCATGGAAACGAACATGGCGTTTTTGCCGGGTTTTCCCGGCCATCGGGTCGATGCGAGGCCCAGTCCTACAACTGGCGCGCCTCGAAGGTATTGCATTGCTCGACCTGGCCGCTCTCCAGGCCGCGGGTGAACCAGCGCACCCGCTGGGCCGAGCTGCCGTGGGTGAAGGAGTCCGGCACCACGGTGCCCTGCGACTGGCGCTGCAGGGCGTCGTCGCCGATCGCGGTGGCCGCGGCCAGCGCCTGTTCGACGTCGCCCGCTTCGAGAATCTTTTCGCGCTGGTTGGTGCGGTTGGCCCAGACGCCGGCGAAGCAGTCGGCCTGCAGTTCCAGGCGCACCGACAAGGCATTGCCTTCGCGCTCGGAGGCGCGCTGCTGGGCGTTGTGGACCTGGCTTGATACGCCGAGCAGGTTCTGTACGTGGTGGCCGATCTCATGGGCAATTACATAGGCCTGGGCGAATTCGCCGGCGACATTGAAGCGCTGCTGCATCAGGCGGAAGAAGCTCAGGTCGATGTAGACGGTGCTGTCGGCGGGACAGTAGAAGGGGCCGGTGGCGCTGCGGCCCGTGCCGCAGGCGGTGTCGGTGCCGTTCTCGAACAGCACCAGCCTGGCGGGCCGGTATTGCGCGCCCTGGCTGGCGAAGATCTGCGTCCAGGCATCCTCGGTATAGGCCAGGGTGGTGCGCACGAACTGGGTTTCCCGGTCATTCGCCGGGGCGCGCTGGGAGCCACCACCTGGCGCCTGCTGGACCGGAACCGGCCCGCCGCCTCCGCCCAGCAGGGCCAGGATGGTGCCGGGATCGACGCCGAAGATGGCGCCGCCGACCAGGGCAATGACCAGGGTGCCGATGCCGACCGTGCGTCCGCCGAAACCTCCGAAGCCGCCGCCGCCGCCGCGGCGGTCTTCCACGTTGTCGCTCTGTCGATCGCCTTCCCATTTCATCGCCTGCCCTCCTTCTTCGTGCTCCTCAGCGTCCGGGCGGACGCTTCAGTGTGGTGATGTCCATGCGCTCGCGCGCATCCTTGGTCCGGAATTCGTCCTGCGTGTCCAGGTGCGCACGTGCCTCGTCATGCAATGCGCGCTCGTGGCGTTCGCGCTCGATCTCGCGGGCGATGCGTCCGGATACGCCTTTGCCGCCGTCCCTGTTCGACATGCTGCTCTCCCCTTTTGTCATATGAACTGCTGTCGAAGCCAGTATGGTCGTGCCCCGGCCTTCGGTATGTTCGAATATTCACATAGCGCTGGAAATTTCCTGCTACCAAGCTGCGCGTCCATTGTTCGCTGCCGCACAGCGGGCATGGACGCCGCGTGCGACCCTAGCATGCATGACGACTCCCCACGCCACTGCCCTGCTCGCGCTCGGCCACTATCTACGCGAACACGGTTACCGCTTCATGACGGTGACCCCATCGACCCACCGCCGCATCAACCGCCGGCCGGGCAACGAGCGCGCCACCGACCTGCGCGGCATCTTCGGCTGGAGCCGGCCTTTCGCGGAAAGCGAGGTGGCGCCCGAACTGCTGGACCTGATGCGCGAAGCCCGCATCCTGGAACGCGATGGCCAGCTGTGGCGCTCGGCGCTGCGCGCCTCCACCCTGCCGGTCTATCACGACGAGCTGCTGGCTTTCCACTCGGCCTACCCGACGGAGGACGAGGACTCGGTCTTCTTCGGCCCCGATACCTACCGTTTTGTCGGCACCATGGCGCGCGCCTTTCCCTGGCTGGGCTCCGGCCCCTCGCGGGCGATCGACGTCGGCTGCGGCGGCGGCGCCGGTGCGCTCGCCATCGCGAAGGCTTTCCCGCATGCCGAGGTGGTGGGAGCCGACATCAATACGCGCGCCCTGGCCCTGAGCATCGTGAACGCGCGCCTGGCGGGCCTGGACAACTTCACGGCGGCCCGCAGCGACCTGTTGGACGGCGTGGAAGGCGACTTCGACCTGATCGTCTCGAACCCGCCGTATGTGCTCGACCCAAGCGAACTGCCCTATCGCCACGGCGGCGGCATGCACGGCGCCGAGCTGTCGCTGCGCATCGTCGAGGAAAGCCTGGCGCGCCTGCGCCGCGGCGGCAGCCTGATGCTGTACACGGGCGTCGCCATCACCGGCGAGCGGGACCAGTTTCTGGATGCGATCAGGCCGAAGCTGGATGCCCTGTGCGACCAGTGGAGCTACGACGAACTCGATCCCGACATCTTCGGCGGCCAGCTGGGCGAGCCGGGCTACGAGGACGTGGAGCGGATCGCGGCGGTGTGGCTGCATGCGATCCGGCGCTAGAATGCGGACATGACACGCGCATCCATCGCCCTCCTGCTTCTGTCCATGTGCGGCGGCGCCTTCGCCGCCCCCTCCTACGAAGCCCAGTGCCAGGCGCTGGGCAGGACCGCCTATCCGGCCGCCGGACCAGGCGGGCCGGCCGGCTGCTCCGCGCTCAAGCTGTACTACGGGATCGGCACGCCGGTCGACCATGTGCGCGCCCGGCAGTGCGCCCTCGCCAGCCCGGGCGACGACCAGCCTTTCCGCGAGGACCGCGGCGTCCTGATGATGGTCTATGCGAACGGCCAGGGCGTGGCGCGCGATTTCACCCTTGCGCGCAAGGCGGCCTGCGAAGCGGGCGGGGCCCCGGCGGAAGTCGCGGGCCGGCTGGAACACCTGGCGGAAATGGAAGCAGGCAGGAACAAGCGGCCGATCGACGTCTGCGACGACGCCACCAGCGGTTATATGGGTGGCTGGTGCGCCTCGGTTGCGCACCAGCTCAAGGAACAGCAACGCGGCGCCGGTTTCGCCAGGCTGGTCGCGCCCTGGAGCGCCCGCGAAAAGCAGGCCTTCGCCAGCCTGGAGAACCGCGCCGGCGCCTTCTTCGACCTGCGCAGCGTCGAGGAGGTCGACCTGAGCGGCACGGCGCGCGCCGCCTTCACGATCGCGGAAGAGGCCCGCCAGCGCGAGGACTTCCGGCTCGCGGTCGCCGCCTTCGAGAAGGGCGCGCTGCCCCGCGACAGCGATGCCGGGTTCGCCCGCCTGGACGCGCGCCTGAACGCCGTCTACCGGCAGCTGAAGGCCCTGCCGGAGCCCAGGTTCGGCACCATCCGCTTCGAGGGCATCCAGCGCACCCAGCGCGCCTGGCTGGCCTACCGCGACGCCTGGGTCGCCTTCGGCAAGGTCAAGTACCCGCAGGTGGCGCCGAACGCCTGGCGCGCCTACTTCACGCGCAAGCGCATCGCGATGCTCGAAGGTTTGCTCGAACAGCTGCGCTAGCCACGCCGGTCGAGATCGGCCTGTCCTCTCCCCAGCCCGAGGCCGGCAGGAAGGCGTCCGGCGGCGAAGGCCAGGACAGCGCATCCGCCATGCGCAGCAAGGCCCTCAACGATGCCGCCGCCTACCTGCGCAGCCTGGCCCAGCTGCGCGGCCGCAATGCCGACTGGGCCGAACGCGCCGTGCGCGAGTCGCTCAGCATCAGCGCCGACGAAGCGCTGCGGCTGCGGGTGATCGAACTCGTCGCGCCGAACGTGGCGAGCCTGCTCGAACAGCTGGACGGCCGCACCGTAGCGGTGCTGGGCCAGGATCGGCCCTTGGCGACCCGGGGCGCGCACGTCGCCGAATTCGTCCCCGACTGGCGCACCGACGCGCTGGCGGCGCTCACCACTCCCTGCGTGGCCCTGCTCCTGATGACCATCGGGATCTACGACCTGGTGTTCGAATTCATGAATCCCGGCGCCGTGGCTCCGGGCGTGATCGGCGGCATCTGCCTGCTGCTGGGACTCTGCGCCCTGCAGCTGCTGCCGGTGAACTACGCGGGCCTGGCCCTGATCGCCCTCGGCCTCGTGTTCATGGGCATGGAGGCCTTCCTGCCCAGCTTCGGCGTGCTCGGCCTGGGCGGCATCGCCGCCTTCGTCGCGGGCGCCCTCATGCTGATCGACACCGAGCTGCCCGGCTACGGCATTCCGCTGGGCCTGCTGGTGCCGCTGGCCGTCGCCAGCGTCCTGCTGCTGTCCGCCACCGCCCGCTTGGCGCTGCGCACGCGTCAGCAGCGCCGTGCTGCGCCCGCAACAGACGGTGCGGGTGGTCGGGCGCAGCGGCCTGACCCTGGACGTGGTGCCCGCGAACGGAAAGGACAGCCCATGATTCCCGGACTCGGCCTCGGTTTCGCGGCGCTCTTCTTCCTGCTGCTCGCCCTGCTCGTGTCGGCGATCCGCATCCTGCGCGAGTACGAACGCGGCGTGGTGTCCCAGCTGGGGCGCTTCTGGGGCGTGAAGGGGCCGGGCCTGGTGATCGTCATCCCGGTACTGCAGCAGATGGTGCGGGTCGACCTGCGCACCATCGTGCTCGACGTGCCGACCCAGGACGTGATCTCGCGCGACAACGTGTCGGTGAAGGTCAATGCCGTGATCTACTTCCGCGTGGTGGACCCGGAACGCGCCATCATCCAGGTGGCGAACTTCCTGGAAGCGACCAGCCAGCTGGCCCAGACCACCTTGCGCGCCGTGCTCGGCAAGCACGAGCTGGACGAGATGCTGGCCGAGCGCGAGCGCCTGAACCTCGACATCCAGCAGGTGCTCGACGCCCAGACCGATGCCTGGGGCATCCAGGTGGCGAACGTCGAGATCAAGCACGTCGACCTCGACGAATCCATGATCCGCGCGATCGCCCGCCAGGCCGAGGCCGAACGCGAACGGCGCGCCAAGGTGATCCACGCGGAGGGCGAGCTGCAGGCCTCCGAAAAACTGCAGCAGGCCGCATTCGTGCTGGCCCAGCAGCCCGGCGCCATGCAGCTGCGCACGCTGCAGACCCTCGGCAGCATCGCGGGAGACAAGTCCTCGACCATCGTGTTCCCGCTGCCGATGGATGTGCTGGCGGGCCTCACGCTGGCGCCGCGCAAGGATGGGGCCTGATCAGGGCGCGCTGAGCACCGAGTCCCACAGGCGGCCGGCGAGCACGTCGACCAGGTCGTCGGTGTAGGCAGCCGGGTCGGACTGGACCACGATGAGCCGCCACAGCTTCCCGTCCGCCTGCACCACGCGCACCCGGACACCCATGGCCTGGTCGCGGTGCTTGCCGGCCGCGCTCCAGGCAGGCTGGCCGCGGAAGGCGGCGAAGCTCCCTGGCTGCACCCTGAAGGTGTCGGCGACACTGCCGATCCAGTTGCGCGCATACTGCGGCAAGGTGCTGCCGTCGGCGTCTTCGCTCGAGAGGATCACCACCGCGTGCTCGCTGTACTGCGTGAACTGGTGCAGCGCGACGCCATCGTCGGATTCGGTTTCCCGGTAGCTCCACTGCGGCGCCACGCTGACGGTGCGTCCGGTGCCCGGATTGGTCCACTGGAAGGAAGGTCCGGCGTTGCGGGCGGCGGTCTCGGACAGGTCTTCGCGGTTCCACGTCTCCAGGCTTGCCATCAGCACGAACAGCCCGAGGAAAGCGGCGCAGAAGCCCGCCCGCCTGGCCCAGCCGATCGGCCGCGCCCGGACCCGGAACTCGTCGTCGTCATAACTGGCCTGCCCGCCGTCCTTGAGCCGGCGCAGCTGGCGCGCCATCGTGAGCAGGCTGATCAGGGCCAGGCCGAGACCGAGGCCGGCGATCCACACGCCCAGGTTGCGCCGGCACAGCTGGACGAAGCCGGGCGTCCCGCCTTCGGCCAATCCGACGCGCAGCCCCAGCAGCGCCTTGCCGGGTGTGTTGCCCAGCGCTGCCGTCACGCCGGCATCGAGCAGCAGGGCCAGCGGCACGCAGGCCAGGGTGGCCATCTTCGAGCCGAGGGGCGTCTCTATCCAGATCAGGAAGGCAGGCCAGATGAGGCCGATCACGACGCCGCCGGTGACGGCGACCACGAGGATTTCCCACCACAGGTCGAACAGGCGGGCGAACCAGCGCCGCCACGGTCCGGCCTCCGCCAGGGCCGGCGCTTCGTCGCCGGGCGCCGGCGCGCTCTTCTCCAGGACGATCCCGTCCTCGTGCTGCAATCCCTGTTCCATACCATCTCCCAATGCGCACCTGCCCCATGCATACGTGGCGCCCGTGCCCAGCAGTATATCGGGCGGTCACAGGCGGATTCTCACGAATGGTCACAGGCGCTGCAGGATCAGAGGTACTTGAGCCAGGCGAGATCGCGCCGCCGCGCCTTGAGCCTGGCGAAGGCCTGTACCGCCGGGAACAGGGCAAGGCTCAGCAGCAATGCGAGCGTCCAGACCGGCCACACCGCCTCGAAGCGCGCCATGCCAAGGGCCGACAGGGCGGCGTGGAGCAGCCGCAGTGCATAGAGGTGCAGGATGTAGAAGAACATCGGCGCCGAGCCGAGCACGGACAGCTTTTCGCCAAGCAGGCCGTGGCGGCGCTCCAGCAGCACCAGCAAGAGCAGGCCGATCCCGAGCGTCAGGGCCGTGAACAGCAGCGAAGGGGGGTATTTCGTCACATTGAAGAAGCTCATCAGCGTCTCCTGCGCAGTCGCGCCGGCCACCCAGGGGCGGTCGCCGTAACAGTTCAGGCCCCGCAGCATGGCGAAGCCGCCGAGCAGCCCGGCCGCCCAGGCCAGCAGGCGGCGCTGGCGCGCGGCCGCGGGGAAGCCGGCGCCGAACCAGGGGCCGCTCGCGTAACCGAGGCAGATGATGCCGATCCAGGGCAGCACCGGGTAGGAGGTGCGCACGCGCAGCGAGTCCGTGATCTCCAGCCAGCCGCGGTCGTGCAGCACCGCCCAGAGGCCGTGCAGCGGGTGGCCGGGGGCGAAATGCAGCGCGTCGAAGAGGTTGTGACCGGCCACGATCGCCAGCCCGATCGCCACCAGGGCTACGCGCGGCAGGCGCACCAGGCAGGCCAGGGCCAGCATCGACAGGCCGATCGCCCAGATCACCTGCAGGTAGATCACCGTGGGCGGGAAGGCGCCGGTCCAGGCGAAGTTGATCACGGTGAGTTCCAGCGCGACCAGGAAGAGGCCGCGTTTGGCGAGGAAGGAAGCGGCCCCGCCCTGCCCCTGGCGCGCAGCGTAGAGGAAGGCCGAGAGGCCGGTCAGGAAGACGAAGACCGGCGCGCACAGGTGGGCCAGCAGGCGCGAGGCGAACAGCGCGGGCGGGGTGGTGGCGACATCCATCGGGTCGCCGACCTGCAGGTGCAGCAGGAAGGTTTCGCGAACATGGTCGACCAGCATGAAGACGATGACGAGGCCGCGCAGGGCGTCGATGCTGAGGATGCGCCGGCGTGTGGGGAGGAGCGATGGTGCGTGCATGCGTGAGGCGAAAGAAGCAAAAGCCGAAGCATACCGGTTCCGGCCTTAATTGAGAACAACTTATCATTATCGTTGTCATCTAAATGATAATGCCCTATCATTAGAGTCCAGCCGGCTACTGCCGCCCTTGCCCTCACAAAAAAAGGTTTCCGCAGAAATGAAACGCAAGCTCCTCCCCGCTCTCCTCGCCACCCTCCTGCCGGCACAGGCCGCCTGGGCCGACGATCCGGTGATCGTCATGGGCGAAGTGCGCGTCAGCGCCCAGCGCGCCGGCGGGCCGCTGGCGAGCAACCGGGTGCTGACCTCGGTCGACGTGCTGGGCGCCGACAAGGTCGAGGATGAGAACGTGATGAACAGCTGGGAGCTGATCGGCCAGCTGCCCGGCATCCAGCTGACCGAAACCCGCATGGGCGCCGAATCCGGCAAGGCGACCTTCCGCGCCTTCAACGGCGAAGGCTATATCAACGGCATCAAGGTGCTGATCGACGGCGTGCCGAGCAACGTCAACAGCGGCAACCAGCGCTTCATCGACATGATCTTCCCGCTCGAAGTCGACTACATCGAGGTCGTGCGCGGCACCAACGACCCGCGCTACGGCCTGCACAATATCGGCGGCAACATCAACTTCGGCACCCGCCAGGGCGGCAACTACACGGACGCCCGCTTCACCCTGGGCAGCTTCGACACCCGCGAAGTGCAGCTGGCGCTGGGCCGCGAATCGAAGGGCTTCGCCCAGAACTATTTCCTTGCGAAACAGGACACCGACGAATACCGCGGCAGCGGTTCGGATAAATATTCGCTGGGCGGCAAGTGGTTTCTAGCGTCGGCGGACAATACCCTGCGTGGCGGCCTGGTGCTGCGCAGCTACCGCCACGATGCCGGCGAACCGGGCTTCCTGACCGCCAGCGAGCTGCGCGCCGACCGCCGCCAGTCGCCGGCGAAGAACGCCAACGACCGCAGCGAGCGCGAGATGCACCACGCCAGCGCCCACCTCGACTGGCAGATCACGCCGAACGCTTTCTGGAGCAACAAGCTCTACTTCAACAACTACGAGGACGACCGCCGCGTCACCTTCACCAGCAACCCGGCAGGCACCGCCCCGCGCCAGCGCCGCATCTGGGACGAGGAGCAGACGGGGTTCATCTCTACCCTCACCTGGCGCCTGAACGACCGGATCACGCTCGACGGCGGCGCCAGCACAGAGCGCCAGCGCAACGGCTACCAGCGCTACCGCTTCAGCTACGCCCTGCCGACCGATTATTCGACGCCGGCCCAGACCCAGAACGACGAGCGCTACAGCTTCAACAACGTCGGCGCCTACCTGCAGGCCATCGTGCGCCTCGGCGACAAGCTCAAGCTGGTGCCCGGCCTGCGCGTGGACCGCTTCTCGGGCGAGAACCTGTTCCGTGCGACCGGCCGGCGCGCCGCGCTGCAGGACTACGGAACGATCCGCCAGCCCAAGCTGAGCATGGTCTACACGCCGATCGAGAACCTGAACGTGTACGCCAACTGGGGCCGCACCTTCCAGGTGCTCACCGGCGCCGGCGCCCCCGCCTACCTGACGCCAGGCCAGGCCCGCTTCGCCCCTTCCATCAACACCGGCAAGGAGCTGGGCGTGAAGTTCAAGCCGGCGCAACAGGCCGACCTGCGCCTGGCGGTGTGGCGCCAGGACGCCACGGATGAAGTGGCGAACATGCCGGCCACCGGCACCACCGTGGGCCTGGGCGAGACCCGCCGCGAAGGCGTGGACGTCCAGCTGTCCGGCCACGTCGGCGACAGCCTCGAGCTGTGGGTGGCGCACTCGCTGCAGAAGGCCGAAGTAACGCGCGCCTTCGCCGCCGACGGCGCTTCGCTCGCCGGCAAGGAAGTGTTCTCGACCCCGCGCCACATCAGCAATGCCGGGCTCGAATACCGCGCGGGCGATGCCTGGCGCTTCGGCCTGCAGGGCCGCGCCCAGGGCGACTACTACATCGACAGCCCGAACACGGCGGGCAAGTATGGCGGCTTCGTGCTCTTCGACGCCAATGTGCGCTACCAGCTGTCGAAGCGCACCAGCATCGATCTACAGATCAAGAACCTCGCCGACCGCCGGTACGAGTACGCCTGGTACGACAACTTCTTCTGGCCGGCGGCACAAGCCCAGCCCAGTTTCTCGTCCGGACCGGGCCGCGCTGCCTATCTCTCGCTCAACGTCCGGCTCTGACGCGCGACCACCGTGCCGCCCCCAGAACTGCCAGCCCCGCCGCCAGCGTCGTCCAATGCGCCGGCTCCGGCACCGCCGGCACCGGATCGAGCAGCATGGTGTCATAGCAGAACACGCCGGCGCGGTCGCAGGACCGGGCCAGGATCTGGCCGCGGTCGTTGATCGCGAGCGCTTCCGTCAGCAGCAGGTCGGCCTGGGGATCGATCAGCGTGTTCAGGTCGATCAATGTGCGGTCCTCGTACAGGAGGGCGCGGCCGTCGACCGTACCGACCACCTGGCCGAGATTGTTGATGTCGACGCCGAAGCTGGTCACCGACCAGGGCGTCAGGTCGGTGACCGTGCCGCCGTCATAGACATAGGCATGGTAGCGCCCGATGGCGGTGGTGAGGTGGCCGGTCACCCAGCCGGCGTCGTCGATGGCGCGGCCGGACACGTAGTTGCCCGCGAAGCGCGGCAAGTCGTGCAGGCCGCCGCCGCTGTACACGGCAGCGCGGTAGGCGACACCTTCCGGGGCATGGTCGAACAGCACCTGGCCTTTTTCGTTGATGTCGCCGGCGCCGCTCTGCGGTGGCGCAAAATCGTCGACGAAGCCGTTGCGCAACTTTGACAGCGAAATCCCCGCGACGACTTTCAGCGCTCGTTTTCGGCGCGGTGGGGTCTAAGCAGATTTATCGAACGCGGGCTTGCCATGCCCATCAAAAAAATTCCTGTTCGTGCCGCTGCTGCTGGCGGCCCGCTGCGCAGGCCCAGCAACTGGCCCATGAGATGACCCTGATCCCGCGTCTCGACTAGGCCAAGGGGATCAACGAGCTCGGCCAGATCGCGGGCAATGGGTTCAACGCCGACCGCGCGATCCGGGCCGCGGTGCGGACGCCGGGCGCCACACCGCCCCTGCGCTTCCTGGGCACGCCGCACGACTACTCGGCCGACATCGACAACGCGGGCCAGGTCACCGGACAGCACCAGCTTTCCCCGGGCCAGTGGCGCGCCGCGATATTTTGCGGCGGCACGATCCAGGACCTCGGCGCGCCATCAAATTCAGCGGACAGGTAGCCGGGGCGTTCGCCATCTGCCTTGGCCACGACCACGCCTTCCTGCATGCAAACGGGCAAATGCGCGACCTCGGGGCTTTCAGTGGCGGCCGCAGCGATGCGTTCGGCATCAACGACGCCGGCCAGGCGGTGGGCGCAACGAGGGACGCCAGATTGCTTCCCTGGCCTGCCGGATCGACGACGCGTTCCAGTGCATGCCCGCACTGCTCAGCCCGGTGCCGGAGCCGGACGCGCCCCTCCTCTGGAGCGCGGGATTGCTGCTGGTGGCGGCGCTGTTCGCCGCAAGGCGGCGAATTTGATCCAGGTCAAACACATCAGTCACGCCAGGCCGGATCGTTCTGGAACGGGCGCACGGGCGTCCATCCGGCCACACCCAGACCTGAAAGGCACAGCCATGATCAAGACCATCGTCGTCCATGTCGACGGAAGTCCACGCCAGGAAAGCCGGCTGCGCGCGGGCGCCCGCCTGGCCATCGAGCACGGGGCCCACCTGGTCGGCAGCGCCTCCACGGGCATCTCCTGGGTGGACCTGGCCCTGCTGGCCGGCGCAGTCTCGCCGCCGGTGCCGGTGGTCGACCTCGACGCCCTGCGCGCGAACGCCCGCCAGCGCCTCGATGCCTTTACCGAACAGGCCGGACGGTTGGGCCTGGTTTCTTTCGAAGCGCGGCTGGCCGAGGAAGATCCCGCCTACGCGCTGCTGCTGCAGTCGCGCTACGCCGACCTGCTGGTGCTGAGCCAGGACCCGCCGCATGGCGATGCGGCGCCGTCCACGCCGCGCGGCCTGCCCGCCCACCTCGTCCTGAACGGCGTGCGGCCCGTGCTGCTGGTTCCGGAAGCCTACGGCGACGAAGCGCTCGACGGCACCGTGGTGGCCGGCTGGGACGGCGGCAGCCGGGCCCTGCGCGCCCTCGACGCCGCCCTGCCCCTCCTGTGCCGGGCGGCGAGCGTCAAGCTGGTGCTGGTCAATCCCGATACCCTCTCGGGGCTGCACGGCGAAGAACCGGGCGCCGACATGGCGCTGTACCTGGCGCGCCACGGGGTGAAGGTCGACGTGGTCGTGGAGCGCAGCAGGGCGACGGCCGGCAACGCCCTGATCGGCGTCGCGCGCGACAGTGGCGCCGGCCTGATCGTGGCCGGCGCCTACGGCCACAGCCGCTATCGTGAATGGATGCTGGGCGGCGCCACCCGCGAGCTGCTCGAGCGCGCCCCGGTGCCACTGCTGCTTGCCCACTGAGTGCGCCGCGAGGCCGACATGAACGTGCGCAACGAGATACCGCCCAGCGAGCAGCGGCGCGAGGCCAGCGCCTGGCAGGGCGGCATCCGCCCGCGCTACCCGGAAACCCGCATCGAGCACGCCCACATCGACCTGGCGCTCAACGCCTGGCTGGGCCGCCTGACCGGCCATATTTCCCCGGCTGCGCTGGGCGCAGCCTGGCAGGACTGGGCCGCTCACCTGCTGCTGTCGCCGGCCAAGCAGGTCGAGCTCGGCATCCAGGCCGCCACCGACTGGGCCGAGTGGCTGCGCTACTGCGCCGGCGCGGTGCTCGGCAATGGCGGAGAAGCCGTGCGCCCGCTGGCCCAGGACAAGCGTTTCAGCGACCCGGCCTGGCATGCCTGGCCCTGGAGCGGCATCAGCCAGGGCTTCCTGCTGACCCAGAAGTGGTGGCACCGCGCCACCAGCGGGGTGCGCGGGGTCTCGCCCCACCATTCCGACGTCGTCACCTTCGTCGCGCGCCAGCTGCTGGACAGCATGGCGCCCTCCAACTTCATCGCCACCAACCCGGTGGCCCAGGGCGTCACGCTGGCGCGCGGCGGCGAAAACCTGGTGCACGGGGCGCTGCGCGCCATTGGCGACCTGCGCCGGACGCTGGCGGGGGCCGCCGCCCCGGTCGCCTACCGGCCCGGCCGCGACGTCGCGCTCACGCCCGGAACGGTGGTGATGAAGAACCGCCTCGTCGAGCTGATCCGCTACGCCCCGCAGACCCCGCAGGTGCATGCCGCGCCGCTGCTGGTGGTGCCGGCCTGGATCATGAAGTACTACATCCTCGACCTGTCGCCGCACAATTCCCTGGTGCGCTACCTGGTCGAACGAGGACACACGGTGTACATGATTTCCTGGAAAAACCCGGATGCACCAGACCGCGAGCTCTCGCTCGAGGACTATCGCCAGCTGGGCGTGATGGCGGCCCTCGACACCATCGCGGCCCAGACCGGCGCACATCGCATCAACGCCTGCGGCTACTGCCTCGGCGGCACCCTGCTGGCCATCGCCGCCGCGGCCATGGCGCGCCACGGCGACGAGCGCCTCGCCAGCATGACCCTGCTCGCGGCCCAGGTCGACTTTACCGAGCCGGGCGAACTCTCGCTCTTCATCGACGACAGCGAGGTCGCCTTCCTCGAAGCGGCGATGTGGCAGCAGGGCTACCTCGACACGCGCCAGATGGCCGGCGCCTTCCAGCTGCTCCGCTCGAACGACCTGGTCTGGTCGCGCCGCCTGCGCCATTACCTGCTCGACATCCCGGACAAGGACAACGACCTGGCGTCGTGGAACGCGGACGCGACCCGCATGCCCTGCCGCATGCACACGGAATACCTGCACAACCTGTTCCTGAAAAACCGCCTCGCCAGCGTGCGCTACATCGTCGACGGACGCCCGATCGCCCTGACCGACATCCACGTGCCCATCTTCGCGGTCGGCACCATGACCGACCACGTGGCGCCCTGGCGTTCCGTGTACAAGATCATTCCCCTGTCCGATACCGAGGTGACTTTCCTCCTGACCTCCGGCGGCCACAATGCCGGCGTGGTGTCGCCGCCCGGCATGCCGCGGCGCAGCTACCAGGTCTCGGTTCACCCCCACCAGGCGCCTTACCAGGGGCCGGACGCCTGGCAGGCGGGCAACCCGCTGCATGAGGGAAGCTGGTGGCCGGCATGGGAAAGCTGGCTGGCGCGCCAGGCCGGGCCCCTGACCGACCCGCCGGCGCCGGTGGCCGGCCCCGCCGCACCCGGCAACTATGTGCTCGAGCCGTGAGGCGCGCGCCGGTAGAGACGATGGGCAGCCCCCGGACCGTTCGCAACGCCGAGTGGCGGTGCCGTCACGCGGCCTCCGGCCGCGCATCCCGGGGCGCGCACCACCATGGGCAAGCCAGCACTGAAGCCCGCTTCTCCCTGCCGGACGCGATTGAGCGATCTCAAACACCGGGGCGTTCAAGGGACTACGCTGCACCGACGACCAACAAGAAGGAGAATAGCCATGATCACCCACGAGCCGGACACTCTCCTGCGCCGTCCCATGCCAGGCCGTGCGCTACGCGGCCTTGCCGCGTCCCTGCTCCTGCTGGCCGCCATGCCCGGCGCCTCGGCCCAGGACGGGCGTGCGGGGGCCCAGCCCAGCCCGGCGGCGCCCCAGGACGGCGAGACCGGCGCCCAGCGCAAGGAGGCGGCGAACCGGCGCCTCGCCGACGCCGCCGGGGTCGTCCGCACCATGTCCGCCACGCCGGCCCTGGCCGAGCTGCTGCGCATGGCGCGCGGCGCGTATATCGTTCCCGTCTACGGCCGCGCCGCGCTCGGCGTCGGCGCAGCCGGCGGTTCCGGCGTGCTGATGACCCGGCGCACCGACGGCGGCTGGAGCAACCCCGCCTTCTTCACCATGGGCGGCCTCAGCGTCGGGCTGCAGGCCGGCGCCGAAGGCGGCCCGATCGCCCTGCTGCTCATGAACCAGAAGGCGGTGGACCACTTCCGCAAGCGTAACAATTTCTCGCTGAGCGCCGACACCGGCCTGACCGTGGTTAACTTCGCGCGCATGAAGCAGGGCTCGACCGCCGGCGACGTCGTCGCCTGGTCGGGCGGCAAGGGGCTGTTCGGCAACGCGTTGACGGTCGCAGTCAACAACATCCGCTACAACCAGCGGCTCACCCATGCCCACTACGGCAAACCCCTCACGGCGCAGGAGGCGATCGACAGCGCGGCGCCCGATCCCCAGGCGGAGGCGCTGCGGGCAGCCCTGGGCAACCAGGCTACCACAACGGCCAGCGACTGACCCTTCCGGTGCCGGGGCGCCGGCATCAACGATGCCGGCCAGGTCACGGGAACGGCGGCCAGCGCCGACCTCGGCGGGCCGCGCACCGCTTTCCTGTACACAGGAGGCACGCTCAGCTATTTCGAGCCCGGATTCCCGCCATCCGGAGAGAGCATGGCCGCCGCCATCAACAATGCCGGCGTGATCGCCGGCGAATCCGCGCTAAGGGAGGGCAGCACCACCCATGTTGCCCTCATCGACCAGCACCTCGGCCAGGCGTCCCGGCAGGCGGGTGGCGACGTCGATCCCGATCGCCTCGGTCCGGCCGTTGCCGCTGATAAAGCCCGGCGGCGGACCGTCCGCGCCGCCAAGTCGCCAGGGCCCCGCCACCGCGCCGATGACCAGCAGGACGAGCAGCAGCACGAGCGCGGCGCCGAGGCGCCAGCCGGACAGCGCGCCCAGGCGCAGGCTGCCGCTGCGTCCGCTTTCATCCGCCCAGAATTTGATCTTGGTCAAACCGTCCATCATGGGAAACCGAAATGCTGTCCACTCATCGACCAGGGAGCCATTGCCATGTTCCTCGAGAGAGTCTGTATCGCCACCGATGGTTCCGACCTGGCGGTGCGCGCCGCCCAGATGGGCGTCCAGCTCGCCCGGAGCGGCGCCGGACGGATCGTGACCGTATCCGTCGCCCAACCGCATTTTTCGGTGCCCGAGGGCGCGGACGCGGCCGGGTCCGAGGCCACGGACGCGCAACGCGAGTTCGAGCGCGTCCGCCGCGCGGTGCGCGCCCACGTCGCCACCGTGCGGCGCATCGCCGACGCCAGTGGCGTGGCCTGCGACAGCGCAACGCCGCTGGCCTCCAACCCCGGGCCGGAGATCTTGCGCGTCGCCCAGGCCCATGGCTGCGACCTGATCGTGATGGGCACGCATGGCCCGAACGACGCCAACCGCCTGTTCGCCGGCAGCGTCGCGCAATATGTGCTGGCCAACTCGTCCATCCCGGTGCTGCTGCTGCGCGACCCGCGCGAAGCGGCGCCGCCCGATTTCGTCGAGGAAGCGGCAAGCTGAACGATCGTACCTTTCACGGCAGGATCGCCACCTTCAGCACGCCGTCGCGCTGGGCCGCGAACAACTCGTAGGCTTCCTCGATCCGATCGAGCGGAAAGCGGTGCGTCACCAGTGGCCGCAGGTCGACCCGGCCCGAGGCGACGATGTTCATCAGGCGCCGCATGCGGTGCTTGCCCCCGGGGCACAGCGTGGTGACCAGCCTGTGGTCGCCCAGGCCGGCCGCGAAGGCATCCACCGGCAGGGTCAGCTTGCCCGAGTAAACGCCCAGGCTCGACAGGGTACCGCCGGGACGCAGTGCGCGCAGGCAGCTCTCGAAGGTCTGCTGGGTCCCGAGCGCTTCGATCGCCACGTCGGCGCCCTGGCCGCCCGTCAACGCGAGGATGGCCTCGACCGGGTCCTCGCGCCGGTAGTCGACGACATGGTCGGCGCCCAGGCGCCGCGCCATCTCCAGGCGCTCGGGCACGGTGTCGACCGCGATGATGCGGCTGGCCCCGCGCAGGCGCGCGCCGGCGGTGGCGCACAGGCCGATCGGTCCCTGGGCGAACACGGCCACCGTGTCGCCGATGCGGATCGCCCCGTTCTCGGCGCCGCCGAAGCCGGTACTCATGATGTCGGGGCACATCAGGACCTGCTCGTCGCTCAGGCCGTCGGGCACCGGTGCCAGGTTCGCCGTGGCAAAGGGCACCCGCACGTACTCGGCCTGGCAGCCGTCGATGGTATTGCCGAAGCGCCAGCCGCCGATCGCATGGCCGCCGCACTGCGACTGGTGGCCTTCGAGGCAGGGATGGCACTGGCCGCAGGGCGTGATGGCGCCCACCACGACGCGCTGGCCGAGACGGAAGCCCTCCACTCCCGGGCCGAGCTCGGCGATCGTGCCGACCGGTTCGTGTCCGACGATGAGGCCGGGCGCGACCGGGTACTCGCCTTTGAGGATGTGCACGTCGGTGCCGCAGATGGTTGTCATCGTCACCTTGATCACGGCCTCGCCCGGCCCGGCGCGCGGCACCGGCCGGTGCTCCAGGACGATCCGCCCCGCTTCCTTGAAAACCGCCGCCTTCATCGTGTCCATTGCCAGTCCTTTCGTGTATGCGGGGCCGTGCCTTCAGCGCGCCATCAGCACCGGCAGGGTCGCGTCATGCAGGAGGGTGCGGGTGACGCCGCCCAGGAAGAGCTCGCGGAACTGCGAGTGGCCGTAGCAGCCCATGACAAGCAGGTTGTAGACCTCCCGCTGGGCCAGTTCGAGCAGGGCCCGGCCGCCGTCGACGTGGCGCTCCAGCACCAGAAAATCGGCCTGCACCTCATGGCGCGCCAGGAAGGCGGCCAGGTCCGCCTGCTGCTGCGGCTCGTCCGGATCGGCCTCTCCGGACGGCCGGAACGCGACCACCGTGACGCGCACTGCGCGCCGCATCACGGGCAAGGCGGCGACGAGCGCGCGCGATGCCTCCTTGCTGCCGTTCCAGGCCACCAGCACGTGGCGTCCCATGCCATGCATCACCGGCGCGCAGGGAACGAGCAGCACTGGACGGGCGCAGGTGAAGGCCACGTACTCGGGAATGCGCCCGATGGTGTCCGCCAGGGCTTCGCTCGGGTCGTCCTGGCTGGCCACCACCAGGTCGGCGAAGCGGCCGATGCGCGCCAGCGCCTCGCTGGCCAGGTCGCATATTAGCCGCTTCTCGTACGAGACCCCGGCCTCGGCTGCAAGCACGCCGAAGGCCTCGAGGGCCCGGGACGCGGCCTCGCGCAGGGGCTCGAAGTAGCTGGCCTCGAGGCTGCCGGGCCTTGTGTGGTAGCCGTGCGGGAAGACCTCGCGCGAGATCCCGGTGACGGCCACGCCGACCAGGTGGGCGTCGTGCTCGCCGGCCAGGCGCGCCGCGAGCCCGATGCGCTTGGGCGCATGGCGCGACTCGTCCACGTGCACGACAATTGTCCTGTAGCTCATGGTGTTCCTCCTTGTCGATGGCAACGGCCCGATGGCGCGCTAGGCGTGGTGCGGCGGCCTCACCGTCGCCGGCAAACGGGCGCGGGCTGCAAGCGGACCGGCCGCGCGGCCGCGGCGCAGGGCCAGCACCGTACGGCGCGCCGTGGCCAGCACGCGCAAGCCGCAGAAGCGGTGCAGCGACAGCAGGGCGGGCAGCGCTGCCACGACCTCGCGTCCAAGCGCCAGGTCGCCCGCTTCGACCCGCGGCACGGCGTGATGCAGGGCGTTCAGGAGAAGCGCATTGTCGCGGCGCTGCTCGCGCACGCCGGGAAAGCCGATCGCCTCCATCTGGATTTCCTCCTTGCGGAAAGCTGCTTCGACGGCTGCGGCAAGGTGGCCGAAGGCGGCGGGAAAGGCGGCGTCGGGCGTATGCCCGGCGGCGCACACGCGCGCCAGCAGGGCGTTGCGCGCGTGCGCCATCGCCCGCACGACGGTGTGCGGGCCCTGGACTGATAAAGGACGAGAAACCATGGCGAAGCCTTTCGGGAATCGAACGCGAGTCGAGCAGGCAGTCTCCCTGCTGCCCACGCCCATGTGTTTGACCCACATCAAAATGCCAAGGTTCGCGTCCAAGTTTTTTGTATGGAAATAGCACAAGAGATAGAGCGAACCTTTCGTTAAAGATTTGACCTGAGTCAAACAAAGCGTTGCCCGCTTCGCTAGGCTGGTCCGGCCGGCCAACGACGGGACAATCAATGAGCATCCGCAACCTTCAGCACCTGTTCGCCCCTGCCTCCGTGGCTGTGATCGGCGCCTCGGACCGCCCGGGCAGTGTCGGCGCGACCGTCTGGCGCAACCTCGCCGGCGGCGGATATCGGGGCGCGCTGTGGCCCGTCAACCGACGCCATGCCGAGGTCGACGGACGCCAGGCCTGGTCCAGCGTGGCCGGGCTGCCCGGCGTGCCGGAACTGGCGGTCATCTGCACGCCTGCCGCCACCGTGCCCGGCCTGATAGGCGAGCTCGGCGCAGCCGGCTGCCGCGCCGCCATCGTGCTGAGCGCGGGCCTGGACGCTCCGATGCCGGGCGGCGCCCCGGGCGTCACACTGCGCCAGGCCATGCTCGAGGCGGCCCGGCCCTGGCTGCTGCGCATCCTGGGGCCGAACTGCGTGGGCCTGCTGGTTCCGGGCATCGGCCTGAACGCGAGCTTCGCCCCGAGCGGCGCCCTGCCCGGCCGGCTGGCCTTCGTGGCGCAGTCGGGCGCCCTGGTCACCGCCGTGCTCGATTGGGCGGCCGCGCGCCGCATCGGCTTTTCCTGCTTCGTCTCGCTGGGCGACGGCAGCGACGTCGATTTCGGCGACCTGCTCGACTGGCTCGCCGCCGATCCGGGCACCGACGCCATCCTGCTGTACGCGGAGAGCGTGCGCCATGCGCGCAAGTTCATGAGCGCGGCGCGCGGGGCGGCGCGCGCCAAGCCGACCCTGGTCGTCAAGTCCGGGCGCGGGGCGGAGGCGGCGCGCGCAGCCTTCAGCCATACCGGCGCGCTGGCCGGTTCCGACCTGGTCTACGACGCCGCCATCCGGCGCGCCGGCATGCTGCGCGTAAACACCACGGCCGAACTGTTCGATGCGGTGGCAATGCTGGCGCGGGTCCGCCCGCCCAGGGGCGAGCGCCTGGCCATCCTGACCAACGGCGGCGGTCCGGGCGTGATGGCGCTGGATGCGCTGATCGACGCCGGCGGCGTACCCGCGCGGCTCGGACGGGACACCCTGGCGCGCCTGGACGCCGTGCTGCCGCCGCTATGGCCGCGCGCGAATCCGGTCGACATCGTCGGCGACGCGCCGGCCGACCGCTATCGCCACGCCCTGTCGATCCTGCTCGACGCGCCCGAGGTCGACGCCGTGCTCCTGATCCACGCACCCACGGCGCTGGTGCCGAGCGCCGGGATCGCGTCCGCCCTGCTGCCGCTCATCCAGGGCGCCGGGCGCCCGGTGCTGTGCTGCTGGCTGGGCGGCCCGAGCGTGGCCGAGGCGCGCCGCCTGAGCATCGAGGCCGGAGCGCCGGTGTTCGATACCCCGGAAGAGGCGGTCAAGGGCTTCCAGCAGCTGGTGGACTACCGGCGCAATGCGGCGACGCTGGTGCAGGCGCCCGGCCCCGCCGAGCTGTCCGTGCCCGGCACCCAGGCCGCGCGCGCGCGGGTCGACGCCCTGCTCGCCGCCGGCCGCCTGGAGGCCGGCGACGCCGACGCCATGGCGCTGCTGGCCGCCTACGGCATACCGGTGCTGGCGACCGAGACCGCGGCCGACCGCGCCGGTGCGCTCGCGGCGG
The DNA here is from genome assembly GCF_050586525.1 of Massilia sp. BKSP1R2A-1. Lineage (NCBI taxonomy): Bacteria > Pseudomonadati > Pseudomonadota > Betaproteobacteria > Burkholderiales > Oxalobacteraceae > Massilia > Massilia sp. BKSP1R2A-1. The sequence goes on along the minus strand of NZ_JBOBRE010000001.1, from coordinate 512,758 downwards.
CATGCCGCATCGGCTATCCGGTGGCGCTCAAGATCCTGTCGCCCGACATCGTCCACAAGACCGAGGTCGGCGGCGTGGTGCTCGACCTGGCCGACGAGGGTGCCCTGAACGCGGCGATCGACGCGCTGAGCACGCGCGTGCGCACCCTGCGTCCGCAGGCCCGCATGGGAGGCTTTACGGTGCAGGCCATGGCCCGCAGGCCACACGCGCTGGAGCTGATCGTCGGCCTCACGGTCGATCCGGTCTTCGGGCCCGTGGTGCTGTTCGGCCAGGGCGGCATCGCGGTCGAGGTCACGGCCGACCAGGCGGTCGGGCTGCCGCCCCTGAACCGGATACTGGCGGCCGAACTGGTGGGCCGCACCCGGGTGGCGCGCCTGCTGGCCGGCTACCGCGGCCAGCCGCCCGCCGACCTGGACGCCCTGTATGACGTGCTCGTCCGGGTTGGCCGGATGGCGGCCGAGCTGCCCGAGCTGGCCGAACTCGACATCAATCCGCTGCTGGCCGATGCGGCAGGCGTGGTGGCGCTGGACGCCCGCCTGCGCCTGGCGCCGGTGCCCCCCGGCCAAGACGGCAGCGCCCGGCTGGCCATCCTGCCCTATCCGATGGAGCTGGAACGCCAGGTCGACAGTGCGCTCGGACCGCTGACGATCCGGCCGATCCGGCCCGAGGACGCCCAGGCCCACGTGGCCTTCTTTCGCGCACTCACGCCGGAAGACGTGCACATGCGCATGTTCGGCATGATGCGCGAACTCTCGCCACAGCAGCTGGCGCGCTTCACCCAGATCGACTACGCGCGCGAAATGGCCTTCATCGCCACCCGTCCGGCAAGCGGCGGCATCGAGACCCTGGGCGTGGCGCGGGTGGTGTTCGATCCCGACGGCGAGCGCGGCGAATTCGCGGTGACGGTGCGCTCCGACCTGAAGGGGCGGGGCCTGGGGCGCCTCCTGATGCAATGCCTGCTCGACTACTGCGCCGCACGCGGCGTCGGCCTGGTCGAGGGCGCAGCCCTGTCCGGGAACGCACGCATGCACGCGCTCGCGGCCAGCCTCGGTTTCACGCTCGACAACGCGCCGGACGGCATGGTGCGCATGCGCCGCCGCTTCGACCTTCCTCCGGAGACGCAATGAGCAAGCGCATCCTGATCATCCAGGGCCACCCTGACGGCGCGCACCGGCACCTGTGCCATGCGCTGGCCGAGGCCTATGCCGACGTCGCCCGCGCGGCCGGCCACAGCGTCGACGTCGTCGACGCCGGGCGCCTGCCCGTGCCGCTGCTGTCCGATCCCGGCGCGTGGCAGAACGAAGCGGTCCCGGCCGAGCTGCTGCCGGCGCAGCAGGCGATCGGGCGCGCCGAGCACATCGTGCTGGTCTTCCCGCTCTGGCTGGGCGACATGCCGGCGCGCCTGAAGGGCTTCCTGGAACAGGTGTTGCGTCCGGGCTTTGCGATTGCACGCACACCGGCCAATCCCATGAAGGCCGGCCTGCTGGGGGGACGCAGCGCGCGCGTGGTCGTCAACATGGGCATGCCGGCGCCCTTCTACCGCCTGTTCTACCGCGCCCATGCCCTGCAGCTCCTGCGCCGCAACATCCTCGCCTTCGTCGGCATCGGGCCGGTGGCGGCGACGGTGGTGGGCATGGCGGGCGCCATGCCCTCGGAACGGGTGGCGCGCTGGTGCGCGCGCCTGGCCCGCCTCGGGGCGCGCGCGGCCTGAAGCTCAGGCGCGCCGAGGCGCCGTGCGCGCGGCCAGCCACTTGCGCAGTTCGAGGCCCGCTAGCCCCAGCAGCGGCACGGCGACGGCGGCCGCCAGCGCGGCGGGCGGCGGCGGCGCCAGCATCAGCAGGCCGGCGGCGGCCGGCACATAGACGGCCAGCCCCAGCAGCGCGACGGCGCCTGCGGCGATCGCCCAGAACACCGGATTGGCGGCGCGCAGCGTGCGCCCGACGCCGTCGCGCTGGCGATTCGACAGCAGCAGCGCCAGGTTGCACAGCACCAGCCCGGCAAAGGCGGAGGCGCGCGCCTGCGGTTCCGGCAGCCACGACAAGGCCCAGCCGTACAGCGCCACGGCCAGCGCCAGCACCCAGCCTCCCTGCAGCAGCGCGCTCGCAAAGGCCGCACGGCCGAACAGCGCTTCGGCCGGCGCGCGCGGCGGACGGCGCATCAGGTCCGGCTCCGGCGGCTCGTTCTCGAAAGCCAGCGAGCAGGCCGGGTCGATGACCAGCTCGAGGAACACGATGTGCAGGGGATAGAGCATCACCGGCCAGCCCAGCAGCACGGGCAGCAGCGCCATGCCGGCGATCGGCACGTGCATCGCCATCACGTAGCACATCGACTTGCGCATGTTGGCGAAAATCCGCCGCCCCGCTGCGATCGACTCGACCAGCGAGGCGAAACGGTCGTCGAGCAGGGTCAGTTCGGCCGCCTCGCGCGCCACGTCGGTGCCGCGCAGGCCCATGGCCACTCCGACGTCCGCCGCGCGCAAGGCCGGGGCGTCGTTGACGCCGTCGCCCGTCATGGCGACCACGGCGCCGCCGCGCTGCAGCGCCTGGACCAGGCGCAGCTTCTGCTGCGGCGCGATGCGCGCGCACACCGTCACCCGCGCGAGGCGCTGCGCCAGCGCCGCATCGTCGAGTTCATCGATCTCCTTGCCCCCCAGCACCCCTTCCGGACCGCCATCCGCGGCTCCCAGCCCGGCCTGGCGCGCGATCGCGCGCGCGGTCTCGGGATGGTCGCCGGTGATCATCACGACACGCAGCCCGGCCACGCGGCATGCCGCCACGGCGGCAGGAATGTCCGGCCGCAGCGGGTCGGCCAGGGCGACCAGGCCGAGCAGTTCCGGCTCGAGCTCGGCCGGGTCCTCCGGCCATGCCGCCGCGGCCACGGGCAAGCTGGTACGCGCCACCGCCAGCACGCGCAGGCCATCTGCCGCCATCCGCGCCGCCGCCTCGAGCGCCGCTTCCAGCGCCGGCCCGCCGTGCGCCCGGCGGCACATCGCGGCCACCGTCTCGGGCGCCCCTTTCAGCGCGACCACGATACGGCCATCTCCGCCCTCCCAGACATGCACCAGGGCCGGACGCTGCGGGGTCAAGCCATACTCGTGCAGCATCCGCCAGCCCGCGGGCACGGCGCCGCCATCGCCCAGCGCCGTGCCGGCCAGGCGCCAGAAGGCCGCTTCCATCGGGTCGCTGCCGGGCGGACGGCTGGCGCGCAGCGCGCAGGCCAGCAGTTCGCGCTGCGCGGGCGCCAGCGCCGCATCGCCCATGGCCTCGTGCACGGCGCCGTCGCGCCACAGGCGCGCGACCGCCATCCGGTTCTCGGTCAGGGTGCCGGTCTTGTCGACGCACAACACCGAAGTGGAGCCGAGGATCTCGATCGCCGCAAGCCGGCGCGTGAGAACCTGGCTGCGCGCCAGGCGCCAGGCGCCGATCGCCGGGAATACCGTCAGGATGACGGGAAACTCTTCCGGCAGCATCGACATCGACAGGGCGATCCCCGCCAGCAGCGCCTGCAGCGGCGCGCTGCCGCGCACGATGAGCAGGGCGACCAGCAGCACGCTGACGCTGCCGCCCAGGACGGCCAGGCGCCGCGCCAGTGTCGCCGTCTCGCGCTGCAGGCGGCCGCGCGGCGGGACGATGCGCCCGAGCGCGGCGCCGATGCGCCCGATCTCGCTGCGCACGCCGGTGGCGCTGACGCTCGCGAGGCCGTGGCCCTGCACTACCAGGGTGCCGGAATACACCCAGGGCAGGCCGGCGCCGCCCGGGGCGGCCGCCGGCGCGCCCTGCGGCGCCGCCAGCTTGCCGACCGGGACCGATTCGCCGGTCAGCAGGGATTCATCCGCCAGCAGGCCGGACGCCGCCAGCAGCAGGCCGTCCGCCGGCACCCGGTCGCCCTCGCCCAGCTCGACCAGGTCGCCCTCGACCAGCTCGCTGGCCGGCAGGCGCTGCACGTGCCCGTCGCGCCACACCAGGGCGGACGGCGCGCCCAGGTCGCGCAGGGCCTTCAGTGCGCGCTCGGTGCGTCCTTCCTGGTACAGCGTCAGGCACAGCATCAGGAGCACCATGCCGAACAGGAAGGCGCCCTCGAGCGGCTCGCCCAGCACCAGGTAGACGGTCGCCGCGCCGACCAGCAGCAGGTACATGGGTTCGCCGGCGGCGTCGCGGGCGATCCGGCCCCAGCGACGTCCGCCCGCATCCGGCAGGCTGTTGGGGCCGTCGCTCGCCAGGCGCCGCGCCGCCTCCGCGCTGTCGAGCCCTTCCAGCCCGAATGCCCCGGCTTCCTGCTTCATTGCTTCCTCCGGGGCGGTGCCGGCACTTGATCGGCGCCTCTCTTTGGCGGATACTGGCCCAGACGGCTGCGACGGCCGCAAGGGGAAGTCCGATGAACGACGTGACGATCCACGAGGACGCCCACGGCTGCGCGCATTGCCCTGCGCGTGGCCGCTGCCTCGCAAGCGACGCCGGCCTGGCCGGCTGCCGGCGCCGCCTGGCACAGGGGGAAGCGCTGTTCCGGCGCGACCAGCCCTTCGCCTTCCTGTACGCCGTGCGTACGGGCCACCTCAAGGTCGCGCGCGCGGACGACCGTGGCCAGCAGCAGGTGACTGCCTTCCCTGTAGCCGGCGACCTGCTGGGCCTGGAAGCCATCGGCGCTGGACGCCACGCCTGCAGCGCGGTGGCGCTGACCTTCAGCGAAGTTTGCGAGATCCCCTATGCCGGCTTGCAGGCGGCTCTGCTCCGCACGCCAAGTCTGATGCAGCGTTTCCACGCCGCGATGAGCATGGAGATCGCACGCGAGGGAGCGCTGCTGCTGCAGGCCAGGCTGCCCGCCGGCGTACGCCTGGCCAGCCTGCTGCTGGCCCTGTCGGCGCGCCAGGCGCAGGATGGCCTGCCCGCCGGGCATCTGCACCTGCCGATGTCGCGGGCGGACATCGGCAACCATCTCGGACTGACCATCGAGAGCGTCAGCCGGCAGCTGGCGCGCTTGCGCAAGGCCGGCTGGATTGCCGTGGACGGGCGCGACATCGCGCTGCTGCGGCGCGACCGCCTCGAAGCCCTGCTGCGAACGCCTGGGGAGCATCATTCGCCCGCCTGACCCTGCGCCAGCTCGACCCGGTTCCGGCCCGTGGCCTTGGCCCGGTACATCGCGGCGTCGGCGGCGGCCAGCAGCGCGCCGAAGTCGGCATGGGCGGGGTCGAGCGCGGCCACGCCGAGGCTGATCGTGCAGGCCACCGTGCCGTCCGGCGTCTCCAGCCGGATGGCGGCCGCCGCCAGGCGCATGCGTTCGGCGCAGGCCAGGGCCTCCGCTTCCCCGGTCTCGGGCATGACGCAGACGAATTCCTCGCCGCCCACACGGCCGAAGTAGTCGCTGGCGCGCAGCTGGGCGGAACAGGCCCGGCTCACCGCGCACAGCAGCGCGTCGCCCACCGCGTGTCCCCAGCGGTCGTTGACGCGCTTGAAATAGTCGATGTCGAGCATGGCGATGGCAAGCGGGCGTCCATAGCGCCGCGCCAGCGCGAGGTCGTGCCCGGCCAGCTCGACCAGATAGCCGCGCGCCAGCACGCCGCTCAGGCTGTCGTGGCGGGCGGTCCAGGCCAGCGCGCGCTCGGCCAGGAAGTCGGCGCGCAGCAGGCGACCCTGGAACAGCGCAACGGCGGTTACCAGTACCAGCACCAGGGCATAGATGAGGGCGCAGCTGGCGAACACCGTGGGCGGCAGCACCACCGCCCCCAGCAACAGGAACAGCAGCGAAGGCGGCAGCACGAGCCCGGCCAGGCGTTGCAGGCGCGGCTCGACCAGGGCCAGGGGAAACATCGCGCCCGTGATCGCCGGCATCGCCAGCACCAGGCCGCCCGGCAGCAGCGCGGAGCTGTAGACCATGGCGCCGGCATGGGTGATGTAGACCAGGGCGCAGCGCCAGGCGATCGGGAAGCGTCCGCGCCAGGCGAAGTAGCCGGGCGCGCCCAGCAGCACCAGCGACAGGCGGACCACCATGGTGGTCGAGGCCAGGGCGGGAGCGATCCAGTAGTCCCAGGCGCCGAACAGCAGGACCCCGATCCCGAACACGAGGCCGAGGGCGGGCAGCGCGTCGGACAGGGTGCGGTCCAGCGTCTGGCCGAATTCCCGCTCGGCATCCGGGTCGAGCCTGCCGGCGAGCCGGTCGGCCAGGGCGCCCGGCCGCCAGCCCGCGCCGGCTGCCCCACTGTCTTGCGGGTGGTCCTGTCGCGCCGCCATGCGCAAGGCTGCGGCTCCCTTTCCGAAGCGCACCTTGCCGCCCGTTCAGGCCGGGGCCGCGGGACGGCGGCCGGCTCCGCCCTCTTCCAGCGGCGGTCGCAGCACCATCACCGGGACCGGGGCATAGGCCAGCACGCCCTGGGTCACGCTCCCGGCCAGCAGGCGGCTCAGGCCGCGCCGGCCATGCGAGCCCATGACGATCAGGTCGCAGCCACGCTCGCGCGCCACGTCGCCGATCGCTTCGGCCGGGTCGAGCGCGCAGCTCGCCACCGTCGTGCAGGGCACCCCTGCCTTGCTGGCGCGTCCGGCAAGGGCATTGGCGAATTCCTCGGCCTGCTTCATCATCAGGTCCATCTGCAGCCCGGGGTCCCAGGGCACCGCGCCCTCGAGCGACTGGAAGGCCGGCTCGGGGACGGCGACGGAGAGGGCGACGATCTCGCTGCCGCAGGCGCGCGCGAAGTCGATGGCGGCGTCGGCGGCCAGCTCGGACACGGGGGACCCGTCGGTCGGGACCAGGATGCGGCGGTACATGTGGCCTCCTTGTCCTAGCGGTGCACCAGCACCGGAATCGCGCTGTGGACCAGCACTTTCTGGGTCTCGCTGCCCAGCAGCAGGCCCTTGATGCCGCGCCGGCCGTGCGAGGCCATGACGATCAGGTCGCACATCCTGTCGCGCGCGGCGGAGATGATGGCCTCGTGGGGATCGTCCGAGACCATCTGGACGGTGCTGCAGGGAACCCCGGCCTCGCGCGCCACTGCCGCCGCCCCGTCGAGCAGCTGCTGGCCGTGTGCCCGGCTGGCCGTCAGGTATTCGTCGCGGGTCTGCTCCAGCATCTCGGCATTGGCGGTAAACGTGTGAAATTCCGGCGTGGCCGTCATCGCGACCACCTCGGCCCCGACGCTGCGGGCGAAATCGACGCCCGCGCGGATGGCGCGATCGGACGCCTCCGAACCGTCGGTCGGCAGCAGGATGCGCGTGTACATGACAAACCTCCAGGAGAGAAGAACCGGCGGCGCCGGCAGGGTTGACCGGGCGGATGCCCGGTTGGTGGACGTTCGATTGCTTCCCCCTCAGTCTGTTCATGCGGTCACGCATTTTGTTTGACCGAGATCAAAAATTAAGGAAGCCGGCCGCCGCGATCGCTGCCAGCAAGGGCCGGATCACCCGAATGGCTGGCTGTCGCCGAAGCAAATGCCGAGTTCGCGCGCCGTGCGCACCGTATCGCCATCGACAGGAACCCGTCTGTTACGCCCCGCCACGTCGGCCAGCGGCACGGTCACGATGTCCTCGCCGTCCAGCGCCACCATCACGCCGGACTGCCCCTGCGCCAGCGCCCGCACCGCGGCCGCGCCGAAGCGCGAGGCGGCGACCCGGTCGAAGGACGAGGGACTGCCGCCGCGCAGCAGGTGGCCCAGCACCACGCTGCGGCATTCCTTGTCCAGCCGCCCGGCCAGTGCAGTCTCGACCCAGGCGCCGATCCCGCCCAGGCGCTCGGCATGGCCGGCGCCGGGCGCCGCCCGGACTTCCGGCCGGCCTCCGCGCGGCTGCGCACCCTCGGCAGCCACCACGATGGCATGGCCGCGCCCCGCCGCCTGGCGCCGGGCGATGGCCTGGGCCACGGCGTCGATGTCGAAGGGAATTTCCGGCAGCAGGATCGCATGGGCGCCCCCGGCCAGGCCCGCGTGCAGGGCGATCCAGCCGGCGTAGCGGCCCATCACCTCGACCACCATGACGCGGTGCTGGCTGTCGGCGGTGGTGTGCAGCCGGTCGATGCATTCGGTGGCAAAGCCGACCGCGGTATCGAAGCCGAAGGTCTGGTTGGTGCCGTCGAGGTCATTGTCGATGGTCTTGGGCACCCCGACCACGGGCAATCCCTTGCCCTGCAGGCAGGCCGCGATGTCCATCGAACTGTCGCCGCCGACCATCACCAGGGCATCGACGCCGCCGGCGCGCAGCAGCGCGAGCAACTCGTCGCTGCGGTCGCGCACCGCGGCGCCGCCTGGCTCCGGATAGCGCAGCGGGTTGCCGCGGCTGGTGCTGCCGATGACGGTGCCGCCCAGGTGGCCGATGCCATGCACCGCCTCGGGCAGAAGGCGCAGCACAGGCTCGCCGAGGCAGCTGCCGGGCGCGAGCAAGCCGTTGAAACCGTCACGGATGCCCCAGCACTCCCAGCCCAGGCCGCTGGACGCGAGCACGACGGCACGGATGACGGCATTCAGGCCCGGGGCGTCGCCGCCGCCGGTGACGATGGCAATGCGCTGGATGGGCAGTCCCATGGCGGGCCTCCTTTCGATCGCGTGTCGGAGCGATTATGGCATGGCTTCCTTCTGCGCCGGCACCAGCACCGCGGCGCCGTCGATGCGGCCGGCGCGCAGCGCGTCCAGCGCCGCATTCGCCGCCTCCAGCGGATAGGCTGTCACGGAAGTGGCTACCTCGCCGTGGGCGACCTTGCGGAAGTAGGCCGCACCATCCGCGCGGCGCAGGTTCGCCACCGAGCGCAGGCAGCGCTCGCCCCACAGCAGGGAGTAGGGAAAGGACGGGATGTCGCTCATGTGGATGCCGGCGCAGACCACCACCCCGCCCTTGCGCGTGGCCGCCAGGGCCTGCGGCACCAGCTCCCCGGCAGGGGCGAACAGGATGGCGGCATCGAGCGGCACGGGCGGCGCCGTCCCGGCATCCCCGGCCCAGCTGGCCCCGAGCGAGCGCGCGAAGTCCTGCGAACGGCCGTCGCCGGGCCGGGTGAAGGCATGCACCTTGCGTCCCTCGCGCAGCGCCAGCTGGGCCAGCAGGTGGGCGGCGGCGCCGAAGCCGTACAGCCCGAGCCGGTGCGCCTCGCCCGTCATGGCGTAGGCGCGGTAGCCGATCAGCCCCGCGCACAGCAGCGGGGCCGCGTGCGCGTCGTCGTAGGCCGCGGGCAGCGCGAAGCAGTAGCGCTCGTCCGCCAGCGCGTATTCGGCAAAACCGCCATGGCGATCGTAGCCGGTGAACACCGCGTGCTCGCACAGGTTCTCGCGGCCTGCACGGCAGTAGTCGCAGGCGCCGCAACTGCCTCCGAGCCATGGCACACCGACCCGCTGCCCGAGGAAGAAGCGCGCCGCCAGCGGGCCGGCGCCGGCGACGCGGCCGGCGATCTCGTGGCCGGGAATGAGCGGCAGCAGGTGCGGGGGCAGTTCGCCGTCGACGATGTGCAGGTCGGTCCGGCAGACGGCGCAGGCCCCCACCTTGATCAGGATCTCGTGCCCCTGCGGCGCCGGGACAGGGAGCGTCGCCCTGCGCAGGCGGCGGCCTGGCGCGTCCAGCAGCATCGCCGTCATCGATGCGCTCACCGGGCGGTCTCCCCGAGGGCCGTATCCTCTCGTGCGCCGATCCAGTCCGGCATGCATGCCGGAACGCCGGTGTCGGCCAGGGCGCCGCTCCAGGCCCGGACGATGCGCCGGTATTCCACGCCGGCGCGGCGGATCCGCCGCTCCAGGTCAAACAGTCCGTTGGCCACCACGTGGCCATGCGCCGCGCGCCCGTCGATGTCCCAGTCGAGCTGGTCGGTCAGGCTGTACCACGTGAAGCCGATGACCGGGTAGTTTTCCTGGCGCAGGCGCAGCACGTTGGCCCACTGGCGCTCGAGCCAGAAGGCGGCGTTCAGGCCCTGCATCTGCTTGGTCTCGAGCGGACGCCCGTCGGGTCCGGCGATGACGGGCGCGCTGTTCTCGATGCCGGTGCAGAAGGAGAAGGAGCGCAGCAGGTTCGCCTGCGTCAGCGGCGGACAGGCGCCGCCGGTGGATGGCGTCCTCATCGTCCGGCTTCCCCGCTCCGCCCGCCCGTCATCACTGGACCGCGATCTGCTTCCTGGCGGTGCCGGGTTTCTTCGGCAGGGTCAGGTTCAGCACCCCGTCCTGGTATTTCGCCTCGGTCTTGCTGTCGTCCACTTCCTGCGGCAGGCTGAAGCTGCGGTACTGGGAGCCGCTGTAGCGTTCGCTGTACACGGTATCGCCGACGGTCTGCTCGTTTTGCCCCTGCATCGTTGCGCTGATCGACACCGTGCCGCCGTCGACCGCGATCTTGATGTCTTCCTTCTTGAATCCGGGCATGTCCGCCTTGACCAGGTATGCCTGTTCGGTCTCCTGCACGTCGATGCGGATCTGGCGTTCGGCCTCGAAACCGCGCAGGGACGGTGCAAGCGGAAAGTCGCGCATGAATTCCTCGATGCTGCGCAGGGGCGACATGCGCATGGTGTCGAGGAAGGGATCGAAGCGGGTCAGGTTGTTGGCCATGATGTTCTCCTGGTTGGTTTGTCAATGCGCTCCTCGGAAGCGGCGCTGCAGGCAGTCGCGGACAGTACTTCCCGTCCTGCCTTTGACCATCCTAGGTGCCGCTACCGTCGGCTATATGAGCCCGATCAATGTGCGCCGCTTGAAAAATGACGTTCGCGTCCTCGGCAGGCACGCCATGGCGCCGCAGCGCCGCAACCACCGGCGCGCAGGCCGCGCGCAGGCCGGCCGGGCCGTCCGCCGCAGCGGTGTCGATCACGACGGCTTGCCGGCGCTCGGCCCGGGAAAGCGCTTCGCGGTCGTTCAGTTGCCGGTCCAGCACGGCGGCGTCGGCGTCCGACGCGTCCCGGCCTTCGCGCCGCCTGGCAGCAATGCGCGCCAGCATCGTCGCGGGGTCGGCGCGCAGGTCGACCAGCAGGAAAGGCAGGCCGATGTCCCGCGCGAGATCGCGCAGGAAGGCGCGCTGGGCCGCCTTCAGGCAGGCGGCGTCGATCACCACCGGCCAGCCGGCGCAGGTCACCGCGCGCGTCAGCTCGCCCAGGCGCGCATAGGTGCGCCGCGTCGCCTCTTCGCCGTACAGCGCCGCCCGGGACGCGGCGCCGTGCAGGCGCTTGCGCTCCACGTCGGAGCGCAGCTGCACCGCGCCCAGCAGTTCGACGAGCATCCCGGCCACCGTGGTCTTGCCGCTGCCCGCCGGCCCGTGCATGGCGACGATGGCCGCCGGGGTACGGCGCGTGCAGCGGCGCGCGAACGCCAGGTAGGTCAGCGCGGCGCGCCGGCAGCCCTGCTGCTGCAGGGCCGGCATGCCGGGCTGGCGTGCGCGCAGCAGCATCACCCTCGCGCGCACCAGCGCCCGGTGCACGCGGTAGTGACGCAGCAGCGCCAGGCCGGCGTAGTCGCCGGTCTTTTCCAGATAGCGGCTCAGGAGCCGGGCCGCCAGGTCGGGGCGTCCGCGGTACGCCAGGTCCATGTGGACGAACGCGAAGTCGTCCATGACGTCGATCCAGCGCAGCCTGTCGTCGAATTCGATACAGTCGAAGGCCAGGACCTCCCCCTGCCAGGTCAGGATATTGCCGCAGTGAAGGTCGCCGTGGCATTCGCGGACCATGCCCTCGCGCTTCCTGCCCGCCACCAAGGCGGCCAGCGCCGGTCCGTGCCGCGCTTGCCATGCGCGCAGGCCGGCAAGCATCGCGTCCTGCGCGTCCCGTCCCAGCATTTCCTCGAGCGCCGCCAGGGTGGCGTCGCACGTGCCTGTCACCACCTCCGCCGTCCCCCAGGCGGACGTGGGCGGTGCGCGGGGCGCTTCCCGGTGAAAGCGCGCCAGCAGCAGCGCCAGCCGGTCGACCTCGGCGTCGCCGAGCAGGCCACCCGCAAGCCGGGCCTCCCACACGGCCGACTGGTCGAAGGCGCGCATGCGGACGGCATAGTCGGCAGGCTCCCCTGCCGCGTCGACGAGGGGACGGGGCGGTTCCCCTCCGACGGGCACGACGTCCAGGTACAGGGCGGGCGCCAGGCGGCGGTTCAATCGGTATTCCTGCTGGCAATAGAAGCGGCGCGCCTCGAGCGTGGAGCAATCAAGGAAGGGAAGGTGCAGCGCCTTCTTGAGCTTGTAGGCATACCGGCCGGCAACGAGCACCCAGGAAATATGGGTCTCGAAACGCTGCACGGCGTCCCCCCCGGCCGCCAGCGCCTCGGCCAGGCAGCCGACCAGCGCTTCCTGCCACGCCGGCGGATTCGTGGGCGCGTCTGCGGCCGATGCGCCGGCGCCGCTGCGCTTCATGATGGCGCGCGGTCCGTTTCGGCGCTCAGCCGCAGCAGGCCGGGCGAGCGCCGCAGCCGCCGGCATCGGGCATGGCGCGCCAGCCGCGCCTGTGCCACCGGGTCGCCGCTGTCGAGGCGCACCGCGCCGATCCGCCCTCCCCCGCCGATGCGCAGCCGGACCACGCGCGGCACGTCACAGGTGTCGACCGGTAGCGTGCAGCCCTCCAGGTTGCCCAGGGCACGGCAGGACTGCATCATGTGCAGTTCGTTCATATCCGTCAGCAAGACAGCATCGTTCACGGCCCGGCCCTCCTTCCGCTTGGATCGCGCGCCCGGCCGAGGATTCCCCGTGCCGGGTCCGGCATGGGCGCATCGTGAGGGAGCCGCCAGCGTCTACCGCAGCCGTCCGCAGTTTCTCATGACTCACCTCAAAGCGAGGTTGATTGCTTCGCACTTTTCCCGCCGCGAGCATCAAAACAATTCTGCTCCGTCCCTTGTTCTCCACCTATTTCACAACCTGGAGGCTAGCATGAACAGGATAGCGACCGACATGCCGGTCGTCGGCGAATGCACCGTCGGCGAATGCGCGTACAACGCCAACAACTGCTGCCGTGCGCGCGCCATCACGGTCGGCGAGGGCATCCACCCCGGCTGCGACACCTTCCTCGTCGCGACACCCCATTCCCGGGATAGCGGCCGCCATGCCGGCGTCGGCGCCTGCAAGGCCAGCGCCTGCCGGCACAACGAAGACTACGAGTGCAATGCGCAGCAGATCTCGGTGGGCCACACCGGTGATGGGGCCTGCTGCCTTACCTTCCAGCAGCGCCTGCTCGGACAGCCGGACAGCCGGCAACGCAGCCGCGCGGCGGGCTGAAAGGATTGGAACGCTGTTCTTGATCTGGATCAATGACGAGGCGTCACCCACGCAAGTATCGTGCGGTTCATATCAATCATTGTGTCCAGTCAATGAACTTATCGATCGTCAAGCGCCCCGGTCAGGCCGCCGCGCGCCTGGCCCTCGCTTTCCTGCTGGGCCTTGCGCATGCCAGCGGCGCCGCCGCTCCCGGTGCGGCGCCCCGGCCTGCACTGGTCGCCCCGCCCACCGATGCGCAGGCGCTGGCGCTACGCCTGTATGCATCCGGTCCGGCGCCGCGCTGGCTGGAAGACGGGCAGGCGCTGGCGCGCCAGGGCCTCGAGCTACTCGCCGACGCCGCTTCCCATGGCCTCGACCCCGCGCTCTACGGCACCCAGGCCCTGTCCGGGCGCCTCGAGAGCCTGCGCGGCGCGCAAGCCGACGCCGCCTTCGGACATGCGCTCAGCGTCGCGATGCTGCAGTACCTCGCCGATCTGCACGGCGGCCGCACCGCTTCTCCTTACCGGCCAGCGGCCCTCGATGGCTTCGATCCGGTGGCGCAACTGCGCCAGGCACTGGCGGCGCGACACCTCGCCCGGGCCGTGGACGCCGCGGCGCCCGCGATTCCCCTGTACGGCAGGGTCAGGGAGACGCTGGCGCGCTACCGCAGGCTGGCGCGGGAGACCGCCGCCTGGCCGGCCCTGCCACCGGCCGAAGGTGCGCTGGCTGAAGGAAGCGCCTACGCCGGTGCGGCTGCGCTGCGCGAGCGCCTGCGCCTGCTGGGCGACATCGAGGATGCCGGCGCCGGCGACGCCGACGCGGACCGCTATACACCCGCACTGGCGGCCGCCGTGCGCCGCTTCCAGTCGCGCCACGGTCTCGAGGAAGACGGCATCCTCGGCCCGGCGACGTACGCGGCCCTGGCCGTGCCGCCGGCGCACCGGGCGGCCCAGCTCGCGCTGACGCTGGAGCGCCTGCGCTGGCTGCCGCCGCTGCACGGGCGCATCGTCGCGGTCAACGTGCCGGCATATCGCCTGTGGGCATTCGAGACCGGCCCCGGCGCTCCGCCACCGCTGGAAATGCGCGTGATCGTCGGCAAGGCGGCGGGAACCCCGACGCCGCTGTTCATCGGCCAGATGCGCTATCTGGAGTTCAATCCCTACTGGAACGTGCCGCGCAGCATAGCGACGGCCGAGATCCTGCCCAGCCTGGCGCGCGATCCGGGCTGGCTGCGCCGGAACGACATGGAGCTGGTGATGGCGGACGGCCGGGTGGCCGATGCGCCCGGCGCGGCGACGCTCGCGGGGCTGCGCGCGGGGGCGGTGCGGATCAGGCAGCGCCCGGGCGCACGGAACGTGCTCGGGGCGGTGAAGTTCGCGATGCCGAACCCGATGAACATCTACCTGCATTCGACCGCGGCCCAAGAACTGTTCCGGCGCAGCCGCCGCGACCTGAGTCACGGCTGCATCCGCGTCGAGGACGCCGCTGCGCTGGCGCAGTTCGTGCTCGCCGATCCCCTACGCTGGAACGCCGAGGGCGTGACCGCGGCCATGCGCCCCGGCGCGACCCGTACCGTGACGCTGGCCGCGCCGGTGCCGGTGGTCCTGTTCTACGCCACCGCGATCGTGGACCGCCATGGCCGCGCGCTGTTCGCCGAGGACATCTACAAACGCGACGCGCCCCTGCTGCGGACCTTGCGTGACGTGAACACGTCCCCCGGAGCAGATACCGCGGCGCGGACGATGGAGGCAGCGCAAGCGAACCTCGCGACAGGCATGCAGCACAGGCGCTTCACGAGCGAAGGAGACGCACGATGAACGAAGCAACTTCCGGCATGCCGGCCGATGCGGTCCACGCCCCCTACGTTGCCCTGCAGGCTCTCTCTTCCCCCGCGGTCTGCGGCCAGTGCGGCGCCGTGCATGCCGACGGCCAGTGGCAATGGTCGCCGGCGCCGCCGGGCGCCGCCACCACCACCTGTCCGGCCTGCCTGCGCATGGGGGACCGCCAACCCGCGGGCGAGCTCACCATCGATGCCCCGCTGAGCCGCGCCCACCGCGAAACCATCGTCGCGCTCGCCGCGCGGTGGCGGCGCGCGCGCAGCTGCCGACGGCGCACTGACCACCACGACCACCGATCCTCACCTGGCGCGCGGCTTGGGCGAGGCGCTGCAAGATCGCTTCCGGGCCCGCGCCACCTATACCTTCGCCAAGAGCGAGCACATGCTGCGGGTGGAGGTGAGGCCCTGAGCGCCTGACCGTGTGTCACCCGGCCGCCCCCGGCGGGCGCGGCGCGATGCCGAGTGCGCGCTCGACCTCGACCAGGTCGCGCACCGTCGCCAGCAGCGAATCCGGGTTGCGGCTGATCGCGTCGATGCCCTGTTCGACCAGGTAGCGCGCCACCTCCGGATAGTCGGACGGCGCCTGCCCGCAGATGCCGACATGGCGGCCGTTGCGCCGCGCGCCGGCGATGGCCTGGCGCAGCATCTCGAGCACGCCCGGATCGCGCTCGTCGAAGTCGAAGGCGACGATGTCGGAATCCCGGTCCACGCCCAGCACCAGCTGGGTCAGGTCGTTCGAGCCGATCGAAAAGCCGTCGAACAGGCGGGCGAAGGCGTCGACCTGGATGACGTTGTTGGGAATCTCGCACATGACGTAGATCTCGAGCCCGTCCCTGCCGCGCTCCAGGCCGTGTTCGGCCATCGCGCTCAGCACGGCCTCGGCTTCCTGCACGCGGCGGCAGAAGGGAATCATCAGGCGCAGGTTGGACAGGCCCATCTCCTCGCGCACCCGGCGCATCGCGCGGCACTCGAGCGCGAAGCCGGGCGCGTAGGCCGGGTGGGCATAGCGCGCGGCGCCGCGAAAGCCGAGCATCGGGTTGGCCTCGAGCGGCTCGAAGGCGGCGCCGCCGAGCAGGCTGGCGTATTCGTTGGTCTTGAAATCGGACATGCGCACGATGACGGGCTTCGGGTAGAACGCCGCCGCGATCGTGGCGACACCCTCGGCCAGTTCGCGCACGAAATAGTCGGCCGGCGTGGCGTGCCCGGCGGACAGGCGCGCGATCTCCGCGCGCGCCGCCGGGTCGTCGATGCGCTCGGGCTGCACCAGCGCCATCGGGTGGATGCGGATGTGCTCGGCGATGATGAATTCCAACCGCGCCAGGCCGACCCCGTCGTTCGGCAGGAAGCGCGTGCGGAAGGCAATGTCGGGATTGCCGATGTTGAGCATCATGCGGGTGCGCGGCATGGGCAGCGCGGACAGGTCGGTAGCGGTGCGGCGAAACGGCAGGCGCCCGGCGTAGACATGGCCGGTGGCGCCCTCGGCGCAGGACACCGTGACCTCGTCGCCGGTGCGGATGGATGCGGTCGCGTCGCCGCAGCCGACCAGCGCCGGGACCCCGGTTTCCCGCGCCACGATGGCCGCGTGGCAGGTGCGTCCGCCGTGGTCGGTCACCACGCCGGCCGCGGTCTTCATGACGGTGCCCCAGTCCGGCATGGTGGTCTCGGCAACCAGGATCTCGCCGGGAAGGAAGGCGGCCAGCTGGCCGACGTCGGCGATCACCCGGGCACGGCCGCTAGCCACCTTGCTGCCGACCGCGCGTCCGGTCGCGCGTACTTCGCCCCTGCCTTCCAGCCGGTATTCGTCGAGCAGCGTGGCCGAACGGCGCGGTCGGCCGGTTGCAGGTGGTGCCCGGGCTGCCGGCCGGCGCGTACACCATGCGCACTTCCTTGCCGCCCAGGCTGCGCCGCAACACGGCGCGCCTGCCCGCGCGCAGCGCCGGCTTGAACGCGGGGGCCGTGGCCGCCCGTGCGCGGGGCGCAGGCGTGCCCTGCGAAACGGAAACGGCCTACTCGCTCAGCCCCGGCGAAGCGATCATCGCCGCGGCCCATGCGCGGCAATGCGACCTGATCGTCATGGGCTCGCACGGCGTGCGCGGGCTCACGGCCGACATCGCGGGCAGCGTCACCCGGCACGTCCTTGCCTACTCGGCGATTCCGGTGGTGATGCTGCGCCCTCCCCGTGACGACACGTCGCCGATGGCGGGCCAGGGAACGTTCTGACGCCGGCCCGGCCACGTCCCGACGGCGTGGCGCGCGGTCGAAGCGATCTGTCGCGCGGCAGCGGATGCCGCCGCCCCCACGTTGCCCAGCCCGGCCAGCCCGCTGTCGACTTGCCGGGGCAATGGCTGCGCCGCTCTTTCCGGCAAATCCACACCTGGAAAATTCTATTGAAATATATAGTGTCAGTACATATAATGTGGTTCAGTAGATTAAACGGATAGGGACATGCCCGATACACGACAACTCGATTTGCGCGCCATGCGCGCCGCCGCCACCCAGGCCTGCGCCCTCCTGAAGGTACTGGGCAATCCGGACCGCCTGATGCTGCTGTGCCAGCTGACCCAGGGCGAATATGCGGTCGGCGAACTGGAAAGCCTGCTGGGGATCGTCCAGCCCACGCTGTCGCAGCAGCTTGCCGTGCTGCGCGAGGAAAAGCTGGTCGGCACGCGCCGCGAAGGCAAGCAGATCTTCTACCGGATCGACAGCGACGCGGCGCTGGCGGTCATGCAGGTGCTGTACCAGCAGTTCTGCCTGCCAAACCAGGGAGTCGCGACATGAACATCGATTGGGTCCACTTCACGCCCGGCAGCGCGCTCGCGGGCGGCTTGATCATCGGCGCCGCCGCCGCCGCCTTCATCCTGCTCAACGGCCGCGTCGCCGGCATCAGCGGCATCCTCGGCGGCCTGCTGCGCCCCGCCTCCGGCGATATCGGCTGGCGCCTCGCCTTTCTGCTGGGCCTGGCTGGCGCCCCGCTCGCCTACGCGCTGGTCGCGACGCCGCCCGCCGTCACCGTCGCAGCGGATGAACTGACCCTGGCGGCGGCCGGGCTGCTGGTCGGCCTGGGCACCCGCTATGGCGCGGGCTGCACCAGCGGACACGGCGTCTGCGGCCTGTCGCGCCGCTCGCCCCGTTCGCTGGCGGCGACAGCGGCCTTCATGCTGGCCGGCTTCGCGACCGTGTTCGCCGTCCGCCACCTGCTCACGTAACCACAAGGAGTCCACCATGCCCATCCTGACGGCATTCTTCGTCGGCCTCGTCTTCGGCATCGGCCTGATCGTGTCCGGCATGACCGACCCCGCGAAGGTCCTCGGCTTCCTCGACCTGGCCGGCGACTGGGATCCGTCGCTGGCCTTCGTGATGGCCGGCGCGATCCTGGTCGGGCTGCTCGCCTTCCGCAGCGCCGAGCGGCGCGAACGCTCGCTGCTGGGCGAGCCGATGCGCCTGCCGACCGCGACCCGCATCGACCGCCGCCTGCTGCTTGGCGCGCTGGCCTTCGGCGCCGGCTGGGGGCTGGCGGGCTATTGCCCGGGTCCGGCGCTGGCGTCGCTTGCGCTCGGCGGCGTCAAGCCGCTGATCTTCACGCTGGCGATGGTCGCGGGCATGGGACTGTTCGAGCTGATCGAAAGGACCAGGACTGCCCGCTCCACCCGGAGGGCCTGAAGCATGGACGGATTGCCCCTGGCAGCCCCGCCCGGCCTCGCGGTCGGACTGATCCTGGCGCCGACCGGCGCCAGCGTGGCCGAGGCCGGGCCGATCGGGCTGCTGGCGGTCGGCATGGTCGGCAAAGTCCTGCTCGCCCCAGTTGCCGCAGCGTAGTGCATTCGCTTTCAGGAGAACGCCATGAACATCAATCCGATTCAATTGTTCGATACCGAATCCTCGACCTATACCTATATCCTGGCCGCGCCCGGGGAAGAGGAAGCCGTCATCATCGATCCGGTGGCGCGCCACCTGGAGCGCGACCTCCGGCACCTGGAACGCCTGGGCCTGCGCCTGCGCTACGTGCTCGAGACGCATGCGCATGCGGACCACGTGACCTCGGCCGGCCGCCTGCGCGAACGCACCGGCGCGGCGGCGGCCGTGCCCGCGGGCTGCGGCATCGCGCCCGCCGAGCTGCAGCTGCGCGACGGCGACGTAATCCGTTTCGGGACGAACGAAGAGATCCGCGTGCTGCATACGCCGGGCCACACTGCGGGCAGCATGAGCTACGTCTGGCGCGGCAATGTGTTCACCGGCGACACGCTCCTGATCGACGGCTGCGGACGCACCGACTTCCAGAGCGGCAGCGCGGAGGCGCTGTACGACAGCATCAGGGACAAGCTGTTCGCGCTGCCGGACGAGACCCGCGTGTGGCCGGGCCACGACTACAGGGAGCAGGCGGTCTCGACGATCGGCTGGGAAAAGCGGCACAACGCACGCCTGGCCGGGCGCAGCCGGGAAGCATTCGTGCAGCTCATGGCGGAGTTGCATCTCCCGAAGCCGAAGATGATCGATGTGGCGGTGCCGGCGAACCAGAACCTGGGATTGCCGCACGGGGTGTGAGAAGGCGCCGATGAAATGAACAAGGCTCCCGGTGGGAGCCTTGTTCATTCCTACTGGCGGAGAGGGTGGGATTCGCCCACGTGCCGCGGGCCGCCCTTGCGCAAGCATGCGCGAGGCTTCGAATCCCACGCGAGAGCCCCTCAGGGGTTCTCTCCTTTCCGCCACAAAAATGAAAAGGGCCCCATTCGGGGCCCTTTTCATTTTCTTGGCGGAGAGGGTGGGATTCGAACCCACGGTACGGTCACCCGTACGCCTGATTTCGAGTCAGGTACATTCGACCACTCTGCCACCTCTCCTGAATCGGTGCTGCGGTCGCTCGTATGCGAGAGACAAGATTATAGCGTCGCTCTTGCAAAAACGGAAGAGCAATTTAATCCTGTGCGGAAAAACTTGCTCTTCGAAGCATCAGGCGGCGTTCAGGCGCTCCAGACCGGCCATGTACGGACGCAGCACTTCCGGAATGACCACGCTGCCATCCGCCTGCTGGTAGTTCTCCAGCACCGCAACCAGCGTGCGGCCGACCGCCAGCCCCGAACCGTTCAGCGTATGCAGCAGTTCCGGCTTGCCGGCCGCATTACGGAAACGCGCCTGCATGCGGCGTGCCTGGAAGGCTTCGCAGTTCGACAGCGAAGAAATCTCGCGGTAGGTGTTCTGCGCCGGCAGCCAGACTTCGAGGTCGTAGGTCTTGGCGGCCGAGAAGCCCATGTCGCCGGTGCACAACTGCATGACGCGGTACGGCAGGCCCAGCGAGGTCAGGATGAATTCAGCCTGGCCCACCATCTCTTCCAGCGCCGCGTAGGACTGCTCCGGATGCACGACCTGCACGAGCTCGACCTTGTCGAACTGGTGCTGGCGGATCATGCCGCGGGTGTCGCGGCCGTAGCTGCCGGCTTCCGAGCGGAAGCACGGGGTGTGGGCGGTCATGCGGATCGGCAGTTCGTCCAGCGCCACGATCTCGTCGCGCACGACGTTGGTCAGCGACACTTCCGACGTCGGGATCAGGTAGAAGTGCTCGCCCTCGCCTTCCGCGCCGCCCTTCTTCACCGAGAACAGGTCGGCTTCGAACTTCGGCAGCTGGCCGGTGCCGCGCAGCGAATCGGCGTTGACCATATAGGGGGTGTAGCACTCGGTGTAGCCGTGCTTGCTGGTGTGCGTATCGAGCATGTACTGGGCCAGTGCGCGGTGCAGGCGCGCCATGCCGCCCTTCATCATCGAGAAGCGCGAACCGGTCAGCTTGGTCGCGGTATCGAAGTCCAGGCCCAGCTTTTCGCCGATGTCGACGTGGTCCCTGACCTCGAAGTCGAAGCTCGGCGGCGTGCCGACCTTGCGGACTTCGACGTTGCCCGATTCGTCCGTGCCCTGCGGGGTGCTTTCGTGCGGCAGGTTCGGCACGGCTTCCATGAAGCGCGCCATCCTGTCCTGCACATCGGCGAGCTTGCCTTCGTTGGCCTTCAGTTCGTCGCCCAGGCCGGCCACTTCCGCCATCACGGCCGTGGTGTCCTCGCCCTTGCCCTTCATCATGCCGATCTGCTTGGACAGCGAGTTGCGCTTGCCCTGCAGTTCCTCGGTGCGCGTCTGGATCGCTTTGCGTTCGGCTTCGAGGGCGTTGAATGCAGCCACGTCGAGCTGGAACTTGCGGGTCGCCAGGCGCGCGGCGACGTTGTCGATGTCTTTGCGGAGAAGTTGGATGTCAATCATGTCGGGGACGCTTGCGTATGTCGAAAACACAATTGTACCAAGCCGACAGACAATCCTAGCGAGATTCGGCAATGGGATTGCCCGGGTTCTTCGCTGGCCCGCTGTTGCCCTACTTCTGCATTACTTCAGGCCGGCCTTTTCAGCAACGCTCAGGCGCGGCGCCTTGACGACGACGACGTGCACGGTGGAGTCGATCAGGACGGCGGCTTCCTTCTGGGCGACTTCAACCGGGCGCGAAGCGGCGGTGGCGTAGCTGGCGAGCAGGCCCAGAGCAGCGGCACCGAGGAAGATGGCTTCGAAGTTTTTGCGGATGTTCATGGTGTGCTCCTTTGGGTTCGTCAGGTGATTCGGTATGGTTGAACTTTACCGATCGCCCCGATCCATCGCCATCGACATGCGATGAAGCGCCAAAAACAGGGAGCAGAATGCGCAAAGCGCGGACCGACCGCAAAAAAGCGGCGCGAACCGCGCGTGATGCGTGCAGATGGTGGAAAAACGGCTCAGCCGCCCTTGTCGCCGGGCTGGGATTCGCCGCGCGCGTCCTCGTCGAGGCCGCGCAGGAAAGCCAGCTTCTCGGCCACTTTCGACTCGACGCCGCGCGGCACCGGCTGGTACCAGCCGGGCTCCGGCATCCCGTCCGGAAGATAGGTTTCGCCGGCCGCATAGGCATGCGGCTCGTCGTGGGCGTAGCGGTAGGCGTGGCCGTAGCCGAGCTCCTTCATGAGCTTCGTCGGCGCATTGCGCAGGTGCACCGGCACCTCGCGCGACTTGTCCTTCTTGACGAACGCCATGGCCGCGTTGAAGGCGTTGTAGCCGGCATTGCTCTTGGCCGCGATCGCGAGATAGATGACGGCCTGGCCCAGCGCCAGCTCGCCTTCCGGCGAACCGAGGCGCTCGTAGGTCGTGGCCGCGTCGTTGGCGATCTGGAGCGCCCGCGGGTCGGCCAGGCCGATGTCTTCCCAGGCCATGCGCACGATGCGGCGCGACAGGTACTTGGCGTCGGCGCCGCCATCGAGCATGCGGCACAGCCAATACAGGGCCGCATCCGGATGCGAGCCGCGCACCGATTTATGCAGGGCGGATATCTGGTCGTAGAAGTTGTCGCCGCCCTTGTCGAAGCGGCGCGCGTTGAGGGTCAGGGCGTTCTCGACGAAGTCCTTGGTGATGCGGGTGACGCCCGAGGTATCGGCCGAGGTCTTGGTCTGCTCGAGCAGGTTCAGGAAGCGCCGCGCGTCCCCGTCCGCGTAACCCACCAGGGTGTCGACCGCGATCTCGTCAAAGCTCAGGTGCTGCAGCACCCGCTCCTGGGCGCGCTTGAGCAGCTGGCGCATCTCCTCGTCGCTCAAGGCCTTGAGCACATAGACCTGGGAGCGCGACAGCAGCGCCGAGTTGACTTCAAAGGACGGGTTCTCGGTGGTCGCGCCAATCAGGGTCACCAGCCCGGACTCGACGAAAGGCAGCAGCGCATCCTGCTGCGATTTATTGAAACGGTGGATCTCGTCGATGAACAGGATGGTGTGCTTGCCGCGCGCGAGGTACTGCTCCGCTTGTTCGACGGCGGCGCGGATGTCCTTCACGCCCGAGAGCACGGCCGACAGCGCGATGAACTCGCAGTCGAATGCATACGCGGTCAGGCGCGCCAGCGTGGTCTTGCCGACGCCGGGCGGACCCCACAGGATCATGGAATGCGGCTTGCCCGACTTGAACACCAGGTTCAGGGGCTTGCCCGGGCCGAGCAGGTGGCTCTGGCCGATCACCTCGTCGATGGTGCGCGGGCGCAGGGCTTCGGCCAGCGGCGGGGCGGGTTCGGTTTTGAAGAGATCGTCCATGCGCCTAGTGTAAACGATAGGCGCTTTCGGAGAGTGACGCCTTACTGGCTGACCACGTCGGCGCCCTTCGGCACGTCAAACTTGAACTGCTGGGCGCCCAGCGCCGGATTGCGCTGGAAGTTGGTGAATTTCAGGACCGAGACTGCGCCGAACTGGTCCTTCAGTTCCATGGCCACCGGCACGCCGCCCTTCAGCCCGATGCCGATCTGTTCGAAGGTGGTGTCCTTCGTCTTCGGCACGGCGGTCAGCCATTCGGCGCCGTCACGCTCGCCGGCTTCGGAAAGGGTGAAATTCTTTTCCAGGTCGTTGGAGCCGAACAGGATGGCGGCCGGGGAAGAACCCAGGGCGTTGCCGAGTTTGCGGGTGGTGACCTGGTTCAGGTCCTTGTCGTAGATGTACAGGGTTTCGCCGTCGGCCTGCAAGAGCTGCTCGTAGGGCTTCCGGTAGGTCCAGATGAACTTGCCGGGGCGGGCGAACACGAAGGTGCCGCTGGAGACCGGGGCGGCCTTGCCGGACTTGGACTTGCCGGTTTGCTGCTGGGTGAAGTCGCCCCTGGCGGACTTGGTGCCGGCGACAAAGGACTTGAACTGGTCGAGGGCGCTGGCGTGGGCGGCGCCGGAGAACGCCAGGGTGCTCGTTGCGATGAATGCTGCGATGACTTGGGGGGTGAATTTCATCTGTCTATTCCTCTTGTTGTGGTCCCTCACCCGTGTGTTGAACGCGTGGGCGGGGGACCGCCCACCCTACGGTGGGCGCGGGTTATTCGGCGGCGGAGGTGGCGGGAACCAGGATGTCGCGGTTGCCGTTCGACTGCATCGGCGAGACCAGGCCGCTCTGCTCCATCTGCTCGATCAGGCGGGCGGCGCGGTTGTAGCCGATGCGCAGGTGGCGCTGGACCAGGGAGATCGAGGCCTTGCGGTTCTTGAGCACCACGGCCACGGCCTGGTCGTAGAGCGCGTCGGATTCGCCGCCGCCCTCGCCCGCCGGGATGCCGTCGGCATTGCCCTCTTCCAGCGTGCCGCCTTCCAGAATGCCTTCAATATAGTTCGGTTCGCCCAGCGACTGGAGATGTTTTACAACTCGATGCACTTCGTCGTCCGACACGAAGGCCCCGTGCACGCGGATCGGCAGGCCGGTCCCCGGCGGCATGTAGAGCATGTCGCCCATGCCCAGCAGGGTTTCCGCGCCCATCTGGTCGAGAATCGTGCGCGAGTCGATCTTCGAACTCACCTGGAAGGCGATGCGGGTCGGGATGTTGGCCTTGATCAGGCCCGTGATGACGTCCACCGACGGACGCTGGGTCGCCAGGATCAGGTGGATGCCGGCCGCACGCGCCTTCTGGGCGATACGGGCGATCAGCTCTTCCACCTTCTTGCCCACCACCATCATCAGGTCGGCCAGTTCGTCGATGATGATGACGATGGTCGGCAGCTTCTCGAGCGGTTCGGGATTGTCCGGCATGATCGAGAACGGGTTCGGGATGTGTTCCTCGCGCTTGGCCGCTTCGACGATCTTGCCGTTATAGCCGGCCAGGTTACGCACGCCCAGCTTCGACATCAGCTTGTAGCGGCGCTCCATCTCGTTCACGGCCCAGTTCAGGGCGTGGCCGGCCTGGCGCATATCGGTCACGACCGGCGCCAGCAGGTGCGGGATGCCCTCGTAGACCGACATCTCCAGCATCTTCGGGTCGATCAGGATCAGGCGCACGTCGGCCGGGTCGGACTTGTACAGCAGCGACAGGATGGTCGCATTGATGCCCACCGATTTACCGGAACCGGTGGTACCCGCCACCAGCAGGTGAGGCATCTTGGCCAGGTCGGCGCAGACCGGCTTGCCGGCGATGTCCTTGCCCAGCGCGACCGTCAGCGCGGAGGCGCTGTCGCCGTAGACTTTCGACCCGACGATCTCCGACAGGCGCACGATCTGGCGCTTCGGATTCGGCAGCTCGAGCGCCATGTAGTTCTTGCCCGGGATGGTCTCGACCACGCGGATCGAGGTCAGGGACAGCGAACGCGCCAGGTCGCGCGCCAGGTTGACGATCTGGCTGCCTTTCACGCCGGTGGCCGGCTCGATCTCGTAGCGGGTGACGACCGGCCCCGGATAGGCCGCGACGACCTTGGCTTCGACGCCGAAGTCGGACAACTTCTTCTCGATCAGGCGGCTGGTGAATTCCAGGGTCTCGATGGACACGGCCTCCTGGGCCGGCGGCGCCTCGTCCAGCAGGCCAAGGGGCGGCAGGCCGCCCTCGCCCGCCAGCTCGTGGAACAGCGGGGTCTGCATCTCTTTCTGGGCGCGCTCGGACTTCGGCACGCTGGTCATCTGCGGCTCAATCTTGAACGAGGGCGCGCTTGCCGCCACCGGCGACGGCGCCGCGGCCGGCGCGCTCGTTGGCGCGCTCATTGGCGAGATTGCCGGCTCCATCATCGGCTCGCTCTTCGGCTCGGGGCGCGGCGCACGCGGGGCCTCGAGCATCGGCTCGGCCTTGACGATCGGGGTCGGCTCCGGGTGCTTCTCGGCGAATTTCTGGCGCTCGTGCACCACCAGCTCGTCGCGGGCGACGGCGGCCGCCTCGCCGCGCTTGCGGTCTTCCATGTCTTCCATGCGCAGGCGGAACCAGTCGACCGTCGCTTCGACCGACTCGCCGATGCGCTCGGCCACGGCCAGCCAGGACACCTGGAAGAACAGCGAGAAGCCCAGGCCGAACAGCAGCAGGAGCAGCAGGGTCGCGCCGGTGAAGCCGAAGGCGACGTGGGCGGAATGGCCGATCACCTGGCCCAGCACGCCGCCGGCGGCGCGCGGCAGCTCGACGTTCCAGGACCACATGCGCAGGTATTCCAGGCCCAGGCTGCCGGCGAACATGATGGCAAAGCCGGCCCAGCGTACGTACACTTCGCCGGCATGGGCCGGCTCCTCGGCGGGGGCCAGGCGGCCGGTCAGGCGGCGCCAGCCCTGCCAGACGCCGCGCAGGAAGATCACGCCCCACCACCAGGCGGAGAAGCCGAAGATGAAGAGCAGCAGGTCGGACAGCCAGGCGCCCGCCTTGCCGCCCAGGTTGGCGATCTTCGGGACCGCGTTGGCGTGGGACCAGCCCGGGTCGCCCTTGTTGTAACTGATCAGGATCAGCACGAAATACAGGAAGGCGACGGCCATGGCGATCCAGCGCGCTTCCATGAGGAGGCGCGACAGCCGGCCCGGCAGGGGCTGGCGTGACCGTGCCGACTGGGCGGTGCGGGTATATCCTGAGGTGCTTGCTTGGCTATTCTTGCTCATGCTGGGTGCTGCTTGAAGTAATCGCTAACGGCAATCCGCCCATTCTAAGCCATATACAGCTGGGCCGGCCTACGATTCATGCTCATCTGCATCATCGTCTATAATCTTGTGTTGCTCGCCTGTTGCATTCCAGGCCTTGATTCGGCGCAGGCCGCCCCCAGTTTCCGCTTGTTCATCTCATTACGATAGCCACCCATGACGACTACCAAACACGCCAAAGTCCTGATTCTCGGTTCCGGTCCCGCCGGCTACAGCGCCGCCGTGTACGCCGCGCGCGCCAACCTGCAGCCGATGCTGGTGACCGGCGTCGAGCAAGGTGGCCAGCTGATGACCACGACCGACGTCGAGAACTGGCCGGGTGACCCGATGGGCGTGCAGGGTCCGGAACTGATGCAGCGCCTGCTGCAGCATGCGGAGCGTTTCAATACTGACATCGTGTTCGACCACATCCACACGACCTTCCTGAACGAAAAGCCGATCCGCCTCGTGGGCGATTCCGCCCAATACACCTGCGACGCCCTGATCATCGCCACCGGCGCCTCGGCCCAGTACCTCGGCCTGCCGTCGGAACAGGCCTTCATGGGTAAAGGCGTGTCGGCCTGCGCCACCTGCGACGGTTTCTTCTACCGCAACCAGGAAGTCGCGGTCATCGGCGGCGGCAATACCGCGGTCGAGGAAGCCCTGTATCTCGCCGGCATCGCCTCCAAGGTCACCCTGATCCACCGCCGCGACAAGTTTCGCGCCGAGCCGATCCTGGTCGACCGCCTGATGCACAAGGTCGGCGAAGGGAAGATCGTGCTGGAACTGAACCACACCCTGGACGAAGTCCTGGGCGACGACAGCGGCGTGACCGGCCTGCGCATCAAGTCCACCGATTCCGGCGTCGCCAAGGACCTGACCGTGCACGGCCTGTTCGTGGCGATCGGCCACAAGCCGAACACCGGCATCTTCGAAGGCCAGCTGGAGATGCACAACGGCTACATCAAGACCCGTTCGGGCACTGAAGGGATGGCGACCGCCACCAGCGTGCCGGGCGTGTTCGCGGCCGGCGACGTGCAGGACCACATCTACCGCCAGGCCATTACCAGCTCGGGCACCGGCTGCATGGCCGCGCTCGATGCGCAGCGCTACCTGGAAGCGCTGGAAGACGATCCAAAATAAGGACTGGCGGTACGATGGCGGGCATGAAGGACTTTTCCGAGCTGAAGGGCTTGCGCGACAAGCTCAAGGAAGACGAGCGTCTGCGCGCCATCGAACAGGCCGAACGCGAGAAGCGCGAGCGGATCGCGAAGGAACGCGCCGTGGAATTCCGCGGCGCGATGGAGGGCGTGCACAAGCTGCCCGAATCGGACCGCTACGTCTACCGCCCGGTCTACGTCGCCTCCGAGCGCAGCTTCCAGGACCGCAAGCCCCTCACGCAGGACGAAGAAACCGAGGCCGTGCTGCGCGAGTCGCTGTCCGACCTGTTCGACGTCGACGGACTGCTCGACGAAGACCCCTCCCTCAGTTACGCCCAGCCGGGCGTCGGCCCCGACGTGGTGCGCAAGATGCGCAAGCGCCACTGGCCGGTCCAGGACGAGCTGGATCTGCACGGCATGAACCGCGACGAAGCGCGCGACGCCGTCACCGACTTTCTCCACCGCGCGAATCGCCGCGGCGTGCGCTGCGTGCGCATCGTCCACGGCATCGGCTACGGCTCGCCGAAAGGCCAGCCGGTGTTGCGCGGGATCGTGCACAGCTGGCTGGTGCAGAAGAGCGAAGTGGTCGCCTTCTGCGTGGCCGGCAAGAAGGACGGCGGCCATGGCGCCCTGGTCGTCCTGCTGCGCCCCGCCCTGCTTGAGTGAAAGCACGCACGGACTGCAACATTGACGCAACAGTACGATACAGTCCATCTGCATTATCTGTAAAATACGTTCGGCCGGGATTTGCCGGATTTGACGAAAAGGATGGTGGCGAATTGAAGGGTACTTCCGTGATTCTGATGGAGCACGGCCGCCAGGTCGATCTGTTGAACTGCGCCGACGAGCCGATCCACATCCCCGGTTCGATCCAGCCCCACGGGGCCCTCCTGTTCTTCAACGATGCCGGCTTCCTCGAAGGCTGGAGCGCGAATGCCGCGGCCATGCTCGGCATCGAGCTCACCCTCGGCATCCCCTACGCCTCCCTCGCCCTGCCGCCCGCGGCGCTGGAACTCCTGATCGACTACATCGGCCCGGGCGAGCGCGAAGTGACGCCCTCGATGGTGCCGGTTTCCCTCAATGGCGCCGACTACGACTGCGTCGTGCATGCCGGCCTGGGTCGTGTGGTCGCCGAATTCGAACAGCGCGAAACCGGCGCCGACGAGGTAACCCACTTCGCGCTCAAGGCCCACGCCTCGATCGACCGCCTGCGCCGCCAG
Organism: Massilia sp. BKSP1R2A-1; assembly: GCF_050586525.1. Classification (NCBI taxonomy): domain Bacteria; kingdom Pseudomonadati; phylum Pseudomonadota; class Betaproteobacteria; order Burkholderiales; family Oxalobacteraceae; genus Massilia; species Massilia sp. BKSP1R2A-1. The sequence goes on along the minus strand of NZ_JBOBRE010000001.1, from coordinate 484,081 downwards.
CAGACCATCGAAGGCCTGCTCGCCAGCGCCGTGGACCAGATCCGTGCATTCACCGGATTCGACCGGGTGATGGCCTACCGCTTCCGCCCCGACGACAGCGGCGACGTGGTGGCGGAAAGCCGGCGCGAGGATATCGTGCCCTACCTCGGCCAGCGCTACCCGGCCTCGGACATCCCGGCCCAGGCGCGCCGCCTCTACATCCTGAACACCCTGCGCTCGATCGTCGACGTGCAGTACGAGGCGGTCCCCCTGCTCGGCGCGCCGGAGGCGCTGCCGCTCGACATGAGCCACGCGGTGCTGCGCAGCGTCTCGCCGGTCCACATCGAATACCTCAAGAACATGGGCGTGGGCGCCTCGATGAGCGTCTCGATCGTCATCAACGGCCGCCTGTGGGGCCTGATCGCCTGCCACCACATGTCGCGCAAGCTGGTCCCCTACTCGATCCGCATGGCGGCCGACGTGCTGGCGCAAGTGATGGCATCGACCATCCACAGCATCGAATCGCGCCTCGAAACGGCAATGATCGAACGCTCCGCCTCGGCCCGCACCAAGCTGATCGAAGACCTGCTGCTGGAAGACGATCCGCTGGAGACCTTCAGCCGCTTTTCCGACGCCATGCTGGCCGCGACCCAGGCCCAGGCCCAGATCACCAGCTATTACGGCAAAGTGCGCGTGCACGGCGCCGAGCTCCCGCCCGGCCTGGCCGAGGCCATCGTCGCTTCGCTGCCCGAGGGCACGCACGACCTGGTGGTGCGCGAAAAGCTGGATGACTGGCCGGAGCCCGTCCGCGCACAGCTGGGCAAGTGGGCGGGCATGCTCGCCCTGCCCTTCGACCCGCCCGCGCAAGGCTGGACCGTGCTGCTGCGCCTCGAACAGATCGAACAGGTCGCCTGGGGCGGCCGGCCGGAAAAGACCACCGCCTTCGGCCCCCTCGGCGAACGCCTGACGCCGCGCGGCTCCTTCGACGCCTGGTACGAGACGGTGCGCGGCCATGCGCACCCCTGGGAGTCGACCATCCTCGCCAATGCGCGCCTCACGCTGGCCGAGCTGGTGCGCGTGATGACCGCGCGCCGCAGCCAGACCGAAGCGACCCGCGCCCAGCTGCTGGCCATGCTGGGACACGACCTGCGCGACCCGCTCCACTCGATCAATATGGCCGGCATGGTGCTGGAGAAAGGCAGCGCCCAGCCGATCATCGGCAAGCGCATCCAGTCCTCCACCAGCCGCATGCAGCGCATGATCACCCAGGTACTGGACATGAGCCGCATCGACGGCGGCCTGGGCCTGGGCGTGACGCTCGAGCCCGTGAACCTGACGGCGCTGGTGGAAGACCTGATCGACGAGGCGCGCATGGCCTACCCGGCCATTCCCTTCCAGCTGGCCTGCGACGAGCCGGCGACGGTGAACGCCGACAGCGGCCGCCTGGCCCAGGTGCTGTCCAACCTGCTGAGCAACGCGCGCCACCATGGCGCGGCGGGCAAGCCGGTGCGCGTGTGCGTGACCGTGCAGGGCAAGGAGGCGGTCGTCGACGTCAGCAACGCCGGCGACCCGATCCCGCCGGAAGTCGCGGCCACGCTCTTCAATCCCTTCAAGCGCGCCTCCCTGAACAACCCGCGCAACCGCACGGGCATGGGGCTGGGCCTTTACATCGCGCAGCAGATCGTGCGCGAGCACCATGGCGAGATCGCGTATCGCCATGATGGCAATGAAGTCATCTTCTCGGTCAGGCTTCCGCTCTTGTAGGGTGGTCGGCTTCGCCGACCGCGCGTTGAATTGGCCTATGCGGTTCGGAACGCGTCCTCACACCGCGAGCGAAATGTGAACGCGTGGGCGGGGACCGCCCACCCTACTTAAAAGCACAGCGGCATGGTAGTCTAGCAACATCACGGGCTCTTCCTTACCGCATGACCCTCATCAAGTTCATCGAAATCATGGCGATCCTGGTCGGCGCCTTCTCGGGCTTCATCGAAGCCAGGCGCAAGCGCATGGACCTGGTGGGTGTCTTCACGGTGGCCTTCATTGCCGCATTCGGCGGCGGCACCCTGCGCGACATCCTGCTCGACCGCCGCCCCCTGTTCTGGGTCATCCACCAGGAATACGCGATCCTGATCTTCGTGCTGGCGCTGGTCGCCTCTCCCCTGATCCGCACGCTGCGCCAGATCGTCTCCGAGCGCCTGATCGTCATCGCCGACGCCGTCGGCCTGGGCCTGTTCTCGATCGCCGGCACTTCGGCGGCCCTGGACGCCAACATGCCGATCTTCATCGCCTCGATGATGGGCGTGATCACCGGGATCTTCGGCGGTGTGTTGCGCGACATCGTCTGCAACGAGGTGCCGATGGTCTTCCGCGACGGGAAGCCCTACGCCATCTGCGCCTTCCTCGGCAACTGGATGTTCCTCCTGATGGGCAAGTACGGCGTCGAGCACGACTTCGCGCTGTGGTCGAGCGCCCTGTTCATCAGCGGCCTGCGCCTGATTACCTGGAAGTTCGACCTGCGCATGGGACGCTAGTTCAGGCCGCTCACGCTGCCTTCCTTCGGATAGGCGATCTCGTAGTCCATGTCGAAGCGCGCCGTCTCGTTCGGTTTCAAGCTGCGCTCCCATCCCATCAGGCCGCGGCGCCCCTGCCAGTCCTTCACGGTGGCCGCGGGGCTGAGCGCCACCTTCACCTGCACCTGGTCCGACTGGCTGACCGGCGTCGGCTCCAGCACCAGCACGTCGATCGGCTGGCGGTGCAGGTTCTGCACCACGTAGGTATCGGCGATGCGGCGCTCGTTGTCGCGCCTGAACAGGCCCTTCTGGCCCGATTTCTCGTTGCGGTTCTCGACCGTCACGCGCACCAGCGGATCGCGTCCGAAGGCCATGGCGAAGCGCTCCTCCTCCTGCGGATTCCAGTGCAGGGAGCCGACGTAGGCGCCGTCGCGGCGCAGCTGCACCTGGCCGGGCAGCCAGACACCCTCGGGCCGCGGCGCGTCGATCGTCAGGACCGCCAGGTCGCGGTAGTAGCGCGGCGCGATGCGCACGCTCTGCTTGACCGGCATCGCCTGGCGCGACAGCGCGACCGAGATCTCGCGTCCGTCGGAGGCCAGGTCGACCCGCGCCGGCACCTCGAATTCGGTGGTGAAGTTCCCTTGCGTCTCCAGCACCGGCGCGACGTAGTCGTCCGCCACGGCCGAGCCTTTCACGGCCACCCGCCGCTGGCTCATCGAAGGCGCAGGCGGCGGTGGCGGCGCGGGCGCGGCGAGATAGGATTCCGCGAACTGCTGCTGTACCGGCGGCTGCCAGGTCAGCAGCCAGGGAGACGGGTCCGGCGCATTGACCGACAGGCTCGGCTGGCCGGTCGACAGGCGCAGCTTCACGCGGCTCCAGTCCTCGCCGGTCTTCTGTGAAATCGTCGCCATGCGTTCGATGTCGACCGTCGACGCGTTCGAATCCAGCGAAGCACGGTAGGCCGGCTTCCAGCCGGCGCGGTTGACCTGGTAAGACAGCACGATCCGGCCCGCCTGCTTCGCGGAGACGGCGACCGTCATCACGCGGCTTTCGCGGGTGCTGGCCTGGACCTTGACCAGGTCGCGCCGGAAGACCTCGAGCTGCTTCGTGAGCGCGCGTTTCTTGACCTCGCCGTCGTGCACGCGCTGCAGGGCCTCGCTCGCGCCCTTGCGGATCGCGTCAAGCGTGCCGGCCAGCGCCTTCGGATCGACGGGCGCCGGGCGGCCCGCCGCGTTGTCGGCGCCGCCCAGGCGTTCGAGGTAGCCCTGCACCACCTGCGCCGCCTTGGCTTGCGCATCGATCGCCGCGACCTGGTCTTCCAGCGCCTGGATCTTCGCTTCCAGCTCGGCCGCGCGTGGGCTGGGGTTCTCGGATTGCGCCTGGTCGCGCGTCACCACCTGGCCGACCTGGATGCCGGGGTCGGCCTGCAGGCGCAACGTGTCGGTGTTGAAGTTGGCCAGCAGGCCGGTGATCTCGACCAGGGAGCCGCCCGGCGCCACCTGCACCACGCGCTCCACCGTGGCGCTGCCGGGGTAGAGCGTGACGCTCTGGATGGGCGCCTCGACGGCGTGAGCGGGGGACGCGCCGAGCGCGAGGAGGAGGGACCAGTGCCTGTTGCGTGCCATTGGGTTCTCTGCGGTAAAAAAGACGGATAGCCGCGAGCTTAGCAGATGGCGGGCGTGGCAAAAGCCACCGAATGTCACTGGCCGGCCAGCAGGCGCCCCAGGGCCTTGCGCAATTCTTCCTGGGTGTAGGGCTTGGCCAGGACACTGATCGACAGCCCCTGCAGGCGCTCGGGCGCCACCACGTAGCCGCTGGCAAGCAGGATCGGCATGCCCGGGCGCAGCTCGCGCACCCGGCGCGCCAAGCCGATGCCGTCCATCGCACCGGGCATGACCACATCCGAGAACAGCAGGTCGAAGGCGTCCAGCGGCTGCCGCAGCGCCTCCTGCGCGTCGCGCGCGAGCGTGGTGCTGCAACCCAGGTTCTCGAGCAGGGTCAGGGTCGCGTCGGCGACTTCGGGGTCGTCCTCGACCAGCAGCACGCGCCTGCCCGCGACCGCGAGCGGCGCCACGTCGCCACCGGCTTCCTTGTCCGGCGCCACCGCGGCCTTGCTGCGCGGCAGCAGGATCGACACCCTGGTGCCCTCGGGCGAGGTGTCGATCCAGGCCGTCCCGCCCGACTGCTTCGCGAAGCCATACACCTGGCTCAGCCCCAGGCCGGTACCGGCGCCGACCGGCTTGGTCGTGAAGAAGGGATCGAAGGCCTGCGCTTCGACCTCGGGCGCCATGCCGGGACCATTGTCGGCGACGGTGAGCCAGACGAATTCGCCGCGCAGCTCGGTCTCGCCGACCTTCGGCGACGGCAGGGTGAGATTGCAGGCGCCGATGGTCACCTTGCCGCCGCGCGGCAAGGCGTCCTTGGCGTTCACGGCCAGGTTCAGCAGCGCCACTTCGAGCTGGGTGGAATCGGCATCGGCCAGCCACAGGCCGGGCTCGATGTCGAGGGTGAGCGGAATCTGCTCGCGCAGCGACTGCTGCAGCAGGTCGCGCATCTCTTCCAGCTGCCCGGCGATGTCGAGCGCGCCTCCGCTGAGGGCCTGGCGCCGGCCGAAAGCGAGCAGCTGGTGGGTCAGCTTGGCGCCGCGCGATGCGGCGCGCTGGATTGCGTGCAGGGCGCGCTGGAAGCGCTCGCCGCCCGGCTCCACCAGGGGCAGCAGCGTGGTCGAACCCTGGATCACCTGCAGCAGGTTGTTGAAGTCGTGGGCCACGCCGCCCGTCAGCCGACCGATGGCTTCCAGCTTGCGCGATTCGTTCAGGGCGCTCTCCACGCGCTTGCGGGTCTCCACTTCCGCATACAGTTCGGCGGTGCGCTCGAGCACGCGCTGCTCGAGCAGCCCCGCAGCGGCGGACAGGGTCTGCATCTGCTCGCGCACCGTGAATTGCCAGGCCCGCGCACGGCAGGCGGCGTCGAAGGCCGCGCGCAGCACGTTGGCGGGGCTGGGACGCGCGAGCACGGTCAGGTTGGCGAACTGGCGCAGGAAGGCCCACTGCTGCTGCGAGCCGCCGCTATTGGCCTGGGCGCTGAAGACGATGATCGGCAGGTCGGACCAGGCCGGCTGCTCGCGCAGGGCCGCCGCCAGCTCGGCCGCATGGGTCTCGAGTGCATCGTCGGTCGCCAGCAGGAGCGTCAGCGAAGGGTCGAGAACGGCTGCTTTCAGGGCCTCGCCGTCCGCGCAGAGGCGCGGGTGCGCGCCCCACTGTTCCAGCTGCGCGGCCAGTGCAAGGCCATCCTGGCCGTAGGGCGCGCAGATGGCCGCGACAAGGTCCCAGCCTGGCTTGCGCGGATCCGTCATGGCCCGGGCGCGATGCGCGGCACGCCGGTCAGCACGCCCTGGAAGTCCTGGAGCCGCTCGCCCACGGCCATCCCGCTGCTGGTGAGGGAAAATTCGCGGATGCTGGTCTCGTGGCGTCCGGGACGCTTCTTGACCACCGAGATCGCCTTGCGCACCGAACCCTCTGCCTCGAAGTAGCGCAGCAGGATCACCGTGTCGCTGATGAAGCCGACGTCGAGCGTGTCGCGCACGTCCTGCAGCACGCCGGACTGGTTGACGATCAGGAGCGAGAGCACGCCCTGGTTCGCCAGGTAGCTCAGCAGCTCGTGCATCTGCAGCATCAGCGCGGCTTCCTCGTGCATGGTCTCGAGGTAGGAATTCAGGCTGTCGATGACGACCACCGCGGCATCGTGGTCTTCCACCTGGCGCCGCACCTTCCAGATGAATTCGCCGGGCGTGATGCGGGTCGGATTGATCCGCTCCCAGAAGATGTTCCCGGAGTCGATGGCGTCGCCGGCCCGCATCGACAGGCCATTGGCGCGGTCGAGCAGGGTATCCTTGGTCTCGTCGAAAGCAAAGTACGCGACGTGCTCGCCGCGCTCGGCCGCCACGTTGGCGTACTGCAGGGCCAGCGACGACTTGCCGACCCCGGTCGGACCCAGGATCATCGCCGAGGTGCCGCGCACCAGGCCGCCGCACAGCATCGCATCGAGCTCCGCGACTTCGCTGGTCACGGTTTCGCGCGTGCGCTGGCCCTTGTGTTCCTCGGCGATCAGGCTGGGGAAGACGTAGATCTCACGCGAGGTGATGGCGAAGTCGTGCCAGCCGCTCTGGAACTCGGCGCCGCGCATCTTGACCACCCGCAGGCGCCGGCGCGCCGCACCGAATTCGCGCTCGCGCTGGTCGAGCGTGATCACCCCGTGCACCGTGCCCTGCAGGTCGAACTGGCGTGGTTCGTCGGTGAGGTCGTCCATCAGGAGCGTGGTGCAGTCCTGCTGCAGGAGAAAGCGCTTCAGGGCAACGATCTGGCGTCTGTAACGCATCGGATCGTTGGCGACCATGCGCAGTTCCGACATCGAGTCGATCACGATGCGCACCGGCTGGCGCTCCTGGATGGTGTCCGTGATGGCCCCGATGGTCTGGCTCAGTTCCGCCTCGGAGGGAAACAGCACGCTCTGCTGGTGCTCGAGCTGGGATTCGGCGGGCACCACTTCTCTCACGTCGATACCGTCGAGCGACCAGCCATGGCTGCGCGCGGTCGCCTGCAACTCCTCGACGGTCTCGGACAGCGATATATACAGGCAGCGCTCGCCCTTTTCGGCGCCGTCGATCAGGAAGCGCAGGCCGATGGTGGTCTTGCCCGTGCCGGGCCTTCCCTCGATGAGATGGATGCGCTGCCTGGGCAGCCCGCCCCTCAGCACCTGGTCGAGCTCGGGAATACCGGTATGAATCTTTTCAATGTCGCTCATGGAAGTCTCTGCGTAGGTTGAAGAGCGATGACAACGATAATTGCAAAACAGATAATCTTTCAACTATCTTAACGCATCTTTCTGCCGTACGATTGACCACGCTTCGCTTGCGCGCGCCGGAAAAGACCTACAAAAGCTGGGTCCCGTGTGCCGCTTAAACGGCGTCGGCCCCGGTTTCGCCCGTGCGGATACGGATCACCTGCTCCACGTTCTGCACGAAGATCTTGCCGTCGCCGATCTTGCCGGTGCGGGCCGCCTTGATGATGGCGTCGACCACCTGATCGGCCATGCCGTCGTCCACCACCACTTCGATCTTCACCTTGGGCAGGAAGTCGACCACGTACTCGGCGCCGCGATACAGCTCGGTGTGGCCCTTCTGGCGGCCGAAGCCTTTCACTTCGGTGACGGTCAGGCCGGTGACGTTGACGTCCGCCAGCGCCTCGCGCACTTCGTCGAGCTTGAAGGGTTTGATCACGCAGGTAATCTGTTTCATGTTCTTGTCTCTCTCAGTCAGGAATATTGTTCAGGTCATCCAGCCACACGGTGGCTTCGGAATCCGACGGTGCGCGCCAGTCGCCGCGTGGCGACAGCGAGCCGCCATTGCCCACCTTCGGCCCGTTCGGCACGCAGGTACGCTTGAACTGGCTGGTCTTGAAGAAGCGCCACAGGAAGATACCGAGGTTTTTCTTGATCGCCCCCAGCTCGTACTGGTTGCGCGTGCCGGCCGCGTTCGGCCACCTGCCCCCCTCGCGGTCATGCCAGGCGCTCCAGGAAAGGAAGGCGACCTTGCTCGGCTTGAAGCCGTAGCGGATCGTGTAGTACAGGTTGAAGTCCTGCAGCTCGTAGGGGCCGATGGTGTTCTCGGTGATCTGGGCGGGCTTCCCGTCCTTGTCCCCGCCCGGCACCAGCTCCGGGCTGATCTCGGTGTCGAGAATACGCAGCAGCACGTCCGCACCATCCTGGACGACCGCGCCGGTCTCGGCCACCCAGCGCACCAGGTAGGAGATCAGGGTCTTCGGCACGCTCGCGTTCACGTTGTAGTGCGACATGTGGTCGCCCACGCCGTAGGTGCACCAGCCCAGCGCCAGCTCGGACAGGTCGCCGGTGCCGATCACGATCGCGTTGTGGAAGTTCGCGAGGCGGAACAGGTGGTTGGTGCGCTCGCCCGCCTGCACGTTTTCAAACGTGATGTCGTAGTCAGGCTTGCCCTCGCTGTAGGGGTGGCCGAGGTCCTTGAGCATCTGGATGCAGCTCGGGCGGATGTCGATCAGCCGGGCGCTGCAGCCGACCACGCGCATCAGCTCATTGGCCTGGTGCAGGGTGCGCTCGCTGGTGGCGAAGCCGGGCATGGTGTAGGCGAGGATGTTGGTGCGCGGCAGCCCGAGCCGGTCCATGGCCTTGGCGCAGACCAGCAGCGCGTGGGTGGAATCGAGCCCGCCCGAGACCCCGATCACCACCTTCTCGATGCCGGTGCTGGACAGGCGCTGGATCAGGGCCTGCACCTGGATGTTGTAGACCTCCGTGCAGCGCTCGTCGCGGCGCGCCCGGTCCGCCGGCACGTAGGGGAAGCGCTCGACGGTGCGGGCGAGCGGCATGTCCTGGTCCAGCGGCAGGTCGAGCTGGAACTGCACCAGGCGGAACCTGGACACCTCGTCCGCATGGCGGCGCACCGACTGCGCGAAGGTGGTCGCGTGCATGCGCTCGTTCGACAGGCGGTCGAGGTCGACGTCGGCGTAGATCACGTGCGAATCGTCGCTGAAGCGTTCCGACTCGGCCAGCAGCTCGCCCTTCTCGTAGATCAGCGACTGGCCGTCCCAGGCCATGTCGTTGGTCGATTCGCCGCGGCCGGCCGAGGTGTACAGATAGGCCGCCAGGCAGCGCGCCGACTGCTGGCTGACCAGCTGGTGGCGGTAGCCGCTCTTGCCCACCACGACGTTCGAGGCCGACAGGTTCACCAGCACCGTGGCGCCGGCCATGGCGGCAAACGAGGACGGCGGGATCGGCACCCACACGTCTTCGCAGATCTCGACGTGGAATCGGAACAGGGGCAGGTTCCCGATCTCGAACAGGAGGTTGGGCCCGAAGGGCACGGTCGCGCCGAACAGGTCGATTTGCTCGACCGCCGCGCAATCCGCGGCACTGAACTGCCGGGATTCGTAGAATTCGCCATAATTAGGCAGGAAACTCTTGGGCACCACCCCCAGCACCCGGCCGTTCGCGATGACCGCGGCGCAGTTGAAGAGCTGGTGATTGACCTTCAGCGGCAGGCCGACGACCAGCGCCAGCGGCAACGTCGTCGAGGCCTCGACGATCCGGGCCAGGCCGGCCAGGCAGCCGTCGAGCAGCGCGCGCTGGTGGAACAGGTCGTCGCAGCTGTAGGCGGACAGGCCGAGTTCGGGGAAGGCAACCAGCACGGCGCCTTCATCGGCGGCCTGGCGCGCCAGGTTCAGGGTCTGCCCGACGTTGAAGGCCGGGTCGGCGACGCGTACGCGCGGAATGGCCACGGCGACGCGGGCGAAGTGGTGCGTATAGAGGTTGAAGAATCGGTTTGTCATTGGTGAGTCTTTCAAGACGCAGCTCATCAATTCGTTAGGGATGTCATTTTGAATTATCGCACGCATATCGTTTCTTCCTTGCTTGAAATCGGCCAGCAGCGCTGGGACGCGCTGGTCGCCGCACAGGAAGATTCCAATCCCTTCCTCTCCTTCGCCTTTCTCCACGCCCTGCACGAATCCGGCAGCGCGGCGCCGGAGACCGGCTGGCAGCCGCAGTACATCGTCCTCTACGACGGCGAGATGCTCGCCGCCGCCCTGCCCCTCTACGTCAAGGGCCACTCCTATGGCGAGTACGTGTTCGACTGGGCCTGGGCCGATGCCTACCAGCGCCACGGGGTCGAGTACTACCCGAAGCTGCTCTCGGCGATTCCTTTCACGCCGGTCGCGGGCCCGCGCCTGATGGCGGTCGATGCCGAGGCGCGCGCGGCCCTGATCGACGTGCTGGTGGCGACGCAGGCGGCAAGCGAGGTCTCGTCCACCCACGTGCTGTTCCCGCCCGAGGAACATGCGCGCCAGCTGCAGGAGGCGGGCTTCATGCTGCGCAGCGGCGTGCAGTTTCACTGGCTGAACCAGGGTTACGAGTGTTTCGACGAGTTCCTGGCGACGCTGGAGCAGAAGAAGCGCAAGAACATCCGGGCCGAACGCAGGAAAGTAGCAGAGGCCGGCGTCACCCTGCGCCGGGTGCGCGGGCGTGACGTGACCGATTCGGAATGGGTGCTGTTCAACCGCTGCTACCGGCACACCTACCAGGCGCATTACTCGACGCCCTACCTGAACCTGGATTTCTTCCGCCGCATCGGCCAGACCATGCCGGACAACATCCTGCTCGTGATCGCTTCGCGCGAAGGACGCGACATCGCGGCCTCCCTCGTCATCCACGACGAGAGCACGCTGTTCGGGCGCTACTGGGGCGAGCTGGAACACGTGCCCTGCCTGCACTTCGAGGCGGCCTATTACCAGCCGCTGGAGTTCTGCATCGAACAGGGTATCAAGGCCTTCGAAGGCGGCGCGCAGGGCGAGCACAAGATGGCGCGCGGCTTCCTGCCGACCCGCACCTGGTCGGCGCACTGGCTGGCCCACCCATCGTTTGCCGATGCGATCGAACGCTTCCTGGAGCGCGAGAAAGGCGGGATCGACGACTACATGGATGAGCTGAACGAACGCAGTCCGTTCAAGCCGGCCAGCTAGCCAGCTGGTCGAGCGCCGCCTGGAAGCGACCGGCGGGGAGTACGTAGCGGCCGTAGGCGACGCCGTCGATGGGGTCGAGGTCGCGCTCGCGCGTGAAGCCGAGGGTGGTATAGAGCCGCAGGGCGGTCGCCATCATGGGGCTCGTATGCAGGCCGATCGCCGGCGCGCCATCGCGGATCGCATGGCGCAGGCAGGCGGCCACCAGCTGGCGGCCGCCTGCCCCGGCCGCGCCGTTCGGGTGCGACGACCAGCATGCGGATCACGGCCCACTCGTCGGGGAAGATCGCGCTGCGCGGCTTCCGCCGGTCGATACGGTCGTATGAGGCAGTCCATCCGATGCTCGTCTTCCCTTGTGCAAACCTGACGAGGATATCGGCCTGGCAAGGCTGGATCCTCACGCTTTCCCACTTCCGCGGCCGAGGCTGGGTGGGCGCATGAGAATGCAAGGAGGGTGGACCAACAAAGAAGAAGGGCCGGTTTCGCCATGCGAATCCGGCCCTTCCTGGCTCGCCCATCGACGTGGGCGAAGTCTTCTTGGCGCTTAGTTCCAGCCGCCCGCGTTCGAGCGGAACTCGACGTGGAAAGGCTTGGACAGCTCGGCCTGCTTGCGCAGCACGTTCAGGGCGCGGCCATTGGCGGCCGCGAGCAGCACGCTGGCGAACTTGTTGAACAGGTTTTTCATGCTCGACTCCTCTTGGTGCGGGACCTATTCGGAGCGGCCCCGCGAAACGGTTCGATCGCAATCGCGATCCAGTACGACCGTTATAGAGGTGAGTCGGAGGAATTTCCAATTCTGATTTGCAATACCAGATATCGATCTGGTGAATGTTATTCGAGCTGCCTCCCTAGCCAGGAGCGTATCCCGTCCAGGGAGCGGAATTCCGTGACAGAACGACAGGCGATGTCGGGGTGGCGCGCCTGCAACATTCGGGACAGCGCGGCGCCGGGGCCGAGTTCCAGCGCGACGGTGATGCCCGTCTCGGCGCAGGCATCCATGCAGTCCATCCAGCGGATCGGTTCCGCGATCTGGCGCGACAGTACGCGCATGGCCAGCCGGGCATCTTCCACCTTCTCGGCCGAGATGCCGGACAGGATGGGAAATGCCGGCGCCGACCAGGCCTGGCGCGCCAGCAGTTCGGAGAATGGCGACACTGCTCCTTGCAGCAGAGGAGTGTGCGATGCCACCTCGACCGGCAACACGGTCGCGCGGCCGCCCGTTGCCAGAACGGCCTCGGCGAGTTCCTCACGCAGCGCGGCAGGGCCGCCGGCAACCACGGCGTCCTCGCCGGTCACGATCGCCGGATAAAAGCCGAAGCGCGCCAGCAGCGCCTCGATGGCCTCTTTCGGCATGCCGGACAGGGCCACCATGCCCTGCGCCGCACGCCCGTCGACGCAGGCGTCCATGAGGCCCGCACGCTCGGCCGCGATCCGCACCACCGCCAGGGGAGCAAGCGCGCCCGCGACACCGTAGGCGGCCAGTTCGCCGATGCTGTAGCCGGCCACCAGTGACGGCGCCGGGATCGTCTCGCGCAGCGCCGTCCACATGGCCAGCGTCGCCGCCACGATGGCCGGCTGGGCGAGCTGGTTGGCGAAGAGCGAGGCGCCGCCCGCCAGCTTCGCCAGCGCCGGGTCGGCAAGCCACACATCCAGCGCCCTGGAGGCGGCCGGGTCGCTGCGCGCCATGTCGAACATGGCCGGGTGCTGCGCACCCTGGCCGGGACAGAGCACGAGGAGCCGGCCCGCCATCTCAGCCCTCGCCGCCGCAGGCAGCATGCACGAAGCACACGGCGCCCAACAGGTCGGCCGCCCCACCCGGCGACAGGCGCGCCGCGACGAAATCGCGGTGGCAGGCCAGGGCCCGCGCTTCCCAGTCCGGCGCCGCGCTGCCGCCGCGTGCGACGAAGACGCGCGCCTGGCTGCGCACCCTGAGCGCACCATTGACACCGCCGCGATGGTAGACGTTGGTGTCACTGATGTGCGCCATCAGCGAGAACAGCGCGTCGATGCGCGCCCGGCGCATGCCGCGTCCCGCTCCCAGCGTGCGCTGCAGGGCCGGCAGCCCGACCTCGAACACCGAGGGGAAGCCGCGTGCGCCCTCCTCGCGCGCGCCGCTGGCGGCGTAGCGCAGGAGCGCTTTCGCGCCGTGCGATTGGGTGCCGGCGTCGACGCTGTGGGCGCCGAGCTCTGCTCCCCAGTGTGCGATCACGGCAGCCCGGATCGCGCCTGGAGATAGCAAGGCTCCCGCCGCCCGGCAGCGGCCGATCGCTGCTGACAAGAGGCCAAGGCAGAAAATCGCGCCGCGATGGGTATTGATGCCGTTCGTGGCGCGCAGCATGCGCTCCTCGGCGGCGATGCCCAGACGCTTGAGTTCGGAAAAAGAGGCCCCCGCCATGCCCGCCTCGGCGATGTGCAGGAAGTAGCGGCGCAGCGCGAACATGCTGCGTACGAAGGTCTCGGCTGTCATGTCCTGGTGGCTGCCGTTGTCGACCAGCGAGACCAGGCCTGGCTTCGGATACAGGGCCAGTTCGGCATACAGGCTGCGCACCGCCAGGCGCGCGATGCGCTGGCAGAACCGGCGGTCATGAATCGGGGCCGGCGTCCGCAGCATCCCACGGGGGTGGAGTGCGATCAGTTCAGCCATTGAGCGTCCTCCAGTGTTGCAAGGAGTTCTTCCGGCTTGACCAGCGCCACCCGCTCGAGCGCCTTGGCCAGCACCCGCGTACCGGGCGCGCTGTCGAAGGCCGCGCGCAGCTCCTTCCAGGCCACCGCACGCCCGTCGGGGAAGACGACTTCGCCATCGAGCGGCAGCGCCAACGCGTGGGTGGCAAGCAGCTCGAGGCCGGCCATCAGCTGCGCCCGGCTCAGGGGCCGCAGCAGCAGGTCGATGTCGGATTCCGGGCGTACATAATGCTGGCCGGTCAGCGCCTCCAGCGCCACCGAACCATAGACCGCCAGCCCGAGCCCGGCGCCGGCGGCTTCCTGCTCGAGGCGGGCGAGTCCTTCGCGCCATGCGAGCGGTACGGCATCGAGGGCGCCGACCAGGGGCAGCGCCCGGGTCCGGCGCCCAATGTCGGACAGTTCCACCCGGCAGGCGACGCGCAGCTTGCCGCCATCCACGGCGCGCGGCGGCATGGCGAAGCCGATCGCCACCTCGCTGGCGGCCAGGTCCGCCTCGGCGCGACGCACCACGGCGGGCCAGCCGGCGTCACGCCAGGCGTCCAGAGCGGCGAGCGCATCCTGTGGCGCACCGGCGCGCACGCGATCCCAGCCGCGGTGGGTCAGCCAGACCAGGTCATGCCGGGCGAACATGGCTGCCCGTCCTGACCGCCTCCGCGACCGGCTGCGCCAGAAGGCGCCCGCCGCGCTCGCGGCCGAGGGCCATGCGCACGTCCTCGACCGGGCTGTCGGCCAGGGCCCGCGCCAGCTCGCCCGCGAGGTCCGCGTCCTGGCCAACCCGCCAGATGCCGTGCAGGCCGCCCATGCGCAGGTAGTTCTCGGGGCCCGGCGCGAAGACCGGGTTGTCCTTGGCGAGTTCCGTCAGGCGCTCTTCGGGCACCTTGGTGATGCGCGCCATCGCCGGCAGGCCCATCACGCGGATGGTCGCCTGCGGCAACGCGTAGCAGCTGCTCGCAATCAGGCCGCTGGTGATGAAGCCGCCGGACAGGGCCTGGTCGTACACGAGGCCGACCACGGTGTGCCCCTTGCGGCGCGCCAGGTCGACGCACTTGCCAAGGTGGGCCATGTAGCTGTTGATGCCCAACATCTCGTCGCGATGGCGCAGGCGCTGGCCCATGGTGTCGACCAGGATCAGGATCGGGCGGCCGGGATGTTCCTGCACGGTGCGCAGGATGGCGCGGGCCTGGGCGAGGGCGATCTCGATGCCGATCGGGACGTGGCCGGTGGTCCCGATCACATCGATGGCCTTGCCTTGCACCCGGGCGGTGCCGGACAGGAAGTGATCGTGTTCGAGGATATCGTGGCCCTCGGGGAAGAGCTGCGTTGCCAAAGTATGCCAGTCCATCTTCACTCTCCCTTTCCGGCCTGGACGCGGTGGCGGCTCGCCAGCGCCAGGAAGGCGTCGGCATCCAGCATCGGCACGCTGGCCGGCTCGGCGATGCCGAGGCGCTGCCAGATCTCCATCGGCTCGAGCAGGCCCTCGGCCAGTGCGATGCGGCGCCCGAGCATGTCCTGTTCGCGCAGCAGGTCTTCCAGTGCCAGCCGGCTCCCTGCGGCCTTGATGTCGGCGATCGCCTGGAGCGCGGCTTGCCGGAAGGCCGCCGTGTCGTCGGGCACCAGCACCTGGCAGTCGCCCAGCAGGTAGCGGTGCTTGCCGCCGGTGGTGCGCCAGACCAGGGCGCGGTCGCGCGAGTCGAATTCCTCGACGCCGTTGGCGGTCTCGATCACCTCCGGGCCGGACATTGCCAGCCGCCCTTCCTCCGACATGATGACGGTGTTGGCGCAGCGCGCCGAGATGCCCATGCCGCCGAAGCAGCCGTTCGAGCCGCCCACCAGCGCCACCACCGGGATGCCGGCGTCGCGCGCGTCCAGCATGGCGCGCATCACCTCCGAGACCGCGATCAGGCCGGCGTTCGCCTCGTGCAGGCGCACCCCGCCCGATTCCAGCAGCAGGAGCACGGCATCGGCCCGGTCGTCGATGGCCCGGCGCAGCATGCCCACCAGCTTGGCGCCATGCACCTCGCCGACCGCACCGCCCATGAAGCCGCCCTCCTGCGCGGCGCCGTAGACGCGCAGGCCATCCAGCAGGCCGCGCCCGACCACCACGCCGTCGTCAAAGGAGACCGGTGCGTCCAGCTGGGCCAGGTGCGGGCTGGCCACGCGCGCGCTCGGCGGCAGGAATTCCTCAAAGGAGCCCGCATCGAACATGGCCGGGATGCGCTGGCGCGCCGTCAGTTCGAGGTAGCTGCTCATGGCGTGCCTCCCGTCACCGATTCGACGGCCTGGTCGAGGCGCAGGCCGACCACGGCGGGCGTGGCGCCCATGTCGTTGATGCTGATGCGCGCGTCGGCGAGCTGCCAGCGCGCGTGGAAGTCGGCCATCACGGCCTCCCAGGTGGCGCCGAAGCCGACCGCCGCGGTGCGCACCTCGATCTCGCAGGCGCCGTTCAGGTGGGCGGGTTCGATCAGCACCTCGAGGTTGCCCGAGCCGACCACGCCGACCAGCTGCGGCATGCCGGCCAGGGGGCGGCTGCCGGCTTCGAAACGAAATTGCAGGGTTTCCATTCAGACTCCTCGTTACCAGTTCCTGAAGCGCTTGGGCGGCTCGTACAGGCCGCCGGACGCACGCACCAGGCCTTTCATGTT
Source organism: Massilia sp. BKSP1R2A-1 (assembly GCF_050586525.1). Taxonomy (NCBI): domain Bacteria; kingdom Pseudomonadati; phylum Pseudomonadota; class Betaproteobacteria; order Burkholderiales; family Oxalobacteraceae; genus Massilia; species Massilia sp. BKSP1R2A-1. Next base: position 467,725 of record NZ_JBOBRE010000001.1, on the reverse strand, counting down.
CTTGGCGGCCAGCAGGTCGCGGGTCGCCATGCGCTTGTCGATGCCGAGATCCTCGGGGCGGCGGATCACGCCGCGGTCGCGCAGGTTCTCGACCATGCGCCTGTCGCGCCCCATGCCCACCGGGGTGTAGCCCGCCACCCCGCGGATCGCCTGCTCGCGCTCTTCCTCGCCGCGGCACAGCAGCAGGTTGGCGATGCCCTCTTCCGTCAGGATGTGGGTGACGTCGTCGCCATAGATCATCACGGGCGGAATCGCCATGCCGGCCTGTTCGGCCAGCTGCCAGGCATCCAGCTTTTCCACAAAAGCCGGCGCCATGTGCTCGCGGAAGGTCTCGACCATCTGCACCACCAGCTTCTGGCCGCGCGGGATGGTGTTGCGGCCCTCGCGCGCCTGTTGCCCGGCCTTGAGCCAGGCCGCGCTGGGGTGACGTCGGCCGCGCGCATCGGCGCCCATGTTCGGGGCGCCGCCGAAGCCGGCGATACGGCCCAGGGTCGCGGTCGAGGAATTGCCCTGCAAATCGATCTGCAGGGTCGAGCCGATGAACATATCGCAGGCATAGTGCCCGGCCGCCTGGGAAAATGCGCGGTTGCTGCGCATCGAGCCGTCCGGGCCGACAAAGAAGACGTCGTGCCGGGCGCGGATGTAGTTTTCCATGCCGAGCTCGGAGCCGAAGGAGTGCACCGACTCGACGAAACCCGCCTCGATCGCGGGAATCAGGGCCGGATGCGGGTTCAGGGCCCAGTGGCGGGCGATCTTGCCCTTCAGGCCCAGCTCGGCCGCATAGGTCGGCAGCAGCAGCTCGATGGCGGCCGTGTCGAAACCGATGCCATGATTGAGACGCTCGACCTCGTACTCGGCGTAGATGCCCTTGATCGCCATCATCGCCATCAGGACCTGGATTTCCGAGATCAATGCCGGGTCGCGCGTGAACAGCGGCTCGATGTAGTACGGGGTCGGCGACTGCACCACGTACTCGACCCAGCCGGCGGGGATGTCGACCCTCGGCAGCTTGTCGACGACCTGGTTGACCTGGGCGATCACGATGCCGCTCTTGAAGGCTGTGGCTTCGACGATGGCCGGGGTGTCCTCGGTGTTCGGGCCGGTGTAGAGGTTGCCTTCGCGGTCGGCCATCTCGGCCGCCACCAGGGCCACGCGCGGCGTCAGGTCGACGAAGTAGCGCGCGAACAGCTCCAGGTAGGTATGGATGGCGCCGATGTTCAGCTTGCCGGCCTGGGCCAGCTTGGCCAGGCGCCCCGCCTGCGGGCCGGAGAAGGAAAAGTCCAGCTTCGCCGCGATGCCCTTGTCGAACACGTCGAGGTGCTCGGGTAGCGAGAGCACCGAGAGCAGCATGTGCAGCCCGTTGACGCGCGCCGGGTCCAGGCGCGTCAGGGCCTTGCCGAGGAAATCGGCCTGCTTCTGGTTGTTGCCCTCCAGGCAGACGCGGTCGCCCGGTTCGAGCACGGCGTGCAGCAGCTCGACGATGTGGGTGGGCTGGACGACCTTGCCGTCCAGTGCGGCGCCGAGCGCTACCCGCGCGCGCGCCAGGCGCTCGCCGCGGTTGCGTTGCTGGGTATTCCAGCGGCCTTCGACTGCACTCATACGATTTCCCTTTGCAAAACCTTCAGAAGACCACGAACAGCAGCCACACCACGACCGGCGCGACCAGGGTGACGATACCGCCATAGATCATCAGCTGGCGCAGGAACACGTCGCGGTCGATGTGCTGGGCGCTGGCCAGGACCAGGGCGCCATTGGTCGAGAAGGGGCTGACGTCGACGATGGTGGACGCGACCGCCATCGCCGCGATGAAGCCGATCGGATCGACCCCGGTGCCCGACGCCAGGAAAGGCACGGCCAGCGGGATCAGGGAGCCGAGCACCGCGGTCGACGAGGCGAAGGCCGACACGATGGCGCCGACGAACAGCAGCAGCAAGGCCACCATCAGGGGCGAGGTCAGGCTGGCGACGCTGTCGCCCACCCAGGTGATGGTGCCCATCTTCTGCATCACGCCCACGTAGGTGGAGACGCCGACGATCAGCATGATCTCGGGCCAGGACACCTGGCCGATGGCGCGCTTCTGTACCTGCGGCGACAGGATCGAGATGAGCAGGCCGATCGAGATCGCGACAAAACCGATGTCGAGCTTGTACAGCAGGGTAAGGACGGCCAGCGCGATCAGGCCGACCACGGTGACGACCTGGTGCAGGTCCGGTCCCTTGTCCAGTGCTTCGCGCGGCGCGCCGGCCACGCCGCCTGCGCCCATGGTGCCGCCCACTGCCGCGGCCGCGCTGGCCGAACGCTGGGCCGTGAGGCGCTCTTCGCTGGCCGCTTCGTTCTCGGCGTCGCCATAGATCTGCGGTCCCTGCGCCGCCACCGCCACCGGCGGGCCGAAGGGCGAGATGCCGATGCCGACACCGGCCGCCCCTTTCGGCGCCGTCTGGCGCATCAGTTTCAGGCCGCCGAAGGCGAAGAACAGCACGGCGGAGACGGCGAGGTTGACGCCAAGGCTGGTGAGCGCGGTGGTCAGCTCGGAGATCGGCAGGCCGGCTTCCTGCACCACCTTGTTGGTGATGCCGCCGTAGATGCTGATCGGCGAGAAGCCGCCGCCCTGGGCGCCGTGCACCACCATCATGCCCATCATGAGCGGGTTGATGTTGTACTTGGCGGCGAAGCCGAGGGCGATCGGGGCGATGATGGCAACCGCTGCCGGGCTCACTGCACCGACCGAGGTCAGCACCGCCGTGATCGCGAACATGATCCACGGGATGGCGGCGATGCGCCCGCCCACGGCGCGCACCGCGAGCCGCACCAGCCAGTCGATGGTGCCGTTGTTCTGGGCCTGGGCGAACAGGAAAGTGATCCCGACCAGGGTCAGGAACAGCTCGGCGGGAAAGCCCGTCATGATGGCCTTGGCCTGCATGCCGGCCACGACACTGCCGACCAAAAAGGCGCCGACAAAGGCGATGACGCCCATATTGATGGGCAGCGCGGTGGCGATGACGAACATCAGCGCCAGTACGCAGATTGCGATCATGTGCGAAGACATGGCTTGCTCCTTCAAGGCGCGGCGCCAAGCGTGCTCGTGCCGCTGGTGATACGTCTCCAATGCATGTCCGGTCCCGTGGGCCGGACGTGCTCTTTTGTTATGCTATTTTGTGACGTAAAGGTAGCCTCGAATCGGGAAGCGATCAATTACGCTCGCCGTCCGACGTTTACTTTCAGCGGAACTATCGACGCTAAACGTCATCGCGCGCCTACTTCGCACCGTGCTTGAGCATGCGGCACACGGCTGCCAGCGCCAGCAGGTTCGGGTCGCGCTCGCGCACCCGCAGGAAGGACAGGCCGATGGTCTGGCGCATATGGAAGTCCGCTTTCAAGGGGATCAGCTGGACCCGGTCCCCGAAGGCGTCGCGCACCCGGCCCGGCAGCAGCGTATAGCCGATGCCGGCCCCGACCAGGTTCATCAGCGAGAAGATGTCGCCCACGCGGGTGACGATGGTGGGCGCGAAGCCGGCGATGCGGAAGGCTTCCTGGAAGCCGTTGAAGGTGACGAAGCCGTCGCGCAGGCAGACGAATTTCTCGGCCGCGCAGTCGCGCAGGTCGACCTCCTGCATGCCCGCATAGGGCGAGCCGGCGGGCGCCGCGAAGAAGACCTCGTCTTCGAACAGGGGGATCGACTCGACGTCCGGGTCCGGGTCGGGCTGGGCCATCAGGGCGGCGTCGATCGCGTTCTGCTTGAGCTTGTGCAGCAGGTCGGCGTTCGAGCCGAGCACCAGTTCGGTCTCGAGCTCCTGCTTGCGCAGCTTGATGCCGATGATGACCTCGGGGATGATCCCGGTGGTAAGCGAATACAGCGAACCGATCTTGAGGTGGTCGGCAGAGTAGCCGGCCGCCGAACGCGTCGCCGCGATGCCGTCGGCCATCAGCTTGACCACGTCGCGGCTGACGTCGGCCAGCACCTGGGCCGCCTCGTTCGGGATCAGGTTGCGGCCCTGCAGGCTGAACAGCTGGCAGCTCATCGCCTCTTCCAGCGAATGCAGGGCGCGGTGCACGCTCACCGTGCTGATGTCGAGCATGCGCGCGGCGGCGTTCAGGTTGCCGCCCTCCATGTAGGCGAGCAGGACTTCGAGTTTGCGGAAGGTGATGTCGTCGCTGATGCGGCTGCGCATGGAATCCCTTTTCGATGTGGATGGATATGAGGATACCGTAGGGTGGCCGGGTTCCCCGACCGCGCGCTCAAATCCCGTATGAACGGACGCCGCGCATGATGTTCACGCGCCGGTTGCGCGCGCGGTCGGCGGAGCCGACCACCCTACTCCTCAACAAATAAATCGGGGTGGCTTTCGGCGCATTCGCGCAGCAGGTTCCACACCACCTTCACCCGCCGCAGCCGGTACAGGTCGGTCGGCGCCGCCAGCCAGAACGAGCGCTCGGCCTGGAAACCCGGCAGCACCCGCACCAGCCTCCCATCGTTCGGCACCGCATAGGGCGGCGCCATCATCAGTCCCATGCCCAGCGAGGCCGCCTCGAGCTGCCCCGTCATGCCCGAGCAGCAGATGCGGCGGCGCGGCGTGAAGCCGAGCTCGTTCAGGTAGGAGAGTTCGCGGCTGGCCAGCCGGTCCTGCACGTAGTCGACGAAATCGTGGCGCGCCAGGTCGGCCTGGGTGCGGATCGGCGGGTGCCGCGCCAGGTAGCCCGGGGAGGCGTACAGATAGAAATGGAAGGACGCCAGGCGCGTGACCATGTAGCGCCCGGTGGTGGGCGGGTCCAGCATCACGCCCAGGTCGGCCTCGCGGTTGGCGAGGTTGGCGAAGCGCGGCAGGTTCAGCAGGTCGATCGACAGGTCCGGATGCTGCTCGAGCAGGGTCGCGAGCAGCGGCGCCACCACCCGCACGCCGAAGACCTCCGGCACGCCCAGGCGCACCACGCCGTGCGCCGCCACTTCCGCCCCGCCGATCTGCTCGGCGGCGGCCAGCGCCGCCCCTTCCATCGCTTCCGCGTGCGGCAGCAGGGCCTGGCCGACCTCGGTCAATTCATAGCCCTCGCGCGAGCGGTCGAACAGGGTCGAGCCCAGCTGCGCTTCCAGCCGGTCGATGCGGCGCGCCACGGTCGTGTGCTCGACCTCCAGCCGGCGCGAGGCCCCGGAGAGGGTGCCGGCGCGCGCCAGCTCGAGGAAGAAACGCAGGTCGGTCCACTCGGGCAGCGTATTCATGGGCTCGCTTTCACGACTCGTTGTTCGATATCAAGATGACATATTGTGCACCAGTGCACATTCCCTCTGCAATCGCCTGAGGCTTTTTCCATATTGCAGCGCACAAACGGTGCAGCACCGGAATCTTCCCTCGTCAAGACACGCACAGCCGCGGTGCAGCGGGCTGTGCATTTTTGCACAAAGGGGTGGGCGAATGTTGACTATCGAACCAGACCGAGCCGAGGCACACTGCCGGGCATGCGACAACCTGAACGCATGCCGCTATCAAAAATTAGGAGACATCAATGCGTCTGACCAAGAACAAAATGAAGCTGCTGAACCCTGCCATCCAGTCCGCGGTGGCCCTGCTTGTCCTTTCGGCGGGAAATACCGTGTACGCCCAGGAAGCCACCGGCGCCCCGCCGGTCGCCAACAGCGAGGACGGCGTGAACAAGGTCGTCGTCACCGCCCGCCGCCGCGAAGAAACCCTGCAGGACGTGCCGGTCTCCGTCACCGCCTTCAGCGCCGACCAGCTGTCCAAGACCGCCACCCCGGACATCACTGCCCTTGCGCTGGCCCTGCCGAACACCACCATGAAGGCCTCGCGCGCCACCAACTCGACCCTGACCGCCTTCATCCGCGGCGTCGGCCAGGCCGATCCGCTGGCCGGCTTCGAGGCGGGCGTCGGCATCTACATCGACGACATCTACCTGGCCCGTCCGCAGGCGGCCGTGGCCGACATCTACGACGTCGAGCGCATCGAGGTGCTGCGCGGCCCGCAGGGCACGCTGTACGGCCGCAACACGATCGGCGGCGCCGTCAAGTACGTCACCCGCAAGCTGGCCCCGCAGCTTGATGCCCGCCTGCGCGCCACCGTCGGCCAGTACGGCCAGAAGGAAATCGTCGCCACCGTCAGCACCCCGATCAGCGAGACCGCCCGCATAGGCGGCACCTTCGCACGCTTCAAGCGGGACGGCTTCGGCAAGAACCTGACCACCGGCGGCGAGAACTACGACAAGGATGTCACCGCGGCGCGCCTGTCGGCCGAGTTCACCCCGGCCTCGAACCTGTTCATCCGCATCGCCGGCGACGTCACCCAGGACGACTCCAGCCCGAAGAACGGCCACCGCCTGATCGTCGGCCGCACCAGCGGCGCGCCGATCCTGAGCAACGTCTTCGATACCCGCGCCAACCTCATGAAGGCGCTCGGCCAGGACCAGGAAGTCAAGGCGCACGGCGTCTCGGCCACCGTCGAATACACCCTGAACAACGAGCTGACCTTCAAGTCGATCACGGCTTCGCGCAAGGACAGGTCCTACGCGCCGATCGACTTCGATTCGCTGGCGGTGGTCGACATGGAAGTGCCGGCCCTGTACACCAACAAGCAGTTCAGCCAGGAGTTCAACCTCACTTACACGGGCGAACGTCTGCAGGGCGTGGCCGGCATCTACTACATCGACGCCAACGCCTTCAACAAGTTCGACACCATCCTCGGCGGCGCGGTCCCGACCTCGACCTTCACCAGCGGCGACATCGACACCAAGGCCTGGGCGATCTATGCCGACGGCAGCTACAACGTCACCGACGCCTTCAGCGTCTCGCTGGGCGGCCGCTATACCGTCGACGAGCGCGAGGCCGAGGTGCTGCGCCAGATCTACCTGGGCAACAAGGGCACGCCTGGCCTGGGCAATACCGGCGCCATCCTGTTCCGCACCGACACCGACCTGCGTGGCGGCGTCCTGCAGCGCAAGGACAAGAAGTTCACCCCGCGCGTCGCCCTGAACTACAAGATGAATTCGGACCACAATGTCTACGCGTCCTACTCCGAAGGCTTCAAGGGCGGCGGTTTCGAGCCGCGCCTGAACATGGTCGGCACCAGGCTGCCGCTGGCGGTGGCCAAGCAGGGCTATGCGCCGGAATCCATCGAAACCTACGAGCTGGGCCTGAAATCGTCCTTCAACGGCGGCCGCATCACCACCAATGCCGCAGTGTTCTACAGCGACTACCAGGATGTCCAGATCCCGGGTTCGGTGGCGATCGACACCAACGGCGACGGACGCGACGACAGCTTCGCCGGCGTGACCACCAATGCCGGCAAGGCCGAGATCAAGGGCGCCGAGCTGGAAGCCATCGCCAACATCACCCCGAACTTCATGATCGCGGGCATGTACAGCTACATCGACGCCGAGTACAAGGAATACATCGCGGCGGGCGTGAATGTGGCGGGGCAGCGTACCTTCCAGAACACCCCGAAGAACTCGGCCAACCTGCGCTTCAATTACGACATCCCGCTGCCGCTGGCAGGCTACAACGGCAAGCTCTCGCTGATCGGCAGCGCCTCCTACAAGGGCGCCACCGCGCAGTTCGAGACCGCTTCGCTGCTGGACCAGGAATCCTACAAGCTGTATGACGCGAGCATCGTCTGGACCCGCGCCGACGGCAAGGTCCGCGCCGGCATCCACGGCAAGAACCTGAGCGACAAGCACTACAAGACCGGCGGCTACCTGTTCCCGACCCTGGGTCTGGAAGGCACGCTGACCGCCTTCTACGGCAATCCGCGCCAGGTCTCGGCCACGCTCGAGTACCGCTTCTAAGCCTTTCCGTCTTACCGCATCGTACTGGCCGGCGCCTTCCCGGCGCCGGCCAGTACGGTGCGGCCTTTTGAAACGGCGCCACGCCGAACGAGAAACGAATCACAGGATCAGCCAGCGTGTCCACCTTCACTCCAATCAGCTACACCAGCAGCGACGGGCTGGCGCTGTATGCGCGCGACTATCCCGCGGCGCCCGCGCCGGAAGGAGCGGCGGCGCGCCTGCCGGTCATCTGCATCCACGGCCTGACACGCAATTCCGCCGACTTCGACGAACTGGCCCCGGAGTTGGCCGCGATGGGGCGCCGCGTGATCGCGGTCGACGTGCGCGGCCGCGGGCACTCGGCCCACGATCCGAATCCCGACAACTACAACCCGGTGGTCTACGCCGCCGACATCGTCAAGCTGATGGCCGAATTGCAGCTGCCGCGCGCGGTGTTCGTCGGCACCTCGATGGGCGGCCTGATCACCATGACCCTGGCGGCGCGCCGGCTCGACCTGATCGCCGCCGCCGTCCTGAACGACATCGGCCCGGTGATGTCGTTACGCGGCCTGCAGCGCATTGCCGGCTATGCGGGCCGCTGCAACGCGGTCGCCTCCTGGGTCGATGCGGCCGCCTACCTGCGCGACATCAACGCCTGCGCCTTCCCCGCCAATTCGGACGCCGAATGGGACAAATGGGCGCGCCGCGCCTTCGAACAGAAGGATGACGGACAGCTGGCGCTGCGTTACGATCCGAATATCGCCACCGCGATCCAGACCGGCAAGCTGCGCCCCACATCGCTGGCGGCGCGCATGGCCTTCCGCCGCCTGGCGCGGCGCCGCCCTACCCTCCTGGTGCGCGGCGCGCTGTCGGACCTGGTCGAGCGAAGCCAAGCCGACTGGATGCGCAAGGCGGCGCCGGAACTGCAGTACGCCGAAGTACCCGATGTCGGCCACGCCCCCATGCTCACCGAGCCGGAGGCACTCGACGCGATCCGTGCTTTCCTGGCCCGGGTACCCTGAGAACATGCAAGAGAAATAAAGGAGACTCCATGAAGCACCTGATCAAACCCTTGTCCGTCGCCATCGTGGCCGCCTTCGCCGCCACCGCCGCACCGACCGTCTTCGCCCAGGGCAAGGACATCAAGGTCGCCCTCATCGCCGGCAAGACCGGCCCGCTGGAAGCCTATGCCAAGGAGACCGAGACCGGCTTCATGATGGGCCTGGAATACCTCACGGGCGGCACCATGGCCATCAATGGCCGCAAGATCAAGGTGATCGTCAAGGACGATCAGTCCAAGCCGGACCTGGGACGTACGCTGCTGGCCGAAGCCTATGGCGACGACAAGGTCGACATCGCGGTCGGCACCACCTCCTCCGGCTCGGCGATCGCCATGCTGCCGGTGGCCAAGGAATACAAGAAGGTGCTGATCGTCGAACCGGCCGTGGCCGACGCCATCACCCAGGAAAAGTGGAACAAGTACATCTTCCGCACCGCGCGCAGCTCGATGCAGGACGCCCTGGCCGCGGCCAGCACCCTCAAGAGCGGCAGCATCGGCTTCCTGGCCCAGGACAACGCCTTCGGGCGCGACGCCATCGAGGCCGGCAAGGAGGCCCTGAAGACCGCCGGCAGCAAGGCCACTACCGTCCACGAGGAATACGCGCCCGCCACCACCACCGACTTCACCGCCCCGACCCAGCGCCTGTTCAACGTCCTGAAGGACAAGCCGCAGCCGCGCGTGCTGGCCATCGTCTGGGCCGGCCCCAACCCGCTGAACAAGATCGCCGACATGAAGCCGGAGCGCTACGGCATCGCCCTGGCCCCGGGCGGCAACATCCTGCCCGTGATGAAGACCTGGAAGAGCTATGCCGGCACCGAAGGCACGATCTACTACTACCACGGCTTCCCGAAGAACAAGATGAACGACTGGTTCGTCGCGGAACACACCAAGCGCTACAAGATGCCGCCCGATATGTTCACGGCCGGCGGCATGGCGGCAGCCAGCGCCGTGGTCTCGGCCCTGAAGAAGGCGCCGAACGCGAAGAACGGCGACGATATGGTGGCGGCCATGGAAGGCATGAGCTTCGAGACGCCGAAGGGCCAGATGAGCTTCCGCAAGGAAGACCACCAGGCGATCCAGCCGATGTACCACTTCCGCATCAAGAAGGACCAGAAGAACGAGTGGGACCTGCTGGAACTGGTGCGCGAAATCCCCGCCACCGAGATGCCGCTGCCGGTGAAGAACAAGCGCTGACATGACTTCCTCGAACGCTCAGCCCTCCCTGTCCACCCGCGACCTGACCATCCGCTTCGGCGGCCACGTCGCGGTGAACGGGGTGACGGCGGACTTTTATCCGGGCACGCTCACCGTCATCGTCGGCCCCAACGGCGCCGGCAAGACCACCTATTTCAACCTGGTCTCGGGCCAGCTGCCGGCGACATCCGGCAGCGTCTTCGTGCACGGCCAGGACGTGACGAAGGCGGGAGCGGCGCGCCGTACCCGCCTCGGCATCGGGCGCGCCTTCCAGCTGACGAACCTGTTCCCGAACCTGACGGTGATCGAGAACGTGCGCCTGGCGGTGCAGAGCCGGGCCGGGATGGGCCTGAATTTCTTCTCCATCTGGTCGAGCCACAGGGAACTGGTCGCGCGCGCCGAGCACTACCTGGAGCGCGTGGCCCTGGCCGCCCGCCGCGACGCCTTCGTGTCCACCCTGTCGCACGGCGACCAGCGCAAGCTGGAAGTGGCGATCCTGCTGGCGCTGGAGCCGGACGTCATGATGTTCGACGAACCGACCGCCGGCATGAGCGTGGACGAGGTGCCGGTGGTGCTGGACCTGATCCAGGCCGTGAAGGCGGAACGCAACAAGACCGTGCTGCTGGTCGAGCACAAGATGGACGTGGTGCGCGCCCTGGCCGACCGCATCATCGTGCTGCACAACGGCACCCTGGTGGCGGACGGCAAGCCGCTCGAGGTCATGCAATCGAAGATCGTACAGGAAGCCTATCTTGGAACACCCGAACCCGAACACGCGTGAACCCCTGCTCGCCCTGAGCGGGGTGCACACCCACATCGGCCAGTACCACATCCTGCAAGGGGTCGACCTGGTCGTGCCGCGCGGCGGCATGTCGATTCTCCTCGGCCGCAACGGCGCCGGCAAGACCACGACGCTGCGCACCATCATGGGCCTGTGGAAGGCCAGCGCCGGCTCCATCATGTTCGACGGCCGCGACATCACGAAGATGGCCACGCCCGACATTGCCCGCCTTGGCATCGCCTATGTCCCGGAGAGCATGGCCGTTTTCTCGGACCTGACGGTGCGCGAGAACCTCTACCTGGCCGCGCGCAACGGCGCGCTGGATGAAGCACGCGTGGACTGGATCTGCGGCTTTTTCCCGGCCCTGAAGAAATTCTGGAACTACCCGGCGGGGAATCTCTCGGGCGGCCAGAAGCAGATGGTGGCGATCGCCCGCGCGATCGTCGAGCCGAGGAAGCTCCTGCTGGTCGACGAGCCCACCAAGGGCCTCGCCCCGGCCATCGTCCAGAGCCTGATGGCGGCCTTCCGCGAGCTGAAGGACACCAACACCACCATCCTGCTGGTCGAGCAGAACTTCAACTTCGTGCGCACGCTCGGCGACACCGTGGGCGTAATGGACGATGGCCGCGTCGTGCACGCCGGTTCGATGCCCGCCTTGGCGAACGACGAGGAGCTGCAGCAGCGCCTGCTCGGCCTCTCGCTCGATTCCCATCAATAGGAAAACGATATGAGCGCAACTCTACCCCTTGCCGCCACCGACGCGCCCTTGCCGAAGGCGCCGCGCGACATCGCGCCGCTGCTGCTGGTGCCGGTCCTGATGCTGGCCATGCTGCCCCTGGTCGGCAGCTTCCCCACCTGGGTCACCCTCACCGTCGCCGGCCTGGCGATGGGCATGATGATCTTCATCATGGCGAGTGGCCTGACCCTCGTCTTCGGCCTGATGAGCGTGCTGAACTTCGGCCACGGCGCCTTCGTGTCGGTCGGGGCGTTTGCCGCCACCACCGTCCTGATCCCGATGCGCGGCTGGCTCGAAGTCGATTCCCTGATGGTCAACCTCGGCGTGCTGGGCCTCGCCGTCACGGTCGCCATGCTGGTGACCGCCGTGATCGGCTGGGCCTTCGAGCGCGTGATCATCATGCCGGTCTATGGCCAGCATTTGAAGCAGATCCTGATCACCATGGGCGGCATGATCGTCGCCGAACAGCTGATCCACGTGATCTGGGGCGCCGAGACCATCGCCCTGCCGCTGCCGACCGCCCTGCGCGGCGCCATCTTCCTGGGCGACGCGGCGATCGAGAAGTACCGGCTGGTGGCGGTAGTCGTGGGCCTGCTGGTCTTCATCGGCATGTTCCTGACCCTTAACCGCACCAAGATCGGCCTGCTCATCCGCGCCGGCGTCGAGAACGGCGAGATGGTCGAAGCCCTGGGCTACCGCATCAAGCGCCTGTTCGTGACCGTGTTCGCGGCCGGCTCGGCGCTGGCCGGCCTGGGCGGCGTGCTGTGGGGCCTGTACAAGGAAACCCTGAACGCGGCGATGGGCGGCGAGATCATGGTGATGATCTTCATCGTCATCATCATCGGCGGTCTCGGCTCGGTGGGCGGCTGCTTCATCGGCGCCCTGCTCATGGCCCTGGTGACCAACTATGCCGGCTTCCTGGCGCCGAAAGTGGCGCTGGTCTCGAACATCATCCTGATGATCGCGATCCTGCTGTGGCGCCCCGCCGGCCTGTATTCGAAGATGCGAGGTTGAACCCGATGCTGCACCGACTCTTATCCGGCGACCTGCCGCGCAGCCGCGCCCTGAGCCTGGTCCTGCTCCTGATCCTGTCCGGACTGGCCTTCGCGCCCTTCCTGACCACCGGCGCGCGTCCGCTCAATACCGCGGCCACCATCTGCGTCTACATCGTGCTGGTCGCCTCCTACGACCTGCTGCTGGGCTATACGGGCATCGTCTCCTTCGCCCACACCATGTTCTACGGGATCGGCGCCTATGGCATCGGGCTCGGCCTGTCGCGCGTCGACGAGCCGACCTGGAGTGCGGCCCTGGGCGGACTGGGCATCGCGCTGCTGGTGGCGCTGGCATTGGCCCTGGTGGTCGGCCTGTTCGCCCTGCGCGTGCGCGCCATCTTCTACGCGATGATCACGCTGGCAGTGGCGTCCTCGTTCGCCGTGCTGGCCTCCCAGCTGTCGGACTTCACCGGCGGCGAGGACGGCATCACCTTCAGCGTGCCGGAAGTGCTTACACCCGGCTTCACGCTGATGGAAAACGAGGTCTTCGGCCGTTCGATCGACGGCAAGCTGCTCACGTATTACCTGGTGTTCTTCGGCTGCCTCCTGCTGTTCCTGTTCCTGCTGCGCCTCGTGAATTCACCGTTCGGACGGGTGCTGCAGGCGGTGCGCGAGAACGAATTCCGCGCCGAAGCGCTGGGCTACCGCACCATGGTCTACCGGATCTGGGCCAACTGCCTGGCCGCCCTGGTGGCGACCCTGGCCGGCGCCCTGATGGCGCTGTGGCTGCGCTACGTGGGGCCCAAGACCTCGCTGGGCTTCGAGGTGATGACCGATATCCTGCTGATCGTCGTCATCGGCGGCATGGGCACGATGTACGGCGCGGTGGTCGGCGCGGCGCTCTTCATCGTTGCGCAGAATTACCTCAAGGAACTGATGGGCGTCGGCTCCAGCGCGCTGGAAGGCGTGCCGCTGCTGGCGGCGGCCCTGCACCCGGACCGCTGGATGCTGTGGCTGGGCGTGCTCTTCATTCTATCAATCTATTTCTTCCCGATCGGGATCGTCGGCAAGCTCAGGCTGCGCAGCTGGATGGCGCGGCAGCAGTAGACCGCAGCCCGCTCCTTGCTTCCTCACGGCCTCCCATCGCGGAGGCCGTTTTCATTGGCTGTGTTCGCGTTGATTAAGCTTGTGCAGCTACCTCTACTTACCTTGTCGTACCGCAGTACTTAGCCACTGGGCTGATGTACGCAACGCTTGCGCATCCAATAATCGCTGCCAGCCTGAATAGTTCGCCAGATAGCGGCTGGCCACCCCCTTGAAGCGCACGAGCCAGCTTTTGAAGCGGCTGTGCCAGCCATTCACGTTCTGGATGTGGACGGCGCCGCGTGCGCGTCGGCCCGCCCGGACATTGACGGACTCATGCGTGAATCCGGCGCCGGCGGCAAACCGGGCATAGGCCGCAGCGCCGTCGCTGATGAGCAGCCCGTCGCTGGGGAGCACCGGCTGCAGACAGACATGCAGTTGCGCAGCGGTGACGGGCCCACGTCCGGTATGAAAATCCAGCGTCGTACCAACGCGGTCACGCGCCACCAGCAGGCAATCGTGCTCGCGGCTGATGCCGCGCCGCCGGGCGGCGCCGCCGCGCTTTCTCGGCGGGCGCGTGAGATTGCGCGATCCCTTCTGCGATTCCAGGCGGTAGGTTTCGTCGGCCTCGACGATGCCCGACAGGGCAGCCGGCCGGTCTCGGGCGGCAGCGGGTGCGAAGCGGTGGCGCCAGCGAAAACTGGTGGTGCAATGAACGCCAGTGACGAGCGCCGCGTCGCGCACGGTGCGCGATTCCAGCAAACACTGGATATACGGCAGCCAGCATTCGCGCTTGCGCAGCCGGGCCAGCGGCGTGCCGGTCAGCGCATTGAAGGAGCGGCGGCAGCCCAGGCAGCGATGACGCTGCAGGCCGCTGGCGAAGCCACAGCGCTGCAAGCGCGCGCAAGCACAATGCGGACACGGCCGGCCTGCCGCGGCGGTTTCGATGAGCGCCAGACACTCGGCCGGGTCACGGATGCTGTCGATCCACTCGCGCAGCCGGGCCAGGTCGGACCTGGACAATGGCGCCGCGGACAGGCAGGCGAACAATTCGTCGAAGCGCAGGCTTTGCATCGTCACTCCAGCATGAGTTAACTCGACGATACGTGTGACTTGGACAACGCAATTTGGTTCACCTAACAATCGCGAACACAGCCTTTTCATTGCGCCTCCATGTAAGTTCCCTCCCCGCACTTGAGACGGACCGAGCCTCGGTCCGCCGGCATTGAATACACCTCAATGTTCCTTATCTCCTTGCTCATACCATAAAGACAACAATGGCTTCGGCGTCAGCCAGCGCGAGCCGCGGTTCCCACCTTCCATCTGGCTCAGCATGAAAGGGCAATCATGAAAAGTCTCACCCGGATTACCGGCGCGGCGCTGCTCGCCTGCGCTGCCTGGGCGCCCCTGTCCAGCCACGCCGTCGAGGTGCTCAACGAAGGCTTCGGCAACGTTGCAGGCCTCTCCGGCTGGTCGCAGCTCAACAGCAGCATGCCGCCGGGCACCGGCTGGTTCCAGGGCTATACCGACGCCTTCAGCGACCAGTCGGGTCCGGGCAACTCCTACGCCGCCGCCAACTACCTCGGCGCGGCCCATGGCATGGGTGCGGTCGACAACTGGCTGATCACGCCGACCCTGTCCCTGTCGGGCATGACCACCCTGTCCTTCTACACCCGCAACGAGGGCGCCACCGGCTTTTCCGACCTGCTCGAAGTGCGTTTCGCCTCCGGCAGCGGCAGCACGGCGGGCGATTTCGACGTCCTGCTGCTCACCATCGGCGGCGAGATCGGTTTTCCGTCGCAATGGCAGCAATGGAGCGCCGATCTGACGGTCGAAGGAGAAGGCCGCTTCGCCTTCCGCTACCTCGGCGACGCTTCCACGCTCAGCTATGTCGGCCTCGACACGGTCCGGGTCGTCACCGCCGTACCGGAACCGTCGAGCTACCTGATGCTGCTGGGCGGGCTCGGCGCCCTCGGCGCCAGTGCGCGCCGCCTGCGCCGGCACGCGCAACAGGACGCGGCCCGATAGGCGGGCGCACGCGCCGCCACAGTTTGACCGGGCGCGCGTCCACGCGCCTGAAACCGTATCGCCAGGAGAAAGCCATGCCCACCCATACAAAGATGCTCTTGCTGCCGCTCGCCGTCCTGTGCATGCCAGTCGCCGCCCAGCAGGCCGCGCAGGAGACCTCCTCCCAGGCCCGGGCCGAGCAGGGAATGGTCGTCGTGCGCGACGCCCAGACCGGCCAGCTGCGCACCCCGACTCCCGCCGAGATGCGCGCCTTGCAGCCGCGCACGCCAGGTGCTGCCCTCGTCCCGACGCAGCCGAAGATGGTCACCGGCCCGGGCGGACGGCGCTCGGTGCAGCTGGGCCAGCGCCACATGGTGTATTCGGTCGTGACCCGCGGCGCCGACGGCAAGCTCGGCGACCAATGCGTCCACGGCGTGCACGCCGCCGAAAGCGCCGTCGACCACCCCGCCAGCAAGCCAGAGGAGCATCGCCATGACCGCTAAATCCCTGCGCGGCCTGGCCGCCGCCTTCGCCCTGGCCCTCGCCGGCCTCGCCGGTTCGAGCGCCGCCCAGGCGGCCGCCACCATCGTCATCGTCAACCAGAACGCACCGGGCGAAGGCTTCAACGACCCGACCCCGGCCGCGCCGATCGGCGGCAACCCCGGCACCACGCTGGGCCAGCAGCGCCTGAACGCCTTCCGGCACGCCGCCAGCATCTGGGGCGCCACCCTCACCAGCACGGTCACGATCCGCATCGGCGCGGCCTTCGTGCCGCTGGCCTGCAACGCCACCGGGGCCGTGCTCGGCTCGGCCGGCGCCTACGAGGTCTGGACCGATTTCCCGAATGCGCCGCGCACCAATACCTGGTACCCCTCCGCGCTGGCGAGCAAGCTGGCGGGCGCCGACCTCACCGCCCCGACCGACCCGCACATCATCGCGCGCTTCAACTCGCGCCTGGGCCTCTTCCCCGACTGCCTGCCCGGTTCGCCCTTCTACCTGGGCCTGGACAACCGCCACGGCGACCAGATCGACCTGGTCACCGTGCTCCTGCACGAAATGGGGCACGGCCTGGGCTTCCAGACCTTCACGGACGACGAGACCGGCGAGCAGTTCTTCGGCATCCCCTCGGTGTGGGACTACCACCTGGTGGACAACCGCAACAACACGGCCTGGGTCGCCATGACCGACGCCCAGCGCGCTGCCTCCGCCATCACCTGGCGCGGCCTGTCGTGGAACGGCCCCAACGTGAACGCCGCCGTGCCCAAGGTGCTGGCGCCGCGTTCCAACCTCAACATCGGCGGCGCCAATGCCGGCGGCGCGGCGGGCGACTACTACGTCGGCGACGCCACCTTCGGCGCGCCGCTGGCCAAGCGGGCCGTCAGCGGCCAGCTGATGCCGGTGGTCGACCAGGGCAACGCGAATTCGCCACCCCTTGGCCTGGCCTGCACGCCGCTGAACGCCGTCAACGCCCTCGCGGTGCGCAACAACATCGCCCTGGTGGACCGCGGCAGCTGCGACTTCACGGTGAAGGCGGCGAATGTGCAGGCGGCCGGCGCAATCGGGATCGTGGTAGTGGACAATGTGCCGGGTGACGTCGTCGGCCTGAGCGGCACCGACCCGAGCATCGCCATCCCGGCGGTGCGCATCACCCTGGCGGACGGCACCGTCATCAAGGCGGCCCTGCAGCAGCGCTCGCGCACCAAGTCCGGCGTCATTGCCAGCCTCGGCCTCGATCTCAGGCAGCTGGCCGGCACCGATGCCCAGCGCCGCATCCTGATGTACACGCCGAGCATCAACGTGCCGGGCTCCTCGGTGTCGCACTACACGACCGAGGCCAAGCCGAACCAGCTGATGGAGCCGTCGATCAACGACGACTTGCTGCACGTCGTCAAGCCGCCGCGCGACCTCACCTATCCGCTGCTGCGCGATCTCGGCTGGTAAGTCCTGCCCGCCAGCATCCGGAAATGCAAAAAGCCGGCGCCCCTTCGCGGGACGCCGGCTTTTTTGGCAAGCAAAACGGTCTTACTGGCCCTTGACCTTGAACGCTTCCACGCCCTTGGTGATCTCGGCCTCGGCGGCTGCCTTGTCGGCCCATCCTTCGATCTTGACCCACTTGCCCGGCTCGAGGTCCTTGTAGTGCTCGAAGAAGTGCTGGATCTGCTTCAGGCGCAGTTCCTCGACGTCGTCCAGCGACTGGATTTTCTTGTACATCGGCAGCACCTTCTCTACCGGCACCGCGATGACCTTGGCGTCGCCGCCACCGTCGTCGGTCATGTTCAGCACGCCCAGTGCGCGGCAACGCACGACCACGCCCGGCGGCAGCGGGAACGGGGTGATGACCAGCACGTCGCAAGGGTCGCCATCATCGGCGATGGTCTGCGGCACGTAGCCGTAGTTGCACGGATAATGCATGGCGGTACCCATGAAGCGGTCCACGAAGATCGCGCCGCTGTCCTTGTCGACCTCGTACTTGATCGGGTCGGCGTTCATCGGGATTTCGATGATGACGTTGAAGTCGTTCGGCACGTCTTTGCCGGCTGGGACGTTATTCAGGCTCATGGATATTCCTTGGTTGCTGAAGTTTCAATAAAGTTCGTCATTATAGCGAAACGCACCAGGCTTGTGCGGCGCAGCAGGAGCAATGGTGCGGCTGCAGATGGGTTCGCAGGATGGGCGGGAAGTCCCGCCCGTCCTACAAAAGCGATTGCCCGACAATTCAAAGAATGTTCGCCAGCGCGCACTGGCGGTAATGGTTCGCTGCCTCCTGTTCCTGCCCCAGCGCCTCGTGCATCTGGGCCAGCTTCAGGTGGGCCTCGCGCACCATCGCGCTTTCCGTGGCATCCGACAGCGCCTGCTCCAGGTAGCGCTGCGCCTTGCCCCACAGTTTCTGCTTCAGGCACAGGGAACCCAGGGTCAGCGCCAGCTCGGCGTCCATCGGGCGCTCCTTGAGCCAGGTTTCGCAATGCTCGATCTGGGCCAGCAGCGAGGGCGAGCCGGAGGGGCCGGCGGCCTCGCGATAGGCGCGCACCACGCAGTCGTCCCAGTTGGCCTTGAGCGCCTCCTCGGCGATCACGCGCGCTTCGTCGTGCAGGCCGCAGGCATTGAAGGCATTCGCCGCGCGCGCCGCGATGAAGGGCACGCTGCGGTCCGATGGCGGCACGCCGGCCCAGACGCGGCGGATCGATTCGGCGTCGTGGCCCTCTTCGCCCAGCAGTGCCTCGTAGGCCATCTCGCGCAGGCGCGTGGACAGCGCCGGATGCAGGGCCTTGCGCTTGTCCAGGATGCGCACCAGGCGCAGCACCTCGGGCCAGTTGCGGGCCTGCTGGTTCGCCTTCATCGACCACTGCAGGGCGTGGATGTGGCGCTGGCCGCTGGCGTTCAGTTCGGCCACCGCTTCCAGCGCCGCTTCCGGCTGGTGGTCGTCGACCAGCAGCTCGGTGACCGTCATCAGGCGCGCGGTCTTGAGTGCGTTGTCGTGGGCGATGCCGGCCAGCCAGGCGTCGCGCCTGCCGGGCTCGCGCATGCGGTGGGCGGCGCGCGCGCCGATCAGGGCGGCAAGACCCACGTTCTCGGGCAGCTCGGCGGCGCGCATGGCGGCCTTCTCGGCATGGCCGAAGCGCCCTTCGAACAGGGCCTTCAGCGCGTCGCGCAAGCCCTTGTTGCCTTCGCGCTCGCGCTTGCGCTGGCGGTAGGCCGCCACGCGCTCGGGCATCTTCATGGTCGACTTGATCGCGCGCACCAGGCCGTAGACCACCGCGAACAGCAGGACCAGCAGCACGACGAAGAGGTTGAGCGACATGTCGAGCCGGTGCGGCGGGTAGAACAGCACCACATTGCCCGGGTTGAAACGCGCCGTCACGGCGATGCCGATGGCCGCGGCCATCAGCGCAACCAGCCAGAGAAGGAGCCGCATCGCTTAACCCTTCGCCTTGTAGTTGCGCACCGCGTTCAGGCTCTCGGACAGCGTCGGCATCTCGATGTTCAGGTTGTTCGCCTGCACCTGGCGCAGCGCGCCTTGCGCCGACTGGGTGGCCCGGGCGCGCGTGTCGAAATACTTGAGCAGGATTTCCTGTGCGCCGGCCAGGTCGTCGCGGAAGGTCGACTCGTTGCGCGACAGCAGCGCCAGGCGTGCGTTCAGCAGGCGCAGCTTGAGGTTTTCACGCACGAAGAAGGATTCGGTCGGCGACAGCATCAGCGCTTCCGGCGTGTCGACGCTGCGCACGCGCACCAGCTGGCGCACGTCGTCCCACATCTCCTGGCTCCAGTTGCGCCAGGTCTGGACCACGCGCTGGCCCAGGCTCAGCGTTTCCGGCTCCGGCTCCGCGTTCTTCTTGCGCGTCGAGCGCAGCGGCGCGGCCGGCAACAGGGGTTTTTCGTCCGACAGCATCGGCAGGGTATCCACCTGGGCGATCACATTGTCCAGGCGCAGCGCCACACCGGCCAGGTCGACCGCCGGCATCGCCTTCAGGCGTTCGATGTCGGCGCCGATCGCACGGCGGATGTTCAGGAACTGCGGCTTGTCCGAGCGGCCCAGGGAGCGGTCGGCATTCTGCAGCGCGATCAGGGCGCCCTGTACGTTGCCGGCCAGCTGCAGCTGCTGGCTGGCGGTGTTCAGGACCTGTTCGACCTCGGACAACGCCCACTCGTCGCGGTTCTTCGACAGGTCCTGGTAGAGCTGCTCGAGGGCCAGCTGCTGGGTCTGGGCCTCGCTCTGGCGGCTTTCCAGCACCCCGACCTTGACCTGCAGTTCCTTGGCCGTGTCCGACACCTCGCGCGCCAGTGCGGCGGTCTCGGCGTTGACGGCATTGCCTTTCTGCAGGCTTTGCGCCATGTCGCGGCGCAGGGTGTTGATCCGGCTGTGCGAGCTGATGGTCTGCACCGCCAGCAGCACGGCGAGCACGGTCACCGCCAGCGGAAGCGGGCGTTGCAGCGTCTGCAGCAGGCCGCCCGTGCGCATCGGCGCCTTCTGGACGGCCAGGCTGGTCGAGGGAGTCTGGTCTGGATTGTTGGGCAATTCGTTCATTCTTGTGATTGTATCGCGGCAAGTAATCGAGCGTCGCCGGAACCCGTCAGCGTGATCCGGTTGCAGGCAAGGGCGCGCGCCGTCTCGGCGATGCGCGTGTGGGGAACGATCAGGTGCTGTTCGCGCAGGCGCGCGGGGCCATCGACCGGATCGAGCTCCCGCACCAGGCTCGCCAATCCGCGCAAGGCTTCCGAGCTCGTGATTATCCAGTCGTTTGGCTGCGCCAGCAAGACGGCCAGTTGCGCGGCAAGCGCCGGATCGAGCCGGGGCACGCTGCGGCGGTAGGCGGCCACAAGCTCGACCAGCGCCCCCGCTGCGCGAAACGTGTCGGCCATCAACTCGCGCCCGCTCTCGCCGCGCACGATCAGCACCCGCTTGCCCCGCATGGAGGCCAGGTCGAGGCTGGCCAGCAGGTGTTCGGAATCGCTGTTGGCCGGGTCAGGCGGGCAATGGATGGTGGTGTTGTCGGATGTGACGCCATGCCGCGCGAGCGCCAGGCGGCTGCCCTCGCCCACCACGGCGACCGGCACCCCGGCCGGCCAGGCGGCCAGGTGGGCGAATACGGCGTCCACCGCGTTCGGCGACACGAAGGCCACCAGGGCATAGGACGGCAGCCGGGCCAGGGCCGCCTGCAGCGCGGAAGTGTCGTCCAGCGGCGCGATGTCGAGCAGCGGCAGCACGACCGCCCTGCGCCCGAGGGAAGCAATGGCCCGCGCCAGGCTGTCCGCCTGGGCGCGTGGCCGGGTGACGACGACCGTCCGTTCAGGCATCCTGGGCGCCGCCTGCGGCGGCAGCGTCGGCCGCCGCGGCCTCCTGGCGGCAAGCCTCGAGGATGCCGTGGGCATCCTGGCTGTCCAGCAGGATGGACACCTGTTCGCCGAGGAAATCCGGGTAGTCCCAGGAACCGGCCACCTCGCCGTGGGCGCTGCGCAGGCCGTCGGGCGTGGCCACCATGGCGCGCAGGCGCATGGTCGTGCCCTCCACGGTCGCGAAGGCCGCCAGCGGAATCTGGCAGCTGCCGCCGAAAATCTTCGACACCTTGCGCTCGGCCGTGACGGCGCGCGCGGTGGCATCGTGGTTGAGTGGGGCAAGCAGGGCCTTCAGGTCGACGCCATCGCTGCGCTCGCCCCTCACGATCTCGATCGCCATCGCGCCCTGGCCGGCAGCCGGCAGGCTGTCCTCGGGTTCGAGCAGGGCGCGGATGCGCCCCTCGAGGCCGAGGCGCTTCAGGCCGGCGGCCGCCAGGATGATGGCCGCGTAGTCGCCGCGGTCGAGCTTGCCCAGGCGGGTGTCGAGGTTGCCGCGCAGCGGCTTGATGACGAGCTGCGGGTAGCGCGCCGCGATCAGGGACTGGCGGCGCAGGCTGCTGGTGCCGACCACACTGCCTGCCGGCAGGTCGGCCAGGCTGGCGTAGTCGTTCGAGACGAAGGCGTCGCGCGGGTCTTCGCGCTCGAGCACGGCGGCCAGCTCGAAGCCCTCCGGCAGGTCCATCGGCACGTCCTTGAGCGAATGCACGGCCAGGTCGGCGCGGCCCTCGGCCATGGCGACTTCGAGTTCCTTCACGAACAGGCCCTTGCCGCCCACCTTCGACAGCGCACGGTCGAGGATCTGGTCGCCGCGCGTGGTCATGCCCAGAATCTCCACGGAGCACTGCGGATATAATGCGGCGAGACGGGCGCGCACGTGCTCCGCCTGCCACATGGCCAGGCGGCTCTCGCGGGATGCGATAATCAGTTTCGCTGGCGCCTGCGGCGCCGTTTCATTTGCTTTCAACACGTATTCTTTCACTGTCGTCGCGCCCTACCAGGACGATGCCGGTAAAACGGCCCTTGCATAAGATCACAAATTTTAGCATGGGCCCTCTTGCAGACCGTGGCCAACCGCCATCGCACAATCGAGTCGTCATTCTCAATAACTTTGTGGTCGATATGGACAATCCTGCTGCATCAGTAAGCCCCGCCGTTCAGAATGTGAGTGCCCAGCGTGATCCCGACAAGGACGCGCCGCTGAAAGAAGACATCCGCCTGCTCGGCCGCCTGTTGGGGGACGTGCTGCGCGACCAGGAAGGCGAGCAGGTCTTCGAGATGGTCGAGACCATCCGCCAGACCGCCGTGCGCTTCCGCCGCGAAGCCGACCCGAAGGCCGGCGAAGAGCTTGCGACCCTGCTGCACCGTCTCACGCGCGACCAGACCATCACGGTGGTGCGCGCCTTCTCCTACTTCTCGCACCTGGCGAATATCGCCGAGGACCAGCACCATATCCGCCGCCGCCGCGCCCACCTGCTCAAGGGTTCCGGCCCGCAGCAGGGCAGCGTCAGCTTCGCGCTCGGCAAGCTGCGCGACGCCGGCGTGCCGCGCGAGACCGTCGAGGGCTTTTTCCAGGACGCCCTGATCGCCCCCGTGCTGACCGCCCACCCGACCGAGGTGCAGAGGAAGAGCATCCTGGACGCCGAGCACGACATCGCCCGCCTGCTGGCCGAGCGCGACCGCGGCCTGACCCCGAAGGAAGCGCAGAAGAACGGCCAGCTGCTGCACGCGCGCGTCGCCACCCTGTGGCAGACCCGCATGCTGCGCTACTCCAAGCTGACCGTGGCCGACGAGATCGACAACGCCCTGTCCTACTACCGCATCACCTTCCTGCGTGAAGTCCCCGCCCTGTACGACGACATCGAAGAAGAGATCGCGAGCCGCTACGAGGGCGAGGCGAAGGCGATGGACGAGGCCCAGTTCCTGCAGATGGGCAGCTGGATCGGCGGCGACCGCGACGGCAACCCGAACGTCAACGCCGACACCATGCGCCATGCGCTGACGCGCCAGTCGACCACCATCCTCGACTTCTACCTGGAAGAAGTGCATGCCCTCGGCGCCGAACTGTCGACCTCGACCCTGCTGGTGCCGGTGACGCCCGAGATGCAGGCCCTGGCCGACGCCTCGGTCGACACCTCGCCGCACCGCAGCGACGAACCCTACCGCCGCGCCCTGATCGGCATCTACGCGCGCCTGGCCGCCACCGCACGCGAGCTCGGCGTCGGCCACATCCTGCGCAAGGAAGTCGCCGAAGCCCCGCCCTACCTCGACGCCGGCCTGTTCGCGGCCGACCTCGAAGTCATCGCGGATTCCCTGCGCGCCAACCACGGCGGCATGCTGGTCGAGCCGCGCCTCGCGGGCCTGAAGCGCGCCGCGCGCATCTTCGGCTTCCACCTGGCCTCGCTCGACATGCGCCAGAGTTCGGACGTGCACGAGCGCGTGCTGACCGAGCTGTTCGCACGCGCCGGCGCCGAGAAAGATTATTCGACACTCGAGGAAGCGCAGAAGGTCGAGCTGCTGCTGGCCGAACTGGCCCAGCCGCGCCCCCTGTACTCGCCCTACGAAGCGTATTCGGACGAGACCAATTCGGAACTCGCCATCCTGCGCACCGCGCGCGAGATCCGCCTGCGCTACGGCAGCCGCGCGATCCGCAACTACATCATCTCGCATACCGAGACCGTGTCCGACCTGCTCGAAGTCCTGCTGCTGCAGAAGGAAACCGGCCTGCTGCGCGTGTCTTCCGGCTCCTGCGACGTGATGGTGATCCCGCTGTTCGAGACCATTCCCGACCTGCAGCGCGCAAGCGGCATCATGGACGAGTGGATGTCCCTGCCGCCGGTCGCGAAAGTCATCGAGCAGCAGGGCCGCCTGCAGGAAGTCATGCTCGGCTACTCGGATTCGAACAAGGACGGCGGCTTCATGACCTCGAACTGGGAGCTCTACCAGGCCGAACTGAAGCTGGTCGACGTGTTCGCGGCCAGGAACGTCAAACTGCGCCTCTTCCACGGCCGCGGCGGCACCGTCGGCCGCGGCGGCGGCCCGAGCTACGATGCGATCCGCGCCCAGCCGCCCGGCACCGTCAACGGCCAGATCCGCCTGACCGAACAGGGCGAGATCATTTCGTCGAAGTTCTCGAATCCCGAGATCGGCCGGCGCAACCTGGAGCTGCTGGTGGCCGCGACCCTCGAGGCGAGCCTGTCGCCGCGCGACGAGGACGCCGCCAGCCGCGAGCGCCTGTCGCGCTTCGAGGCGGTGATGGCCGAGCTGTCCGAGCGCGCCTACCGGGCCTACCGCAACCTGGTCTACGAGACCCCGGGCTTCACCGACTACTTCTTCTCGGCCACCCCGATCGCCGAGATCGCGGAACTGAACCTCGGTTCGCGCCCGGCCTCGCGCAAGTCGACCCGCCGCATCGAAGACCTGCGCGCGATTCCCTGGGGCTTCTCCTGGGGCCAGTGCCGCCTTCTGCTGCCGGGCTGGTACGGCTTCGGCGCCGCCGTCAGCGGCTGGATCAACGATGGCGACCGCGAATCGCGGCTCGAACTGCTGCGCGAGATGTACGGCGCCTGGCCCTTCTTCGCCACGCTGCTGTCGAACATGGACATGGTGCTGGCCAAGACCGACCTCGCCATCGCCTCGCGCTACGCGAGCCTGGTGGCGGACGCCGAGCTGCGCGAACGCATCTTCCGCCGCATCACCGCGGAGCATGGCGAGACCCTGCGCTGCCTGGAAGCGATCACGGGAACGAACGAACGCCTGGCCGGCAACCCGCTGCTGGCGCGTTCGATCCAGAACCGCTTCGCCTACCTCGACCCGCTGAACCACCTGCAGGTGGAACTCATCCATCGCCGCAGGAAGCTGGGCGACAACGCGGATCCGCGGGTGCACCGCGGCATCCACCTCTCCATCAACGGGGTGGCGGCAGGCCTGCGCAATACAGGCTGACGCATCTGCCGCGTCTGCGGCTGAAGATTGCCGTGACAACAACGCCACTCGGCGTTACAATCCGCCGCTTGAGCGATTGGTGCCCTTCCGCAGGTCTGCGGGAGGGTGAAACGGGAAGCCGGTGACGCGCGGGATGATCATCCCCGCCAGTCCGGCGCAGCCCCCGCTGCTGTAAGCCTGACGACGCCGGCCGTACGCCACTGTGCATTGCACGGGAAGGCAGGGCCGGCGAAGGACGAAGGCGAGCCAGAAGACCGGCCAGTCACGATGCACTTTGTAGCGCCCGGGGTGTGGCGCTGCCGGTTGGCTGTCCCTATTCTTCGGTCCAGGTCTCGACACCGTGTGCGCCTTTTGGCGCGCCGGGACGCGCGCGGCTGCTCCATGGAACACGGGGCCGCCTGGTTTTCGTCCCGAGGTCGACCTGAATTGAGCGCTCGTGTATTCCATCGCGTCCTGGCGGCCCTGTGCTGCCTGTGCGCCCTGCCCGTCCAGGCGGGCACCCTGTTCGCCGTCGTCACCGAACGCGCGGCGCCCAGCGCCATCGAAGCTGCCCACCGCCACCTGGCGCGCCATCCGAAAGACCGCATCCTGCTGCGCACGCCGGCCCAGCTGATGGCGGCCGGTGAACGTGACGTCGAACGCTGGATCGCCGGCGCCGACAGCGTACTCGCGGTCTCGGTCTTCGGCGACCCGGCGCGGCGCCTGAAGGATGCGGTCGCGCGCCACGCGCGGCCATCCGCTCAGGTGCTGGCCTTCAACGGCGAAGCCTCCCTCAGTCTCATGACGCGCGGCCGCCACGGCAGCCTGAGCGAGTTTTCGCCCGAGCTGCTGCGCCAGCTGTCGAACGAAACGCCGCCGGAAACGGCCCTGCGGGCAGCCGCCCTTGACACCGCTAGCGCGCACTGGCTGGCCGCACGCCGCCTGTGGCAAGGCAGCGGCAGCGACAACACGGCGGCCCTGTTCGCCCACCTGCTTGCACGAGATACGCCCGTTCCCGCGCCACGTCCCGAGCCGATGCTGCGCCTGCGCGTGGGCGAGCGCGAACTCGCCGACGGGGCAGCGTGGGGACACGCCGCGGAGCTCGGCCTGAAGGACAGGCCGACCGTCGTCGTACTGGATCTCGCCAATATGGATGCCGTGGTCCCGGCCGCGCTGTGCCGCCAGGTCGAAGCCCGGGGCCAGCCCTGCGTGCAGCTGCTCACCCGCTGGGGCGGCACCTCGCGCGAGGCGCTCGAGCGCCTGCCCGAACTGGTCGCGCCCGCGCGCCCGGCCGCGCTGGTGGTGCTGCAGGACTTCGTGGTCGGCGCCGCCGAAGGCCGCGAGGCGGTCGAGCAAGCTTTCAAGCGCCTCGACATCCCCGTGTTCAAGGCCATCCGCCTGATGGACCGCAGCGCCATGCAGTGGCAGCTCTCGCCAGACGGCCTGAGCCCCGACTCGGTCCAGTACCGCGTGGCCCTGCCCGAGCTGCAGGGCATCGGCCAGCCCATCGTCGTCGCCGCGCTCGGCAAGGCGCAGCGCGATGCGCGGACCGGCATCGAGAACCGCCCGCCCGAGGTACTGGAACAGGAAGCCGCCCGCGTGGCGGCGCGCGTGGACCGCTGGCTGCTTTTATCCGCCAAGCCGAACCGCGACAAGCGGGTCGCCCTGGTCTACTACAACCACCCGCCGGGCCGCCAGAACATCGGCGCCGACAACCTCGACGTGCCGGCCTCGCTGTTCGACATGCTGCATGCGATGAAGGCCGCCGGCTATACGGTGGGCGAACTGCCGGCCTCGCCCGAGGCGCTGCTGGACCGCATCATGGCGCATGGCGTCAACCTGCCCGAAGACCGCGCCGCCCTGCGCGAGCTGGCCGGGGCCGTGAATGGCGTCACGGGCGAGGAGTACCGGCGCTGGTTCGCCACCCTGTCGCCGCGCGTGCAGGGCGAGATGACGAGCGGCCTGCTGGGGCGCCTGCATGCCGACGTGCTGGCGGCGGAAGCCGGCCGCGAATACCAGCTGGGCCGCAAGCGCGCCGAGGTCGTGATCGCCGAGCTGCAGCACCTGGTCGAGGGCGCCGACCATCCGAGACGCGAGGACGCCCTGCGCGACCTGGCCGCCCTGCGCGAGGGATATATCGCCTGCCTGGACGGGCGCGCCACGCGCCGCTGCGCCACCCTCGCCTCCCTGCAGCGGCGCCTGGTCGGCTACGGCATCGAGGGCATGCGCGGCTGGGGACCGGCGCCGGGCAAGGTGATGGTCGAGGGTGGCAAGCTGCTGGTGCCCGGCCTCGTGTTCGGCAACGTCTTCATCGGCCCGCAGCCGCCACGCGGCTGGGAAGTCGACGAGGAGCTGCTGCACGCGAACACCAGCATCACGCCGCCCCACCAGTACCTGGGTTTCTACCACTGGCTGCGCGACCGCTTCAAGGCCGACGCCCTGGTCCACGTGGGGCGCCACTCGACCTATGAATTCCTGCCCGGGAAAGCCGTGGGCCTGTCCAGCGACGACTACCCGAGCCTGATCGCGGGCGACCTGCCCGGGATCTATCCCTACATCGTCGATGGCGTCGGCGAAGGCACCCAGGCCAAGCGCCGGGGCCTGGCCGTGATGGTCGACCACCTGACGCCGCCGCTGGCCGCCACGCCCCTGTACGACGAACTGCTGTCGCTGCGCCAGGTGGTCGAAAGCTACGAGGCCGCCAGCTCGGAATCGTTGAAAACCCAGGCCGCAGCCTTGATGCGTGAGCGCGTCATCAGGCTAAACCTGCGCGCCGAGCTGGAAGCCTCGATGGCCGACGTGCTGAAGGTGCGCGGTATCGGCTTCGATGCGGCCGACGACGACCTGCTGGCGCACGAGATCGGCCACTATCTCACCAAGCTGCAGGAGAAATTCATGCCCTACGGCCTGCACGTCTTCGGCCGGCCCTGGGAGCGCAAGTCGCTCGACCTGATGCTGGACTCGATGCGCAAGGGCGGCATCACGGACCCGGACATCGAACGCAAGCTGGTCGACTCCCCCAGGCTGGAAATGCGCGGCCTGCTGACCGGCCTGGACGGCCGCTACATCGAACCGGGCAAGGGCAACGATCCGCTACGCTCGCCCGAAGCCCTGCCCACCGGGCGCAACTTCCATGCGGTGGACGGCGACATCCTGCCGACCCGCCTCGGCTACGGCCTGGGCGAGCGCCTGGCCACGCAAGCCGCCGCGCGCGACGCCGGCAAGGAAGTCACGGGCAGCGAAGGCATCATCCTGTGGGCCTCGGACGCGGTGCGCGACGAGGGCGTGATGGTCGCCTTTGCGCTGGCCAAAATGGGCGCCGAGCCGGTGTGGAATGCGCGCGGCGTCGTGACCGACGTGCGCCTGAAACCGGATGCGATCCGGCGCGACGCCATCGTCACGACCTCCGGCCTGTTCCGCGACCTCTACCCAAACCTGATCCGCCTGATCGACCGGGCCGGCCGCCTGGCCCTGGCCGCCTCAGCAGCGACCCTGGAAGAACAGGACCCGCAAGTGCGCGAAGCCCTGCAGGCGGCGCTCGCTCCCCTGCCCGGCAATACCGCCTGGGGACACGAAGCGCTGACGCGCAACCGCGTGGCGCAGGAATGGCTGGCGCGCACCCGCGCCCTGCACACGGAAGGGCTGGCGATGCGGGACGCGGGCGTGGCCGCGGCCCAGCGCATCTTCGGCGACGCCCCCGGCGCCTACGGCACCGGCGTGAACCGCCTGACCGAACGCTCGGGCGCCTGGCGCCAGCGCGAGGAACTGGGCCGCGCCTACCGCCTGCGCATGGGCCACGCCTATGGCCTGGACGCCAACGGCGAGACGCAGCACGCCGCCTTCGACGTGGCGCTGGACGGCATCACGCGCACCTACCACGGCCGCGCCAGCAACCTCTACGGCCTGCTCGACAACAACGACGCCTTCGACTACCTGGGCGGCCTGTCGCTCGCCATCGAGGGCCGCACCGGCCGCGTGCCGGAAGCGCTGATCCTGCAGCACGCCCAGCCCGGACGCGCCGACGTCGAGCCGCTGGCGGCTGCCCTGCTGGGCGAGCTGCGCGGCCGCTTCCTGAACCCCGCCTGGCTCAAGCCCCTGATGGAGCACGGCTATGCGGGCGCCCGCACCATGGGCCAGGAGTTCATCGAGAACCTGTGGGGCTGGCAGGTGACGCGCCCCGACCTGGTCAGGAACTGGGCCTGGGACGAAGTCAAATCCGTGTACTTCGACGACCGCTACGGGCTTGGCCTGCCGGAATTCCTGGGCCGGCGCCACAACGCCCACGTCAAGGCGCATATGCTGGCCGTCTTCATGGTGGCGGCCGAGAAAGGCTTCTGGAAGACCGATCCCGCCACCATCCGCCGCATGGGCGGCGAGCTGGCCCGCCTGGTGAGCGCGAACGGCCTGCCGGGAAGCGGACACGCGGCGCCCGATCATCCCATGTGGCGGTGGCTGGCCCCGCAGCTCGATGCGCTGGATGCGCGCCGGCTGGGCGTCACCCTGGCGCGGGCACGCGGCGAGCTGCCGTCCGCGCCGCGTGCGCAGGCGGCAGCGCCATCGCCGACATCCGTCGCCGCACCGAGCCGGGCCGCACCCGCTCCGCGTACCTACGAATTGAGCCGGCTGGACCAGCCGGCCGCACCCGCCAACCGCCGCGTCGCAGGCGTGCTCGCCATGCTTGCCTGCGCCATGGTCCTGTTCTCGCTCGGCCTGTGGCGCGGGCGCACCCTTCCCCAACCCTTGAGGAGATTCCATGCTTGACATCCTGTCCTTCGCCTGGCTGCACGATGCCGTCAGCTGGCTGCTGGTGCCCGCCCTCGCCCTGCTGCTGCTCGCCTGCGCGGTGGCGCTGGTCGAAGCCGGCATCGCCGTCGGCGAGCGCTTCCACGGCCTGAAGCGGCTGGGCGTGAGCGGCGACGCCGAACGTGTTCACCTTCTTGCCCGCCGGCGCCTCGAACGCGCCGACCTGCTGGCGCGCATTCCACCGATGCTGGGCCTGATGGCCACCATCATCCCGCTCGGCCCGGGCCTGGCCGCGCTCGGCCGCGGCGACCCGGCGCAACTCGCGAGCGCGGTCACCGTGGCCTTCGACGCCACCGTGCTCGGCCTGGTGGCCGGCATCGGCGGCCTGGTGATCGGCAAGCTGCGCCGCCGCTGGTACGAAGAGACCCTGGAAGCGATGGAGACGCCGGCATGAGCGGCAAGCGCCTGCGCCTGTATTCGCGTCTCGACGCGCGCTTCGAGCAGGGCGACGAGGACCCGCGCGCCAGCCTGGTGAACCTGGTCGACGTGATGCTGGTCTTCGCCTGCGGCCTGATCGCCGCGATCGCCGGCACTCAGGAAGCCCGCACGGCGCCGCAGCCGGTCGAGAAGGGCCGCCAGATCGAGCGTCCTTACGACGCCGCCGGCATGGCCGGCAGCGGCTACGACCGCGTCGGCGAAGTCTACCGCGACCCGAAGACCGGCAAGCTGGTGCTGGTCGAACCGCCGCCCGCGAAATGAGCAGGCACGCTTTCCCGCCTGAAGAAGTGGCAGGCGTCTACCGCGCGATCCGCGAGCGGCGTGACATGCGCCACTTCCTGCCCACGCCCATCGAGCCCGCCCAGCTGGCGCGCTTCCTCGATGCGGCGCACCGCGCGCCCAGCGTCGGCCTGATGCAGCCCTGGCGCTTCATCCGCATCGCCGACCGCGGCCTGCGCGAACGGATCCATGCCCATGTCGAGGAAGAGCGCCTGCTGACCGCAGTGGCGCTCGAGCAGCGTGCGGACGACTTCATGCGCCTGAAGGTCGAGGGCATCCTCGGCTGCGCGGAAGTGCTGGTGGTCGGGCTGATGGACGAGCGCGAGCCTTATGTCTTCGGGCGCCGCACGATGCCGCAGATGGACCTGGCCTCGGCTTCCTGCGCGATCCAGAACTTCTGGCTGGCCGCGCGGGCGGAGGGTATCGGCGTAGGCTGGGTATCGCTGTTCGATCCCCAGCGCGTCCGCAGCCTGTGCGGGATGCCGCCAGGCAGCCAGCCGATCGCCATCCTCTGCGTCGGCCATGTCGAGGCCTTCTACCGCGCACCGATGCTGGAAGAAGAAGGCTGGGACCGGCGCCGTCCCCTGTCCGGCATGCTGTACGAAGACAGCTGGGGGACGGCGCCGGACCGGGCCTAGATCAGGCGCCGCAGACGCCGACCGTGCCGCCCTTGCGCACGTGCGCCGGCACCGCATTGGGCGACACGCAGATCTGCGTGGCCGGATTGCCCGCGCTGCCGGCGCTTCCGGTCTTGTGGCAGACCAGCACCTTGTTGCCGTTCCCGCAGCGCGCATCGATCACCTTGACGGTGCCGGACGCTTGCGCGAAACAGGCCTCCGGGCTGGCCGCCTGGGCCACGAAGCTGAAGCTGCCCGCGCTGGTAGCGGTGAAGGTCGTGACGGGGCCGGAGCTCGTCGACAGGCCTGCCGCCGGGCTCCAGGTGAAGCTGCTGCTGCCGGCAGTGTCGCTGGCGCCCAGCTGCACGCTCTGGGGGCCGTAGCCGAGCGCGATCGTGCCCGCCGGCAGCCCGGTCTCCTCGCCGGCGCCGCGCGTCACGCTCACCACCGGCTGCGGCACATGGCCCTCGACCCGCACGGTGGCCTCGCCGCCGGCGACATTGCCGCCCTTGTCGGTGACCGATAGCGTCACCTGCTGCGCGCCGATGTCGGCGCAGGAGAAGGTGGTGCGCGAGGCGGCGAGCGACTCCACGCCCCAGTTGTCGCTGCTGCCGCCGTCGATGTCGGCCGGCTGGATCGATGCCGTGCCGCCGGAAAGGAGCACCGCCACGTCGCGGGTGCGCACCACCGGCGCCTCGAAGTCGTTGCTGACCGTGTTCGTGCGCGGGCCTTCCGCGCTCAGGCGGTTCAGGGCCGTCACCGTGTAGTAGTGATACTGGCCGGGCGCCACCGTGGCGTCGGTGAAGGCGTTGGTCGCGGTGTCGGTCACGCCCAGCAGGGTACCCGGTGCATCGAGATCCATCTCGCGCTGGGCCGAGCGGTAGATGGCGTATTTGCGGGTCTTCTCGAACTCGTCGCTGGAATCCGCGGCCGGCGCCCAGGCCAGCTCTACCGCATTGTTGTCAATCACGCTGGCGGCAAGCTGGCCGGGGGCGCCGGGCACACCCGGCCCCTTCCACGACATCACGGGCAGCAGCGCGGGACGCGCATAGGTGAGGTTCCTCAGCGAGGTTCGGTAACCCAGCACGTCTCCCTGGAGGAAGGCATGGCGGAAGTGAATCTGGCCGCCAATGTTGGCGTTCGAACGGTTCAGGGCGATCTGGCGGTTGATCTGGTTCGGGTCCGTCCAGCCGGTGGTGTTCATCTTGTAGTCGGCCAGGCCGATGTACATGTGGCGCTCGTAGGCATTGTCGTTCCACCAGGGGACGAGCAGCTGGTAGTCCGAACCCGGCTGGCCGATATACCAGTAGACCTGGGGCGCAAGGTAGTCGACCCAGCCCTGCTGGATCCACTTGCGGGTGTCGGCGAACATGCTGCTGTAGTGCTGCGAGGCGCCGGCGGAGGTTGGCGAGCCGACCGCAGGATCGGTGCTGCTGCGGTAGATGCCCGACGGCGAGACGCCGAACTTCACCCAGGGCTTGGCGGCGCGGATCTCGTCGTTCACGCGGGCGATCAGCATGTTGATGTTGTCGCGCCGCCAGTCGGCGCGGCCCGCCGTGGTATTCGGGAAGCCGCGCGGATCGGCATTGTAGGCGGCATCGTCGAGGATGGCGCCGCTCGGGTAGAAGTAGTCGTCGAAGTGGATGCCGTCGATGTCGTAGCGGTTGACGATGTCCATGATGACGTCCACCACGTGGTCGCGCACCTGCGGCAGGCCCGGGTTCAGGATCTTCACGGTGCCGACCGTGAGCAGCCATTCCGGATGCGTTTTCGAGACGTGGTTGGCCGCATACTGCGCCGGGTTCGATTCGTTGGCGACGGTGGCGACCGCGCGGTAGGGATTGATCCAGGCATGGAATTCCATGCCGCGCGCACGGGTCTCGCCGATGGCGAAGGCCAGCGGGTCCCACATCGGGCTGGGGGCGCTGCCCTGCTGGTTGGTGAGGTAGTAGGACCAGGGCTCCAGGCTGCTCGGATACATGGCGTCGGCCTGGCTGCGCACCTGAAAGAAGGCGGCGTTCATGCCGGTCGCCTTGTTGTGGTCCAGGATGGCGCGCAGGGCCGCCTGCTGCTGGTTGGGCGTCTGGGTGCGGTTCGGCCAGTCCAGGCTCAGGTGGGTGCTGATCCACACGCCGCGCATCTCGCGCTTGGGCGAGACGGCTTGCGGATCGGTCTGGGCATGGGCGAAGGATGCGGCCAGCATGGCGGCTGCCGCGGCGAGCAAAAGTTTTTTCATGGTCGTTATTTTTTGCAGGGTTGAGGTGGCGCCCCTGTAGCCCGGGCGCCGGTGGCGCCTGGCGCCTCTCCACGCACCAGGTTGCCATCCGCGGAACAGCCTACGCCCGAGCAATTTTGACAACCAATGAATTTCCTGCAAGACCACATAACCGGCATGCATGGCGTCGCCGGCGCGCGC
Organism: Massilia sp. BKSP1R2A-1; assembly: GCF_050586525.1. Lineage (NCBI taxonomy): Bacteria > Pseudomonadati > Pseudomonadota > Betaproteobacteria > Burkholderiales > Oxalobacteraceae > Massilia > Massilia sp. BKSP1R2A-1. The sequence continues at coordinate 433,802 of NZ_JBOBRE010000001.1, read as the reverse complement.
CCGGCCGGGCGGGATCAGGCGGCGAGCGCGAGGCGTGGCGCCGCCGTGTCGAGGCGGAAGCCGGCCACCACCTGGGCCAGGCGCGCAGCCTCCTGCTCGAGCGCGGCGGCGGCGGCGGCGGCCTCTTCGACCAAGGCGGCGTTCTGCTGGGTAACGTCATCCATGCTCGTGATCGAGCCATTGACCTGGGTAATTCCCTCGCTCTGCTCGCGGCTGGCCGCGTCGATCTCGCCCATCAGGTCGGCCACCCGCCGCACCGCCTGCACGATGCCGGTCATCGCGCTGCCGGCATCGTCGACCAGCCGGGCGCCGGCCTGGACCTGGCCCACCGAGTCGTTGATCAGCTGCTTGATTTCCTTGGCCGCGGCGGCCGAGCGCTGGGCCAGGTTGCGGACCTCGCTCGCCACCACCGCGAAGCCGCGGCCCTGCTCGCCGGCGCGCGCCGCCTCGACCGCCGCATTCAGCGCCAGGATGTTGGTCTGGAAGGCGATGCCGTCGATGACCCCGATGATATCGGCGATGCGGCGCGAGCTTTCGCTGATCGCGCCCATGGTCGCCACCACCTCGCCCACCACCTTGCCCCCCTGCTCCGCCTGGCTGCTGGCCGTGCTCACCAGGGCATTGGCCTGGCGCGCGTTGTCGGCGTTCTGGCGCACGGTCGAGGTCAGTTCTTCCATCGCGGCGGCCGTCTCTTCCAGACTCGAGGCCTGGGCTTCGGTGCGCTGCGACAGGTTCTGGTTGCCGGCCGCGATCTCGCTGGAAGCGCCGGCGATCGTCTCGGTGCTATCGCGCACCTCGCTCATGGTGCGGTTCAGCGAAGAGACGAAGCGGTTGAAGGCGCCGGCCAGCTGGCCAACTTCGTCCTGCGATTCGACCGGCATGCGGCGGGTCAGGTCGCCATTGCCGTCGGCGATCTCGCCGAGCATGACGGCGGCGCGCGCGACCGGGGCGGCAATCGCGCGGCTGACCAGGAAGATCGCGAACAGGCCCAGCCCGCCGCCGATCACCCCGGCCACCAGGGCCGAGAACGCCGTGGTGCGCACCAGGTCGCCCAGCACTTCGCTTTCCGGCACTTCGGCCACCACGTACAGGTCGAGTTCCGGAACGAAGGAGGCGGCCACGATCATCTCGCCCTGTTCGGCGCTGCGGCTGGCGTGCGCGAAGGCGCTCTTGTCGAACAGGCGCCCGATCAGCTCCGGCGTGAAGCCGGCCAGGTCCTTCATGCCGTGCTTGCCGTCGGCGAGCTTCGGGTCGCGGTGCAGCACGATGGCGCCGTTCGGACGGGCCAGGAACACGTGGCCAGACTTGCCGATGGTCTGGGCGCGCACCGCGTCGGCCAGCGCCCTGACCGAGATGCCCAGGCCCGCCACGGCCGCCCTGCCTTCGCCGAGCGTGACACGGGCGTTGACGAACAGCTTCATTTCGCCGGTCAGTGGATCGGGATCGAGGTTCAGTTCATATGGGCGGCCGCTCGCCAGGAAGGTGTCGAGCCAGGCATCGCGCGGATTGCCCTTCTCCAGCAGATAGGCCAGGCCGCGCTGGTCGAGGAACTTCATGTGCGCGGGCGAAGCCCAGAACACGGTCATGACCTTGTGCACGTCCTTGAGCCTGCCGGCATAGGCGCGCCAGGCATCCATGCCGCTGTCGGGCAGGCCTTCGCCTTCCCAGGCATGCAGGTAGGTATTGTTGGCCACGGCCAGCGAGGCCGTGAGCGGCTCGCCGATCTGGCGCAGCATGTCGTTGCGGATCTGGCCGACCACCGCCGGCAACTCCTGGGTCACGGCGCGCTCGCGCAGGCCCTTGCCCGCCAGCGAGACGCTGAGCAGGGTCGAGATCACGATGAAGAGCAGCAGGCAGGCCGCCATGCTGAGCATGAGCTTGGCCTTGATCGAAAAACGTTGGAAGAAGCGTGCGAGCATGATGTTGGATAAAAGTTGCCGTACAGAATCATGCGGCACGTATAAGTCCAGCGTCAACGATTTCGGCAACGGCCGTGTCCAGCGTGACAAGAAAGCGTTGCGTCCGCGCCGCGCCTCAGCGCCTGAGCGATATGCCGAAGGTGAAGGCATGGTCCGGCGGCTGTCAGGACCGCACGAGACGGCGGCGTCGAGCCGGGCCTCAGGCAATGGCCGGCAAGGCGAGCCGCGCGCGCCCGCCAGGCGCGGCCCCGGCGCCCTGCCCGGCCAGCTGAAATACGCCGACCAGCTCGACCAGGCGGGCGGCCTGGATGTTCAACGATTCGGCCGCTGCCGCCGCCTCTTCGACCAGCGCCGCGTTCTGCTGCGTCGCCGCGTCGATCTCGCTCACTGCCCCGTTGATCTGGCCGAGGCCCGCGTCCTGCTCGCGGCTGGCGGCGCTGATCTCGGCCACGATCTCGCTGACGCCGCGCACGCTGGCCACCACCTCGTCCATCGTGCCGCCCGCTTCGCCCACCAGCCGGCTTCCCGCGCCCACCGTGGCCGCGGTGGACTCGACCAGGGCCTTGATCTCGCCGGCGGCCGCATTGGCGCGCTGGGCCAGTGCCCGCACCTCGCCGGCGACGACGGCGAATCCGCGTCCCTGCTCCCCGGCGCGCGCCGCTTCCACGGCCGCGTTCAACGCCAGGATATTGGTCTGGAAGGCGATGCCCTCGATGACGCCGATGATGTCTCCGATCCGGCGCGACGCCGCATCGATGGCGCCCATGGTCTCGACCACCTGCGCGACCACGGCGCCGCCGCGCCCGGCCACCTCGGTGGCGGACGCTGCGAGCCGGCTCGCCATGCGCGCGCTTTCCGCATTCTGGCGCACGGTCGCGGTCAGTTCCTCCATCGAGGAAGCCGTTTCCTCCAGCGCGCCGGCCTGGGACTCGGTCCGGCGCGACAGGTCGGCGTTGCCCAAGGCGATCTCGCGCGAGGCGGTGCCGATGGTGTCGGTGCTGTCGCGCACCGCGCCCACGATGCCGTGCAGGCTGGCGCGCATCGCCTCGAGAGCGCGGCGCAGGCGGCCGGTCTCGGTGCGCTCATCGGCGTCCGGCGTCCCGGCATCGTCGGCGGCGCCCAGGTCGCCGCCGGCAATCCGGTCCGCGAAGGCGATCGCGGCTTCCAGCGGCCGCACGATGGCGCGGATCAGGACGTAGCCCATGCCCACCGCCGCCACCATCGCAGCCAGGGCCACGAGGACGATGTTGCGCTGGGCGGACACCACCACGGCGTCGCCGCCGGCGCGGGCCGCGTCGGAATCCTGCTCGATCTTTTCGCTGACCGCTTCCATGCCCCCTTCGAGCTTGCGGAAGCCCTCCATGAACGCGCCGAAGGCCTGGCGCGCCGCGGCCTGGTCGCTGCCCGCCAGCGCGACCATGCGGCCGGAGCTGTCCAGGTAGGCCTCGACGTCGGGACGCGCGCGCGCCACCGCCGCCTTGACCTCGGCATCGGTGGCATGGCCGTCCAGCTCCGCCAGCGCCGCGCGGAAGGCGGCCACGTGGGCGTCTGCATCGCGTCTGGCGCTCGCGTGTTCGTCGGGACTGGCCGCCATCAGGGCGGCCAGCACGTCGGCGCGCAAGGCGTCGTGCATCATGTCCGCCTGCATCTGCATGCGCAGGGCCGCGCCGTTGACGCTGATCGCATCCATCGAGCGGTCCAGCGACCGGACCGACAGGAAGCCGATCAGGCCGACCACTGCGCAGAACATCAGGGTGACGACATACGACAGGCGCAGCTGCGTCTTGATGGTCGGTTTCATCATGGCCAACTCAGCGTTTGAACGACAGGCCGATGGTGAAAGCCTGGTCGGCCGTGCGGCTGTTCAGGCCGCGAGAGAACATCAGGTCGACCTGCACGCTATCCGATAGCAAATAGGCGCCGCCGATGTCGAAACTGGCCTGGGTGCCGCCATGGGCGCTGCGCGCGACCTGCGGCAACGCCACTTCGACGAAACCGCGCAGGCGTTCGCCAAAGGACTTGCCGAGCACCACGCCGAGGATGCCGTAGCGATAGCGCCCGCCTTCGTCGCGTTCGATGCCGACGCCCGGCATGATGCCGAGCGCGTAGTCGTCGGGCAGCTCCCATTCGCCCACCACGCGCAGGGAAGGACGCAGGCCCCGGCCGCGGAAGGTGCGCGAACCGCTGTCCAGGTCTGCATGCAGCAGCACGCCGACCGACGGCAGTGCGCCGGCCGCATCCATCGTGTGCCATTTCAGGCCGAGCGCGGTGTCGGCATAACCGGCTTCGGTCTGCCTCCGGCCGCCCTCGCTGTGGCGCGCGATGGTGCGGGCATCGGTCTCGACGCGCAGCTCGACGGTCTCGCCGATGCCGTAGCGCAGCAGGGTCGGCATCGCAATGGTGCGGTCGCGCGCGGCGCCATCGCGGTTGCGTTCCAGCAGGGCGCTGGTTTCCACCTGCGCCCTGCCCTTGCCCACCACATTGCTGGATTCGACGAAATCCGGGCGGTCGGTGGCGATGGTGTCCTGGGCATGGGCGGCGGCGCCAGCCGACAGGATCAGCGCGGCAAGGAGAATGTGCTTCATGGGGATTGTCTGTGAACGTGTGATTCGGCGTCGGCGTATGTACTGCCGTACGTTGCATTGCGGAATCATCCGCCCGTTTGGAAACCCACGTCAACGCGCTTGTGCCGCGCCGTTTTCAATCCGCCAATAAAACGTTGCATACATGCCGAAAGGACGAAAAAAAAGCCGCTCAGTCAATGACTGAACGGCATTTTTATACCAGCCGGTAAAAATTACTGGTTGTGCAGGAAGGTCTTGAGCTTGTCCGAACGCGACGGCTGGCGCAGCTTGCTCATCGCCTTGGCTTCGATCTGGCGGATACGCTCGCGGGTCACGTCGAACTGCTTGCCCACTTCTTCCAGCGTGTGGTCGTTCGACATCTCGACGCCGTAGCGCATGCGCAGCACCTTGGCTTCGCGCGGGGTCAGCGAGTCCAGCACTTCCTTGATCACGTTGCGCATCGAGGCGTGCAGCGCGGCGTCCAGCGGGGCCAGCGTGGTGTTGTCCTCGATGAAGTCGCCCAGCTGCGAATCGCCGTCCTCGCCCATCGGGGTTTCCATCGAAATCGGCTCCTTGGCGATCTTCATGATCTCACGGACCTTGTTCTCCGGCATCTCCATCTTGGCCGCCAGGGTCGGCAGGTCCGGCTCGCTGCCGGTTTCCTGCATGATCTGGCGCGAGATGCGGTTCATCTTGTTGATGGTCTCGATCATGTGCACCGGCACGCGGATGGTACGGGCCATGTCCGCGATCGAGCGGGTGATGGCCTGGCGGATCCACCAGGTCGCGTAGGTCGAGAATTTATAGCCACGACGGTATTCGAACTTGTCCACTGCCTTCAGCAGGCCGATATTGCCTTCCTGGATCAGGTCGAGGAACTGCAGGCCGCGGTTGATGTATTTCTTTGCGATCGAGATCACCAGGCGCAGGTTGGCCACGGTCATTTCGCGCTTGGCCTGGCGCGCACGCTTCTCGCCGGCCGCCATCTGCTTGTTGATGCGGCGCAGGTCGGCCAGCGGCAGCGCCACGCGCGCCTGCAGGTCGATCATGCGCTGCTGCAGTTCCTTGATGGCCGGGAGGTTACGGCTCAGCACCGCGCTGTACGGATAGGCGCAGTCGACTTCGCGGTCACCCCAGGCAAGGTCGGTCTCGTTGCCCGGGAAGACCTTGATGAAGTGGGCGCGCGGCATGCCGCAGCGGTTCACGCAGATGTCCAGGACGGCGCGTTCGATCGAACGCACTTCGTCCATCTGGCCGCGCAGGGTGTCGCACAGCTTTTCCACGATCTTGGCGGTGAAGCGCATGCCCAGCAGCTCGTTCGAGATGATGGCCTGCGCCTCTTCGTAGTCTTCCGAACCGTAGCCGCTGGTCTTGAAGGCGTGGCCCATGCGGTCGAACTGTTTTTCGATCAGGGCGAACTTCTCCAGTGCGCTCTTGCGCAGTTGGGCCAGCTGTTCGGTCGAGTAGCCGGCAGCGCCACCGCCCACGGCGCCGTCTTCTTCCTCTTCCTCGACGTCCTCTTCCTCTTCTTCCTCGTCGCCGGCACGGGCGGGCGCAGCGACGGGGGCCGGCGCGGCGTCGTTATGGTCGACGAAGCCGTCCACCACGTCGTCGACCTTCAGCTCGTCCGAGGCGATCTTGTGCGACAGCGCGATGATTTCCGAGATCGTGGTCGGGCAGGCCGAGATCGCCTGCACCATGTCCTTCAGGCCGTCCTCGATGCGCTTGGCGATCTCGATCTCGCCTTCGCGGGTGAGCAGCGACACCGCACCCATTTCGCGCATGTACATGCGGACCGGGTCGGTGGTGCGGCCGAAGTCGGAGTCCACGGTCGACAGCGCGGTGGCGGCGGCCGCTTCCACTTCGTCGTCGCTGGTGGCGGTCGGCACGTTATCCGACAGCAGCATCATTTCCGCTTCCGGGGCGCGCTCGTAGATGGCGATGCCCATGTCGTTGAAGGTCGCGATGATGCCTTCGATCGCTTCCGGATCGACGATGTTTTCCGGCAGCTGGTCGTTGATCTGGGCGTGGGTCAGGTAGCCGCGCTCCTTGCCCATATTGATCAGGTTCTTGATCTGCTGGCGGCGCTTTTCCAGTTCCGCTTCCGAGAAGCCGTTATCGCCGCCCATCATGCCGGCCAGGCCCTTGGCCTTGCGCTCGCGCAGCTTGGAGGCCGCCTTCAGTTCGGCGCGCTCGATGGTATTGAGCGCCGCGACTTCGTCGTTCTCCGGCACGAATTCGCTCGGCTTGCGGCCGCGGCGGCCCGGGACTTTCACCTGCGGCAGCAGGTAGCCCGAGGTGTCGATCGCGGCCAGGGCTGCGGCATCGGTGGTGGCGCTGACGGCGCCCACGGCGGTCGGCGCTGCTGCCGGCGCCGGCAGTGCGTTCGCATCCGTGCGGCGGGTGCGGGTGCGCACGGCCTTCGGCGCACTTGGCGCCTCTTCGGCGGCGGCGACGGCCGGAGCGGCGGCGACCGGGGCCGCTGCGACTTCAGCCTGCGGCGCTTCGGCGGCGGCTTTCAGTGCGGCCAGCTTCGAACCGCGCTTTTTCACGACGACGGTCGCGGCGGCGTTCGGCACGGCGGCGGTATAGTCCTCGAAGGCGGCAGGCTCGGCTTCGACGGCCGGCGCGGCGGCGACCGGCGCTTCCACGGCCGGCGCTTCGACGGTCTCGGCCACGGCCGGCGTGTCCAGCACCGCTTCGTTCGCGGCGGCTTGCATGTCGGCCGGCGACTGCCCGGCTTCCAGCGCGGCCTTGGCCGAGGCCAGGCGCGAACGGGTCTTCACCACCGTCACTTTGGCCGCCGCTTCCGTTTCGAGGAAGTAGGAGGTCGCGGTTTTCGGCACTGCCAGCTGGGCCGTTGCCTTGCTTGGGGCTTTCTTGGCGGTCAGTGTCAGTGTCTTGGCGGTGTTTTTCATAGTAAAACTCTCTCCAGTCGAGGCGGATGGCGCGCCTGCGAAGTCAATAATCCAGCGGGACCCGCGGTCGGGTCCGGGTACGGGAAGCGGAAGTGGCCCTAGCTGAGGGCGGACAGGCGGACTTCAAGCAGCTTTTCCCTGCGGCCGTCCACAAAGGAACAGGGGCGGCGCATGGTCGAGGAAGGGCTGGCGGTCAAAGTCAGGTTGTGCATGTCGGAACGAAAAAAAGCCCGTCGGATGAAACGGGCTTGCATCTAGTGTTCAGGGAAGAACAAAAGGAAAGGCGATATTATGCCGCATTGCAAGTTTTGGTGATAATTGAAATATCCGATAAGGGATATCACCAGACTGAATATGACAGCGATGTGACCGTTTCCGGCTTCCCGATGGGTCGTCACGATTGCGACGGCACAAGCCGAGCGCAAGGCAAGGGGCGGATCATACACGATTTCACGGGCGCACGCGCATCCTGGGCGCGGCCGCCACCCGACGCCATCCCCATTTTTATTGGAACAAGTACAATACGCCCCGCACTCGCGTACGGGCGCCCGTGCTATCCTTCGCATTCCCGTTCTTATAATGAAGTCAATGAATACCATTTCCGCTGCCGAGTCGGCCGACACCACCGCTTCTGCCACTCCCGAAACTCCCGACACGCCACAAGCCCACGCTGCCGCACCCGCCGCATCCGGTGCCACCGCGGCCGCTCCGGCCATGTCGGCGCGCGCGCTGCTCAAGCAGCTGCAGCAGGAGTTCCCGGCCTTCCGCGACTGCCTGCCGCTGGCGATCGGCATCGACAAGCAACTGCTGGCGCGCATGCCCGGCCTGGACCGCAAGACCATGCGCGCTGCGCTCGGCATCCACACCGGCTCGATGCGCTACCTGCGCGCCATGGAAAAGGCCAAGGTGCGCTTCGACCTCGACGGCACCCCGGGCGCCGAAGTGACCGACACCCACCGCCAGCACGCCAAGGAACAGCTGCAGCAACGCTTCAAGAAGGAAGCCGAGCGCAAGAAGGCCGAGCGCGACGCCGCCGCGGCCGAGGAAGCGGCCCGCCAGCGCCAGGAAAAGCTGCAGGCCCTCGCCAGCAAGTTCTCGCGCCAGTGAGCATAGCGGAACCGCTGGGGGGCGAGCCGGACGACGGCCTGCCGCCCTACCCCGGTCTGGCGCTGGCCGACGTGCGCATCGTGCGCACGCCGCAGGACGCCGCCCGGGCCCTGGAAGCGCTGTCCCAGGCCGACGTGATCGGCTTCGACACCGAATCCAAGCCCACCTTCACGAAGGGCGAAGTGTCGACCGGGCCGCACCTGGTGCAGCTCGCGACCGACGAGCACGCCTACCTGTTCCAGATCGGCGCCAAGGCCGGCATCGCCATCGAGGCGCCGCACCTGCTGGACGTACTGAAACCCGTGCTCGAGTCGGATGCCATCCTGAAGGTCGGCTTCGGCCTGGGCGACGATCTCAAGCGCTTGCGCGCCAAGCTCGGCATCGAGACGCGCAACGTGCTCGACCTGGCCACGGCCCTGCGCCGGCGCGGCGAGCGCAACACCCTCGGCGCCAAGACCGCCGTCGCCCGCTTCTTCGGCCAGCACCTGCAGAAGTCGCGCCGCATCACCACCACCAACTGGGCCATGCCGCAGCTGAGCGAGAAGCAGGTGCTGTACGCCGCCGACGACGCCCACGTGTCGCTGCGCCTCTACCGCCACTGGCGCGCGCATCCGCCGGTCGAGGACAAGACGCCGCTGCCGCCGCGCAAGGCGTCGTAGGCTCCGGATTTCGCAGGGTGGTCGGCTCCGCCGACCGCCCTGCCAGTGCACCGCAGCAAGACTGGCGGCCGTATCCGCGTTATCATCCAGGCATCGCCACTATCGGGTCGTTCGATGCCACATCCCCGCATGTTCGCCTTCGCGCTGCTCCTGGCCGCCGGCGCCGTCCAGGCGCAGGTGCTGCCTGCGCCCACGGTTCCCGACACCCTGGCCCAGCGCCTGCTGGCCTGCACTTCCTGCCACGCCCGCGTCGATGCGCGCGGCAACCCCGTCAACGACAGCTACTTCCCGCGCATTGGCGGCAAGCCGGCCGGCTACCTGTACAACCAGCTGCAGAACTTCCGCGCAGGCCGGCGCCAGTATCCCCTGATGACCTACCTGGTCGAGCACCTGCCCGACGCCTACCTGCGCGAGATCGCCGGCTACTATGCGGCCCAGCCGCCGGCGGCGCATGCGGCCCAGGCGGAAGGCGTCGCGCCAACGCTGGTCGAGCGCGGCCGCCAGCTGGTCGTCAATGGCGACAGCGCGCGCAAGATCCCGGCCTGCGTCGCCTGCCACGGCCAGAAGCTCACCGGTGTCGAACCAGCGATCCCGGGCCTGCTCGGCCTGCCGCGCGACTACGTGAACGCCCAGTTCGGCGCCTGGCGCAACAAGGCGCGCCGCGCCCACGCGCCCGACTGCATGGCCGAGATCACCGCCAGGCTCTCGCTGGAAGACGTGAATGCCGTGTCCAGCTACCTGGCCAGCCAGCCCGTGCCGGCCGACCCGCGCCCCGCTGCGTCGATAGCGCGCCCCCTGCCCCTGGCCTGCGGCAGCGCCCCGGAGCAGCCATGAAGAAGACAATCGCCCTCGCCCTGTTCGCCATCGCGGCGCTGGCCATCGCCATCGCGTGGCCGCGCGCCCAGTTCGTCCCCGCCAGCTCGCCCGCCGCCTGGGCATCCACGCCGGACAACGTCGCGCGCGGCGCCTACCTCGCGCGCGCCGGCGACTGCGTGGCATGCCACACGGTGCGCGGCGGCCCGGAATATGCCGGCGGCCGCGCCCTCGACACGCCTTTCGGCCGCCTCTATGGTCCGAATCTCACGCCGGACATGGAGACCGGCATCGGCCGCTGGAGCGCGGACGACTTCTGGAACGCCCTGCACAACGGGATCGCGCGCGACGGCCGCCTGCTCTATCCGGCCTTCCCCTACACGAACTACACCAAGGTCTCGCGCACCGATTCGGACGCGCTGTATGCGTACTTGCGCAGCCTGGCGCCCCAGCGCCGCCCGAACCAGCCGCACGAGCTGGACTTCCCCTACAACCAGCAGGCCCTGCTCGCGGGCTGGCGCCTGCTCTACTTCAAGCCGGCCGTGTTCGCGCCACAGACCGAACGCAGTGCGGAGTGGAACCGCGGCGCCTACCTGGTCGAAGGCCTGGGACACTGCAGCGCATGCCACAGCACCCGCAACCGCCTGGGGGCCAGCGGCGACGCGCTCTCGGGCGGCCTGATTCCGACCATCGGCTGGTACGCGCCTTCGCTCACCGCCAGCGGCGAAGCGGGACTGGGCGACTGGGACCGGGAACACATCGTGGCCCTGCTGCACACCGGCGTCTCGCCGCGCGGCAGCGCGACCGGGCCGATGGCGGAAGTGGTGGCGCGCAGCCTGCAGCACCTGACGCAGGGCGACGTCGGCGCGATGGCGTCCTACCTGAAGTCGCTCCCGAGCGTCGATGCTCCGGCGCCCGCAAACTTCGCGCCGGCCGGCGAACAGCTGCTGGCGGAAGGCCGCCGCCTCTACACCACGCACTGCGTCGACTGCCACGGCGCGGACGGCAAGGGCAAGGCGCCCGCCTATCCGCCCCTGGCGGGCAACCGCGCGGTGACCCTGACACCTGCGGTGAACGCGATCCGCATGGTCCTGAACGGCGGTTTCCCGCCGGGGACGCAGGGCAATCCGCGCCCTTATGGCATGCCGCCCTACAGCCACGAGCTGAACGACGCCCAGGTCGCGGCCGTGCTCAGCTACGTGCGCGCCAGCTGGGGCAATGCGGCGGCGCCGGTCACTACCCCGGAAGTCAACCGCTGGCGCAGCGTGCCGCTCGACTGAGCCGGCTTCCCATTACGAAGGAGAGTGGAATGGCATACATCGATTGCTTCCTGGCGCCGGTCCCGCGCGCCAACCGGGCCGCGTACGAGGCGCTGGCCCGGGTGTCGTGGGAAGTCCTGAAGGACCACGGCGCACTCGCCGTCACCGAATGCTGGCTGGACGAGAGCGGCCCCGATGCCGCGACCTATCACGGCGCGGATGCGCGCCAGGCCAGCGACGCCTACGCCACCTTCATCGGCGCGTCCGGCGCGAAGCAGGACGAAACCGTCGTGCTGTCCTGGGTCGAATGGGCGGACAAGGCCGCGCGCGACGCGGGCATGGACAAGGTCACGGCGGACCCGCGCATGCAGTTCGGCGACGGCCCCATGGTCTTCGACGGCGCCCGCCTGGTCGCGGGCGGCTTCCTGCCGATGCTGCGACGGACAGCGTCGACTTAAGGCTTGCGCGCCAGGTCGCGCTCGACCACTCCCTGGAATCGTCCCGCGCTCCATTCCAGCGCCGTGACCCGTGGATGGCCGCGCGGAGGCGGAATCGGCGGCGCTGGCGCCGCACGACATGGCAAGGGTGAGGACGGCGGCGGCGAACGCGGTTCTCGACATGGCTTGGCAGGCAAATCGATGAGTATGGTGAGGGCCCGGAGGCACAGGCTCACCAAAAACCACGCTGCACCGGCGGCCTGCCCCTTGCGGATTCCACTTGACTTTGCGTCCACTTCATTCGATGATTTCTGTATCGACAGAAATTAAAGAAGAAAATGAACCTGAGTCCAACCGCGCAGAAGTTCGTCCTGCACTGGGGCGAGATGGGCACGCGCTGGGGCGTGAACCGTACCGTGGCGCAGATCCACGCCCTGCTCTACCTGGCCGAGGGTCCCCTGAGTGCCGACGACATCGTCGAGACCCTGGGCGTGGCGCGCTCCAACGTCAGCACCAGCCTCAAGGAGCTGCAAAGCTGGAAGCTGGTGCGCGTGACCCACGTACTCGGCGACCGGCGCGACCACTTCACGGCCCTGCAGGACGTCTGGGAAATCTTCCGCGTCATCCTGGAAGAGCGCAAGCGCCGCGAGATCGACCCGACCCTGAGCCTGCTGCGCGAGTGCGCCATCGAGGGCTCGCAGGACCAGGAGCTTCCGGACGAGACCCTGGCGCGCATGCAGACCGTGCTCGACTTCCTCGAACTCTTCAGCGCATCCTTCGAGGACTACCAGCGCCTGCCGCCGCAAACCCTGCAGAAGATGCTCAAGATGGGCGGCAAGGTGGCGCGCTTCCTGCCCGGCACAAAGGAAGGTATATGAACGCCGAACTCACCCTCTACTACGACGGCCGCTGCCCCTTCTGCGCCACCGAGATGGCGCGCCTGCAATCCTGGAACGGCGCCGGGCGCCTGGCTTTCGCCGACATCGCCGCAGCCGGCTTCGACCCGCTGCCCCTCGGCCTCGACATGGCGGCGCTCAATCGCGAATCGCATGCCCGCACGGCGGACGGCGCCCTGCTGGTCGGCATCGACAGCCTGCTCGCCGCCTATACCCTCGTCGGCCGTGCCTGGCTGGTGTGGCCCTTGCGCGTGCGCTTCCTGCGCCCCGTCCTGGGATTCGCCTACCGCGGCTTCGCCCGCCACCGCTACACCATGTCGCGCTGGCTCGGCTACCGCCTGCCGCCGCGCTGCGAGGACGGCGCCTGCGCGCTGAAGCACCCGTTTGCACAATAAGCCCTGGAGAAGACCGTGAACAATGACGTAGTGCGCACCTGGACGATCCGCTGGCTGCTGGCGGTCGCCCTCTTCCACGTGCTGGTAGGCGGCCTGCTGCCGTGGATCGCTTCAAACGAGGCCTTCGACCTCTACCACGCCGGCGTCACGGGCGCCTTCTGGCAGGCCGATACGCCCGGCCAGGCGCGCCAGATGCAGGCCTGGTGGCTGTCGCTGTTCGGGCCCACGGTGCTCCTGATGGCCCTGTGGATGATGGCCCTGATCCACCTGGCCGACCGCCTGCGCCAGGCGCGCATCTGGCTGTGGCTGGCCGGCGGCCTGCTGCTGTGGGCGCCGCAGGACATGCTGGTGTCGCTGCGCGCCGGCTACTGGCCGCACGTGTGGATCGATCTGCTGGCCCTCGCCGCCATGCTGCCGCCGCTGCTCTGGCTGTGGCGCCACGACCGCGCCGGGGAGCGGGCATGAACACCCACCTCCTCGCACTGCAGCTGATGGCCCTGCAGGGCTGCCTGGGCGCCTTCGATACCCTGTACCACCACGAGTTCGGCCAAGCCCTGCCCCAGCGCCCCGGCGCCCGCCGCGAACTCGGCATCCACGCACTGCGCGCGGCCATCTATGGCCTGCTCTTCGTCGGTCTCGCCTGCTGGGAGTGGCACGGCCTGTGGGCCTGGGTGCTGGCGGGCGCCTTCGCGGTCGAGATCGGGCTCACCCTGTGGGACTTCGTGGTCGAGGACCGCAGCCGGCTGCTGCCGGCCAGCGAACGGGTCACCCACACTATCCTCGCGATCAACGGCGGCGCCTTCATCGCCCTGCTGGCCTTGCTACTGCCCGGCTGGGCGGCCCAGCCGACGGCGTTTGCCTGGAACCCGCAGGGCTGGCTGAGCGTCTTCCTGGCGCTGTGCGGGGCCGGCGTCCTGCTATCCGGCCTGCGCGACCTGCTTGCCATGCGCCGCATCGCGCGCGTCGCCGAGGCGCCGCCGGTCTTCTTCGACGACACGAAACGCACGGTGCTCGTCACCGGCGCCACCGGCTTCGTCGGCCAGCATCTGGTGCGCGCCCTGCTGGCCGACGGCCACACGGTGATCGCCCTCAGCCGCCAGCCCCGGCAAGCCGCCTGGCTGTTCGACGGCCGGGTGCGCTGCGTGGCTGCGCTGGACGAACTGCCGGCCAGCACACAGGTCGACGTGGTGGTGAACCTGGCCGGCGCGCGCATCCTCGGCCCGCGCTGGACCGAAGGTCGCAAGGCCGCGCTGCGCCGCAGCCGCATCGACCTGACGCGCGCGCTCGTCGACTGGATCGGCAAGGCGGAGCACAAGCCCTTCCTGCTGCTGTCGGCCTCCGCGATCGGCTACTACGGCATCCAGCGCATCGGCGACGACACGCCGCTGGGCGAAGACGCCCCGCCGCAACCCATGTTCATGTCGGACCTGTGCCGCGAGTGGGAAGAAGCCGCCGGCGCTGCCGCACGCCACGGCACGCGGGTGGAGTGCATGCGCTTCGGCCTGGTGCTGGGCATGGGCGGCGCCCTGCCGATGATGCTGCTGCCGATCCTGCTGGGCCTGGGCGGACGGCTCGGCAGCGGCAGGCAGTGGCTGTCGTGGATCCACGTGGACGACGTGGTGCGCGGCATGGCCCACCGCTGGCAGCGCGCGCTCAAGGGGCTCGACAAGCAACAAACGGGCGCGAGCAATTTCACCGCGCCCGAGGGCGTCAGCCAGGCCCGCTTCAGCGCTACGGCGGCGCGCGTCTGGCGCCGCCCCAGCTTCATGCCGACGCCGGGATGGCCGATGCGTCTCGCCCTGGGGGAGCAATCGGATCTGCTGCTCGAAGGCCAGCGCGTGGCGCCCCTCAGGCTGCAAGGGGAAGGCTATGTGTTCCGTTATCCCCGCCTGGAAGACGCGCTGCGCAGCCTGAAGTGAAACGGCCTACTGGCGCAGGATCTTTTCCAGCGCCTTGCCCCTGGCCAGCTCGTCGACCAGCTTGTCGAGGTAGCGGACATTGCGCATCAGCGGATCCTCGACCGCCTCCACCCGCACGCCGCAGACCATGCCCGTGATCAGGGCGCAGTTCGGATGCATGGCCGGCGCCTCCGCGAAGAAGGTGCGGAAATCGGCCTGCGCGTCCAGCTGGCGCTGCAGGCCGGCCGCATCGTAGCCGGTCAACCAGCAGATGATGCGGTCGATCTCCGCACGCGACCGCCCCTTGCGCTCCGCCTTCTGGACGTACATCGGATAGACCTTCGAAAACGGCGTGCTGGAGATGCGGTGTTCCATCACGCGTCCTCCCGCTGTCAGACCATGTCGGCGAATCCGACCCGGTCGGTGGTGGCATGGCGCGCATCCTCGACGCGCACCTTGTGGGCCGCCAGCAGCTGCTCGAGCGCCGCATTCATCGTATGGCAGCCCGGATCGCGGCCCAGGTTCATGTGGGCGCGAATCGCCCCCACGTCGCCGGTCTCGATCATGCGCATCACGGCGCTGCTCGGGACCAGGCACTCGGTGGCCAGGTGGTAGCGGTTGCCTTCGCTCGACGGCAGCAGGGCCTGGCACAGCACGCCGCGCAGGGCGTGCGCCAGCGCCTGGGCCTGGGCTTCCGAATTGCCCAGCAGGCGCAGCATCTTCTGCAGTCCCAGCTCGGTCGAGCGCGCGTGCAGGGTCGCGAACACCAGCGGCCCCGATTCGGCCAGGGCCAATGCTTCCTGGGCCGTCTCGGCGTCGCGGATCTCGCCGATGACGATTACATCGGGGCGCTCGCGCAGCGCGTCCAGGGCCCCCAGGTAGTAGCTTTCCACGTCGGCGTCCACCCCGACTTCGCGCTGGGTGATGATGCACTTGCGCTGGGGAATCAGGGTTTCGACCGGGTCTTCGATGGTGATGATGTGGCCCGAGCGCTGCCGGTTGATCTCGTCGATCATCGAGGCGATCGTGGTCGACTTGCCCTGGCAGGTGTCGCCGATGATCAGCACCAGGCCGCTCGAGAGGCGCGCGAATTCCTGCTCGTCCTGCCACAGGCCCAGTTCGGACAGGGCGATCGGCTCCTTCGGGAAGCGGCGGATCACGCAGCCCAGGCGCTTCTTGCCCTGGAAGCTGAAGCAGTTGGCGCGGATGCGCGCCGTGTGCAGGTCGATCGAGCGATCAAAAGCCCGCACCGCGATGCGCTCGGCCCAGTTGGGCTCGATCACGTCGAAGAATTCTTCCAGCTCTTCCTTGGTGATCGGCGAATCCGTCACCGCCACCAGGCCTTTCGGCTGGCGCAGCATCAGCGGGCTGTTCTGGTGGATGATGATGTCCGAGAACACCAGGCGGGAATTCAGCAGGTGCAGGATCTGCTCGACCAGGGTCCCGAATACCGGGTGGTCTTCGTTCTCGATGTAGGAGAGGGTGGGGATCTGCGAGGAATGGTGGTATTCCATCTGGCCGGCACGTGGTTAAGGGTTAGACAGTGCCGGACATTATAGAACCATGCCTCGCCGAAAGATTGCAAAAGTGAAATAAAAATGTTCAGCGTGTTATTGCTGCAACGATGCGCTCACCAAAAATGGTCACAGCCACGCCCACGGCGACGATGCAGGCGCCCGCCACTCTTACGCCCGACACTTTTCGCACCGCCATATTGACCAGGCCAAAGTGGTCGATCGCCATCGAGGTGAGCAATTGGCCCGCGATCACCAGCACGATCAGGCTCAGCAGGCCGATGCGCGGCGCCAGGAACACGGTGCCGAAGACAAACGCCGCGCCCAGGAAGCCGCCGGCGAACTTCCAGGCCGGCTGGCTGGCCAGCGCCGCGAAGGTCGGGCCGAGGCCGCCGCGCGAGAGCGCCACGCCGCCCAGCACGATGGTGCCGCAGGCAAAGGAAACAAAGGCGGCGACCACGGAATTGGCGCCGATCGAGGACGCCAGCTGGGTGTTCACGGCCGCCTGGATCGACATGGCCATGCCGACGCAGAAGGCCATCAGGAGAAAAATCAGGTTCATCGCTTGCTCCACCCGGCACCATGCCGGGGCAAAAAGCGCACGATTCTAGTGCAATCCGGGCGTTCGGGATAGCCATGCAGGACGCATGGGCGTGCGGCAGCCTGTCCGCCTGACGCGCATTCCAGGCCCTGACGTGTGCAATTCGTCGCATTCGGCATACGGCGAACCCGGCATTTCCCTAGGATGAGGCCATCGACAATCACCATCCAAGGAGACCACCATGAACAAGACCTCCCGCCCGCTGCTGCGCACCCTCCTGATCCCGGCCGCCCTGGCCGCCGCCCTCGCCTGCGCCGCCGCACCCTCGATGGCCGGCGGCTGGCCGTGGAGTGGCGAACAGGTCCAGGGCAACGGCAGCATCAAGCGCCAGGCGCGCCAGGTCACGCACTTCACCGGCCTGGCCCTGGAAGTGCCGGGCAAGCTGGAACTGCGCATGGGCGAC
Source organism: Massilia sp. BKSP1R2A-1 (assembly GCF_050586525.1). Lineage (NCBI taxonomy): Bacteria > Pseudomonadati > Pseudomonadota > Betaproteobacteria > Burkholderiales > Oxalobacteraceae > Massilia > Massilia sp. BKSP1R2A-1. The sequence goes on along the minus strand of NZ_JBOBRE010000001.1, from coordinate 416,419 downwards.
AGCGAAGGCGTCAGCATCGAGACCGACGACAATGTGCTGCCGCTGATCGAAACCGTGGTCGAGAACGGCACCCTGAAGATCCGCCCGAGCAAACGCAACCTGAACCTCAAGACCAAGAACCTGAAGATCGTCGTCAATGCCCGCCAGATCGAGCGTCTGGCGCTGGGCGGCTCCGGCTCCATCGATGCCGACACCCTGCGCGCGCCGCGCCTGGACATCGACCTGGGCGGCTCCGGCGACATCCAGGTGCGCGGGCTGGAAAGCGATACGCTGGCGGTGAGCCTGGGCGGCAGCGGCGACTTCAAGGCCGGCGAAGGCCGCGCGCGCAAGCTGTCGGTCTCGATCGGCGGCTCGGGCACCGTGGACATGGGCCGGGTGCAGTCGGACAGCGCCAGCGTGAGCGTGGCCGGTTCCGGCGAAGCGACGGTGTGGGCGAAGAGCGAGCTGAGCATGACGATCGCCGGCTCGGGCGACGTCAATTATTATGGCGACCCGCGCCTGAGCAAGTCGATCGTGGGTTCGGGAGATGCGCGCCGCATCGCGGCCGCTCCGCGCTGAGCGCGTTTTATCGGGTGGCCGGGTGCGTCGGCCACCTGCCGTTCAATGGCCGGAATGCGCGCTGTAGGTCAAGGGCCGCACCGGCGCCGCCACCTTCACGTCCTGCTTCTTGCCCGCCGCATCCTGCACGGTCAGGGTGATCGCGACATTCTCCCCTTCCTTCACCTGGCGCTTCAGGTCGAACAGCATCACGTGGTAGCCGCCGCTGGCGAGATTGACCGGCTTACCCGCAGGCAGCTCGATCGCCTCGACCCGGCGCATGCGCATCGTCTGCCCATCCATCTCCATCTCGTGCAGCTCGGCGCGGCCCGCCACGTCGGCCTGCACGCCGACCAGGCGCGCCGGCGCGGCCGACTGGACGCGCATGAAGGCGCCGGTCACCTTCTGGGCCGGCACGGTGGCGCGCACCCAGGGCTCGGAAACGCTGACCTGGGCGAACACGGCGCTCGAGAACAGGCTGCCGGCGATGAGGGCGAAAAGCTGACGTTTCATGGCATGCAATGTGAAATGAAGTGAAGGGAAATTATAGCGCTAGGCTTCGCCGCGCAGGTATTCGCGCTCGACCAGCACGGTATCGACGCCGTCGGTCAGCCACACCTGGCCGTCCTGGATCGTGCACTGCAGCTGCATATTGCGCTTGGCCATGCGCTCGAGCTGGCTGCTTGCCTGGTTCGGGATGTTCACCACCGAGACGTTCTTCGCACGGTCGATGCCCTTGGCCAGGCCCTTGAACCAGATGTCGCTGGTGGCGCTGTAGCTGTAGACGACGACGTTTTCCGAGCGGCCGGCGGCCTTGAGCAGGCGCTTCTCGTCGGGCTGGCCGACCTCGATCCACGTCTGGATCGCGCCGGTCAGGTCCTTCAGCCACATGGCCGGTTCCTCGACGTCGAACAGGTCCTTGGTGAAGGCCAGGGCGGGGTCGGCGTGCAGGGCGAAGGCCAGCACGCGGATCATCACGCGCTCGTCGGTTTCGGACGGGTGGCGCGCGATGGTGAGGCTGTGGTCGCCGTAATAATTGCGGTCCATGTCGGCGATCGACAGGTCGGCTTTGTAAATGGTTGCTTTGAGCGCCATGCGGGGTTCTCGTACGGATGCGGGTGCGGATGGATAAATGGGGGACAGCCCGCTATTGTCGCACGCGGCGCACGGCGAGTGGCCGGAAACGGTATAGTCACGTTGCCAAAACACTCTCGGAGACCACAATGACCAATGCATTCCCGCCGAACCAGCAGTTCCGCCTCGCCGCCCGCCCCCAGGGCATGCCGCGCAGGGAAGACTGGGACTTCCACGAAGAAGCCGTGGGCGAAGCGCCGGAGGGCGGCATCGTCGTCAAGGTGCTCTACCTCTCGCTCGACCCGGCCATGCGCGGCTGGATGAACGAGGGCAAGTCCTACATCCGCCCGGTGGCGATCGGCGAAGTCATGCGCGCCGGCGGCCTTGGCATCGTGGTGGCCTCGAGGTCGCCGCGCTTCCAGGTCGGCGATTACGTGGCCGGCGGCACCGGCGTGCAGCGCTACTGGGTCGGCCAGGGCGACGACAAGATCGCCGCCTTCACGAGGATCGACCCGGCTGCCGCCCCGCTGACGGCCTGGCTGAACACCCTCGGCATGCCCGGCATGACGGCCTTCTTCGGCCTGCGCGAGATCGGCCAGCCCAAGCCCGGCGAAACCGTGGTGGTCTCGGGCGCGGCCGGCGCGGTCGGCATGACGGTGGGCCAGGTGGCGAAGAAGATGGGCTGCCGCGTGGTCGGCATCGCCGGGGGCGCGGACAAGTGCCGCTTCGTGGTCGAGGAACTCGGCTTCGACGCCTGCATCGACTACAAGGCCGGTTCCGTGCATGCGGGCCTGAAGGAACACTGCCCGCAGGGCGTGGACGTCTACTTCGACAACGTCGGCGGCGAGATCCTGGACGCGGTCCTCACCCGCATCAACATGAAGGCGCGCATCGTCATCTGCGGCGCCATCTCGCAGTACAACGCCACCAGCCAGGTCAAGGGCCCGGCCAATTACCTGTCGCTGCTGGTGAACCGCGCGCGCATGGAAGGCATGGTCGTGTTCGACTACGCGCCGCGCTACGGCGAGGGCGTCGCGACGCTGGCGGGCTGGATGCGCGAAGGCAGCGTCAAGAGCGTCGAATACGTGACCGAAGGCTTCGAGCGCTTCCCGGAAGCGCTTCTGATGCTCTTCGAGGGCAAGAACCTCGGCAAGCTGGTGCTGAAGGTGGCCGAGGCCTGACCGGTCCACGCGAGGTGGCGCGTTGTTGATGCGCGCCACCTCCACTTCTTCTTCCGGGAACTTCCCCTCGTGCTGAAGGTCTACGCGTTTCCTGCGCATGCGCGTTCTGCTCCTTCACGCTTCATCACGAGGTGATCATGGCTTCCCCCTGCCCCCGCAGCACTCCCGCCGCCATCCCCTGGCGCTAGCGGGAGGCGCCATGCAGCACTTCCACGCCCCACCCCAGTCCGAGGCCCCGGGCGGCCTCCTGGCCCAGCTGCGCGCCGACCACGCCCACGTGCGCGCCCTCTTCCACGCCTTCGCCATGCTCGATCCCGCGGAGGAACAGCAGCGCGCGCGCCTGGTCGACGAACTGTGCCAGGAGCTGCTGCTGCACGCCATGCTCGAGGAAGAGCTGTTCTACCCCGCGCTGCGCGCCCTGGCGGACGACAGCCTGCTCGAGGACGCCGCGCTGGAGCACGACAGCGCCCACGAACTCGTCAACCAGCTCGAGACCCTGTTCCCCGGCGACGACTACTTCGACGCCACGGTCGCGGTGCTGGCCGAGGAAGTCGCCCACCACGTCGCGCGCGAGGAAACCCTGCTGTTCCCCGTGCTGGCGCGGGCCGGCCTGGACGACGTCCTGCTGGGCGAACGCCTGCGCGCGCGCCGCATGGAGCTCGAAGCCGACCTCGCGGCGCCACCGCAGGGCATCGACGGCCTGGAGCCGCGCGACCTGGCGCCGGCCCTGCGCGGCCCGCGCGAACGGCGCTCGCGCCCGCGCTAGACGCATGCGAACGGAACTAAGGCCCAAGTCCCGCCTCTAAACGGCACGAGCGCATCCATAAAACGCTCGCGGGTTCCACTTCGACAGCACCAGGGCAGACAAGGAGAACGACATGGCGACAAGCAGAGACAACGGCAAGAGCAGCCAGGGCGGCAACGGCTCCGGCAGCGCGCAAAAGAGTGGCGGCCAGGCGCCGGCCAAGCGCGGTTTCGCGGCGATGGACCAGAACCAGCAGCGCGAGATCGCCAGCAAGGGCGGACAGGCGGCGCACCAGAAAGGCACGGCGCACGAATTCGATTCCGAGGAAGCGCGCCGCGCCGGGCAGAAAGGCGGCGAAGCCGTGAGCCGCAACCGCGCCCACATGGCCGACATCGGCCGCAAGGGCGGCGAAAGCCGCCAGTCGGCCCAGCGGGCCGCCGCAGCCGCCAAGAATGCCGGCAACCGCCAGGGCGAAAAGGAGAGCTGACAAGTTCTCCGGTTGATCGTTTGTTTTTCGTAGGGTGGGCGGTCCTCCGCCCACGCGTTCAAACCGAGCAAGATCAGCCTGCGCAAGATTCACAGTTTAACTATCACCGCGTGGGCGGGACGACCCGCCCACCCTACCAAAGCCAAGCCACAGCACCGCCGCACTGTGCTACATTTGCGGCCCCATGCACAAGCTCCCCTACCTCAGCGGCTATCCCGACAATCTGCGCAGCCAGGTCATGCAACTGGTCGACGCCGGCCGGCTCGGCGAGGTCCTGCTGCAGCGCTACCCCGACGCCCACGGCATCCGCACCGACCGCGCCCTGTACGACTACGTGCAGGACATGAAGATCGACTACCTGCGCCAGGCCGCCCCGGTGTCGAAGGTCGCCTACGACAGCAAGATCCACGTGGTGCAGCACGCGCTCGGCCTGCACACGGCCATCTCGCGGGTGCAGGGCAGCCGGCTCAAGGCCAAGCACGAGATCCGCATCGCCAGCGTGTTTCGCGACGCTCCCCTGCCCTTCCTGCGCATGATCGCCGTGCACGAGCTGGCGCACCTGAAGGAAAAGGAGCACGACAAGGGCTTCTACAAGCTGTGCTGCTGGATGGAGCCCGCCTACCACCAGCTCGAGTTCGACCTGCGCCTCTACCTCAGCTGGCTGGACCTGGGCGGGCGCCGCCTGTGGACCGCGGACGACGATGGCACCAAGCGCGTTGCCTTCTAACAACAAGAATTGTCACATTGACTCGTTGCTACGCGCAAAGATCTCGACTTTGAGAGTTGCGTTCGGTAAAGTTTGAGGCCACGCGTGACGACGCGCATCCCTGCTTCTCCGGCCGCCTGGCCCCGACCTGAACATGACGCACCCGCTTTCTCATTCCGGCAAATCGCTGCCGTCGGTCCTGCGTTGCGGCGCGCTCGCGGGCCTGCTGGCAGCGAGCCCCGGCGCATTCGCCTTCGACGCGACGGTCGACCCGGCCGCCGCCAAGGGCCCGGCCTGGAAATTTTCCGGCTTCGGCACCCTCGGCGCCGTCCACGCGGACACCCGCGACGCCGACTTCACCTCCACCGTGATGCACGCCACCGGCGCCGGCCGCAGCGCGCCCTGGAGCGTGGAAGTCGACAGCCGCCTCGGGGCCCAGCTCGACGTGTCGCAGGGCCGCTGGTCGGCCGTGCTGCAGCTGGTGAGCGAACAGGACCTGGAAGGCAACTACCGTCCGCACCTCGAATGGGCCAACGTGAAATACCAGGCGAGCCCGGACCTGGCGATCCGCCTGGGCCGCATCGCGCTGCCGGTGTTCCTGGCGGCCGACTACCGCAAGGTGGGCTACACCCTGCCCTGGGTGCGCACCCCGGTCGAGGTCTACGGCAGCCTGCCGATTTCCAGCAGCGACGGCATCGACGCCACCTGGCGCTGGAGCAGCGGCGCCACGCGCCATGCGACCCAGGCCTTCTGGGGCCATACCAACACCCGCCTGTACGAAGACCACCGCGTGCACGCGCGCGCCATCACGGGCCTGTCGCACAGCATCGAGCGCGGCGCCCTGAGTGCGCGCGTGTCGGCGCTGACCGGCCGCCTGACGACGGGCATCGGCGACGAGCTGTTCACCGCGCTGCGCGCCTTCGGGCCGCAGGGCGAGCTGCTTTCCGCCCGCTATGCAATCGAAGACAAGCGCGTGAGCATGGTCAGCATGGGCGCCAACTACGACCCGGGCGCCTGGTTCCTGAGCGCCGAGATCGGGAAGTCCCGCACCGATTCGCTGCTGGGCAGCACCACCGCGCTGTACGCGGGCGGCGGCTACCGCTTCGACAGCCTGACCCCCTATGCCGGCTACGCCAAGGTGCGCGCCCATGGCGCCACCAGCGACCCGGGCCTGCGGCTCACCGGCCTGCCGCCGCGCGTGCAGGCCGTCGGCGCGCTCGTCAACCAGGCGCTGAACGCCTACCTGGCGACGGTCCCGCAGCAGTCCACCGTGACCGCCGGCCTGCGCTGGGACGCGGCCAGCAATATCGCGCTCAAGGCCCAGTACGACCGGGTCAGCCCGGGCGCAGGTTCGCGCGGCGCCCTGATCAACCCGAGCAACGCCTTCCGCCCGGACCGCACCGTCCACGTGGCGAGCGTCGCGCTCGACTTCGTGTTCTGAGGAGGCGCATGACTCACCGCATCCGCCGCCGCCTCGGCGCCACCCTCGTCCTGCTGGCACTGGCCGTTCCTCCCGTGGCCAGCGCCGAGCTGGTGGTCATCGTATCCGCACGCAGCCCGGCCCAGGGCTTGAGCAGCGACCAGGTCGCCGCGATCTTCCTCGGCCAGGCCGGACGCTTCCCCGACGGCCTCGAGGTGGTGGCGCTCGACCAGCGCCTGGGCTCGCAGGAACGCAACCAGTTCTACCAGCAGGTCACGGGCAAGACGCCCGCCCTGCTCAAGGCCCACTGGTCGAAGATGGTGTTCACCGGCCGCGGCCAGCCGCCGCGCGAAGCCGCCGACAGCGCCAGCGTGCGCCGCATGGTGGCCGAGAACCCCGCCATGATCGGCTATATCGATCGCGCGGCGCTGGACCCCAGCGTACGTCCGGTGCTGGTGCTGCGCTGACCATGGACGGCCCGCAGAGCCTGGCCCCGATCGCCGCGCCGCCTGCACGCGCGCGGCGCACGGCCATGATGCGCCTGCTCGGCCGCGGGCTCGAGACCCACGTCGCCCTGCCCCTGTTCGCCCTGCTCCTGGTCGCGGCACTGTGGCTGGCGACCCTGCACATGGTGCGCCAGGAGGAGCAGGCCGCGCGCGCAGCGGCGGCGCAAGCCACCCTGGAACTGGTCGACACCTACGAAGCGCAGATGGCGCGCAGCCTCTCCGGCATCGACCAGACCCTGCGCGTGCTGCAGTACGCGGTCGAGATGAACGGTCCCGGCGCGGCCCTGGGCGCGATGAGCGCCAAGGGCCTGCTGCCGCCGGGCGTGGTGTTCCAGGTGGCGATCGTCGGCGCCGACGGCCACATCCTGGCCGCCAACCCCTCGGTGCGGCGCGGCAGCGACGTGTCGAACTCGCCCTGGTTCGCCGTCCACCGCGAGCGCGACGGCAACGCGCCCTTCGTCAGCGAGACCATCGGCCGGCACGAACCGCATGTGGTGTTCTCGCGCCGCATCAACGACGGCGCGGGCCGCTTCGCCGGCGTCGCCAGCGTGGCCGTCGATCCGGCCTTCTTCACCTCTTCCTATGAATACTCGCGCCTCGGCGCGCGCGGCCTGCTGGGCGTGGCCGGCGAAGACGGCGTGGTGCGCGCAGCCCGCGTCGGCGACGAGGTCAGCTGGGGCCAGCGCATCGCTTTGGGCAGGCCTGAGCGGGTGGCGCTGGGCCGCGTCGGGGTCGACGCCGCGCTGCGCTACGCCAGCAGCCGCCCCCTGAACGGATTCCCCCTGGTCGCGGTGGTGGGCCTGTCGGAAACCGAGCAGATGGCCGCCTTTGCCCAGCAGCGCCGCACCTGGCTGCTGGGGGCGGGCGCCGGCACCGCACTGCTGGTGTTGGCGGTGTCCCTGGTCAGCGCCTGGTCCTGGCAGCTGGCCAAGGCGCGCCGGCGCGAGCGCCTGGCGCAGGAAACCTATGCCGCCGCTTCCGAGGCCAGCCTGGACGCCTTCTTCGTGCTGCGCACCGTGCGCGCTCACGACGGCGCCGTGCTCGACTTCCTGATCGAGACCACCAACAGCCGCGCCGAGCAGCTCACCGGCCTGGCGAAGGAGCGCATGCAGGGCAAGCGCATGTCGATCCTGCTGCCGACCTACCTCGGCATCGGCATCTTCGACGACCTCGCGGCGGTGGCCAGCGACGGCGTGGCGCGCGAGGCCGAATGGCTGGCGCACGAGCTGCCGCATCCCGACCGCTGGCTGCACCGCCAGGTGGTGCCGGTCGAAGGCGGCGTGGTGGCGATCGTGCGCGACATCACCGAGCGCAAGCTCGCCGAACAGCGCATCCGCCACCTGGCCCACCACGACGACCTCACCGGCCTGCCCAACCGGAGCCTGCTGCGCGACCGCCTCGGCCAGGCCATCCGCGACGCCGAGCGCAAGGGCGGCAGCGTGGGCCTGGCCTTCATCGACCTGGACGGCTTCAAGCTGGTCAACGATGGCCTCGGCCACAACGCCGGCGACGAGCTGCTGAAGGTGGTGGGCGCGCGCATGGGGCGCTGCCTGCGCCGCAACGACACCCTGGCGCGCTTCGGCGGCGACGAGTTCGTGATCCTGCTGCCCGACCTGTCCAGCGACCCGCTGGCGCTCACGCCGCTGCTGGAAAAGGTGCGCCAGGCCGTCACCGAACCGGTGGAGGTCGAGGGCCAGGAAGTCCAGGTCAGCTGCAGCATGGGCGTGGTGCTCTATCCGCGCGACGGCCAGGACGCCAATACCCTCATGATGAATGCCGATGCGGCGATGTACCGGGCCAAGGAAAACAAGAACAGCTTCCAGTTCTACGCCAGCGAGATGAACGCCAGCGTCGAGGAAAAGCTGGTCCTGCTGGAGGGCATGCGCAGCGCACTGGATGCCTGCCCGGGCAAGGCCTGCCAGTTCCAGCTGCTCTACCAGCCCAAGATCGACCTGCGCACCGGCCGCCTGTTCGGCGTCGAGGCCCTGATCCGCTGGAACCATCCCGAGCACGGCATGATCTCGCCGCTGCGCTTCATCGGCCTGGCCGAGGAGAGCGGCCTGATCGTCCCGCTGGGCGAATGGGTGCTGCGCACCGCCTGCGCGCAGGGACAGGCCTGGCGCGACGCCGGCCTGCCGGAAGTCGCGATCTCGGTCAACGTGTCGGCCCGCCAGTTTGAAGAAAAGCGCCTGGTCGAGCGCATCGACGGCGCCCTGCGCGACAGCGGCCTGCCGCCGGGGCTACTGGAGGTCGAGGTCACCGAAAGTTCGATCATGCGCGACCTCGCGCGCGCGGTGGACAAGATGCGCGAGATCGAGGCGATGGGCGTGGCGCTCTCGATCGACGACTTCGGCACCGGCTACTCGAGCCTGTCGGCGCTCAAGTCCTTCCCGATCAGCCGCCTGAAGATCGACAAGAGTTTTGTCGCCGACCTGGCCCACAGCCAGGACGACCAGGCCATCGCGATGGCCGTGATCTCGCTCGGCCACAAGCTCGACCTGCGCGTCATCGCCGAAGGCGTCGAGACCGAGGAGCAGCGCGACTTCCTGCGCGCCAACGACTGCGACGAGATGCAGGGCTACCTGTACAGCCGCCCGGTGCCGCCGGAGCGCATCGCCGAGCTGCTGGCCGAACAAGGCGCAGCCAGGGAGGCCGCATGAGCCTCTACCCGCGGCTGGCCGCCTTCCTGTTCGGCACCGACACCAGCCTGCGCCGCATGCTGACCTATTGGGCCGCCACCTGCGTGCTGTATTCGGCCTGCTCCGCCCTGCTGCTGGTCCAGGCCGGCCACGGCTTCAGCGACCGCGCCGCCGCGCATGCCTTGATCGGCTACGGCGGCAGCATCGCGGCGGGCTTCTACCTCCTGATCCGCTTCAGCAGCCGCATCGGCCTCAAGCCCGACCAGCTGGCGGTGCTGCAAGCTGCATTCTCGCTGGGCTGCTCCCTCTTCCTGTACGCCTACTCGGGGCCCTTGCGCGCGGCCACGCTCGTCATGACGGTGGTGATCATCGTCTTCTGCATGTTCGCCGCGCGCCCGCGCCAGACCATGCTGCTGTCCCTGGTCGCCCTGGCCGGCATGGGCGCCACCATGTGGTGGCTGGCCTTGCATGACCCGGCGCGCTTCCCGCCCGCCCAGGAAGCGCTGAGCTTCGGCTACCTGGCCGCGGCCCTGCTGTCCACCGCGGTGCTGAGCGGCGAGATGCACAAGCTGCGCTCGCGCCTGAAGCGCCAGCGGCGCGAGCTCACCGAAGCCCTCGACACCATCCGCGTGCTGGCCACCGTCGACGAACTGACCTCGCTGGTGAACCGCCGCAGGATGCATGAAGTGCTGGAAGCCGAGGAACGCCGCCAGCCCTCGCGCCGCGGCACGTGTATCGCCCTGCTCGACATCGACTTCTTCAAGCAGGTCAACGACCAGTTCGGCCACGCCGCCGGCGACAGCGTGCTGCGCAGCTTCTCGCAGGCCGCGCGCGCCTGCCTGCGCGGCGACGACGTGCTGGCGCGCTGGGGCGGCGAGGAGTTCCTGCTGCTGCTGCCCGACGCCTCGCTCGACGATGCGCGCGGCGTGCTGGAAAGGATGGCGGAACAGGTGCATGCCATGCCGGTGCCGGGCGTCGAGGGCCGCCGCATCAGCTTCTCGGCAGGCCTGGCCACCCGTAACCTGGGCGAACCCTTCGCCGAGGCCATCAATCGCGCCGACAAGGCGCTGTACCGGGCCAAGGAGTCCGGGCGCGACCGGGTCGTGCTGGCTTGACGTTCAGGCGCCGGCAACGGCGCCGCGCAAGGCCCGGATCAGCGCGGCCGGGTCGGCATCGACGCGCATCAGGTCCAGGTGCTCGGGGCGTACGAAGCCTTCCCTGCTCTGGTGCTGGACGAAGGCGACCAGGCCGTCCCAGAAGCCGTTCGGGTTGTACAGGCCGATCGGCTTGGCGTGGATCCCGAGCTGGGCCCAGGTCACCATCTCGAACAGCTCCTCCAGCGTGCCCATCCCGCCCGGCATGGCGATGAAGCCTTCCGACAGCTCGGCCATCATGGCCTTGCGCTCGTGCATGTCCTTCACCACGAACAGGCGGGTCAGGCCGGCGTGGCCGACCTCGCGCTCGACCAGCGCCTTGGGGATCACGCCGGTGGCTTCGCCGCCCAGGCGCAGCACCTCGTCGGCGATCACGCCCATCAGGCCGACCTTGCCGCCGCCGTAGACCAGGCCGATATTGTGTTCGACCAGCGCGCCCGCAAGGGCACGCGCCGCATCGGTGTAGAAGGGATTGACGCCATGCGAGGCGCCGCAGTAGACGGCCAGGGTTTTCATAGGGCTTTACAGGAATTCGGCGCCGGGCCTGGCCTCGGCGGACAGCTTCTTGAGGTATTCCTCGGACAGCTTCTCGAACAGCAGGCGGGTGTCGCCGCGCAGGTAGGGGCCGACCATCGACAGCACCTGGTAGCAGCCGCGCGCGAGCGCATCGGCAATGGCCTGCTGCTCGCTGTACTTGCGCGGGTTGCGCACGTATTCGTAGGACAGCCAGTAGGTCGCCACCACCACCATATTCGTCGCCATGGCGCCGATCTGCTGGTCCGAGGCTTCGAGCGAGCCTTCGCTGCGCAGGTCTTCGCAGAGCTGGCGCGCGACCTTGATCTTGTGGGCCAGGATGGCCTTGAAGTGCAGCTCGAGCTTGCGGTTGCGCGAGAGCAGGTCGTTGAGGTCGCGGTAGAAGAAGCGGTAGCGCCAGATCAGCTCGAACATCAGGTGCAGGTAGAGCCACACGTCTTCCATGTTCGAGCGGCGCCCGGCCGGCACGGTGAGGATGCGCTCGATCTCGGTCTCGAACTGGGCGAAGATCGAATTGACGATGTCGTCCTTGTTACGGAAGTGATAGTACAGATTGCCGGGCGAGATATTCATCTCCTCGGCGATGACGGTCGTCGTGATGTTCGGCTCGCCGAACTCGTTGAACAGCCTGAGCGAGAGCTCGAGGATGCGTTCGCGGGTCCGGCGCGGAGCTTTTTGTTGCATGAAGGGCGAGGTTTATGGTTCCAGCCGCGAGGATAACACCAAATGGTGGCAAACAGGCATTGCCGACAGCATGCCTTCAGGCGCCTTCGCCGTCCTCCGGCTCGTCGAGCGCCTTCGCGCCGCGGCGCTTGCGTGGCGCCGGGCTTGCCGGCAGGCGGCCGGCCAGCTCGGCCAGCGTGCGCTCGAGTTCGTCCACGCGGCGGCGCAGGGCCTCGACTTCGCTGGCGGCCGGCACGCCGATGGTGGCCAGGGCGCGCGCCACGCGGTCTTCGAAGACCTGCTCCAGCTTGCCCCAGGAGCCGCCGGTGCGGCGGTTTTCCCGGGTGACGGCGCGGCTGGCCTTGCGCCCGACGATGTCGGTGGCTTCCTCGACTTCGCGGGCGCGCTTTTGCAGGGCGCTGCCGTCGCGCACCAGGCGCGTGAAGGCGCTGCCGCCCTCTTCCTGCGCCTTGGCGAAGGCGCCCAGGCCGGCCTGCCAGATCTGCTGGGCCGAGTCGCGCACGGCGCGTGCGAGCGCCTCGTCGTCCTCGGGCGCGGGGAGTTTCTTGCTCATGATGGTGTTCTCGTGAAGCGGTGCGTTCTATTTTAAGGACGCACACTAGAAGCAGGTTTCTAAAGCCGCCTGCGCACTTCCTGCTGGCGCAGCGCCTCGGCCATGCGCTCCCGCAGGCTCGTCGCGGACACCGGCTTGGCGTAGTGGGCGTCAGCCACGCCGCTGTGCACGGCCGCCTCGACGCCGGCCAGGTCCTGCTGGCCGGTCAGCATCAGGCGCACCGTATGCGGATAGAGGGTAGCGGCGCGCGACAGCATCTCGGTGCCGCTCATGCCGGGCATCGACTGGTCGCACAGGATCACCTCGACTGGTTCACGCCGCAACAGCTCCAGTCCTTCCTCGCCGGAAGCGGCGCTCAGCACGCGGTAGGGTTCGTCGGCCAGCATCTCGCCGAGCACGGCGAGCATGAAGGGATCGTCGTCGACCAGCAGGACGGTACGCCGGTTTTCACCTGGCGCATCGGGCGGCGCCAGGAAGGCTTCCAGCTCGGCCACGAAGCTTTCGGGTTCGATCGGCTTGCTGATGTAGCCGTCGAAGCCGGCCGCCAGCACCTTCTCGCGGTCGCCCGCCATGGCGAGGGCCGTGACGGCCAGCACCGGCACGCCGGCAAGCTGCGGCTCGGCCTTGAGGACGGCGAGGACCTCGAAGCCGTTCATGCCGGGCAGGTTGACGTCGCAGGCCACCAGGTCGGGCCGTTCGGCGCGGGCGGCCGCCACCCCGCGCGCGCCGTCCGGGGCGCTGATGGGGGTGTGGCCGTAGGCTGCGAGCAGAAACGCCATCAGCTCGACGTTGGCGGGATTGTCTTCGATGATCAGGATGCGGGCCAAGGCGGCGCTCCGGTTACGGCGTAGCGCTTACTGTAACACGGCGCCCGTCAATACACCCTCTCCCGATCGCCGCCCCCCGCGATCTCGCGCATCACCACGTCCAGCACGCGCGCATTGCGCCCCAGCGCCACGTGGCCGACGCCGCCGAAGGCCAGGTTGCGCGCGCCCGGCAGCTCGCTCGAGGTCTGCGGCGAGATGATGTTGTCGTGGTGGCTGTAGAGCGAGGTGACCAGCGCGCGCGCGCCCGCGTCCTCGCCCTGGGCCAGGTCGCGCAGCCAGGCGCATTCGGGCGGCTCGTCCTGCATGACCCTTCGCATCTGGGCCGCATTGATGCCGATGCCGAAGGCGGCCAGGCAGGTGCCGTGGTGCGGCGTGCCGAGGGTGATCACGCGCGCCACCCGGGCGCTGCCGCAGGCGCGCATCCAGGCGCGCGCCACCAGGCCGCCCATGCTGTGCGCGACGATCACGACCTTGTCCCTGCTAGTTGCCGCGAGGAGCTGCTCCACCGCCTGCTGCACACGCGGCGCGTAGTCGTCGATGTCGCCAGTCAGCGGTTCCAGGTCGACCGTGGCATGGCTGATGCGCGCGGCATCCAGGCGCGGCGTGAGGTGCGACCAGTAGCCGCTGTTGCAGCCGTAGCCGTGCAAGAGCAGGACCGGCGGGCTCGCCGAGTCCGCGTAGACGCGGGTGCAGGGCCGCGCGCGCGGCATGGTCCAGGAGGACTGCAGCATGCTGGCCGTAAACTCTTCACCGAACATGCGCAGCGCCGCCAGCGGCTTGATGCGGAAATCCTGCGGCGTCGGGCTGGCATAGCGCGCACTCATGAAGAAGTTGTTGGCGTTGATGAGGAGGCGCACCAGCACCACGCTGCCCAGGCCCGCCAGCAGGCCTTCCCAGCGGCTGGCGCCAAGGATGTTCACGGCGGCCAGGCCGATGCCCAGCGCAGCCAGCGCCTGGATCACGAGGATCAGGCGCAGCAGCTGGCGCGAGCTCAGGCTCTTCATGCGGCGCGCGCCGTCAGGGACGTGGCCAGGCCGCTCGCCAGCTTCGCGCTGAGGCCGTAGATCGACAGCTGGGGATTGGCCCCGAGCGAGGTCGGGAACAGCGAGCCGTCGTGCACCGAGACGTTGGCCAGGCCCCGGTAGCGCCCTTCAGGCGTGGTCACGCCGAGCTGCTCGTCGCCGGACATGGCGCAGCCGCCCATCACGTGGGCCGAGGCCACACGGGTCAGCTGCAGGCCCTGCGGCAGCGCGGCGATCGCGGCCTTGGCCTCGCTCCAGGAACGGTAGCGGCGCGCCATCTCGTGCGCCGGCAGCACCTCCCTCGCGCCGGCGGCGAACTGGATCTCGGCCATGGTGAGCAGGGCGCGGCGCGCGCCGTCCCACAGGTAATCCGTGAGCGGGTAGTCGAGTTCCGGGCTGCCGTCGCCGCGCAGCCGGACCGTGCCGCCCGCGGCCTGTTCGTGGAAGCCGTCGCGCAGCAGGGCCAGCATGCCCTGCAAATGCGGGAACTCGCGCATCATCTGCGCGTGCTGCTCGCCGAAGCCGTTCATGGTGGTGGCCAGCAGCAGCGGGTGCAGCGGCGGGGCCTCGAGCTTGTAGCCCATCGGGCCGTCCGGCGCCCCCTGGAGGAAGTGGTCGGAATAGACGGTCTGCGGCGCGCCCTGCCAGGCCTCGACCCGCTGCGGGAAGAAGGCGGCCGAGATCACGGTCGGGTGGAGAAACGTGCGCTTGCCCAGCAGGCCGCTGGGGTCGGGCGCTTTCGAACGCAGCAGCAGGGCGGGCGAGTTGATGGCGCCGCCGGCGACCACGTAGTGGCGGGCGCGCAGGCGCAGTCGGTAGCCGGTGGCATGCACGCCGGGCGCGTCGAGGGCATGGCACAGCAGTTCGGTGGCGCGCTCGCCTTCAAAAGCGAAGCGCTCGGCGCGCGCGCGGGTGACGAGGGTCGCGCCGAGTCCGAGGGCGGCCGGAATCGTCGTCACCAGCATCGACTGCTTGGCATTGGTCGGGCAGCCCATGCCGCAGTAGCCGAGGTTCCAGCAGCCGTTCACGTTGCGGCGGATGAGGCCAGTAGGGATGCCGAGCTTGCCGGCGCCGCGGCGCAGGACGTCGTTGTTCTCGTTGGGCGCGCCTGGCCAGTCGGCGATGTGGAGGCGCTCCTCCATCATCGCGAACCAGGGCGCCAGGGCGTCCGGCGTCATGCCGGGCAGCGCATGGTGGCGGCGCCACCAGTCGAGCGTGGCGGGCGGCGTGCGGAAGCTCGAGGTCCAGTTGACGGTGGTCGAGCCGCCCACGGTGCGGCCCTGCAGGATGTTGATGCCCTTGTCCGCCGTCTTGCGCGCGGCGGATTCCTGGTACAGCGAAGGATAGGCCTCGCTTTCGCGCATCTTGAAGTCGCTCGAGGTGTTCAACGCGCCCTCTTCCACCACGATGACGGACAGGCCCGACTTCGCGAGGATCTCGGCCGTGACGCCGCCGCCGGCGCCGCTGCCGACGATGACGACGTCGGCATCCAGGCTGCGGTCTGCGGCGAGGGTCGAAGCATCGACGACCTTCCAGCCTTTCTCGAGGCCCGCGCGAATGGGATCGTGCACGATGCTCATGCCAGCTCCTTCATCGGACCGGGATAGCCGGTCGCCGCCCAACTGGCGGGCTGCGCATACCAGGCGCCCAGCACCAGGTCGTGCAGCGCGTGGTAGGCGCTGCGCAGGAGGCCCAGGCGGTGCAGGCGCCAGTCCTGCAGGAAGGCGCCCACCTCGTCGACGCGCGCGCCGTCCCAGCCGCCGGAGATGCCCGTCAGCAGACGCCGCGCGGGCGCCAGCGCGAGCAGGCCGAACAGGTCCTGCACTTCTTTCTGGACGGCGGGCGGCAGGCCGAGAATGGCCTGGTGCACAGCCTCGATGGTGGCCGCGAGCGCGGCTTCGCGGCCCGCATCGCGCGGCAATGCCCCGAGAAGGATCGCAGGCGCAATCGCGTGCAGGGCGGCGCGCGCCTCGCCGTCAAGTGCGAAGCGGTGCGGCGTGCCGGTGTGATTGACGCGGTAGAGTGCCCCGCCTGCGGCGAGTGCGAGCGCGGCCAGGCCGCCGGCTTTCAGGAAGGTCCTGCGTGATGTCCCCATTGCTGCCTCTTGTGTTTTTTCTAGTGTACGCCAAAGAAAAACACGGGCGACCGGCAGGAATTAGAGGAGAACGTCTAGGGTGCAGGGAATATTTGCATCAGGAGCCCCACCGGCAAATATCCTCTGCACGCTCACTTTTTGGGCGCGTGCTCGATGATGGCGCGGGCGATGCCGCGCAAAATGTTGACTTCTTCCGTCTCGAGCTGGGTGCGCGAGAACAGGCGCTTCAGGCGCGGCATCAGCTTCTTGGGATTGTTCGCGTTCAGGAAGCCGACCGCCACCAGCGCTTCCTCGAGGTGGGCGTACATGCCGTCGATCTGCGTCACGCTGGCCGCGTCGCCGTGGAAGCCTACGCCAGCATCGATCACCGTGTCGCCGGCCGCGGCCATGCGCGCCTCGTAGGCCAGCACCTGGGCGGCCTGGGAGAGGTTGAGCGAGGAGTACTCGGGATTGGCCGGGATGTTGATCAGGACGTTGCAGCCCTCGACGATCTCGTTCGGCAGGCCGACCCGCTCGTTGCCGAGGACCAGAGCGGGCCGCAGCTCGGCCTGCCCCGCCACGTGGGTGCTGAAGGCGCGCGGCGTCCATACCGGCGGCGAGAATTCGCGCAGGCGGGCCGAGACGGCGGCAGCGAAATTGCAGCCTTCGAGGGCTTCCCCGATGGTGCCGACGATGCGCGCCTTTTCCAGCACGTCGCCGGCGCCGCTGGCGAAGGCGACGGCCTCCGCATCGTGCAAAGGATCCTCGCAGCGGGGCGCCACCAGCACCAGATCGGTAAATCCCATCGTCTTCATGGCGCGCGCCACCGAGCCGACATTGCCGGCGCGGCTGGTCTCGACCAGCACAAAACGGAGCCTTTTGAAGAGAGATGTGTTGATTTCGGTCTGGTTCATTTAAAATAGCGCCATCGCGCGGTGCGGGCGCTTGGAATCCTGGTTGATCAGACCGGGATTTTAACGGGTTCGGCACCGCTTTGCTCTTTGTCATTCTCTATTCAGCAGACCGTTCACGGCGCATTGAAGGCGTGGTGGGCGTTCGCGTTTTTTCCACGGAAAGCTCATGCACCCAATGCTCAACACGGCCGTCAAGGCCGCCCGCCGCGCCGCCACCGTCATCAACCGCGCGTCCTTCGATCTCGATCGCATCACCATTTCTGAAAAAAATCACAACGATTTCGTCACCGACGTCGACCAGGCGGCCGAAGCGGCCATCGTGGAAACCCTGCTGAAGGCCTACCCTGACCACGCCATCCTGGCGGAAGAGTCGGGCGCGTCGAAGAACCTGAATGACGAAAGCGAAAACGTGTGGATCATCGACCCGATCGACGGCACCACCAACTTCCTGCACGGCTACCCCAACTTCTGCATCTCGATCGCCCTGCAACAGAAAGGCGTGATCACCAACGCCCTGGTCTACGACCCGGTCCGCAACGACCTGTTCACCGCCACCAAGGGCGCCGGCGCCTACCTGAACGACAAGCGCATCCGCGTGCGCAACCATGACCGCATCGGCAAGGCCCTGCTGTCGGCCGGCCACGGTCCGGACCCGCGCGCGCTGGCCGAATACCTGCGCATGTATGAAGTCGTCGCTTCGCGCTGCCACGGCGTGCGCAGCGCCGGCTCGGCCGCGCTGGAACTGGCCAACGTCGCCGCCGGCCGCATCGACGGCTTCTTCGAGAAGGGCCTGAAGGTCTGGGACATCGCGGCGGGCGCCCTGCTCGTCACCGAAGCGGGCGGCATCGTCGGCGAATTCAATGGCGAATCGGAATACCTGCACAAGGGCGACGTGATCGCCGCCGGTCCGAAGGTGTTCGGCGCCATGGTGCCGCTGCTGTCGCCGTTCGCTTAAGGTTCGATACGGCGTTTTCGCGTAGAATAGCCACCGTGCTTACGGGCGTGCTATTCCGCGCCCGCCGTACCGGCTGGAAAGTCCCGGTCAGAAACTTTCCATAGAGAAACAAACTCCTCTATAATCCCGGCTGGCCTTCCCGCATTGTTCGATGCGGGCGGCAGCGTCCGGCGTTCCCGCGACACCCATCGCGTCCCGCCTGCAATGACTAATCCGGTTTCCCTGGACTGGCGCCATGTGGCGTCCGTCCACTTTTGATAAAGAATTTATGTCATTTTCTACTCTCGGTTTGTCCGACGCGATCGTCCGCGCGGTGACTGAACAAGGCTATACCTCGCCGACGCCGATCCAGGCCCAGGCGATCCCGATGGTGCTGAACGGCGGCGACCTGCTGGCCGGCGCCCAGACCGGCACCGGCAAGACCGCCGGCTTCACCCTGCCGATCCTGCAGCGGCTGGCGACCGACAAGACCGGCGCCCAGCTCAAGAACAAGACCGCACCGCGCGCCATCCGCGCCCTGGTCCTGACCCCGACCCGCGAACTCGCGGCCCAGGTCGAGGAAAGCGTGCGCCTCTACGGCAAGTACACCAACCTGAACTCGGCCGTCATCTTCGGCGGCGTCGGCATCAACCCGCAGATTAAGCTCCTCAAGCAAGGCGTGGACATCCTGGTGGCCACCCCCGGCCGCCTGCTCGACCATGCGGGCCAGGGCACCGTGGACCTGTCGAAGATCGAAATCCTGATCCTGGACGAAGCCGACCGCATGCTGGACATGGGCTTCATCCACGACATCAAGAAGGTGCTGGCCCTGCTGCCGCCGAAGCGCCAGAACCTGCTGTTCTCGGCTACCTTCTCGGACGAGATCAAGGCCCTGGCCGACCGCCTGCTGAACAACCCGCAATCGATCGAAGTGGCGCGCCGCAACTCGACCGTGGAAGTGATCGCGCAAAAGATCCACCCGGTCGACCGCGACAAGAAGCACCCGATGCTGTCGCACCTGATCAAGGAAAACAACTGGCACCAGGTGCTGGTGTTCACCCGCACCAAGCACGGCGCCAACAAGCTGGTCGAGCAGCTCGGCAAGGACGGCATCGGCGCGATGGCCATTCACGGCAACAAGAGCCAGTCGGCACGCACCAAGGCCCTGTCCGAGTTCAAGGACGGCAGCCTGCAGGTGCTGGTGGCGACCGACATCGCGGCGCGCGGCATCGACATCGACCAGCTGCCGCACGTGGTCAACTATGACCTGCCGAACGTGCCGGAAGACTATGTGCACCGTATCGGCCGTACCGGCCGCGCCGGCGCGACCGGCGAAGCCGTGTCCCTGGTCTGCGTGGACGAGCACCAGATGCTCAAGGACATCGAACGCCTGATCAAGCAGACCCTGCCGCGTCACGTGATCCCGGGCTTCGAGCCGGACCTGAACGCCAAGGCGCAGCCGATCCAGCTGCGCAGCGGCGCACCGGGCCACGCCAACCGCGGCGGCGGCCGTGCTGGCGGCAACCGCGGCGGCAACAGCCAGCCGCGCAGTGCCGGCGCCGGCAACGGCCTCCCGGGCGGTGGTGGTGGTGGCCGTCCCGCCAATGCCAACGGCGGCAGCCGCAACGGCAATGGCGGCGGTGGCCGCGGCCCGCGTACTGCTTCGCGTGGATAAGCGCGGCAACTGAGCCGCAACGATAGCTTCAGGAAAAGCCAGTGCCGGACCCCGTTGTCCGCCACTGGCTTTTTTTCATCCAAAAGTGATAGTTGAGCACTCAAGCACTTGCCAAGGGTCGATATTCATCCTATATTTGAGTAATCAACTATTCCTCAAGCATGGAGGTTCGCCATGAGCGACGTGAACGACAGCACCCAGCAAGCCCCCTTCGACAGCCCAACCAGCGAATTCTGCCTGCGCATGGCGCGCGCCTGGGCGGCCCTGTCGCGCCGCCTGGACAGCGCCCTCGGCGGCCACCACGGGATCAGTTTCGCCGACTACCAGTTACTGCTGAGCCTGCAACGCGCGCCGGGCGGGAAGCTGCGCCGGGTCGACCTGGCCGAAAAGCTCGGCCTCACCGCGTCCGGGGTGACCCGCTCGCTGCTGCCGCTGGAAAAGATCGGCCTGGTGGCGCGCCAGAGCGATCCGCGCGACGCCCGCGTCGGCTACGCCATCATCACCCCGACCGGCAGCGAACTGGTCACCAACGCCAGCGTGGTGGTCCACAACGTCAGCCGCATGCTGCTGGGCGCGCCTTCGCGCGAGCAGGTCGAATCGACCTCGACCCTGCTGGCCCAGCTCGCCGGCGGACAGTAATACCCTCACCGAACAGGCAACGAATATGAGCGACAAGGCGGCGCTGCGGCGCGACCCCAATTTCACCTGGCTGATGAGCGGCGGCGTGATCTCCGCCCTGGGCGACCAGTTCACCATGATCGCCCTGCCCTGGCTGGTCCTGCAGCTCACCAAGGATCCGCTGGCCCTGGGCGTGATGGTGGCGGCGATGGGCGTGCCGCGCGCCGTCCTGATCCTGTTCGGCGGCGCCCTGGTCGACCGCTACTCGCCAAAAAGCGTCCTGATGCTGACCAAGCACGCCAACACGGTGCTGCTGGCCATCCTCGCCACCCTCGTGCTGCTGGACGCCGCCACCCTGCCCCTGGTCGCCGCGCTGGGCTTCGGCATGAGCGTGGCCTCGGCCTTCAGTATCCCGGCGGGCACCTCGATGCTGCCGCACACGGTCGCGCCCCAGCACCTGCCGGCCGCGAATGCGGCGATGATGGGCATGCGCCAGTTGACCATGCTGGGCGGACCGCTGCTGGCCGGCCTGCTGTTCGTGCTGGCCGGTGACGGCAGCAAGGGGCAAGGCGATGCGCGCGGCCTGGGCCTGGCGTTTGCCATCGACGCCCTCAGCTACATCGTCTCGGCCTGGACCCTGTCCAGGGTCAAGCCGCTCGTCCGGCCCGCGGCGGCCGAAGCGTACAAGGAATCGGTGTTCCGCTCGGTCGGCGCCGGTCTCGCCACCGTGTGGCGCGACCGCACCCTGCGCACCGCTTTCTTCTACTGGGGCCTGTGCGCCTGCGTGGTCGGCGGCCTGATGCAGGTCGCCCTGCCGCTGCTGGCCAGCGAGCGCCTGCACGGCGCCTCGGCCCTCGCCGTCCTGATGGCCGCGCACGGCGCCGGCATCCTGGCCGGCATGGCGCTGTCCGGCGTCATGGGCAAGCGCCGCATCGTCAACCTCGGCATTACCCTGCTGGTCGTGGACGGCGTGTCCGGCCTGCTCCTGATCCCGATGGGACTCGTGACGCAAAGCTGGCAGGGCATGCTCCTGATCGCTGCGATCGGCGTGCTCGGCGGCTTCATCCAGGTGGCCGTGTTCACCTGGATCCAGCAGCGCGTGCCGCCCTCCATGCTGGGCCGCATGATGGGCATCTTCATGTTCGTCTTCATGGGCCTGGCGCCGCTGGCGGCAGCCGGGGCCGGCTGGCTCGCCAGCCTGATCAGCCTGGCTACATTGTTCGCCGGCGCCGGCATCTTCCTGCTGGCGGCCGCCCTGCTGGCCTGGCTGTTCACGCCGATGTCGTCCCTGGCCGACGCCGCCCTGCCGGCGGCCAAACCTGCGCCTGCGGAGGCGGACGCGGCTTGAACTGGTGCGAGATCGGTTACGATCGCAGGATCGCCACCGATTTCCTCTCGCATGCCGAAATTCGCCGCCAACCTGAGCCTGCTATTCACCGAGCTCGACTTCCTCGACCGCTTCGCCGCCGCGCGCAACGCCGGCTTCGATGCGGTCGAATTCCTCTTCCCCTATGCTTTCGAGCCGCGCCAGATCGCGGCCCGCCTGCAGCGCTACGACCTCAAGCTCGCGCTGTTCAACCTGCCGGCCGGTGACTGGGCCGCTGGCGAGCGCGGCATCGCCTGCGATCCGCGCCGCACCGAAGAGTTCCGCGAAGGCGTACAGCTCGCCATCGACTACGCGCTTGAACTGGGCGTGAAGCGCATGCACTGCCTGGCCGGCCGGCGACCGCCGCGGGTCGGTGTGGAGCGCGCGCACGCGACCTATGTCGAGAACCTGCGCCACGCCGCCGGCGAATGCCGCGTCCACGGCCTCGAACTGCTGATCGAGCCGATCAACGACCGCGATATTCCCGGCTACTTCCTCACAGGGACCGGCCAGGCCGCCGCCGTCATCGCCGAATGCGGCGCTGACAACCTCTTCCTGCAGTACGACATCTATCACATGCAGCGCATGGAGGGAGAGCTGGCCGGCACGATCCGCCAGTACCTGCCCCTGATCCGCCACATCCAGCTGGCCGACGTGCCGGGGCGCCACCAGCCGGGCACCGGGGAGATCAACTTTCCCTACCTGTTCCGGCTGCTGGACGAACTCGGCTACGAGGGGCGGGTCGCCTGCGAGTACGTGCCCGACGGCGCGACCGCCGATTCCTTTGCCTGGCTGGAGGAAGAACGCGCACGAAGCCATGCACGTGGCATGGACAGCAACTAGCCATTCAGGCAACATCAAGGTTTTTCCCCTAGCGAGGAGCCGCGATGATCCAGGGTTTGCGTACCGTCATTTACCCCGTCACCAACCTGGGCGAGGCATCCGCCTGGTATGAGCGCGTGCTCGAGCGGGCGCCCTATTTCAGCGAATCCTTCTACGTCGGCTTCGAGGTCGGCGGTTTCGAACTCGGCCTGATTCCGGACGGCCAGCCCGGCCGCGCGGGCGCCACCGCCTACTGGGGCGTGGCGGATGCGGACGCAGAACTTGCGCGCCTGCTCGAACTGGGCGCCAGGATCGACCAGGGAGCCGAAGATGTCGGCGGCGGCATCAGGGTTGCTACTGTGAGCGACCCCGACGGCAACCTGTTCGGCATCATCGAAAATCCCCACTTCGACCGCAGCAAAGTCGCTTGACCCCGGTGATCGATCAAGCGAAGGCGTCGATCCTTGCCAGTGAAGCGTTCGACCAGTGGCAGGCCGGCCGGCACGAGCAGGCCCGGCTGCTGTATGAAGAGGCCCTTTCTCTGGCCGATCCTCAACACTTTGCTCTGGCGCAGGTCTACGGCCAGTACGCCTGCGTACTGAATGCGCTCGGACGACACGAACAGGCGTGCACGGCGCTGGAAACGGCATCGAAGACCGAAATCGCGCAGGGCTATGCAGAAGGGTCGCCGCCCGTCATCGTTGCGCGCTACTTTCTCGCGGATCAACAGCTCCGGCTCGGTCAGACCGAAACGGCGCTCGAGACCCTGGCGCCGTCGATCCTGCAGGCGCCGGACAATTGGCTGACACGCTTCGAAGAGGCGTGCATACTCCATGCACTGGGGCGCAAGCCCGAAGCCAGGCAGGCCGCCGCCGTGGCGGTCGCCCACGCGCCCACGCCGAAAAAGGCCGAAGAACTCCGTCAGCGGCTTGGGGAAATGTTCGGGCGCGATGGCGACGACACTGCCATTGACGGCTAGCAAGACTTTCCTGCACGGAGTTTGAAACAATGGGACCTTTCGGGCCGTACCCGCGGCCAGGAGCGAGCCCATGTTGCGACACATTGCCACCCGTCTGTTTCCGCGCCTGATGCTCTTCGGCGCCCTGCTGCTCTCCAGCTGTGCCACGACCAATACCGGCCAGGTCAGCCTGCAGGAGGTGCGGGAATTCGCCGACGCTTCCGCCCGTCTGGGGGGGTATGCCGAACTGGCGCGGCGCTACCGCGACACCTACGAGCGCGAGCAGCCCTATCTGTCGCCGGCGGCCGACAAGCTGGCCAAGGAAAACGACGCCAGGCGCCGCGCCGTCTTCGAGGACTTCGTCGCCATCCAGAAGACCCTGGTGCTCTATATGCAGACTCTCAGCCTGCTGGCCGGCGACAGCCGCTACGACCTGTCGGCCCGCATCGACGACCTGGGCAATGGCCTGAAGGCGAATACGGAATCGGGCCTGCAGCAACGCCACATCACGGCCTATACCGGCATGACGCGCCTGCTCACGCGGGTGATCGCTTCCGGCTACCAGAACCGCAGCGTCGAGACCATGGTGCGCGATGGCGACGCCGACGTGCAGGTCCTGCTGGACGCCATGATCCAGCTCACCCGGCTCTACTACAAGACCAACGAGAATGAGAAGAAGACGATCCTCGGCATTTTCGATGTCGAGATTCCGTTTTCGACCCGCAATTCGGACCGCATGCTGGTGACGCTCGCCAAGGTGCACTACATGCACAAGGCCACCGAATACAAACTCATCGACCGCCGCTACGAGCTGGCCCTGCAGGGCCTGACCAAAGTCGCGCTGGGGCACCAGAAGATGCGCGAGAACCTCGGCAAGCTGTCCAGCGATGAAGTGCGGCGCCTGCTGACCAACTACGGCCGCGACCTGCGCACGATCCGCGACGGGCTGTCCGGCGAATGACAGGAGAGCACATGGCAAGCACCTCGACCCGCAAAGGCGCCGCTCCGGCAGCCGCCGCCAAGGAGGCCCCGGCCGCGCAAGGAGCCGCCCAGGGCGGCCTGTCCACCACCGACCAGATCGTCGAACTGGCCGACCAGCTCTCGGCCTGCGCCGACCAGATCCACGAACGCGTGATGAACGAAATCCGCTCCTATGGCGGCAAGCCGGTGCCGGACAAGGTCCAGGCCACCGCGCGCGCGCTGCTGGAAGACGAAGTCCTGCTGCGCCAGCGCGCCAACGGCCTTTATGCCGACGCCGCCACCTTCATCGTCAAGGCGCTCGGCAAGCCGCAGGCGCAGCTGGTGAAACTGACGGCCGACGCCGCCGAGAAGATCCGCCGCATCGGCGTCATCGGGGAAGTCACGGGACTGGTGGCGGGGCTGATCGGCCTGGCGGGCGCCGCCGCTACCGGCCAGGCGGTGCCGGTCCTGATGGCGCTCGAGAAGGTGCACAAGCAGGTGAAGGCGATCGAGGCGCTGGCGCCGAAGCCGCCGGCAACTGCGAAAACGTAGGGTGGGCGGCTCCACCTGGCACGGGATTTATCGGCAACATAAACGCCGCCCACGCGTTCAAGCTGCTGATGAGTAGACGATTCGTCCGCTCACGAGGGAGTTGAACGCGTGGGCGGCGTCACGCGTTGCCGTCGATTGGCACTGAAAGGTTCAGCGTGATCCAGTCCACTGGACTGGATCACCCCTACAAATTACGAAATCAGGTGCGGCCGGCTGCTGGGATCGAAATCCGCCCAGTCGCCGTCGACAATATTGCCTTCGGCGCGTTCGATGTGACGCGCGCCCAGTTGGCGCAGCACGTCGACGGCCTTGTCGGCGAGCCCGTCACCATCGTCGAAAGCGACCGCCACCAGCATTCCCGCCTCGCGCGGCGGGACGCGGTTCTCGGTGCTGCCCTCTTCCGCCTCGCCGCGGTCCTTCATCTTGGAAAAGCTGAACAGCGAGCCGACGTGGCCGCCCACCAGGCCGCCGACAACCGGGCCCAGCGGTCCGGTGACGGGCGCGGTGGCCGCGCCGATGGCGGCGCCGACCGCGCCGCCGGTCGCCACGCCCTGCATCACGCCTTCCGGCGTTTCCTTGGCGCCCGGCGACTGGATATGGTCTCCGCCGATCGGGGTCTGGTCGTGCTGGCCCGGCTGGGTCAGGTAAAAGCCGCTGATGCGGGAGGCATCGAAGCCTGCATCGGCAAGTGCGCGGCGGGCGCGGTCGACGTCCTCCTGAAGCTGGAAGCGCCCTGCAATAATCGTGGACATATCGATTCCTCCTGGAACGTGGTTAGCTCAACGATACGCCGGCGCGTGTCCATACTCTGTACGGAGGCGCACGCAGCCCACCCCCGCAGCGTTCAGCGCCACTGGCCGTAGACCACGTGCTCGCCGAAGGCTTCCTCCACCACGACCGGCTCCGGCAGCCAGGCGCGTGGATCGACGCGGAAATACTTGAGAAATTCCCCGTACAGGTCCGGATGGCGCGCGGCCATGGCATGCGGCTGCTCGTAGAAGCTTTCGGTGGCCACCGCGAAGAACTCGGCAGGGCTGCTCGCCCCGTAATGGTCGAGCACGCCATGCTGGCCCCACATGGCATCGCGCCTCAAGTTCGCGAAATTGCGCGACAACACTTCCGACCAGCTGCGATAGCGCTCGGTGCTGCCAAGGTAAGGGGCGCCGTTCGTGCTGCCCGACTCGCTGTCGAGCTGGTGGGCGAATTCATGCAGCACCACGTTGTGGTGGGCCTGGGCGTCCTCGCGCCAATCATCCTGCGTGCCGCGCCGCACATGGTCCCAGGACAGGATCACGCGGCCGTCGCCCCAGGATTCGCCCAGCAGGTCCTGGCGCTGTTCGGTAACGACACCGGCCGCATCGATCTCGCGGCGCGGCACCAGGAAGGCGCCCGGGTAGACCAGCACCGCGTGCAGGCTGGGGTAGACGTTCGCCGGCATGGCGTCCCCGGCACGTCCCAGCACCAGCAGGCAGGCCTGGGCCGCGATGGTCACCCGCATCTCCTCGGTGATCTCGAGCCCGGCGCAGCCGACGAAATTCTTTTCATGCAGGAATTGCTGGACCAGGCGCTGCAGCCGCTGGCGCTCGCCCCCGTCCATGCCGGCGTATTGCACGACATTGCGCTCGATGATGGCGAGCTGCTCGCGCGACAGCGGACGCGCCAGCGCCCGGCGCAGGCGCCACTTCGGCAGCAGCCAGGCCGCCAGCAGTCCGGCCCCGATCAGGCCGACGACGATCCCTTCCATCAACGCTCCCGTTCGGCCACCCAGGCGACCGTCTCGTCGGCGCCGCCGATGCGCTCGCCGCCGACAAACACTTGCGGCCAGGTCAGCTGCCCGCTAATGCCGCGCAGCACGCTGGTCGTGATCTTCTGGTCTTCCGAGATATCGGTGAACACGATGCCATTCTCGCGCAGCGCGGCCTTGGCGCGCGCACAATGCGGGCAGCCGGAGCGCGAGAACACGACGACCGGCTCGGGAATCTTCGCATTCGGGTTGATATGTCTCAGCATCGTATCGGCGTCGGAGACCTCGAACGGGTCGCCTTCCTTGTCCGGCTCGATGAAGATTTTGTCGATCACGCCGTCTTTCACCAACATCGAATAGCGCCAGGAGCGCCGCCCGAAGCCGAGGTCGCGCTTGTCGACCAGCATGCCCATGCCTTCCGTGAAGTCGCCGTTACCGTCGGGGATGACGGTGATATTCGAGGCGCCTTGGCCCGCCGCCCACTGGTTCATGACGAAGGCGTCGTTCACCGAGATGCACAGGATGTCGTCGACGCCGTTCTGGCGCAGCACCGGCGCCAGCTCGTTATAGCGCGGCAGGTGGGTCGATGAGCAGGTCGGCGTGAAGGCGCCGGGCAGCGAGAACACGACCACGGTCTTGCCCTTGAACAGCTCGTCGGAACTCAGGTCGCGCCACTGGTCCTCCAGGCGCGCCTTGAAGGTCACGCTGGGAACGGGCTTGCCCTGCAGTGCTTCGGCGGTCGGTAATGTCGTAGTCGATGGCATCTGGCTTCCTTTCCTCGTGGGCGGCTGGAGCCGCATTGGGAGGCAGGTAGGGATGCTTGACGGGATTTCAACGCGGCCGCGCCAAATAATTGTTGAACTGAAAAAACAAAGCCGCGCACAAGGCGCGGCATGAAGGACGACAGCGATCGTCCGGCCGGCAGCCGCGCGTCTCAAGCGCGGCTGGCCGGGGCGTGCCGGTCAGGCACCCTGCTTGGCGGTCTGGCTCGGCGGCGGGCCGAACAGCGCAGCGACCAGCGGATCGCGGGTCACCGGGCTGCGGTTGACGCGGATGGCGTAGTGGGTGTCGTCCGCCAGGATGTGGAAGTGGCGGCCGCTGCCGGCCATGTTCTGCTCGCGCAGGCCCGGGCGCTCCTTGCGCGGGGCGGCGCCTTCGCGCTTGGGCTGGCAGATGGCGGCCAGGAAGGCCTTCACGCGCTCCTGGTCCGGGCAGATCTGGTAGACGGCCTTGCCCAGGTAGGTGGCGGTGCCCTCGATGTAGCGGGCCAGTTCGATGACGCCGGCTTCGCGCAGGTCGCGGATGTACTTGCGGGCGCCCGACGGCGAGAACTTCAGGAACCAGGCGATCTCGTCGGCCAGCATCTCGTGGGTCGACAGTTCGTTGATGAGTTTCTGCATGTTTTCGATCCGGCGTTGCGTGGCCGACGTCGAGCGGACACGCTCGATGGGCGCCAGGGAAATTGGCGCACGTTCGGTCGGTTGCGGCGGGACGCGTTCGATCAGCGCGGAGTTGCTGGAAGTGTGCACTGCGCCAAGATCGCCTTGCACCGCGTTGTGATGGGTCGTTGCATGCATGTGGTGAGCTCCGTTTTATAGAGTGAGACTTGTGTGGTCCGGGTCGCTGTGTGTCTGTTCGACACCCTGACAACACCTCGGTTCCGCTTAACTGGGCTCAAGATTGCCTGCGTCAGTCCCCTTGGTCTGTGCGCCATCCAACATTCAACAAAATTCCTAAAAGCATTTACTTAATCCTTTGAAACATTCGCTTACACACGATTCGTCATGTAATCGTCACAAATTTCCAAAATGCACTATGATGCTGCGCACAACGCTTCCTGTAGCTTTTTTGCCACTGTTGTAAATTTGCACAGTAAATATGCCTTGGGTGCGGTACCGCACCGAGAGCACGGAACTTGGACTGTTATTATTTATCCAACATCTGTGTCAAGGCATGCGATGTCAACCACCCTTCACCTTATGGGAGTAACCTGTGAATAATACGAAGAAGATCGCCCTGGCAGTCGCCATCCTCTGCTCGGCCGGCACCGCCCTCGCCCAAGAAGCACCAGCAATCAACCCGTCGTGGTATATCCAGCCGAGCGTCGTGCACGCCAAGCCGGACGCCGACTTCGGCGTCAACGATCGCGACACCGGCGGCGGCCTCAAGTTCGGTAAGGCAATCAACCAGTACTGGGATGTCCAGTTCGGCGGCAGCCAGGTGCGCTTCGAAGAGGGCGCCAACAACTATCGCCAGACCCTGCTGGGCGTGGACGCCCTGCTGATGCTGTCGCGTGAGCGTTTCCGTCCGTTCGTGCTGTTCGGCCTGGGTGTCGAGCGCGACAAGGTCGAAAACCGCATCCGCAACGTCGGCCACAACTCGCCGTACGGCACCGTCGGCATCGGCTTCCAGGCCAGCCTGACCCCGCAATGGTCGCTGCAGGCCGACCTGCGCAGTGTGCGCGGCTTCCTGCGCCACGACGAAGAATTCGGCTTCAAGCGCAGCAACAACAAATACCTGACCGTCGGCCTGAACTACGCGTTCAACCCGCCGCCAGTCGCCGCTGCTCCGGCCCCGGCGCCGGCACCGGTCGTGGAAGCCCCGGCACCGGCACCGGCACCGGTCGCTCCGCCGCCACCGCCGCCAGCACGCTTCGAGAAAGTGACCCTGGAAGCCACCAAGCTGTTCGAGTTCGACAAAGCCGACGTCATCATGCCGTCGCCGAAACTGGACGAGATCGCTTCGGCG
Source organism: Massilia sp. BKSP1R2A-1 (assembly GCF_050586525.1). NCBI lineage: Bacteria > Pseudomonadati > Pseudomonadota > Betaproteobacteria > Burkholderiales > Oxalobacteraceae > Massilia > Massilia sp. BKSP1R2A-1. Next base: position 386,985 of record NZ_JBOBRE010000001.1, on the reverse strand, counting down.
CTGCAGGCTGACACCAGCATCACCAACGTCGACATCACCGGCTACACCGACCGCCTGGGTTCGGAAAAGTACAACCTGAAGCTGTCGGAGCGCCGCGCCAATGCCGTGCGTGACTACCTGGTCAGCAAGGGCATCGACGCCAACCGCCTGAAAGCCTACGGCAAGGGTGAAGCCAACCCGCTGGTGCAGTGCAACGAGAAGAACCGTGCTGCGCTGATCGCTTGCCTGGAACCGAACCGCCGCGTCGAGGTCGAGCAGATCACCATCGAAAAGCGCGTGCAGTAATTATCGCCGGCTAGCCAGGACCAGCCCCGCCCTCCAGGGCCGGGCTGGGCTCGGCTTCGTCGACGCACGTCACAGGGGCTTCGGCCCCTTTTTTATTTGGAGGATAGGACATGGCTGTCAAAAACTGGCTACCGTATTCGCGCGAGCTGGTGCGCGTCATGCGTTGCGCCGTCACGGAATGGCTCGAGCACCGCGCCTCCAGCAAGGGCGCCGCGCTCGCCTTCTATACCCTGTTCTCGCTGGCGCCGATCCTGGTGCTGGTGATCGCGATCGCCGGCTTCTTCTATGGGGCCGAAGCCGCACAGGGCCAGCTGCTGAGCGAATTGCGCGGCCTGGTCGGCAAACAGGGCGCCGAAACCATCCAGGCCATCCTGGCCGGCGCGCGCAACAAGGAAGACGGGATGTTCGCCACCATCGTGGCCGGCGTGCTGCTGCTGGTCGGCGCCACCAGCGTGTTTTCCGAACTGAAGGACAGCCTCGACGAGATCTGGGACGTGCCCCAGCCGAAGAATGCCGGTTTCTGGGACGTGGTGCGCACCCGCCTGCTCTCTTTCGGGCTGATCCTGGTGCTGGGCTTCCTGCTGATGGTGTCGCTGGTCGTCAGCGCGGCCCTGGCCGTGGTCGAGAATTTTATCGGGGGCATGTGGAAGGAAGCGGCCGTCGTCATGGGCTGGGTCGCCTCAGGCATCAGCTTCCTCGTGATCGCCATCCTGTTCGGGACCATCTACAAGCTGCTGCCGCGCATCAAGCTGTCCTGGCACGACGTCACCATCGGCGCGCTCGGCACGGCGGCGATGTTCACGCTGGGTAAATTCGGCATCGGCCTCTACATCGGCAACAGCGGCGCCGCCGACAGCTTCGGCGCGGCCGGTTCCCTGATCGCCCTGCTGCTGTGGGTGTATTACTCGGCCCAGATCTTCTTCCTCGGCGCCGAGTTCGCACGCCAGTATGCCCTCAAGCTGGGCAGCCTCAAGCACAAGCCGGCGGAAGAGACGGGGGACAAGAAGAAGGAAGAGCCGCCGGTGCAGACCGGGACGTGGAAAGGTGGCCAGGCGGTGTAGATCGTGGAATCGTGGTTCTGTAGGGCGGTCGGCGGAGCCGACCACCCTGCGTTTACTCGCCAAGCAGCTCCGCCAGCACTTCCATCCCTTCGACACGCTCGGCCACCACCTTCAGCACCACCACCACCGGCACCCCGAGCAGCAGACCCCACATCCCCCACAGCCAGCCCCAGAACAGCAGGCTCACGAACACGGCCGCCGGATTCATCTTGGCGATCTTGCCCGTCATCCAGGTGGTCACCACCATGCCGACCAGGGTCGCGATCCCGAGCGAAGAGCCGGCCACGAGGATCACCATGCGCAGCGATTCGAACTGGAAGAAGGCCACCGCGCCGGTCGCGATGGTGATGAGCAGCGGCCCGAAATACGGCACCACGTGGGCCACGCCGGCGAACGCCGCCCAGGCGCCCGCATTCTCCAGGCCGATGGCGCGCAGTGCCGCCCAGGTGAGCAGGGCGAGCAGCACATTGGTCACCAGCAGCATGAACATATAGGCCTGGATCGCATTGTTCATGTCGTCCAGGATGTGCACCGTCACTTTCTTGCGGGTGAGCGAGGGGCCGGTGAGCTTCACCAGCTTGCGCTTGAATGTGTCGCCCGCGAGCAGCAGGAAGAACACCAGGAACACCACCATGGTCGCCTGCGAGAGGAAGGTCGCCAGGCCGACTGAGCCCGCCAGCACCCAGTCCATCACGCGGATGTTCGAGCCGGCGGCGGGGACTGGCGGCACGCTCTGGGTCCGTTTCTGGATCGCCTTGCGCTCCCCGCCCCCGGTGGCGTTGGAGGCCGCGCGCTCGATCTCGGCCGCGGCCTGCTGCACCTGCTGGATGGTGGAACGCTCGCCGCTGCTGCTGGTCAGGATCTTCGTAACCTTATGGGTCAGCGCGGGCAGCTCGTCGATGATGTTGAAGAATTCGCCTTGGAGGCGGTAGAAGGTGCCGCCCATGGCGCCGAGGATCAGCGCGGTCACGAGGGTCGCGCCGACGACGCGTTTCACGTGCCAGCGCTCGAGCCAGCGCACGACGGGATTGAGCGTGTAGGCGATGAAGATGCCGAGCAGGAGCGGCACGAAGAATTTCTGCGCCCATTGCAGCGCGAAGATGCAGGCAATGGTGGCGAGGATGCCCAGCGACAGTCCACGTGCGTTCACGTGGACCGGCAGGCGCAAGCCGGCCGCATGCAGCGTCAGCTCGTCGCCGGCTGGGGGTGAAACAGGATGGGGCTCGGGTGCGGCGCCTGGCTCGGAAGAAGCCGAGGGCGCCGCCAGGGCGGCATTGTCAGGCGTCTGCGCAGGCTGCGCCGGTTCGGGTGGTACAAGCTGCATAGATCAAGCGCCTTGACAAGGAGCCGGGCCGCCCCGGCCATTGGATTACTTGACGCGGATGTCGTTCTTGACCGACGTCACGCCCTTCACGCCGCGAGCGATCTGCACGGCTTTCTGTGCGTCGCCGGCTTCAGCGACGAAGCCCGACAGCTGCACGTCGCCCTTGTAGGTTTCGACGTTGATCTCGGTCGCCTTGACGGTCGGGTCGGCCGCGAAGGCTGCCTTCACCTTGGTGGTGATGACGGCGTCGTCGACGTATTCGCCGGCGGTCTTCGAGGTTTCGTTCTGCGAAGCGCAGCCCACGGCGGTGATGGCGACAGCGGCAGCGAAGGTGGCGGTGATGAGGCGTTGTGCGATTTTCATGATAGCTCCTTGGTTAACACTACAAATAGTCAGACTACTAAAGCAAGCCCATGCGGGCGTGGGGGAAATCTTATTTGCCGAACTGCGTCTTGGCTGCGTTCACGCACTGGTCCTTGACGGCGCCGGCGTAGGCATCGCATTTTTCGATCGCGACGCGATACTGGGCGGCCAGCTTGTCCTCGCGCGCATCGAGGCGCGCCTCGATGCTCTTGCGGTCGGCCTTGGCGTCGGCCTGGGCCGCCACCAGGGTGGCCTTGGCCTGTTCCAGGCAGACGTCGCGGTCATTGCCGGTCACGGCGGCGCAGCGCACCTTGTCGCGGTCGAAGTTGGCGGAGGCGATGCGCATGCGGGCCTGGGTATAGGCCGACAGGGTATTCTTGTAGGCGGCTTCGGACTCTTCCTCGACACGTACCCGCGCCGCTTTCGCTTCCGCGATGCAGAGGTCGTGCGGATTGCCGGTGATGAGGTCGCAGCGCGCCTTGGCTGCCTTGTAGTTGGCTTCGGCCGCGGCACGGGCGTGCTCGTACGCCGTCTTGGCGTCCGGCACGGCCTGGGCGCGCGCCGCACCTGCCCAGGCGAGCGCGGCGCCGATCAGCAGGAAAGCATGGCTTGTTCTCATTTTTTGTTCTCCATTTGTCAACACGCTAATGACGTTTTACGCGCAGTTCCACCGGTCTTCTGTTCGGTGCCGAACACATGAGCATTTGCACAACAATTCCGTACGGATTTGCTCAAACATTCATCGAAATAACGTGAGGCTAGGACGGTTAGGAAACGCACAGACCCCAGGCGTGCGCGTGTCTACAGTGGACCCATACTACTTATCAGGAGAACAACATGAAAGCAAACCGTACCCTCGCTGCTGCCGTGCTGGCAACCACTGCCCTCCTCACCGGTTGCGCAAGCACCTCGTCCCAGCCGTATAACAACGGCTACAACAGCGGCTACAACAATGTGTCGATGGGCTATGGCACGATCGAGTCGATCCAGGTCGTGCAGGGCGAGAACCGCACCAGCGGCGCCGGCGCCATCCTCGGCGGCGTGGTCGGCGCACTGGCCGGCAACCAGGTCGGCAGCGGCAGCGGCCGTACCGCGGCTACCGTGGCAGGCGGCGTGGCAGGCGCAGCGATCGGCAACAGCGTCGAGCGCAACCGCGCTGCGGGCGCCGGCGCTGAGGTGTACCAGATCAATGTGCGCATGGATAACGGCGAGTACCGCACCGTGAACCAGGACAGCGTCTACGACCTGCGCGTGGGCAACCGCGTGCGCATCGTCGACGGCCGCGTCTACCGCTATTGATCGGACGGGAGGCGGCTGAAAGGCCGCTTCCTTCTCCTTCCTGATCCGGGCACCCGGCCGGCCTCGCGCCCGCCGGGCGTCCGGCCATCGCCCGCCGCGGCGTGTGCGCGCGGCGGGCCGGCTTCACGTTGTCCTGCCGGGCCACAGCCCGGCCGGTTCGGGAGAACACCATGCCCTACCATCGCATCCTCCTGCGCGGCGCCTGCGCCTGCCTGCTTGGCGCCACCCTCTCCACCCACGCGCAGACCCAAACCAGCAGCGACGCCCTGGTCGATCCGGTCGCTGCCCGTCAGCAAGCGAAGGAAATTGCCCAAGGCGATCCGGCGCGCTGGTACCGCGAAGACACCACCCGCCAGGCCCAGCTGCGCACCCTGCAGAAGGAAGCCGGCGCCGCGCTGCAGGAAGCGCGCAATGCCTGCAAGAAGTCGCCGGGCGCCGAGCGCAAGCGCTGCGAACAGGAAGCGCGCGCGATCTATCAGCGCGATATGGCGCAGGCCAGGGCGCAGGTGGACGGGCAGACGCCGTGAATCGCCCGTTTCACCGCTGGCCGACTATGCCGGCCAACGATGCCGGCTTTGCCGTAGGGTGTACGGCTCCACCCGGCGGCGTGCATTCACGCACCTGGAACGCCGTACGCGCGTTCAACTCCCCCTGGAACAGAAACGGACTTTCATGATGCGTTCTCCCTGCGCGAGGGAGAGTTGAACGCGCGGACGGCGCACCTGCTGCGGGCCACGCCTCCTCCGGGGTGTAGCCGTCCACCCTACGATTGAGCGAGCACGCCGGCGTTTGCAGGAAGCAGGCAAAAAAAAACGGCGCCGAATCAGAGATTGCGACGCCGCTCAAGCCCCACCATATTCTTCAGGCAGCACTTACTTGCTGTTGACTACGCTGCTGCCTCGTTTCAAGCCGCCGCTTGCTGCGAACGGCGCTTGTGTACATACCACCCGACCACACCCAGCAGGATGGCGGCGACGCCGGCCTGCTTGCCGAGACGGCGCTGGCGGATGAAATTGAACGCCGTCATTCCGTAAGGCGCCAGCGTCGCAACGCTGATGCCGGTTGGCCTGAGCAGCGCATCCGCGCGCGTGCGCAGCGCCAGGGTGGCATGGTCGAGCGCGCCGTGCAGGATCACATCCGGGCGCGCGCCGTAGCGGATCTCCGCCTTGGCCTGCGCCACGCTATGGCGGAAATATTCGCCTTCGCGCAGGAGCTCCTGCTTGCGGATCACCGGATCCACACTGTGCTTGTGCCCTGCCAAACCGGCCGTGCCATCTTGATTGTGCATGTTTCCCCTCCTTCGTGTCGCCGCTTAGAGCAGCATGTCGCGGTCGTTCTTGAGTTCCTTCATCGTGGCCGGGAAGCCGAGCTTGTCCTGCTTCAGCAGCGCCAATCCCTTCGCCACCAATACGCCGGCGATGATGAGGAACACGACGAACATGATCAGGAGGATCTTCCATCCCATGTCTTCCCAAGCCAGCGCCACGATGGTCATCGTGCCGTAGGCGATGGCGAACCAGACCGCCAGGACGGCGATGCCGAAGCAGGCCAGCAGCTCGATGACGTGGTTGCGCACCTCGGACAGCTCGAGCGCGGCCAGTTCGACGCGCGACACCACCAGCCCGAAGAGGCTTTTCATCAGGATGGAAATCCCGCCCATCAGGCCAGGGCTATGCACTACGGTATCGTCCTTTTCCATGGCGTCACTGGCCCGGCTTATTGCTGCTTGCCGCGGCTCAGCAGGACGCCGAGGGCGATGCCGATGCCGGCGGCGATCGCCAGGGTGCGGTAGGGGTTGTCACGAACATAGACATCGGCGTCGTGCGCCAGTTCCCGGCCGCGCTCCAGGGCTTGATCCTGGTAGCGGTTGGCCTTGCCCAGGGCGCGGTCCAGCAGGTCCATGCCGCGGCTGCGCAGTTCCTCGGCCTTCTCGCCCGTCAGCCCGGTGGCCGCGCTCAGCATCGACTGCGCATCGCGCACCAGCGCTTTCAGGTCGGACTGGGCCTCGGCCGCGTGGGCGTCGTACTCGTAGGAATGGGCCTTGGCTTTCAGGTTGCTGCGGGTGGTATCAAGCATGGTGTACTCCCTTAGTTGGTGATGTTAAAAGTGTCCGCCGGCTTCAGGCCAGCAGGTCGCGCATGTCGTCGGCGTGTTCTTCCTCGACCGCCATGATGTCGACCAGCAGCGCGCGGGTGGTCGGGTCCTTGTCGCCGATCGCCGCGATCATCTGGCGATAGGATTCGATCGCCACGCGCTCGGCGATCAGGTCGGCGCGGATCATCGCCTGCACGTCGTCGGAATCGTCGTACTCCGCGTGGCTGCGCGCGGTCAGCGTGGCGGGGTTGAAGTTCGGCGAACCGTTCAGTTGGACGATGCGCTCGGCGATGCGGTCGGCATGGTCTTGCTCTTGCTGGGCATGCTCGAGGAACTCGGCCTTGATGTGGCCGGTGTTCGGCCCGCTCACGGTGTAGTAGTGGCGCTTGTAGCGCAGTACGCACAGGAGCTCGGTGGCCAGTGCGTCGTTGAGCATGGCGATGACGGCGTCGCGGTCGGCCTGGTAGCCCTCGGTGACGGCGCCGTCGTCGAGGTTGGCGGCGGCGCGGCGGATCGCGGCGATATCGAAACCATGCGCCAGCTTGTTCGTCTGTTCCATGATGTTTTCCCAAAACGTGAAAAAAGCGGTTAACAGGGCGCCTCGAGAGGCGCCCGATCAGCCGCTCAGCGTCCTGCGGTACGCGGCGGAATCTGCGCGCCTTCGTTCGACAGCACGATCTCCACCCGGCGGTTGAGCTGGCGGTTGGACGCGGTGTCGTTCGAGGCTACCGGGAAGGCTTCGCCATAGGCCTTCATGGCGATGCGGTCACGCGGCACGCCCAGCGAGCCCAGTGCCGAGGCCACGGCTTCGGCACGGCGCTGCGACAGTTCCTGGTTGTACGAGGAGCTGCCGGTGCTGTCCGTAAACCCTTCGACCAGCACAGTGCGGTTCGGGTTCTGCGCCATCACGTCGGCGAGCTTGCGCAGGGTCGACATTCCGTTCGGCGTCAGGCTGGCCTTGTCGGTGGCAAACAGCACGTCGCCGATGGTCACCACATAGCCGCGTTCGGTCTTGACCGCCTGCAGCTCGACCAGCAGGGCCTCCAGCACGGCCGCGCGCTGGGCCAGGGCGGCGTTCTGCTCCTGGGTCGCGGCGGCTTGCTGCTGGGCAGCCTGGGCCTGCGCCTGCGCTTGAGCAGCGGCGGCCTGGGCAGCTTCGGCTTCGCGCTTGGCGCGGTCGGCTTCGGCGGTGCGTGCTTCCAGGCGCACCTGGTCGCGTTCGCGCGAGGCATTCGCGATATTGGCTTCGGCGCCCTTCGCCTTCGCCACTTCCATCGCAGTGGCGATGCGCTGCTTGGCGACATAGGCCAGGCGGTCGACGTCGTTCAGGCTCTCGCGGCGGGCGGCCGCGGCATTGGCCTGGTCGAGTGCGTCGCTGGCCTGCTTGAATTCCAGCGGCGCGTACTGCGAGACTTGCGGATTGTTATTGGCAGCAACGAAATCGGCGCGCGCCTGGTCCAGGGTCGGGGTGGTCACAGGGGCGGTGGCGCAGGCTGTGGCCAGCACTGCGGCGGCCAGCAGCGACATCGTGGAACGGGTTTTCATGTCCTTGTCCTTTTCTTGGTCTTGGTTGGAGGCGAATCCGTTTGCCTTACTGCTGCGTCGTGGTCGGAGTGGTCGAGGCCGGCTGCGAAGAATTGGCGCGGTCGACTTCCTCGCGCAGCACGCGCAGGTCTTCGTTCAGCTGGTTCGAGGCGGCGGTCGCCTTGGTCGACACGGCCTTGCTCTGGGCCAGCTTGGCGTCGGCCTGGGCCTGGATCGCCAGTTCGCGCGCCAGCTTGTAGTCGCGTGCAGCCAGGGCCTGGTTGGCGCGCATCATCTTGTCGCGTGCGGCATTGATCTCTTCCGGCGCCAGCTCGGCGGCGCCGGCCGAGACTGCGTTCTCGACAGCATTGCGGGACACGGCCACGTCGGCAGTGGCAGGGGCTTTCTGCGGGCTGGCGCAGCCAGCCAGCAGCAGCACGGCGGCAGCGAAGGCGCCGGCAGCGAGGCGGCCCATGGCTTGTTGTTGTTGGTCCATTCTGGATCCTCCGGTTGAACAGTCACGTATGGACTGTTATTGAAGAAATGTCCTACGTAACGTTATAAACCTGTTATCCCCTTGCTATCGGTTCGCTGCCGCACATTGAATGGCCATGCCGGTCTGCTCAACAATCGGGGGTTAGGCAGCGCACATTGGGCGCGACAGGCTTTGCGCTAAGCTGCATTCGACCATCCCACTATGACAACAATGGAAGACCGCCATGGCCGATACCCACGCGCCGGCGGCGCAAGGCGGGCATCCCGCGCGCCGCAGTAGCAAAAGCAAGAAAGTACTGCTGAGCATCCTCGGCATCCTGATCGCCATTCCCGTCATCGCAATCGTCTTCATCCTCACCTTCGACTGGAACCGTGCCCGTCCCTGGATCAACGCCAAGGTGAGCGAGGCGATCGACCGCCCCTTCGCCATCCGCGGCAACCTGGAGGTCGAGTGGCAGCGCCCCGCCGAGACCATGGCGCCTGCCGAACGGACATGGCGCGACCACATTCCCTGGCCCCACCTGATCGCCAACGACACCCATGTGAGCAACCCGGCAGGCCTGCCGGTCCAGGATGCGGGCGCCGCGCGCCAGTTCTCCTTCTCGCTCAATCCCTTCGCCCTGCTCTCGCGCACCATCCACATCCCGCTGCTGCGCTTCGACGGCCCGCGCGTGGACCTGCTGCGCACGGACGCCACCCACAACAACTGGACTTTCAAGCGCAAGGAGGAAAAGTCGCGCTGGACCCTCGACCTCGAGCGCGTGGTGCTGACCGACGGCGTCATCCACATCAAGGATGCCGTGACAAAAGCGGACGTGACGGCGCAGGTGCGCACCCTCGACGGGGATCCGCGCTACGGCGTCGCCTTCACCCTGGGCGGGACGTATAACGGCGCCAAGGTGGAAGGCGGCGGCAAGGCGGGCGCCGTGCTCTCGCTCAAGCAACAGTCGACGCCCTATCCGGTGCAGGCCGACATGCGTTCCGGCAAGACCCGGATCGCCGTCGAGGGAACGGTCACCCGTCCTTCGAAACTGGCCGCCATCGACCTCAAACTCACGCTGGCCGCGCCCAGCATGGACCAGCTCTATTACCTAACCGGCGTGGTGCTGCCGACCACCAGCCCCTTCTCGACCTCCGGCCGCCTGACCGGCACGCTGGGTGAAGACAAGAGGCGCTGGGTCTATGACGGCTTCAAGGGCAAGGTCGGCTCATCGGACATCGGCGGCCGGCTCGAATACGTCACGGGCGAGCCGCGTCCCAAGCTGTCGGGCAATGTGCACTCGAAAACGCTGGTATTCGCCGACCTCGCGCCGCTGATCGGCGCCGACTCGAATGCGGCCAAGAAGGAGCGCAATGCCGACGCCGTGCAGCCCACCGGCAAGGTGCTGCCGGTCGAGGAATTCAAGACCGAGCGCTGGAACAAGCTGGACGCGGACGTGCGCTTCTCGGCGGACCGCATCATCCGCGATACCGCCTTCCCGATCAGCAAGCTGTCGACCCATCTCACCATGGAGAACGCCGTGCTGAACCTGCAGCCGCTCGAGTTCGCGATGGCGGGCGGCACGGTGCGCTCCAATATCCGCCTCGACGGCCGCGGCCGCGAAGGACCGAAGGCCATCAAGGCCCAGGCCAAGGTCGCCGCGCGGGGCATCGAGATCAAGAAGCTGTTCCCGAAGATCGAGGAGCTGCAGGCGACGGTGGGCAGCATCAATGGCGACGCCAACCTGACCGCCCAGGGCAACTCGGTGGCCAGCCTGCTGGCCGGATCGAACGGGGAACTGAAGACCCTGATCAACCAGGGCCAGGTGAGCAAGTATCTGCTGGAGCTGATGGGCCTGAACGTCGGCAACATCATCGTCACCAAGCTGTTCGGCGACAAGCAGGTGAAGCTCAATTGCATGGCGACGGATTTCGAGGTCACCGACGGCATCGCGCGCACCCGTTACTTCGTGGTCGATACCGAAGAGGCCCTGATCGAGGTGGCCGGCGCGATCAACCTGGCCGGCGAACAGATGGACCTGCGCATCGACCCGAAGACCAAGGCCCTGCGCCTGTTCACGCTGCGCTCGCCTTTGTATGTGCGCGGCTCCTTCAGCGAGCCGGACGTGTCGGTGGACAAGGGCGTGCTGGCCATGAAGGCCGGCGGCGCCATTGCGCTGGCCGCCGCAGCCCCGATCGCCGCGCTGATCCCGCTCGTGAACACGGGCCCGGGCAAGGACAGCGATTGCGGCCGCCTGCTGGCCGAGTCGCGCGAAAAGCCGAAGGCGCCGCCGCCGGGCAAGGCAAAACGCGGCTGATGACACAGAATCTGTGCGGCACTGTGAGTTGTCGAACAGACCAGTTCACCGCCGCGCAATATCCTGATCACATGGATTCGACAAACCGCAGCACGACATGAAGCACTTCCGATTTACCGCCGCCCTGCTGGCGATTTTGCTGGGCGGACAACTGGGAGGATGCGCCTTGTCTGGGCGGGCCGGGCCGGTGGCCGAAGTCGTCGACGACGCCACCATCACCGCCGGAGTCAGGGCCGCCATCGATGGCGACCAGTCGCTGAAGGTGTCCGAGCTCGATGTCGAGACCAGGCAGGGCGTAGTACAGCTGAGCGGATTCGTCGGCTCGGCGGATAGCGTGGCGGCCGCGGCATCGGTTGCCCGGACCGTTAAGGGCGTCAGGTCCGTCATCAACGACCTGCGCCTGAAATAACCCACCGTAAAGGAGATCAACATGAAAACCATCAAACAACTGGTCGTGACCGCAACCATCGCAACTGCCGCCCTGGGCCTGGCCGGCTGCTCCGGCATGTCGCAGCAGGACAAGAACACCGCGATCGGCGCGGGTGCAGGCGCCGTCGTCGGCGGCGTGCTGACCGGCGGCAGCGCTGTCGGCACCGTGGGTGGCGCAGCTGTCGGCGGCGTCATCGGCAACCAGGTCAACAAGACCAACTGAGTCACGGTTCGGTCCGGGCGCGATCTGCGCCCGCCAGAACCCGAGGGCCCGGCATTGCCGGGCCCTTTTCTTTGCGCAGAACCCTGGCTGCCAGGCAAGACGCACCGGCGAGGCAAGCCCTCAGTTGCGTGCGCCGTGCAAGGGCATGGCCCCCGCCTCCCGCACGATCTCGTAGCAGGTGCAGGAGGCGGCCGCTAGCCCATCCGGATCGAGGATCTCGATGTTCCCGCGGCTGTAGTTGATCAGCCCCTGCTGCTGCAGGGCGCTGGCGGCCTTGGTCACGCCGACCCGGCGCACGCCGAGCGCGTGGGCCAGGAACTCGTGGGTGAGGTGAAATTTATCCGACTGCAGGCGGTCGCGCGTGACGAGCAGCGAGCGCGCCAGGCGCGCTTCCAGCACGTGGAAGCGGCTGCACACGGCGATCTGGATCGCCTGGGCCAGCAGGGTATCCGTGTAGCGGTACAGCACGCGCTGCAGCGCCGGGTTGCGCCCCACCTCTTCGCGGAAGCGTTCGCTGTCCATGCGGCCGGCGCTGCCGGCGCGCTGGGCGATGGCGCGCACCTGCGCGGTGTCATGGCCGAGCGCCACGGTTGCGCCCACCATGCCTTCACGGCCGACCAGGCCGACCTCGAGGGTCATGCGCCCTTCGGCCACGCCCATCAGCGAAACCAGGCAGTCGTGGGGAAAATAAATATAGCGCAGAGGGTCGCCCGCTTCGCACAGGACGTCGCCGGCCTCGACCTTGACCGGGTCGAGCAGCGCCAGCACCTGGGCAAGTTCTTGCGGCGGCAGTGCGGCCAGCAGCAGGTTGCTGTTGTGTTCGGCGATCGGCGGCGGTGCGGCAACGTTCATCGGTTTCTCGTGGTGGGACTGTGGCATACGAGCGCGGGCGCCGTCGGCGGCTGCCTCGCGGCCTCGCCGGATACATTTGCAAACAATTTCGGCCAGCGTAACCGTCTCGCTGCGAGCTGGTATGTACGGTGACGCACGGAACGGCTTGTTGTTCCTGAGGACAATCTCCGCATGTGTCAGGCAGTCCGGACGGTGCCCCAGAAGGCAGCCGCGGACCCGACAGAAACGAACGAAAGGACGCACCATGAATACCTCCCCTACTTCCCCCACCCGGGCGCGCCTGCATCCCCTGATGATCCTGGCGGCGCTCGCGGTCGTCCTGTTCTGCATGGTGGGCACGGCCGCCATCCTCGGCTGGATCCCGACCTCGACCGGCGGCACCGCCGAGCGCCAGCTGAGCGAAGCCGACCGCCTCGCCCTGGCCGCCACCCTGCCGCAGGGCGGCGTGCAGCCGGCGCCCGGCGTGGTCGCCCCGGCCCCTGGCCAGCAGCTGGCGCCGGGCTACGCCGAGCCGGTGAATGCCCAGGCCCCGGCGGTGCCGGCGCAGGCCTATGCCCCGGCCTACCCGGCTGCGGCGGCAACGGCCGCCGCAGCGCCCGTGCGTGAAGCACCGGCGCCCAAGGCAGTCAAGAAAGATGTCCAGGTTGCCGCCGCCGACACCGGCCGCAACTGGTGCTCGAACTGCGGCAACGTCGAATCGGTGCGTGAGATCAAGCAGCGCGCCCAGGGCAGTGGCCTGGGCGCCGCCGGCGGCGCCGTGATCGGCGGCCTGCTGGGCAACCAGATCGGCGACGGCAGCGGCCGCACCATCGCCACTGCCGCCGGCGCCATCGGCGGCGCCGTGGTGGGTAACCAGGTCGAGGGCAATATGAAGGCCACCGTCAGCTACGAGATCCGTGTGCGCCTCGACGACGGCACCCTGCGCACCTTCCGCCAGAGCAGCCCGCCGGCATGGCGCAGTGGTGACCGCGTGCGCATCGTCAAAGGCAAGCTGCGCTCGGTCGCCTGATCCCCGATCACTCCTCCGAAAGCCGGGATGCCGCAAGGATCCCGGCTTTTATTTCCTATGAATATTTTTTCTTTATAGCAATGTGCGGCAGCGCACGGAACAATGGATGAGCTAACCCGACAATGGATTCACGCTGCAAGGCGTGTGCGATTCGGATAAAAACCATTCAAGGGGGAACGCATCATGAACAGCATGGCATGGATCGGCATCATCGTCTGGGGTGTGGTCGTGGCGGCTTTCGGCCTGTTGTCGGCCCATCCGCCGGGCGAAGCGGCATCGACGGGTCTGCAGCCGCAAGACGTCGTCTTCCTGGTGGCGGGCGGCCTGCTCACCTGCCTGATCGGCGTGACCGGCCTGCTCGGCTTCATGGGCTGGATTCCCGGCATCAAGAAGGACGGCGCCAAGGCCTGAAAACTGCGGATACGTACGGCATCGTACAGAGACCGGCGCCACGGATGGGCATACTGGAATCACGACGCAAACAATGCGTACTTCCAGTGAGGTGAAACATGTTATATACAATCGCTGTCATCCTGATCGTCCTGTGGCTGCTCGGCCTGGTGACCTCGTACACCATCGGCGGCTTCATCCATATCCTGCTGGTCGTTGCCGTGATCATGATCCTGGTGCGCCTGATCAGCGGACGCGGCATATAGCCTTGCAAGCCCTTGCAGTACCCCGTACCATCCCGATCCGTTTCGCAGTCGCGCCCACGTTGACCGGGTGCGATTCCGAAACGGATTTTTCGATCTAAGGAGAACACCATGCATACCAAACTGACCAAGACCGCGGCCGCGATGGCCCTCGTCGCCTTCACCGCGACCGGTTGCGCCGACATGAGCGCGACCCAGCGCGGCACCGCGCAAGGCGCGGGCATCGGCGCCGCCCTGGGCGGCGTCATCGGCGCCACCACCAGCGGCGGCGGCAGCGGCCGCGCGACCCGTGGCGCCGTGATCGGCGGCGCCCTCGGCGCCGTGGCCGGCAACATCTGGTCCAAGCGCATGGAAGCGCAGCGCCAGGCCATGGAACAGGCCACCCAGGGCACCGGCGTGCAGGTCAGCCAGACCGCCGACAACCGCCTGAAGCTGGAGATCCCGAGCGACATCTCCTTCGACACCGGCCGTTCCGACATCAAGGGCAACTTCCAGCCCGTGCTGAACCGCTTCGCCCAGACGCTCAACGAAAACCCGGCCACCACCGTGACCATCATCGGCCACACCGACAACACCGGCACCGACGACATCAACCAGCCGCTGTCGGTGGACCGCGCCTCGCGCACCCGCGACTACCTGGCCGGCCGTGGCGTCAACCCGAACCGCGTCACCATCGAAGGCCGCGGCTCGCGCGAGCCGATCGCCTCGAATTCGGACGCGAACAGCCGCGCCCGCAACCGCCGCGTCGAGATCTACGTGGCGGAACGCGCGCAAGGCTGATTCCCCTCCCCGCGTTTCGCGAAACCGTCCGGCCTGTGCCGGACGGTTTTTTTTCGTCGCGGAATTCGCGCGCGGATGCGCGGCCATCTTCGCTATGGTCGGCTCCATGGAAAACGTTCCGATCCGCATCGTCGGCGAACAGCGGCTTTCCGATGACCGTGCCCCACTCGAGAAGAGGTCGTGCACTGCTTTTTGGGCGAGTATGAGCGCGGCGGGAAGAAGCAGGAAGGCGAGGATATCGAGGTGCTCGAGATCGATGCCGACGAGGCCTTCAGGATGGTCGAAGACGGGCGGATTGTCGATGCGAAGACGGTGATGTTGCTGCAGCGCTTGCGGCAGGAGCTGTTGTAGGGTGGGCGGGTCTCCCGCCCACCCTACGGATCAGCTGGCTTCGGTGAAGGCCAGGTAGAGTTCACGCGCACGACGCGCCACCGGACCTGCTTCCAGCGTACGGTCTTCATAACGCGTGCACGGCGTCACCTTGCCATAATTCCCGGTGCTGAAGATCTCGCGCGCGGTGCGCAGTTCTTCCGGCGTCACCGTGCGTTCTTCCACGTGCACGCCCTCGGAGGCCAGCAGCGCGATCACGCGCGCGCGGGTGATTCCCGCCAGGAAGGTGCCGTTCAGCTTAGGCGTCACCACCGCCCCATCCTCGGCCACAATGAACAGGTTCGAGGCCGCGAACTCCGCCACATTGCCGTCCGCATCCAGCAGGATCGCCTGGTCGAAACCGCGCGCCGCGGCTTCGCGCATGGCGCGGGTCGAGTTGGCGTACAGGGCCGAGGCCTTGGCGTCGGTCGGCGCCATGGTCGGCTGCGGGCGCAGCATGGTCGACAGGCAGCTCGAAAAGCCGGCGAACGGCGGCAGCGGCGCATCGAACAGGGTCAGCGCGAACTGGCTGGCCGCCGCCACGGGAATCAGGAAGCCCTCGGTGCCGAACACCAGCGGGCGGATGTACAGTTCGGCGTCCGCCGGGAACTTTGCCACGCCTTCGCGCACCAGCGCTTCCATCTCGTCCACGCTCAAGGGGCAGCGCAGGCCCAGCTTTTCGCTGGATGAAATCACGCGCTCCAGGTGCGGGCGCAGGTCGGGCAGCTTGCCGCGCAGGGCGCGGGCGCCGTCGAACACGGACGAGCCCAGCCAGAGGCTGTGGTCCATGGCGCCATAGAGCGGCACATTACCTTCAGTCCATTGGCCGTTGTAATAAGTCAGGTACATTGCATCCCCATCGTTTTGTCACA
Organism: Massilia sp. BKSP1R2A-1; assembly: GCF_050586525.1. Taxonomy (NCBI): domain Bacteria; kingdom Pseudomonadati; phylum Pseudomonadota; class Betaproteobacteria; order Burkholderiales; family Oxalobacteraceae; genus Massilia; species Massilia sp. BKSP1R2A-1. The sequence goes on along the minus strand of NZ_JBOBRE010000001.1, from coordinate 371,056 downwards.
GAACATCGTAGTGTAGCGCGGATGCGTGACCCGGATGTGTTGACGGTAGCCCCTGGCCATTGTTCGGTGGCGAACCATGTTTCCTCCCCGCCTCGCGTACACTAGGGCTTTCCAAGCAAACGCTGCCCATGCTCGCCATCCTCGAACGCATCGATCCCGATAGCGACCGGATCGACCTCCTGGTCGACCTGGTCGATTGCCTGCGCCCGCGCCCGCGCTGGGTCTGGCAACGGCAGGACGATCCGGTGCAGAAGGTGCGTACGCTGACCCAGCTGCTCAAGGGGAACCCCGCCCAGGCATGGGCGCTGCGCCGCTACATCACGACCCTGCTCGAGAATCGCCGCCATACCAGCCTGTACAGCGATATCGGCATCCTGTCGAACGACGGCTTCGTCACCGAACTGAAACGCCGCATCGCCTACCGCTTCCTGCCGCCGGCCCTGAACGACCTCTACCTGTCCGACGCCCTGAACCAGGTGCTGTACCGCGAAGACGACTACGAATGGATCCGCGCGGTGCCGAACCACGACTGGATGGAACTGTTCGACGTCATCGCCAACGCCCCGCCACCAATCGATGCAACGCCCGACCGCGCCCGCTACGTGACGCTGATGGGCCTGCTGGACGCGATCCGCACCCTGTCCTGCCGCATCTGCGCGCTGGGCCTGGAGCCGCGCCTGGTGCACAGCTACAGCGAGATCGAGGACTTCGATTCGCCCTTCCTGATGCAGAACATCGAGGTCAACGACTACCTCGACGAGTACGCCCGCTACCTGGACGGCAAGATCGAGCAGCCCGAGCCGGCCCGTCACCTGCTGGTGATGCTGGACCAGTGCGAAGAAGTGGTGCTCAAGATCCGCCGCGGCGCCATGTCAAGCGGCACCAGCGTCGCCCTCACTTACCTGCTGGTGGCCCTGCAGCAGAGCATCAACCGCCTGCACAAGCTGCTCTACCTGGTCGACGTCAGCGGCAGCCTGCCCTCGGCGCCGACCGTCGACCTCGAGGCGATGGCCAGCCGCCAGGAAGGCCTGGTGGCGAGCGGCAAGCGCCTGGCCGCCATCGCCCTGGCCGAGGAGCTGATCGAAGCCCACAACACCAAGTACGAGGTGCGCGGCTTCATGCGCGACAACGTCGACCTGCTGGCGCGCAACGTCACCGAGAACGCCAGCCGCACCGGCGAGCACTACATCGCCGAGAGCCGGCGCGACCTGCGCCACATGTTCACGGCGTCCGCCGGCGCCGGCTTCATCGTCGGCTTCATGGCGATGTTCAAGATCATGCTCGGCTACCTGCGCACCGCGCCCCTGGTCGAGGCTTTTCTCTTCAGCATGAACTATTCGCTGGGCTTCATCCTCGTCCACGTGCTGCACTTCACCATCGCGACCAAGCAGCCGGCCATGACGGCCCAGCGCATCGCCGCCTCCCTGCACCGCGCCGACAACGGACGCGGCCTGGACGTGGACAGCCTGGCCGAACTGGTGAATAAAGTCTTCCGCACCCAGATCGTTGCGGTGCTGGGCAATGTGCTGCTGGCCTTCCCGGTGGCCTGGGCGATCGCGGTCGGCTACAAGGCCATCAACGGCAGCCACATCGTCGACCCGGCCAAGGCCCACCACCTGCTGCACGACATCGACCCCATCCACAGCCCCGCCCTGTTCTATGCCGCGATCGCCGGCATCTGGCTGTTCGTGGCCGGCCTGATCTCGGGCTACTACGACAACAAGGCCCTGTACACGCGCATGGGGCAGCGGGTGCGCCAACTGCGCGGCCTGCGGCGCCTGCTGGGCGAGGAGCGCCTGGGACGGTTTGCCGACTACGTCGAGGACAATCTCGGCGGCCTGATGGGTAACTTCTTCTTCGGCATCATGCTGGGCATGACCGGCACCGTCGGCTACCTGCTCGGCCTGCCGCTCGACATCCGCCACGTGACCTTCTCCACCGCCAACCTGGCCACTGCCCTGGTCGGCCTGGACTACCGCCTGCCGGTGGAGACGGTGGTCAACGCCGCTACGGGTGTGGCGCTGATCGGCGCCGTCAACCTGGTGGTCAGCTTCGGGCTGGCGCTGTGGGTCGCCATGCGCTCCCGCAAGATCCGTTTCAAGCGCGGCATCCTGCTGGTGCGCGCCATGGGGCGCCGCATGATCGCGTCGCCGATCGACTTCTTCCTCGGGCCGAAGGACCAGCCCGTCAGCACCGTACTCCTCGAGAGGGACACGAAATGAACAACAAGCGCTTGCGGACCTTCCTGGCGTTCTTCGCCTTCATCTGCGTCGTTGCCTCGTGCAAGACCCTGCCGGACGCGGAAACCCTGCCGGATAGCCCGGCCAAGGCGACGCCCACGGTGAAGACCCCGCGCGGCATGCTCGACAACAGGCAGGCGGCGGCGCTCTTGAGAAAACGCTGGGCGAATGCCTCGCCCGACCTGAAGCAGCTCGCGGTGCTGGAAGAACAGGCCACCGGCGCGCCGCTCATCCCGGGCAACAAGGTCACCCTGCTGTTCGACGGCCCGGCCACCATGCGCGAGATGATGGCCGCCGCGCGCGATGCCAGGACCTCGATCAATCTCGAGACCTATATCTTCGACCAGGATCCGATCGGCCTGCAGTTCGCCGAACTGCTGATGGAGAAGCGCCGCCAGGGCGTGGTCGTGAACATCATCGCCGACGGCGTCGGGACCCTCGCCACACCGAAGGAATTCTTCGAGCGCCTGCGTGCGGCCGGCATCAACGTGCTGATCTTCAATCCGGTCAATCCGCTGCAGCGGCCCGGCAACTGGCAGCTGAACAACCGCGACCACCGCAAGATCATGGTCGTGGACGGCAAGGTCGGTTTCACGGGCGGGATCAACATCAGCGAGACGTATGCCAACAGCTCGCTGTTCCGCTCACGCAAGAAACCGGGCAGCGTCAACAAGGACGACGTCGGCTGGCGCGACACCCACATCCGCATCGAGGGCCCGGCGGTGGCCGCCCTGCAGTACGCTTTCGTGGACAACTGGGTGCACCAGGACGCCGGCGAACTGCCCCAGGCCGACTACTTCCCGCGCCTCGCGCCGGTCGGTGACAAGGTGCTGCGCGTGCTGGCGACCTCGCCGGACCGCGATTCCGAGATCTACAAATCGATGATGGTGGCCATGAACGAGGCCAAGCAGTCGATCCACATTACCTCGGCCTACTTCGTGCCGGACCAGCAGATCGTCGACTCGCTGGTGAATGCGGCAAAGCGCGGCGTGGACGTCAAGCTGGTGCTGCCGGGGGTGTCGGACCACGACCTGATCAAGTACGCGGGCCAGGCTTTCTATGAACAGCTGCTGGCGGGCGGCGTGAAGATCTACCAGCTGCAGGTGGCGGTGCTGCATGCGAAGACGGCGGTCATCGACGGCATCTGGTCGACCATCGGCTCGGCGAACATCGACCGGCGCAGCTTCATCCACAACTACGAGCTCAATGTCGTGGTGCTGGATCCGGGCTTCGGGCGCGATATGGAGGCGGCGTTCAACGAGGATTTGCGCAGCTCGAAGCAGGTCACCCTCGATCAGTGGCGGGACCGGCCCTGGAAGGACCGCTTGCGTGAGTTCATCGGGCGACTGGCCGAATACTGGATCTAACGTAGGGTGGGCGGAGGACCGCCCACCCTACAAGCCCGCCGCCATCAGGCCGTCGATGTGCGGCGTCCACACATTCCCGGTCCGCATGAACTTCTCCGTCGCCACCAGCGCAAATTCCCCGCGCACCACATCCCAGCCATAGCGGTCGATCTCGACCTGCAGGGGCTCCACCCGCACCACATTGAAGGAATTTACCTCCCCGCGCCCGCGCGTCGAGGTCGCCGTTCCCGCCTGCACCACCAGCGCCGCATACTCGCTGATCTGGTAGCGCGCCGCCGTGCTGCCCGCGTGGCTGGCGTGCATGTGGCCCGCCATCAGGATGTCCACGCCCGACTCCGAGAAGGCCTGCATCGCCAGCGAACGGCGCCGCACCAGGTCGCGTTCCTCGAAACCGTCGGGCAGGTCGAAGGGATGGTGGGTGACGACGATGCGCGTGATCTCCGGCGGCAGGCCGGCCAGCTGTTCGCGCATGGCGGCGAGCTGGCCGCGGCTCACGCGGCCGTCCTTGATGGTGAGCGAGCGCGCCGTGTTCACGCCGACCACCGCGATCTCCTCGTCGGCATAGAAGGGATCGAGGTCGTCGGTGATGTAGCGCTTGTAGCGCGCCAGCGGCTTCACAAAGCGCCGGAACACGTTGTAGAGCGAGATGTCGTGGTTGCCCGGCACGATGATCTGCGGGCCCGGCAGGGTGTCGAGGAAGGCGCGCGCCTCCTCGAACTGTTCCGGCCTGGCGCGCTGGGTCAGGTCGCCCGACACCACCACCACGTCCGGATCGACGCGCTCGACCAGGGCGCGCAGCGGCGCCAGCAAGGCCTGGTCGACGCGGCCGAAATGCAGGTCAGACAGGTGGACGAGTGTGCGCATCCTTTCTCCTTCGGTATCAGATGTCCTGCGGCTCCGGCGTCTTGCCGCTGCGTGCCGCGCGGGCGCGCTTGCGGCGGTTCAGGGTGGCGGCGCCGGTGATGCAGATCGCCAGCCAGGCGCAGCCTTCCACGAGACCCGCCAGCACATCAGTTAAGTAATGGACTCCAAGATACATCCTCGAGAAGGCGACCGTCGCCACCATGGCCGCCGCCAGCACGAAGGGCAGCACCCTGCCCCACCAGGAGCGCGCATGGCGGGCAACGTAGCAAGCGATGAAACCGTACAGCACGGTCGCGCCCATCGCATGGCCGCTGGGGAAGCTGTAGGTCGTCAACTCCAGGATGGGCTCGGCGAAATGCGGGCGGGCGCGCTCGAAGGTGTGCTTGAGCACCACGTTCAGGACCTGGCCGCCGGGCACGCTGCTCGCCAGGGCGATCAGCGAGTAGCGGTGGCCGCGCCGGTACAGATAGAAACCGAACAGCGCGGCCAGCACGAGGATGCCCGGCGTGCTGTGCATGTGTGTAATGCCCAGCAGGAAGCTGCGCAGCGGCCCATTGGCGTGTGCATGCGGATGCAGCCAGTTTGCGACCTCGACGTCGAAGCGCGTGATCGGCGCGCCGGCCACGACGGCGCCTGCGATGTGGGCAAATGCGGCGGTGGCGATGACCAGCATGGCCAGGCCGGCAGTCAGGTGTAGGCCGTATTCCCCTTCGGCAGAGAAGCGGGCCGCGGCGAAACGGTGGAGTCGGGGCAGGATCTGGTTCATGCGGAACTATCTGGGGCTTGTTGGTGGAAAAACCACAGAAATAAAAATTTACTGTACATCCAAACAGTAACTGTAGATTTATACAGTGGTTATGATATTCTTTACTCACTCCAACGATTTTAATAAAAGGAAACACACCATGACCACTCTGAACAGCTCTTTCGGCCTGGAATATGCCCCTGTCCCTTTTATGGTGCGCCTCGGCCGCCGCGAAATCCTGATCACCCGTGATTTCCGCAAGCGCTTCTACGCCGTCAACCCGATCATCGAATGCGATACCGGCGTCGAGCCGGGCCACGTCGAGATCCTGCTGCTGCGCCGCTGGCTGCTCATCCTTTCCAAGGCGCACTAAAATAATCGCACGCGTCAAAAGTTTCATATTCTTAGGCGAATTCATTCGTTCCTTCAGGGGGAACTGAGCCGTAAGCTACAAGCTCCGAACTCCCTCTGAAAGAAGAACACATGCTTCGCAAAACCTTCGTGCAATCGCTGGCGGCGCTGACGCTGCTGGCAAGCCTGGCCCCGTCGGCAGCTCTTGCGGCGGACGTCACCCTGCTTAACGTGTCCTACGATCCGACCCGTGAGCTCTACCAGGACATCGACGCCGCCTTCGCCCGCAGCTGGAAGGCCAGGACGGGCGACACCGTCACCGTGAAGCAATCGCATGGCGGCTCGGGCAAGCAGGCCAGGGCCGTCATCGACGGGCTGGCAGCCGACGTCGTGACGCTGGCGCTCGCCTACGACATCGATGCTATCAGCGAAAAAGGTTTGATTGCGCAAGGTTGGCAGAATCGCCTGCAATACCGCAGCGCGCCCTACACCTCGACCATCGTGTTCCTGGTGCGCAAGGGTAATCCGAAAAAGATCCGCGACTGGGGCGACCTGGTGAAGCCGGGCGTGTCCGTCATCACCCCGAACCCGAAGACCTCGGGCGGCGCGCGCTGGAACCACCTGGCCGCCTATGGCTACGCCCTGCGCCAGCCGGGCGGGTCGCCGGCCACCGCCAAGGATTTCCTGGGCAAGCTCTACAAGAACGTGCCGGTGCTCGACTCCGGCGCCCGCGGCGCCACCACCACCTTCGTCGAGCGCGGCATCGGCGACGTGCTGCTGGCCTGGGAAAACGAAGCATTGCTGGCCCTGCGCGAACTGGGTCCGGACAAGTTTGAGATCGTCGCGCCGTCGATCAGCATCCTGGCCGAACCGCCGGTCGCCGTGGTCGACAAGAACGTCGACAAGAAGGGCACCCGCAAGGTGGCGCAGGCCTACCTCGAGTTCCTCTACACCGACGAGGCCCAGGACATCATCGCCAAGAACTACTACCGTCCGGCGGTGGAACGCTTCTCGAAGAAGTACGCCTCGCAGTTCCCGAACATCAAGCTGTTCCAGATCGCCGAGCTGGGCGGCTGGACCCAGGCGCAGAAGGCGCACTTCGCGGATGGCGGGCTGTTCGACCAGATCTACCAGCCGGGCAAGTGAACATCTCCGACCTGCCCTGGTCTTGTGGAGGCGCCGCATTGTCGGCGCCTTTTTTCATTCATTCGGAACCTGGATTTTCGTAGGGTGGACGGGGGCGCCTAGCCGGCTTTGCCATCCGCGCGTTCAAACGGTCTTCGAACAGCCGCACATCTGCTCGAAACGGAGTTGGATGCGCGTGCGGCGAAGCCGCACACCCTACAAATTCTGAAAAGCAAGCGAGCATCTCCTGCTCTCCAGCCGGGCTGGCAGGCCATCGACCGTTTCGGCCGCATCGACACCTGGGTCAACAACGCCGGCATCTCGATCTTCGGCCGCCTGGAGGAAATCGCGCCGGAGGACCACCACCGCCTGTTCCAGACCAACTTCTGGGGCACGGTCAACGGTTCGCTGGAGGCGGCGCGGTGCATGAAGCGCGGCAGCGGCGGCGCCTCGAAGATGATCTCGGCGGGCTCGAAGCTGATGCCGGCCATGTTCGACCGCTACATGAACGCCACCATGTTCAGGCAGCAGCAGTCGAACCGCCCGACCCTGCCGGGCCGCCGCGACGCCCTCTACAAGCCCGATCCGGCAACCGAACTGCGCCAGCGCCAGGGCATGCCGCAGAACGTGCATGAGCGCAGCCTGTACACCAGGAACAGCCTGCGCTCCTCGCCGACGACCACCTGCTGGTGGCCGGTGGCGCCTTACTGGCCGCGTTCTCGCTCTCGCGGCGGCTGGCTCGTTAAGAAGTCGGTGTCCTCCTCGGTAAGCGGCGTATCGGGGATGGACACGATCTGGTCGGTGTCGATGTCGGCGCCGTCCTTCGAGACGGTGTCGCGGCCGGCCGCGGCGCGTTCGCCGGTGCCGCCCATGTCGCTGTCACCGGAGAAGTTGGCGTCGCCCACATCCGGGCCGGCGGTGCCGTCGGCGTGGCTGGCTTCGAGGTCCGAGGTGGTGCCGCGGTCGAAGTCCAGCGTCTGCTCGGGGTCGAGCGCGTCGGAGAAGCCGGGGCCGCCCACCACGTCGCTGCCGGTGTCGGAAATGTCGCTCGGACCCAGGGCGTCGATGCCGTGGCCCTTGCTCAGGGTACGGTCGGGGCGCTCCGGGAAGTTGTCCGGATCGAGTGTGCTTGTGCCTGTCATGTTGCCTCCAAAAACGTTGTTAGCCATGGGATCAGGCTACCGTTTTTTGCAACATCGCGTCGCCGCGCAGGAAGGCGCCCACCCGCGTCAGAAGGCGCGCCGCATCCCCACGTTGATCGCGCCGCCGCTGCCGCGCTTGCCGACGTCGAGTACGCCGCCAGTGTGCTGGATGTGCGAGTAGGCGGCGTAGAAGTCCATCCTGCGCGATACCGCATAGGTGGCCCCGACCGCGATCTGGCGCGCGTCCTGGTTGGAGAGGTCGCGGTCGTTCTTGCGGATGTAGGAAGCCAGCAGCGTGGTGGCGTGATTCAGGGGCACGGCGACGCCGGCCAGCACGTCGCGGCTGTCGGTCGAGGGCGTGCTCTTGATTCCGGCGGCGCCGTAGGGGTTGTCGGGGTTGAACAGCGGCGAGCTGGCCCAGCCGCGGTTGGCGCTGTAGGCCGCGTAGGCCGTGCCCCAGCCCATGCGGTAGTTGGCCGCCACGATCGAATTCTTCGCGGCCATGGTGATGTCGACCTGGTTGATGCGGGTGACCTTGGCCACGTTGCGGTTCTGGTGGGCGGCGCGGATGGTGAAGGGACCGAGCTTGAAGCCGGCCGTCATGCCCCAGGCGCGGCCCGAGGGCGAGCCGTCGATGTCTCCCCTGCCCCAGGACGAGCCGGCGGTGAAGCCCTTGTAGCGGCCCTGGTAGCTGATGCTGTCGTCGCCGCGCAGCCTGTCCTCGGCGCCGCTGGCGCTGCCGGCCAGGCCGCCGCGGAAGGGATCGCCCACTTCGTTCAGGGTGGTGAAGTCGAGGTTGTACTGGCGGCCGACAGTAAGCGCCTGCGCGGTCGATTCGGCATTGCGGCGCGCTTCCGTTTCCCTGGAGGTTTCCAGCGTAAAAATCGCCGGCGCATCGCTCGGCTGTCTTGCGGCCTGCCCGGCGGCTAGCTGGGCGGATGCTTCCTTCACGCTGCCGGCGACAGATGACACGGCGCAGCCATTGGCGCACCCGGCTTCCCTGGCGACCCCGGCATCGGCGCCCGCTGCGGGCGCACTGTTCTGTGCCGAGGCGCACGCCGCGCTCGCTCCGAGCACGGCACATGCGACGATGGAGATCTTCATGGCGTCATTCCTCTTTGATGCCAAGTGTTCCGTATCGCAGCGGCCTGATCTGTCTAATACCTCACATAAAACTGCAGCTCATGCCAAAAAAATCAGCATTGCCTGCGGCCGCGCAGAACTTTCGCATTCATGTCCCGTTGTACACCGCAGAATGAGTGGGCGCAAGTGCCTTGGACAAAATGCGTGGCGTGCATATGGGAAGCGTGGGCGCCGCGCGACTCGTCGCTGCGCGGCTGGAGGGAAGCGCTCAGCGGCGCAGGGCCGCGAAGGCCGCCGGCTCCCACTCGCGCAGGGCGAGCAGCAGGCCGGTGCCGCGGCGTTGCGGCAGGGGTGCGGCCAGGCTTTCCTCGTGCAGCTGGGCGAAACGGGCGCGCAGCTGGCGCAGCTCGGCCTGCAGTTTGGCGCGCGCGCTCTCGGTCAGCATCCCGTGCACGAAGTCGAGCGATTCGTCCTGGGCGCGGAAACCGCTGTCGATGAATTCCGGCATGCCCTGCTCGCGGAAGTAGCGGCGGATCGGCCCATCCTGCAGCCAGTCGAAGTCGCGCGCCACGTTCAGGCGGATGCGGTTGCCCGGCAGCAGGGTGATGAGCTCGAGCCGGTCCAGGCGCAGCAGCAGCTGCAGGCATTCGGCCTCAGTCAAGCGGTAGACCTGCAGCATCTGCTCGATGGTCCAGTGGTTCAGCGCGCACACGGCAACCAGCAGCAGCCGCATGTCCGACACCAGCTCGCGCTCCTGGGCGGCCTTCAGGGTATGGATCTGCTGGGGGCGCTGCCCCGCTTCCTGGGCCAGCTCGGCCAGGGTCAGGCCCAGCAGGCCGCAGATGTCGACCAGGCGCTCGAGGGTGAACTGCTCGGTAGCGAACAGGCGCTTGACGCTGGGTTCGGACAGGTCGAGCGCCACGCCGACGTCGCGGTAGGTCTTGCCCTGGCGTTTCAGCTCGCGCTTGAGGGTGGTGATGAGTTGGGTGATCTCGGACATGCGGCGATGGTAGCAGCCGCTTTATCCACCAAGCAAGCTTAGTGGCTTACCCAGGCACTACATGGCGGCCGCCAGCGCGACGCCGTTCTTGCCGGTGCGCTTGACGGCATACATCGCATGGTCGGCGCGCGCCAGCCAGGCGTCGAGGTCCGGCTCGTCGGCGGGACGGTGCAGGGCCACGCCGATGCTGGCGCCCACGCTCACGGTGGCGGTGCGCAGCACGAACGGTTCCTTCAGGCGCACGAGGAGTTTGCGCGCCGTGTCCTCGGCGTGGACGGCGTCGGCCAGCATTTCGAGCACCACCACGAATTCGTCGCCGGCCAGGCGCGCCACCATATCGGTCTTGCGCACGCCCTGCAGCAGGCGCTCGCCGAACTGGCGCAGCAGTTCGTCGCCTTCCTCGTGGCCGTGGTTGTCGTTGACCGACTTGAAGCCGTCCATGTCGAGGAACAGCAAGGCGCAGGGCCGGCCCACGCGGCGCGCCCGGCTCATCGCCTCGGGCAAGGTTTCGAGCAGGGCGCGGCGATTCGGCAGGCCGGTCAGCACGTCGCGCAGCAGCAGGTCGTGCAGCTCGGCGGTACGCTCGGCCACGGCCGCTTCCAGGCTCTCGTTCATGGCCTGCAAGGCCTTGCGGTGCGCGGTCTCGCTGCGCACCAGGTCGCGCAGGGTATTCGACAGCATCTCCGCTTCGAGGAAGCCATCCACGCGCGGGATCGGCGGCGGCTCGCGGCCGGTGTCGGTGGCCGCGGTGATCTGTTCGATCGCGCGGCGCAGCGCCGCCATCGGGCGCGTCAGGCGGCGCGCCAGCAGCGCCGCGGCGCCGATCAGGAGCACGGTCAGCAGCGCGCTCCATGCCAGCATGCGGCGCTGCAGGTCGACCGCGCCTTCCATCGCGCGGTCCTCGGTCTGGCGCACCAGCACGCTCCAGCGCAGCGAGGTGTTGTCCAGCATGTCGCCGGTCTGGCTGTAGCCGGTGAGATAGGCGCGTCCGTCCGGCCAGACTTCGCGCATGGAACCGGTCATGCCCTTCTGCGCCAGGCGCACGCTGGCGGTATCGATCTTCTTCTCCACCAGGCCGTCCGGCCCCAGCATGACGGTGCCGTCGTCGCGCACCACCAGGATTTCGGCGCCGTATTCGCGCAGGGCCGGCGTGAGGAGCTTCCTTGCATGGTTGCGTGTCCATTCCCAGCTCAGGTGCAGGCCCAGCACGCCGGCCGGCTTGCCCTGCTCGTCGAGGAGCGGACCGGAGACGTCGACGAAGCGCCAGGGGTCGGGCTTGCGCGGCAGGATCTTCTCGAGCAGCACGGCGGGATGGTAGTCGGAGGCATGCACACCGCGCGTGCCGGCCGTGAACCAGGGGCGCTTGCTGACGTTCGCTCCTTCCAGCATGCGGCCGGTCGAAGCAGTCACAGTGCCGTCCACCTCGGCGATGCCGATCCAGGCGTAGTCCGGAAAGGTGCGCTGCAGGCTTTCGAGCACCTTGCGCGCGCTGTCGGCGTCGCGGGCAAAGCGCACCGAGGGCAGCTCGGTCAGCAGGCGGGCGTCGCCGGCGGCCTTTTCGATGACGCGGTTGAGCGAGTCGCGCATCTGCCATGACAGCTGCTGCAGGCGCAGCTGCGCTTCTTCCCGTGACTGGCGCACCGCGAAATGATTCACCAGCGCCAGCTGCAGGGCGACCGTCAGCGCGACCGTCGCACAAACGGCCAGCGTCATGAGGCTGGATAAGCGCAGTTTGCCGAAGAAGCTGTCCATGAATATTCACCAACTGTCCAAAAAGCAATAACCACACATTGTAACGATCTTTGTGCCTTGCAGCATATACAACTAGGCATCATTTGTTTCCAGATGGACTATTTTTACTCGTATTCGCCACAAGACCATCCTGGGTCCGCGCCAGGAGTTGATCGAAACAGAATAGATGCGCTAGTCTCGCACTCATCATTTCAAGTGGACCAACAATCGATGCGCAGCCAGATGGACCGCTTCCAGGAGATGCGCATCTTCGTGCGCATCGTCGAACGCCGCAGCTTCACCCTGGCCGCCGGAGACCTGCAACTGCCCCGCGCCACGGTGACCAATGCCATCAAGCGCCTCGAGACGCGGCTGGCCACGCGCCTGCTGGAACGCACCACGCGCGTGGTCGCCCCGACGCTCGACGGCCAGGCCTACTACGGGCGCTGCGTGCGCCTGCTTGGCGACCTGGCCGAGATGGAAGCCGTGTTCACGCGCACCGAGCCCAGCGGCCTCCTGCGCGTGAACCTGCAGGCCACGCTGGCCCGCCACGTCGTCGCGCCCGCCCTGCCCGCCTTCCTGGCGCGCTATCCCGGCATCGCGCTGCAGATCGGCGAAGGCGACCGCCTGGTCGACCTGGTGCGCGAGGGGATCGACTGCGTGCTGCGCGTGGGGAACCTGCAGGATTCCTCGATGGTCGCCCAGCAGGTCGCGCGCCTGCGCCAGGTCACCTGCGCCAGCCCTGCCTACCTGGACCGCCACGGCCGCCCGCTCGGCCTCGACGACCTCGATGGCCACCTGGCCGTGCACTACCTGACATCCAGCACGGGCCGCCCCTACCCGCTGGAATTCCTGGTCGACGGCGCGCTGCGCCAGGTCACGCCCCCGGCCTCGGTGTCGGTGACCGGCGCCGACATGTACGCGGCCAGCGCCATCGCCGGCCTGGGACTGGTGCAGGTGCCGCGCTACCGCATCGAGACCGAGCTGGCGTCCGGCCTGCTCGAAGCCGTCCTGCCCGGGCTGCCGCCGCCCGAGCTGCCGGTCTCGGTGCTCTATCCGCAAAGCCGCCAGCTGTCGCCGCGGGTGCGCGTCTTCGTCGACTGGCTCAAGTCCATCTTTGGAGAGGCCACCGATCTCTGAGCGGGCGGGCCGGTGTACCATGGCGGACCAGCCTTCGCCAGGAGCCTTCGATGAACCTGCTTTGCCTGCTGTTCGCCTGCCTGCTTTCCGCCTGCGCCGTCTCCCCGCCCGCCGCACGCATCGTCCCGGATGAGGAAGTGCGCCGCCTCATGGCGAGCGAGAAGGTCGAGGGCCTGGCGCTGGCCGTGATCGACAAAGGCCAGGTGAAGAGCGTGCGCACCTGGGGCTGGCGCAACGTCGAGAAGAAGCTGCCGCTGGAGCCGCACACCGTCATGTACGGCGCCTCGCTCACCAAGCCGACCTTCGCCTACATGCTGATGCAGGTGGTCGACGAGGGCAAGCTGGATCTCGACGCGCCCTTGTCCACCCTGCTGCCCCAGCCGCTGCCGGCCTACGACAAGCGGCCCTACGACTTCTCCGACCTGGCCGGCGACGAACGCTGGCGCAAGCTGACCCCGCGCATCCTGCTCACGCATTCCTCGGGCTTCGCCAACTTCCGCTGGGTCGAACCGGACAAGAAGCTGCGCTTCCACTTCGATCCGGGCGCGCGCTATGGCTACTCGGCCGAGGGCATGTACATCCTGCAGCTGATCGTCGAGCATGGCCTGGGCCTGGAAACCGAACAGGAGATGCAGCGCCGCGTCTTCCAGCGCTTCGGCATGCGCAACACCAGCATGCTGTGGCGGGCCGACTTCGCGAACAATCTCGCCGACGGCTACACGGTGGAGGGCAAGATGATCCCGCACGACGACCGCAGCCGGCCGAGCGCGGCCGGTTCGATGGACACGAGCATCGAGGACCAGGCGCGGCTCTGGGCCGGCATCGTGCGTGGAGAAGGGTTGAGCGCGGCGTCGCGCGCGGCGATGGTGAAGCCGCAGCTGCCGATCAGCTCGAACAGCCAGTTCCCGACCCTGGTGCCGGGCCAGGTCGCCTGGCCCCAGGGACTGGCCGCAGGCCTGGGACTCGTGACCTTCAATGATCGCAGCGGGCCGGCCTGGTTCAAGGGCGGGCACGACGACGGCACCGGGAATATGGCGATCTGCCTGGAGAACGGCCGGCGCTGCGTGGTGATGCTGTCGAACGACGTGCGCGCCGAGCGCATCTACCCCGAGCTGGCGCGCCGCGTGCTGGGCGAGACGGACATGCCGTGGAAGTGGGAATACGGGTGGTACAAGCCGTGATCTCGGGGTTCGTAGGGTGGACGGCTTCGCCGTCCACCCTACGGATTAATTTCCGAAGTAGCGCCCCGGCCGATGCCAGGCCATGACCATGCTGCTCATGGCGATCGCGCTCAGCGAGGACCAGCCGACCAGCTCAGGCTTCACGATGGACAGCGCCACCAGCAGGATGACCGCGTCGATCGCCACCTGGGTGCGTCCGGCGTTGATGCCGTACTTCTTCTGCAGCCACAGGGTGACGATGCCGGTGCCGCCCACGCCCGCGCCGTGGCGCGCCAGGGCCAGGATGCCCATGCCGCAGAAGGTGCCGCCGCCCAGCGCCGCCACCATCGGGTGGACGTGGCCGATCACCAGGCCGCCCGGCATCAGCTTCAGGAGCAGCATGATGGCGACGCTGCCGATCAGGGACTTGATGGTGAAGCGCGCGCCCATGAACAGGTAGCCGAACAGGAAGAAGGGCAGGTTGATGAGCATGAACAGCACGCCGACGGAGAGGTCCGTGGTATAGGACACCAGCAGCGAAATGCCGGCCACGCCGCCCGTGATCAGGCCCGCGGCCTGCAGCAGCAGCACGCCCATCACGACGAAGAGGATGCCCACGGCGATGCCGTAGACGTCATCGAACAGGCTATGCGGCTTGACGGTCACGACGTGGTTTCCTTGGGCGGCCTGCGAAGACAGGGCGCCCTGCATCATCGCACCACCTCGACGCGCGCCGGACCGGACGAGCGCAGCGGCTGCGCGCCATATCGGGAAGAAGTCGGGCCGAAGGGGAAAAGATGCTTCATGGTCCTCACAATGCAACAGACGAAGACGCCGCCGCGCATGCCTTGTGAGCATGGCGGCGGCGACAACAAAATCCGGGAATATTCGGTGTACTACTGCGTACAGGCCCCTATTATTACCGATGTTGCAGCGCAATGAAACTTCGTGCTTCGCATGACAGCCATTCAGGTAACGAATAACTGGCGAGAAGCACGAAAATCTTGCTAATGACGCAAAGCGCGCCGGCGTCCGGTCTTATTTGTATAGCACTTGCGGCAGCCACATCCCGATTGCCGGGAAGGTGTAGAGCAGGATGATTCCCAGGACCTGCAGCCCCATGAAGGGCAGCATGCCGAGGAAGATCTGGTTCAGGGTGACGTGCGGCGGCGACACGCCCTTGAGATAGAAGGCCGACATCGCCACCGGCGGCGACAGGAAGGCCGTCTGCAGGTTCATCGCCACCAGCAGGCCGAAGAACAGCGGATCGATATTGAAGTGTGGCAGCAGCGGCACGAAGATCGGCATGAAGATCACGATGATCTCGGTCCACTCGAGCGGCCAGCCGAGGAGAAAAATGATCACCTGGGCCAGGATCATGAATTCCACCGGCGTCAGGTTCATCCCCAGCACCCAGGCATTGATGATCTCCTGCCCGCCCAGCAGCGCGAAGGCGGCCGAGAAGATGCTGGAGCCGACGAAGAGCCAGCACACCATGGCCGTGGTCTTGGTGCTCAGGTGGGCCGATTCGCGCAGCAGCTTGAAGTTGAACCGGCGGTAGGCGATCGCCAGGATCAGCCCGCCGAAAGCCCCCATCGCCGCCGCCTCGGTGGGCGTGGCCAGCCCGAACACGATGCTGCCCAGGACCGCCAGGATCATCAGCGCCAGCGGGAACAGGGAGCCCAGCAGCATCTTGAAGATCTCGAGGCGCGCGAAGTTGAAGTAAAGGTAGAAGGCCGCGAGCAGGACGACGCCCGCCGCCAGCACGATCCAGTACGTCCTGGACGCGGGCCTGGCCACCGGCTCCACGGCGGGCGCGGGAACCACGCCTGCCGTCGCCTGCTGCGCCGCTGCCGGCGCGGCGGCGGCGGGTGCGCCCTCGCCTTCCACCGGCGGCTCTTCCAGGCCACCCTCGACCGGCGGCTCCTCCAGCCCGCCCGACACGCTGCTGGCGAAAGGATCGCTGTCCTGCCCCGCGCCCATTGCGGCCAGCTCGGTCTGCGGCGCCTGCGGCGCGGTGACGACGAGGTAGCCCAGGCCCATGATGGCCGCAAAGGCGAGTGCCGGCAGCAGCGCAACCAGGAGCTGCGAGCGCGCCGTACGGCGGTGCTCGGGCATGCGCAGCGCGCCCACCAGGCCTCCGAGGGCCGTCCTGGCATGGGCGTTTGGAATGGCCTGGGTATAGGCCGGCAGCGCGACGATACGCTCTTCGGCCGGAAGCGGGGGCGCCAGCTTGGGGCGCAGCTTGGCAATCAGGATCACGTAGCCGACGTAGAGCCCCGCCAGCATGATCCCGGGGAAGAAGGCGCCCGCATACAGCTTGACCACCGAGACCCCGGCCGTCGCGCCATACACGATCAGGAGCACCGAGGGCGGAATCAGGATGCCCAGGCAGCCGCCCGCCGTGATGCAGCCGGCCGACAGCTGGGTGCTGTAGCCGGCCTTGAGCATGGCCGGCAGCGCCAGCAGCCCCATGAGCGTGACCACGGCCCCGACGATGCCGGTGGCGGTGGCGAAGACGGCGCAGGTGACGATGGTGGCCACGGCCAGCGAGCCGGGCACGTTGGCCATGGCCAGGTGCAGGCTCTTGAACAGGCGCTCGATCAGGTTGGCGCGCTCCACCAGGTAACCCATGAAGATGAACAGCGGGATCGAAATCAGCACGTCGTTCGCCATCACCGAATAGGCCCGCTGCACCATCAGGTCGAGCGTGCGCTGCACCGCCAGGTCCGGCTCGGTGCTGTGGAAGGCGAACCAGGCAAACAGCACGCCCATGCCCATCAGGGTGAAGGCCGTCGGAAAGCCCAGCATGATGGCGACCACCACCAGGGCCAGCATCAGGAGGCCCAGGTGGCCGTTCGTCATGTCTGCGGGCGCCGGCATCAGGATGAAGACGCCGATCACGATCGCCAGCAGGATCGAGAGGCCGAACCAGATTTCCTTCCTCATCGCGCGCCCTCCTCGCTGCTTACCTGGGCTTTCAGCTTGTCGACGTCGACCTCCTCGACGTCAGCCTCGCGCGGCGGCCAGGCGCCCTCCTTCAGGCAGGCGATGCAGCGCACGATCTCCACCAGGCCCTGCAGCAGGAGCAGCGCGCCCGACAGGGGAATCACCATCTTGAAGGGATACAGGGGCGGGCCGTTGGCGGTGAGCGTGGAGTGCTCGCGGATGGCGAAGGATTCGGCGGCATAGGTGGCGCCGGCCCACACCAGGGCGACCACGCCGGGGATGAAGAAGACGAAGTACAGGATCAGGTCGAGGCCGGCCTGCAGGCGCGGCGGGAAGAAGCTGTACAGCACGTCGCCGCGCACGTGGCCGTTCTTGGCCAGGGTGTAGGCGCCTGCCATCATGAAGGCGGCGCCGTACATCATGATCATCAGGTCGAAGGCCCAGGGATTGGGCGAGTTCAGGGCGTAGCGCGCAAACACTTCCCAGCTGATGAGGAAGGTCAGCGCGACGATCAGCCACGAGAAGGCCTGGCCGACCCAGCTGCTGAGCCGGTCGACGAAAAACAGAATGTTCTGCATGAAGCTGCTCCGGTCGCGATATGGATGCCGTAGGGTGGTCGGCTTCGCCGGCCACCCTACGAAAAGCGTTACGCTTTGGTTGGCGGCGCCTTGCGACCGAAGTAGTGGTTGTAGGCCATGCGGCGCGGATTGTTGGTATCCATGTCCCACTTCACCGCCCGCTCCGCGAAGGCCCGCATCGAGGCTTCGACCTTGCGGAACAGCGGGTTATCGGCGCCCTTCTTCTTGACCACCTCGTCCCACACCGCCAGCTGCGCCTGCAGCAGCGCGTCCGGGGTCTTGTAGAACTTCACGCCGTTCTTCGACTGCAGCTCGCGGTAGTCCTTCGAATAGCGGTCGACCGCCTTCCAGGACATGTCCGAGGACGCCGCCTCGACCGCGTTCTCGATGATCGCCTTCATCTTGGCGGGCAGCGCGTTGTACTTCGTTTTATTGAAGGTGACCTCGAACTGCTCCGAGCTCTGGTGGAAGCTTTGCAGCATGCAGATCTTGGACACGTCCGGGAAGCCGAGCACGCGGTCCGAGCTGGCGTTGTTGAACTCGGCCCCGTCAAGCAGGCCCCGGTCCATGGCCGGCACGATCTCGCCGGCCGGCAGCGCGTTCACGGCCGCGCCCATGGCGGTGAACATGTCGATGGCCAGGCCATTGGTGCGGAACTTCAGGCCCTTCAGGTCTTCGCGCTTGGTGATGGCCTTCTTGAACCAGCCGAGCGGCTGGGTCGGCATCGGGCCGGTGAGGAAGGAAACCACGTTGGCGCCGATCCCGTTATACAGCTCGGCCAGCAGCTCCTTGCCGCCGCCGTACTTGTGCCAGGCAAGCACCATATTGGCGTCCATGCCGTAGGCCGGGCCCGAGGTCCACAGGGCGATCGCGGCCTGCTTGCCGTAGTTGTAGCCCATCACGCCATGGCCGCCATCCAGGGTGCCCTTGGAGACCGCGTCCAGCAGGCCGAAGGCGGGAACGACGGCGCCGGCCGGCAGCACCTCGATCTTCAGCTCGCCGCCGGTCATGTCGTTGACCTTCTCGGCGAAGTCGAGCGCGTATTCGTGGAAGATGTCCTTGCTGGGCCAGGTGCTCTGGAAGCGCATCTGCTTCGGCGTCTGCGCGCTTGCGATCATCGGGGCCGCCAGTGCGGTGCCTGCGGCTACGCCGAGGAATTTCCTGCGGTTGGACTGCTTGGTCTCCTTGTTACCCTTCTTCATCGTGTGTCTCCTGTCTAGTCTTGTCATGAACCGAACTACGGATGAGATGCGTGGGTGAACCGGTACGCGCGAAACTTGCTTGTACGTACGTCAGGATCGGCCCGTTTTATTGTTGTGTCAAGACAAGCGCTTCATGGCGGGCGGCGATTCCAGTTTTTCTTTACAGCAAGGTAATTTTTGTGAGAAATTTCTAGTCCAAAATCATGAACCTGATGGAGCGCCGCGTGCCTGCCTTAACGACCCCTTCGATGCATGGCATCGGCCATACTGAAATCGTCTTTATCGACACCGCCATTGCCGATTACCAGGCGCTGGTCGACGGCATCCGCGCGGGGGTCGAGGTCATCCTGATCGACGGCGCCTCCGACGGCCTGACCCAGATCGCGGCCGCGCTCGCCGGCCGCGCCGGCATCGAGGCCCTCCACCTCTTCAGCCATGGCGCGCCCGGCGTCCTGCAACTGGGCGCGACGCTGCTGGGTGAAGCCGGCCTGGCCGGACGCGGCGCCGAGCTGGCCATGCTGCGCGAAGCCCTGGCGCCGGGCGCCGACCTGCTGCTCTACGGCTGCGACGTGGCGGCCGGCCCTGCGGGCGAGCGCTTCCTGGAAACGCTGTCGGCCGCGACCGGCGCCGACGTCGCGGCCTCGATCGATCCGAGCGGCAGCGCACTGCTGGGCGGAGACTGGGATCTGGAGGCGAACACCGGCGCCATCGCGGCCGAGTCGGCGCTGGCACCCGCGGGACAGGAGGGCTTCGGCGGCCTGCTGGGCGTGGCCAGTGAGAATTTCGATGGCATGCTGAACACGACCGTCTCCGGTTTCACAAGCATGACCCTGGGCGCCTGGACCTTCACCAGCAACGTTCCGACCGAGCTGGCGCTCTACGACAGCAACACGTATCCCACGCCGTTGAACACCGACGAGCCTGGAAACACGGCCGATCACGCTGTCGCCCTCAACGACTACTTCGATCCCGGCCCGAAGCAATTCTCGATGAAGTCCACCGACGGCACGAATTTCAGCCTCGCCTCCGTCAAGATCGGCCAGGGTCCGGGCATGCCCACGAACGTGAGCATCGAAGCCTGGTCGAACGGCCAACTGGCGGTGGCCGGCGTGTCCCTCGACCTTTCCTACTCCACCTACAGCAGCGGCATCACTTATTCCTTCGCCGCCTACGGCCCCAGCGGGCTCTACGGCACCCTGAGCTTCGGCTCGGCCTACGCGAACGTCGACGAGATCCGCTTCGTCTTTGCCAGCGCCACCACCCTCTACCTCGACAACATCACGGTCGGCCCGGCCGTGGACAGCACTCCGCCCCAGGTCACCGGAGTCTGGGTGCCCGCCAATGGCATCTATGCCGCCGGCCGGAAGCTCAGCTTCACTGTGTTATTCAATGAGGCCCTCACCGTGACCGGCACCGGCAGCGCGCTGGGCCTGGACATCGGCGGCGTCGCGCGCAGCGCAAGCTTCGAGTCTGCAGGCAGCGGTTCCATCACCTACAGCTACACCCTGCAGGCCGGCGAACTCGATGCGAACGGCATCACGGTCGGCGCCCTGTCCCTGAACGGCAGCACCATCAAGGACGCGGCCGGCAACGACGCCAACCTGACGCTGATCGGCGTCGGCAGCACCAGCGGCGTGCTGGTGGACGGCATCGCGCCTTCCGTCACCGGCAACATCGGCGTACCGGCCGACGGCAGCTGGAAGGCAGGCCAGACCCTGGTCTTCACGGTCACGCTGAACGAGAACGTGACGGTCACCGGCACCGACAGCACCCTGCTCCTGGACATCGGCGGCGTCGCCCGCAGCGCCACCTTCGGTTCCGCATCGGGCAACACGATCACCTATCGCTACACGGTGCAGGCGGGCGACACGGATACCGATGGCATCGGCATCGGCGGCATCGTCCGCGGGGCCACGACCGTGCGCGACGCGGCCGGCAACGATGCCGACCTGTCGCTGTCCGGCCATCTCCCGGCAACCGGCGGGATCCGCATCGATACCAGCGCCCCGACGGTCGCCGCGATCCAGGCGCCGGCCGACGGCACCCATGTCGCCGGCGACGCACTGACTTTCACGGTGCGCTTCAGTGAAGACGTCCAGCAAGCCGGCTCCGCCAGCACGCTCGGCCTGACGATCGGCGGCGCCTCGCGCGCGGCAAGTTTCCTGTCGGCGAACGGCGACAGCATCAGCTACCGCTACGTCGTGCACGCCGGCGACAGCGACACCGACGGCATCGCCATCACGGGCATCGCCCTGAACGGCGGCAGCATCCGCGACGCCGCGGGCAACGACGCCAACCTGGCGCTGGCCGGCCACCTGCCACCGCTAGGCGGCGTACTGGTCGATGCGCTCGCCCCCGCCGTGTCGGGGCTCATCGGCGCGCCGGGCGCCGGCAGCTACCGCAGCGGCCAGACGCTCGGATTCACCGTCACCTTCGGCGAGAACGTAATCGTCAGCGGCACCGACACTACGCTCGGCCTGACCGTCGGCAGCACCGCGCGCACCGCCACCTTCGCCTCGAAAACCGCGAACAGCATTACCTATGCCTACACGGTGCAGGCCGGCGACAACGACGCCAACGGCATCGCGATCGGCGCCATCGACGCGGGCACGACCACCATCCGCGACGCGGCCGGCAACAACGCCAATCTTGCGCTGGCCGGGCACCTGCCCTCGACCGCCGGCGTGCTGGTCGACACCACCGCGCCGGCGGTCTTCGGCACGGTGTCGGCCCCGGCCAACGCCACCTATGTGGCGGGCCAGCATCTCGACTTCACCGTGGCCTTCGACGAAAACATCACCGTCGTCGGCAGCGACAGCGCGCTGGGCCTCACCATCGGCGCCACCGCGCGCAGCGCCGCCTTGCTGTCCGCCAGCGGCAACACGCTCACCTACCGCTACACCGTGCAGGCCGGCGACATCGACGCCGACGGCATCGCCATCGGCGCCCTCTCCCTCGGCGGCAGCACCATCCGCGACGCGGCCGGCAACGACGCCAGCGTGGCGCTGGCCGGCCACCTGCCGGCTACCGCCGGCGTGCTGGTGGACGGCACGGTGCCCTCCGTGACGGGCATGGTGTCGGCGCCGCCGGACGGCGTCTACAGCACCGGCCAGCAACTGGCCTTCACCGTGGTCTTCGACGAGAATGTCAGCGCCAGCGACGGCGCCAGCACGCTCGGCCTGGTCGTCGGCGGCGCCGCCCGCAGCGCAGCGTTCACCTCGCAGACCGCGAACAGCATCACCTATACCTACACCGTGCAGGCCGGCGACAAGGACGCCGACGGCATCGCCATCACCGGCATCGCCCTGAACGGCAGCACGATCCGTGACGCCGCGGGCAACAATGCGTCCCTGTCCTTGGCGGGCCACCTGCCTTCGCTGGCGGGGGTGCTGGTGGACGCCGGGCCGCCGGTCGTTGCGGGCACGATCGCCGTGCCGGCCGCGGGCAGCTATGGCGCCGGACAAACGCTCAGCTTCACGGTGAGCTTCGACGAGGACGTGACCGTCACCGGCGCCGACAGCACGCTCGGCCTCACCGTCGGCAGCACCCCGCGCAGCGCCACCTTCGCCTCGGCGACCGCGAACAGCATCACCTATACCTATACGGTGCAGGCCGGCGACAACGACGCCAACGGCATCGCGGTCGGTACCATCAGCCTGGGCGCGACGACCATCCGCGACGCCGCCGGCAACGACGCCACCCTGTCTCTGGCCGGCCACGTCCCGCCGACCTCCGGCGTCCTGGTCGACACCACGGCGCCCGCCGTCTCGGGCAATGTGTCGGTCCCGGCGAACGCCACCTACGTGGCAGGCCAACACCTCGATTTCACCGTGACCTTCGACGAAAACGTCACCGTCGGCGGCAGCGACAGCACGCTGGCGCTCACCGTCGGCAGCGTGGCGAAGAGCGCCGTCTTCCTGTCCGCCAGCGGCAACACGGTCACCTACCGCTACATCGTGCAGGCCGGCGACGTGGACGCGAACGGCATCGCTGTCGGCGCCATCGCGCTGGGTTCCAGCACCATCCGCGACGCGGCCGGCAACGACGCCAGCCTGTCCCTTGCCGGCCACCTGCCGGCTACCGGCGGCGTGCTGGTGGATGGCACCATCCCCGGCCTGACGGGCATGGTGTCGGCCCCGGCCAATGGGAACTACGGCGTCGGCCAGACGCTCGACTTCACCGTCACCTTCGACGAAAACGTCGTCGTCGCCGGCACCGCCAGCACGCTCGCACTCGACATAGGCGGCACCGTGCGCAGCGCGGCCTTCGCCTCCAAGACCGCGAACAGCATCACCTACCGCTACACGGTGCAGGCGGGCGACAACGACGCCGACGGCATCGCCATCACGGGCATCGCCCTGAACGGCGGCACCATCCGCGACGCCGCCGGCAACGACGCCATCCTGGCGCTGGCAGGCCACCTCCCGCCGCTTGCGGGCGTGCGCGCCGACACCGCCGGGCCCGTGCTGGCCACGGCCTCCGTGAACGGCGCCACGATGGTGCTGCGCTACACCGACGCGAACGCCCTCGACGCCGCGCATCCGCCGCTGGCGGGCAGCTTTGCCGTGACCGTGGCCGGCAACAGCGTCGCAGTCACCAGCGTGGCGGTCGACGCCGCCGCCGGCACCGTGACCCTGGTGCTGGCCACGGCCGTGGGCAACGGCCAGGCAGTGACGGTGGCCTACACCGACCCGACCGCCGGCAACGATGCGAATGCCGTCCAGGACGCCCTGGGCAACGACGCCGCCGGCTTCGGCGCGACCGCCGTGACCAACGCCACCCCGGCGCCTTCCACGCCGGCCCCGCCGACCAACAGCACCACGATCGACGGCGTGTCGGTCAGCAGCGCCACCGTCGTCCTCGGCGACGGCAACCTGGGCCAGCGCATCACCATCCCGATCGTGAGCCCGTCGCGCCAGGAGCAGGTCGGCGGCAACACGGTGGCCGACATTCCGCTGGTGAAGGCGGCGGACGGCAGCACCCTCCTCGGCGTGCAGGTGCCGACCGGCGCCGGCCTGCAGGCGACCGGCGCCACGGCGCCCAAGGCGGCCGGCAATTCGCTTAATGACCTGATCCGCGAGATCAAGGCCCACACCGCCGCCGGCTCCCAGGTCCAGGACCAGCTGACGGGCGGCGGCGCCGGCTTCCTCGGTAGCCTGTCCGACGACACGCCGCTGCTGGTCCAGACCATCGTCGTGGGCGGCAATGGCGGCAACGCCGGCACGCCGGTCGGCATCATCGGCCAGCCGCAGGGCGCGGGCGCGGTGCAGTCGGCCCTGGTGATCGACACGCGCTCGCTGTCCTCCGGCGCGACGATCGAACTGCACAACGTGGAATTCGCGGCCGTGATCGGCACCGCCACCGTGACCGGCGGCGCCGGCTCCCAGCACGTCTGGGGCGATGGCGCCAGCCAGACCATCTTCCTGGGCGCCGACGACGACGTGCTGCACGGCGGCGCGGGCGACGACATCGTCGGCAGCGCGGGCGGCAACGACATGATCTACGGCGACGAGGGCAACGATATCGTCTTCGGCGGCGAAGGCGACGACTACCTGGACGGCGGCAGCGGCCAGGACACGGCGCGCTTCGCGGGACGCAGCGACGGCTATTCGCTGCGCCTCAAGGACGGCAAGCTGGTGGTGACCGACCGCGTGGGCAAGGACGGCGTGGATACGGTGGTGGCGGTCGAGACGCTGCGCTTCACCGGCGGCCAGAGCATGGCGACTGAAGCCGTGCTGGCGCGCCTGTACGAGGGCCTGCTGCACCGCCAGGCCTCGCACGCCGAGATCGCGTTCTGGCAGGAGATGCACGGGCGCGGCGTGTCCATGCACGACATCGCCGCCGCCATGATCGGCTCGCCCGAAGGTGCGCCGCTGCACCGCGCGGCAAGCGATGCGGCATTCGTGGCCGGGCTGTACCAGTCGGTGCTGGGCCGCGCGGCGCCGCCGGAAAGCAGCTTCTGGACCGGCGTGCTGGCCGGCGGCGCCGACCGCGCCACGGTGGCACTGGCTTTCGTGAACTCGGCCGAGAAGCTGGCTTCCGCGCAGGACGTGGACTTCAACCGCAGCGACGTGGCGGTGCTGGTGCGCATGTACCACGCCATGTTCGGCCGTGCGCCCGACGAGGGTGGCCTGAACTTCTGGCTGGCGCGCCACGACGACGGCATGTCGCTGGGCGCCATCGCCGACGTCTTCGCCGCCTCGCCCGAGACCCGCGCCCGCCTGCCGCAGGACAGCGATGCCGCCTTCATCGACCTGCTGTACCGCACGGCCCTGGAGCGTGCACCCACGGCCGGCGAGATGCTGGAGCTGCAGGGCCAGCTGCGCGACGGCGTCTTCGACCGTGGCCAGGTGCTGCTCAATGTGGCGGAGTCGGGCGACAGCATCGCCATCGTCGGCAACATCAGCACGGATATCGCGTTGGTGTAAGGGAGGAAGCAGGCGGCACGGGTCTGGCATAGGATTTGCTTGATAGAAACGAATTGTTCTATCGAGTGAATATGAGTCAAGAATCCCAAGCTCGTCCCGTGGAGTCCTTCCTGCCCTATATGCCGGATGTGGTGCAGCGCCAGGCGGCGCTGCACGAACTGCACCAGACCTGGCGCCTGATCGAGGCGTCCGCAAAAATGAACTGCCCTGTGGAGGCGCGCCTGCTGCTGCCGGCGGTGCTGGCCACCCGCACCGACCTGGTGCAGCTCGAGCGCGACCTGGTCGCCAATATGGTCCTCGAAAAGGTGCGCGGGGTGCTGGGCGAAGCCGCGACGCGCGCGCAGTATGCGCTCGATCTCCTGGTGCGCAACCTGTTCGAGCGCACCGCCGACGTCGGCTTCCTGGCCTCCGACCTCGACCTGTGCCGCTTCGTGTCAGGCCAGGCCACAGATAGCGAGGCCGCGCGCCGCCGCCTGGCCGCCTACCGCGACAAGTACACGGTCTACGACGACATCCTGCTGCTCAGGCCCGACGGCACCGTGCTGGCGCAGGCCGACGCTTCCGGCCGGCTTGCGCACAGCAGCGACCCGCTGGTTGCAGCGACGCTGGGCGCCCCGGGCTATATCGAGACCTTCCGCGCCAGCGACCTGCGTCCCGGCCATGCACGCGCCCTGCTTTACTCGCGGGCCATGCGCGAGCCCGGCGGCGGCGCGGTAACCGGCGTGCTGGTCCTGAGCTTTCGCTTCGAGCACGAACTGACAGCGATCTTCCAGGCCTACAGCGACCGCGAAGGCCGCGCCACCATGCTGCTGCTCGATGCCGACAACCGGGTCGTGAGCAGCGCCGATCCCCTGTGGATCGCGCCCGGCGTGCAGGTGCCGGTCAGTCTTGACGAGAGCACGGCTTCGCGGATGTTCGCGGGCCGCGAGTACCTGGTGCGCACCTTCGCCTCGAACGGCTACCAGGGCTATCCGGGCCCGCCGGGCTGGAAGACACAGGTCATGGCGCCGCTCGACCTGGCCTTTCGCGGTGTGCGCCAGGATGCGGCGTCCCAGGTCGCGCCGGGCATGCTGCAAGGGCTGCTGTCGCACGCGCACACCTTCAACCCGGCACTGCACACGCTGATGTCCTCCGTGTCTGGCACGACCCAGGCCATCAAGCGCATCGTCTGGAACGGCAAGATCAGCAGCGTGAAAGCAGCGCATGGCGAAGTGCGCGACAGCAGTCGCCTGAACCCCGTGCTGGACCAGATCACCGAAACGGGCGAACGCAGCGACGCCGCCTTCTCGCAATCGATCCAGGGCCTGTACCAGACGGTATTGGCCTCGAGCCTCCAGGCTGCCGCGTTCACGGCCCAGCTGCTGGTCGACATGCTGGACCGCAGCCTCTACGAACGTGCGAACGATTGCCGCTGGTGGGCGCTGGCCGGCCAGCTGCGGCAGGCCCTGGCTTGTGGCGACGAACAGGAAAAAACGCCAGGCATCGGCGCCCTGCTACACCATATCAACGGCCTGTACACGGTCTACACCCGCCTCTTCGTCTACGACCGCAGCGGCCGCATCGTCGCGACAACGGGTTCGCAGGATGTCGTCGGCGGCCAGGTGCCGGGCGAGACCCTGCGCGCCGTGGCAGGCCTGCGCAGCGAGATGGACCACTACGTCGAACCCTTCGGCCCTTCGCCGCTGTACGACGGCCGGCCCACCTTCATCTACCACGCGGCGATCCGTCATCCCGAGCGCGATGCGACCGTCGTGGGCGGCATAGGCATCGTCTTCGACAGTGCCGTCGAGCTGCGCAATATGCTGGACAGCGGCGTGGCGGGGCGCGCGAACATGCACGCCTTCCTGGTCAGCCCGGACGGGCGGGTGCTGTGCGGGACCGATTCCTCCCATCCACCCGGGAGCGTGCTGCCGCTCGAGCGCGCTCTGTTGGAGGCGGCCTCGCAGCAAGGTCACGACGCACGCATCGTGGCGCATGGCGGCCAGTACTGCGTCGCAGCCTGCGCCCGCGCGCAAGGTTACCGCGAGTTCCGCGCCGTTACCGGGCGCGAGCAGCCGGTGCTGTCGGTGCTGCTGCAGTCCTTCGGTCCGGTGCGCTCCGCGCCGGAAATCGCAGCGATGGGCGGACATGCGCGCGTACGTCCGGAGCACGAGTATGGCCGCAACTATGCGCTGTTCGAGGTGGACGGCGTCCTGATGGCGCTGGATGCCGGCGCAGTGGTCGAGGCGGTGCCCTTCGCGCGTGTCAAACGCACGCCCCCCTCCGATGGCGCCCGCATCGGCATGCTCGATGTCGACATCGACAAGGAGCGGCGCCATTTCGTGTGGGTGTTCGACCTGGCGCGGCTGACCTCTGGCCGCTCCCGGGCGCTGCGCGGCGATGGCCAGGTCATCCTGGTGCGCGATGGCGCGACGACAATCGGGCTGCTGGTGGACGACGTGCATTCGGTGCAGTGCTTCGCGCCGCAAGCGGCCAGCCCGGTCGGCATGGCGGGCGACGAAGCCGGAATCACCGTCGGCCTGATCAAGGCGAATGGCGGCGAGATACTGATCCAGGAGATCGGCGTGAAGAAGATCCTGGCGCAGGTCTGCTCCGTGATGGCTGCGGCCTAGATCAGTCCGAGCGTCAGGCCTTTCAGCGTCGCCGCGGTGCGCGTCGAGCATCCAAGCTTGCGGAAGATACTCTCGACATGGGTGCGCACGGTCGATGGGCTGATCTGCAGCTCGCGCGCGACCTCCTTGTTGCTTTCGCCGAGGCTGAGCCGGCGCAGCACCGAGGTCTCGCGCTCGGACAGCAGGCGCCTGCGCTGTGCCGCCGGCTCTTCGACCTGCAATCCCTTGCCTTCGGCGGCAGTGACGACTGCGTTCACGGCGCTGCCGCAGAAACGCCCCGCCGACACCCCGGCCGCAAGCTGCCGGCCTGCTTCCTCGGCATCGCAAGCAGCGCGCCAGGGGCGCGGCATGCACAAGGCCGCATAGGCGCTTGCTGCGGCCAGGATCCGCTGCGCCATGGTCAGCGTATCGCCTTCGAGATCGCGGTGGTAGCCGCTGCCGTCCAGGCGCTCATATATGTGGGATGCGAGCGTCGCCTCGGCGCGCAGCGAGGGAATCTGCACGCCGGCGCGCGCCGTCCAGTAAGGCACCAGGCGCACCTTTTCCCAGTCCGCCGTCGTCAGCCTGCCGCTGCGCTGCCAGACGGCGTTCGGCACGGCGGCACGGCCGATGCCGTGCATCAGGGCGGCGCGGCCCAGGCACTGCTGCTGGCTCGGGCTCAAGCCCGCCAGCTGCGCGGCGCGCTCGGCGAGGTCCGCTACCCGGCGCGAGTAGCCGAGCAGCCAGGGCAGCTTCAGTTCGATCATGTCGGCCACGATGGTGAGCGACACGCGCTCGCTCAGGACCGGCAGTTCCGTCGGACAGGGAGGTGCTTCGACCGCCTCCAGCCACTGGGCGGCATGCGCCGCCTGCAGCTGGACCAGGTCGGCCGGATACTTCCTGTCCGCGCGCCCGGCGATCATCCGCAGGGCCTCGTCCAGCCCATGCGCCCGCGTCAGGATCTCCAGGTCGCTCGCCAGGTTGACGTAGTAGACCAGGCGCGGGATGTCCGCATCCGTCAGGCGTTCCGGGATGCCGCCGCCGTCGTAGTGTTCCCACACGCGCCGCAGGCCGATCTCGACTTCCACCGGCAAGCCCATGGCCTCGGCGATCGCGCCCGATACCTCGCAGTGGATGCGGGCCAGCGGCGCGACGCTGGTGAAGGTCATTTTCGTGCCGGGCGGCAGGGTCTGCGTGAGCATCGCATCGCGGCCGGCGACGTCGTCGCCGAGCAGGTCGGTGAAGCCGCTTGCATTGGCGGTGCAGCCCGACCAGCGCAGCAGCGTCACCAGCCGCACGTGGGCGCAGGCCCCGGCTGCGGCGCCGTCCTGCAGGGCCAGGCGCTCGGCCAGGGCGGCCGAGCGGATCGACTGGTCGGTGGGCTGGCCCATGCTCAGGTCGCCCACCATGGCAAGCACCTGGACGGCTTCTTCTACAGTGACGGTATGGTCTTTGTGCATCCCTTCACTCTAGCGTATTCCCTGGACACCATGTGCGGACTTGATGAGGTCGGCCGCCCGTTCGCCGATGACGACGCAGGGCGCCATCGTGTTACCCGTCGTGATACGCGGCATGATCGACGCATCGGCGATGCGCAGGCCCTTGATGCCATAGACCTGCAGCCTGGCATCCACCACCGACATGGCGTCGCGCCCCATCTTGGCCGTGCACGACTGGTGCCAGTAGGTGACGGCGCCGTTGCGGATGTAGGCCTCCATCTCTTCGCGATTCAGCTTGCCGGGCATGCTCTCGCCCTTCACCAGTCGCCCGAAGGCGCCGGCATTGCCCAGCGCGCGGCACAGTTCGATGTTGGCCAGGGCCGCGCGCATGTCGTCCGGATCGGACAAGGTATTGGCGCGGATGATCATGCCGTCGTTCGCCTCGGGACCGGACAGCAACAGCTCGCCCCGGCTCTTCGGGTGTGCAAGGCCCGCGAACATGGTCCAGCCGTGTTCGGGCACGCCGCGCGCCGCGTTCTCCGCACTCGGCACCGGGAACTCCACCTGGCAGTGCAGCATGTCGGGCGCGTCCAGGCGTGGATCGCTTTTCCAGTACAGCGTCGCCTCGGAGCCGCCGTTGCCGACCTGCTGCGGTTCGGCGTATTCCCAGATGCAGCCGAAGGAGACGTGGTCCTGGTGATTCTGGCCGACGCCCGCCAGGTGCTGGCGCACGGCGATGCCGTGGCGCTGCAGCTCCTTCTCCGGGCCGATCCCGGACTGCATCAGGACCTTCGGCGTGTTCACGGCGCCCAGCGACAGAATCACTTCGCGAGTACTGCCGATCCACCGCTTGCGGCCGTCGAGAATGACTTCGACGCCGGTCACCAGGCTGCCCTCGAAGGTGAGCTTCGAGACCAGCGCATCGGTCAGCACCGTCAGGTTGCACTGCGCCATGCGCGGATAGGTATAGGAACGGAAAACCGACAGGCGCTTGCCGTCGCGGATGCGCAGGTCGTTGATCGCGGCGCCGCCGTCGCACTCCATCATCGCGCCGTTCGGGCTGTCGAAGGTCGGGATGCCCAGCGAGCGCGCGGCCTCCAACATGAGGGTGGCCGTCGGCTGCGGATCGCGGGCCGGCGCCACGTAGACGGGGCCGCCCTGCCCGCGCCGCTCCGGATCCGCCGGGCCGTGCCAGTCTTCGATGCGGCGGTAGATCTGCAGTACGGACTCGTAGTTCCAGGCCTCGTCGCCCGCCTCCGCAGCGAAATGGTTCCAGTCGCTGCGGTGGCCGCGCGCCCAGACCATCACATTGATGCTGGAACCGCCGCCCAGCACCTTGCCCATGTTCATGGGAATGGAGCGGCCGTTGAGGTGGACGTTCGGCTCCGCCATGAAACCCCAGTCGCGTTCCGTGCCCAGGTTGAGCGGCCACTGCGCCGGTTCGATGACGCTCGCGACGTCGTCGCTGCCGCCGGCTTCCAGCAGCAGGACCTGCACGTCCGGGTTCTCGGCCAGCCGGGCCGCGACAACGGAGCCCGAGGAGCCTGCGCCGCAGACGATGAAGTCGTAGTGGCTGCGCAGGCTGGCGTGCCGTGCGGCCTGGTTGCGACGGACCGCGTCCGCGAAATCGGGTTCGGAATGGTAAGGAGTGTTCATGGTCGGATACCTGCAAGTGAAGACTGCCTAGACAGTCGGGATGGTGCCGCCGTCGATCACGTACTCGGCCCCATGGACCGAGGCCGCCAGCGGTGACAGGAGAAAGGCGACCAGCTCGGCGACCTCCTCCGGCCTGCCGGGACGGCCGATCGGGATGCCGCCCAGCGAAGCCATGAGCTGCTGCCTGGCCTCATCCATGGTGCTGCCGCCGTGTTGCGCCAGGCGTTCGATGAAGGCCTGCGTCGCGATGGTTTCGATGAAGCCGGGCGCCACGCTGTTCACGCGGATACCCTTGGGGCCGAATTCGTTGGCCAGCGATTTGCTGTAGTTGCTGAGCGCCGCCTTGGCCGCGGCATAGGCGACGGTGGATTCGAACAGCGGCAGGCGTCGCTGGATCGAGGTGATGTGGACGATGGCGCCGCTGCCGCGTTCGAGCATCGCGGGCAGGAAGGCGCGGTCCAGGCGCACGGCGGACATCAGGTTGGCCTGCAGCGCCGCGTCCCACAGCGCGTCGGTCAGCGCCAGCGCGCCGCCGCCCGGCGCCGAGGAGCCGCCCACGTTATTCACCAGGAAGTCGAGGTGGCCGAATTCGCGCCGGACCACGTCGGCGACATGGGCTGCGCCCGCGCTCGTTGCAAGGTCCGCTTCGATGTAGCGCACCCCGGGCAGCGGGGCTTCCGGCGCGCGGCGGGCAGTCGTGATCACGACCGCGCCGTCCTGTGCCAGGCGGAGCGCGGTGGCCTCGCCCATGCCCATGGTGCCGCCAGTGACGAGGGCGTGCTTGCCCTGGAAGGAATAGGCGCTCATGCCGTCACCTCCAGCGACTGGATGCCACCGTTCTGCAGCAGGAAGTGGAAGTCGAGCGCGATCGGGCTGCCCGGGAAGGTGCCGCGCACGGTGGCGCGGACGACATGCGCGTCTCCGGCCTGGACCACGCCGGTCGGCTCCATCGTGGACTGGTAGCGGGCGACGTAGTCGCTGGCCCAGGCGGCGATTTCCTCACGGCCGCTGCGCAGGTGGCCTTCGTCGAAGACCTTGGCATCGGAGTTGAAGGCGGCCGCAATCCGCTGCGGATCCATGGCGTTGTTGGCGTCGACGAAGTTGGCGATCGCTTGAGGCAGTTTGTTCATGTCAGTCTCCAAAAAAGGTGTGAAGCCAGTGTAGATTCTGGCATCATTGCGAAAAAGCACCATAATGGACATGCGCAATGAACCAACAGTTCATAATCAAATAAGATGAGCTCGCTCGACCTCATCCGCCTGTTTCTTGCCGTTGCCGAGGAGCGCAGCTTCACCCTGGCCGCCCGGCGCCTGAACATCACGCCGACGGCGGTCAGCAAGGGTGTACGCGCGCTGGAGAAGCAGCACCGCGTCGCGCTGTTCGTCCGTACGACCCGCAGCGTCGCGCTGACCGAAGCGGGAGCGACCCTGCAAGCGGCCGTCAAGCCGGCGGTCGGCCAGATCGACGACGCTTTCAGCGAGCTGTCGCGTCACCAGAGCCGCCCGTCCGGCCACCTGCGCATCACCGCGCCGCGCACCTTCGGCTTTCTCGTGGCGCGTCACCTGGTGCCGCGCATGCGCGCCGCCTACCCCGACGTCAAGGTCGACCTGTCGCTCGACGACGGCCTGGCCGACCTGGTGACGCAGGGTCTGGACGCCGGCATCCGGCTGGGACAGGCGATCGCGCAGGACATGGTGGCCATCCGTCTCAGCCAGCCCCTGTCATGGTCGCTGGTCGCCTCGCCCGCTTACCTCGACAAGGCGGGCAGCCTCGAACGCCCGCAAGACCTGCTGCGGCACCAGGCGCTGCGCTACCGCTTCACCACCGCGAGCCGCCTGCCGCCATGGCGCCTGAACGGGCCGGAAGGCGAACTGCTGCTCGACATCGATGCCCACCTGAGCGCCAACGACACCCAGATGCTGGCCGAATGGGCGCGCCAGGGAATGGGGATCACCTACCTGCCGGACCTCGAGATCAAGGAGGACGTGGATGCCGGACGGCTGGTGCGGGTGCTGACCCGCTTCGTGCCCGAGACCTCCGGCCTGTTCCTCTACTTCCCGATGCGCACCCAGCACCAGCCGAAGATGCGCGCGCTGATCGAGCAGGTTTCTCTGCTCGCCGGCGAGGGCGCCTTCGACATCCGCTGCGCGCCCTAGCTGCCTTTACTTGGATGCGGCGACAGCGTCGAGGATGACCTTGGCCACGTCCGCGGGGCGTGACTGCTGCGGCACGTGGCTGGCCTGCAGCTCGGTGGTCCTGGCGTTGATCTTCTTCGCCATCGCGCGCAGCAGGCCTGGGTCGATCATGCGGTCGCGCGTGCTGACGATGAACCACGAAGGTTTGGTGGTCCAGGCGGCGTTGCTCACCTTGTCGGCGAAGGCCTTGGCCTGGATCGGGCCCTGGGTCGCGGTCATGACGGCGGCCTGCGCGGCCGGCACGTCCTGGGCGAAGTCTTCGCGCATCGCGGCTTCGGGCAGGCTCAGGAAGCCTTCCGCATCGGCGACGAAGCGCTTGCTGCCCGGGGCTGCGGGGTAGCCCTCTCCGGTGTCGGCGGTCGACTTGCCGGCGTCCGGGGCGAAGGCGGCGACGTAGACCAGGCTGGCGACCTTGTCGTGCTGGCCGGCGTCCGTGATCACGGTGCCGCCCCAGGAGTGGCCGACCAGCACCACCTTGCCCGGCTGGGCCGCGATGGCGCGGCGGGTGGCGGCGACGTCGTCGGCCAGGGAAGTGAGCGGGTTCTGGACGGCGGTGACCTTCACACCCTTGGCCTGCAGGATCGGGATGACCTTG
Organism: Massilia sp. BKSP1R2A-1; assembly: GCF_050586525.1. NCBI lineage: Bacteria > Pseudomonadati > Pseudomonadota > Betaproteobacteria > Burkholderiales > Oxalobacteraceae > Massilia > Massilia sp. BKSP1R2A-1. The sequence goes on along the minus strand of NZ_JBOBRE010000001.1, from coordinate 337,475 downwards.
GACCAGTCGGAACCGTCGGCGAAGGCGCCGTGGACGATGACGACCGAGGGCTTGACGTCGGCGTCGACGGCTGCGGCGCTTGCGGCCTGGGTGCCGATGGCGGCGAAAGCGGCGGCGGCGGCGATCAGGCGCAACGAGGTGGTGATGGCGGTCATGGCGTTCTCCTCTGGTGTGGTGGGTAAGTGAGACCAGTGTAGGGAGAATGCCGCCGCGGCGGTATCGGTCGAATAACCGATAGGGTCGCGCGACGCGGGTCCTGCGCTGCCTGGCAGGCCGGCCGCAGCCAGCCCTCAGGCGCTTGCCGCTTGCCTGCCGGACTTCGCGGCGCCGGCGCTTTCGAGCACCGCGCTCAACTCGTCGTAATCCACGGGCTTGACCAGGTGATGGTCGAACCCGGATTCCAGCGAACGCTGGCGGTCTTCGGCCTGCCCGTAACCGGTCACGGCAACCAGCACGGCCGACGAGGTTTCCGCTTGGGCGCGCAGCCGCTGCGCCAGCTCGTTCCCGTCCATGCCGGGCAAGCCGATATCGAGCAGGCACACGTCGGGGCGCTCGTTGCGCGCGAGTTCGAGTGCGCGCAGGGATTCGTGGGCAATCGCCACCTCATGCCCGGCCGCCTCGAGCAACATGCTCAGGACCTCGGCGGCGTCCACATTGTCGTCCACGACCATCAGGCGCAGCGGCGGCGCGGGGGCCCCGGCCTGGCGCGCGTCCGCCCCTGCGCCGGCCGGCTCGCTGCGCGCTCCCAGCGCCGGGAGGCAGACAGTGAAGGTACTGCCCTTGCCTGGGCCGGCGCTCTGGCATTTCACGGTGCCCCCGTGCAGCTCGACGATGTTCTTCACCAACGCCAGCCCGAGCCCCAGGCCGCCGGAGGAGCGGTCCGAGGTCACGATGGCCTGCGCGAACAGGTCGAACACCCGTTCGACCAGCTGCGCTTCCATGCCGACGCCGTCATCGCTGACCTTGATCACGACATGGGCGCCGTCCATGCCGACGCTGACACCGATGGCGCCGCCCTCCTGCGTGTACTTCGCCGCGTTGTTGACGAGGTTGGCAAATACCTGCACCAGGCGCTTCTTGTCCCCCACCACCCGTGCTTCGCGGGGAATCGCGTCGATCGACAACTGCTGCCGCCGCGCCTGGATGAGCGGCGCCGATTGTTCGACCGCGTCGGCGACGATCAGCGCGATATCGAGCTCGGTCTTGTCGAGCTCCACCAAACCCCGCGTCACGCGCGAGACGTCGAGCAGGTCGTCGACCAGGCTCGTCATGTGCTTGACCTGCCGTACGATGATTTCGCTGGTGCGCCGCAGGCGCGCCTTGTCGACGTCCGCCAGCAGCAGCAGCTCGGCGGCCGAGCTGATCGGCGCCAGCGGATTGCGCAGCTCGTGCGCCAGCATGGCCAGGAACTCGTCCTTGCGGCGGTCGATGTCCTTCAGTTTCAGTTCCGCAAGCTTGCGTTCGGTGATGTCGCTGGCCGAGCCGATCCATTCGTAGATCTCGCCCGCCGCGTCCAGCAAGGGCACCGCGCGTGAATAGGTCCAGCCAGGCGAATCGTCCACCCGCAGCACGCGATGTTCGAGTTCGAACAGGGTCTTGTGCGCGATCGCTTCCTGGATATGCGCTCGGGCCAGCGCCAGGTCTTCCGGATGCACATACTGCTCGATGTGGTATTCGGCCCAGCCGGTCGTGGTCTTGAGGAAGCCGCGGCCGTCGAGTTCATGCATGTACTTCCAGTCGGGACTCATCCGGTATAGCACGTCCGAGGTCGCCGCCACATAGGCGCTCAGCCGGCTCTCGCTGGCGCGCAAGGACTTTTCGTAGCCGACCCGGTCGGTAATGTCGATCGTGGTGTGCGAGATGCACAGCAAGGCGCCATCGTCGCCGTAGATCGGCGTGTTGGTCGCGCTCCAGTAGCGGTCCTCGAACCAGCTGCGCCCATCCGCGTGCATTTCGATCGGATAGCGCTGCGCCTGGATCGTCTGGCGCTCGCCCGATGCAATCGCCGTCGCAATCGAGTCGGCCAGCTTGCGCATTCCGTCGCCGGCGGCGTCATTGGGATCGTTCGGGAAGGCTTCGAACAGCGGCAGGCCCTGGACTTCGGCGCGGGTCCGCGAGACTGCGGTGAGGAAGGCCTGGTTGACGGCGAGGATCTCGAGCTTCTCGGTAGGCGCCAGCAAATATTGCCCGATCGGAGAAGCGTCGAAGGATAGGTGGAATAGTTTATCGAGCAGCATGATCTTTCGGTGAGTGGCACGCTTCATGGAATGCTGGGGCTACCGTATGTTACCTGCAATCAAACCAAATGCCACAATTTACTGCGGGTCACTTGCATGCCGCTGGACGCGCAGGCCGAGGACGAAAAAAAAGCCCCATCGCGTGGGGCTTTTTGTTCAGCATGCTTGGCGGAAGCGGTGAGATTCGAACTCACGAACGGGTTCCCCCGTCGGCAGTTTTCAAGACTGCTGCCTTCAACCACTCGGCCACGCTTCCTCTGAGGAAGCAGCATTATACATAAATCATCAACACCGGTCAGGACAATCAGGCCACCAGCAGCCAGTTCTCCCGCAGGCAGCGCTCGAAGTCGAAGGCCGGCAGCGGCTTGCTGTACAGGTAGCCCTGCACCTCGTCGCAGCCCGCCTCGCGCAGGAAGTCCAGCTGTTCCACGGTCTCCACGCCTTCCGCGATCACACGCAGCCCGAGCTGGCGCGCCATGCTGATGATGGTCCCCGCGATCGCGCAATCGCTGCCGTCCACCGGAATCCCGGTCGTGAACGAGCGGTCGATCTTGAGCGTATCGATCGGGAAGCGCTTCAGGTAGGACAGGCTCGAATACCCCGTCCCGAAATCGTCCAGCGACAGCGCCACGCCCAGCTTGTTGATGTGATCCATGATGCCGGTCACGCGTTCGAAGTCGTGCATCAGCGTGCTCTCGGTGATCTCCAGCTCCAGCCACGACGGATCGAGCTGATAGCGCGCCAGCGTATCTGCCACGCGCTCCGGCAGTGACGCGGTAAATTCGCGCGCCGACACATTCACCGCCAGCCGGAACGGCGGCACACCCGCTCGCTGCCAGATCGCCGCCTGCGCACACGCCTGCTCCAGCACCCACTCGCCCACCTGCACGATCAGGCCCGTGGTCTCGGCCAGCGGAATGAATTCGCTCGGTGGGACCACGCCGCGGGTCGGATGCACCCAGCGCACCAGCGCCTCCGCGCCGACGATGCGGTCCGACCCGATCTCGAACTTCGGCTGGTAATACAGAATCAGCTCACCGTTGCCCAGCGCCTGGCGCAGGCCCGATTCGATGCGCATGCGTTCCTGCATCCCCTGGTTCATGTCCTGGCTGTAGAAAGCCACGCTGCGGTCGGGATTCGCCGCCGCCTGCTTGGCGCGCTCCATCGCGATGTCGGCCAGGCCGAGCAGGGTCTCGGCGTCGCTGCCGTCCTGCGGGAACACACTGATGCCGATGCTGGCGCCCACGCGCAGGTCGTGGCCGCCGATCAGGAAAGGCGCGTCCAGCGCCAGCTGCAGCTTCTGCGCCACCGTGGTCGCCTCAAAATGCTGGCGGATGTCGAACAGGCCCACCGCGAATTCGTCGCCCGACAGGCGCGCCACCACGTCCTCATCACGCAGGGTGTCGCGCACACGTTTGGCCACCTGGCGCAGCAGCTCGTCGCCGATGCGGCGGCCGAGGGTGTCGTTGATGCGCTTGAATCGGTTGATGTCCATGAACATCACGCAGCCGGAAGTTTCGTTGCGCTGCGCGACCATCAGGGCCTGGTCGACCAGGCGCGCGAACAGGGTGCGGTTCGGCAGGCCGGTGAGTTCGTCGTAGTAGGCCAGGTGGTGCAGCTGTTCCTCGGCCTGCTTGCGTTCCGTGATGTCGGTCAGATAGGCGATCAGCCCGATCGGGCGCTCGGCCAAATCGCGCAGGGGAGACAGCGACAGGCTGGCCCAGAACACCTCGCCGGACTTCTTGCGGCGCTTCACTTCCATCATGCGCCCGCCCTGCTCGGCAAAAGCGTCCGGCATGTCCTCGTCTTCGTCCGCGTACAGGAACAGGATGTTGCGGCCGATGGCTTCCAGGCCCGTGTAGCCGAACAGCTCCTCGGCGCCGCGGTTCCAGCTGGTGATGTAGCCCATCTGGTCCATCGTCAGGACGGATTCGTGGATCTGGTCGAGGATCTGCGACTGGTGCGCCAGCTGCGCTTCCATCTGCGCATAGGCGTGGGTGGAGCGCTGGGCCAGCGAGTGCACCTGCATCAGGGAGGCCGTCAGGTGCGCCAGTCCCTCCAGCTGGCGCGCATCGTCCACCGTATAGCTGCATCGCCCCGCCACTTCGTAGATGCCGAACTGCTCGGACACGCCCGCCACCACCTGGCGCAGCACCGGGCCGGGCCCGAAAGGTGCGGCCACGCCGGCGCCCGGCACGAATCGGCCGCGCGGACTATTCAGCAGGCCGGCTGCCGCGCCGCCCAGGGCGGCATGGAGGGTGTCGCCGCGCAGGCGCAGCACCGCATCGCACACTGCACTGGAGGCGCCGACAAAGTCGAGCGATGTAAGGGCGGGGACCAGTGCATGCATATCAGACATTACGGCCTACCTGGATTGCCCAATGATAGGCGTTCATCTGGCTGTGCCACCAGGCGGTGGGGCTGATGCCGGCCTCAAACAGCTCCTGCTCCGTGGGACGGGTCTCCGCCAGGCGCAGCCAGCTTCCCAATGGCCCAGTGCGGTGCAGGAGCGCCTCGGACACCTGCTCGGGCAGGAACAGCTCGGCGACGATTTCGCTCATCGGCATCTGCAGCAGGCGGTCGAGGAGAGAAAACACGCCGGTCATGAAGGCCAGGTCGCAGTCGTCGCGCTCCCCGCCAGCTTCCTTGCACAGGGCCTCCAGCTGGGCGCCGCGGCGCGCGGCCAGCGGCAGCAGCAGGTTCGGCAGGCCGTCGGGCTGCTGGCGCGCGTACAGCAGCAATTGCAGCCAGCGCTGCAACTGGCGCCGGCCGAGCAGGCTGATGGCCTGGTTGAAGCTGGTGATCTGGGAGCTGACCGCGAAGGCCGCCGAGTTCACGAGTTTCAGCAGGTGGAAGGACAGCGCCGGGTCCTGCTTGAGCTGGTTTTCGAGCTCGCGCGAGTCGGCGTCGCGCGCCAGCAGGCCGAGCAGGGTCAGGATGCGCTTGCGCGAACTGCCGTCGCCGCCCTGCCCCGCCAGCACGGGGTCGTAGGGATAATCGCCGCTGAACCAGTCGAAGCCGGCCATCTCGCATTCGCCGAAGCGCCGGGCGCTGTCGACGCGGGTGGCAAGGTGGGGGCCGAACAGGGCGAACAGGCGGCCCGGCGGCAGCGCGTCGACGCTGCAATCGCGCGACACGGTGCGCAAGGCCGGCGGGACGGTCACGCCCTCTGGGGCGTCGCCGTCGAGCCAGATGCGGTAGCCGATTTCATGGAGTTCGGCCAGGCGGCGCGTCACGCCGTCCTGCGCCAGCGCGCCTGCGGCCACCACGAAGCCGATGCGGTTGGCCGGCAGCAGGGCCAGCACCGGCGGCGTCAGTGAAGCCGGGTGATCGAGTATCAGGAGACCGTCCAGTGGCGCGATCGCGGTCAAGAGGTCCGGGGAACCGAACACCGTCTGCAGGTCCTGCGGCGTCGGGGCGACGCCCTCAACCCGCAGGTATAGCGCCACCCACTCGTTCTGCCCATTGGCGACCGGGTCGATTGCTACCAGCGGAAATGGGTGTGGGTCCAGCTCGGCCATTGTGGAGGCTTCTCAATGATATTCAGTCAATCTTATTGTAGTGCTTATCAGAAAGCAACACCTGTATTGCTCTACGGACACTAATATGCAGACTTAGGGGCTGGCGTGTTGTATTGCGTAGCGAATCAGCTCGGCCTGACCCTCGATCCCGAGCTTGCGCTTGATGTTCAGGCGGTGGGTTTCGACCGTGCGCACCGACAGGTCGAGTTCGCGGGCGATGCCCTTGTTCGACTGGCCGGCCGCGATGAAGCGCAGGATCTCCTGCTCGCGCGAGGTGAGGCCTTCGCCATAGCCGGAGGCCGCGGCCGGCGGGCTGGCCAGCTGGCGCGCCAGGGCGGCGCTGTAATAGATGCCGCCGCCCATCACGGTGTCGATCGCCAGCACGATGTCCTTGCCCGGCGCGTCCTTCAGCACATAGCCGCGCGCGCCGGCCTGGATGGCCTGGGTCACGTACTCGGGCCGGTCGTGCATGGACAGCATCAGCACCGCGATGCCGGGGAAGCGCTGCGTCAGGCGGGCGGTGGCTTCGATGCCGCTGGTATTGCTGTCGCCGCGCATGTTCACGTCCATCAGCACCAGGTCGGGCTGCAGAATGCCGGCCTGCTCCAGCGCCTCTTCGGCGGACCCCGCCTCGCCCACCACGCGCAGGCGTGGCGCCGCTTCCAGGCGCGCGCGCAGGCCGTCGCGCACCAGGGGGTGGTCGTCCACCAGCAGGATGTTGATGTCTCGTTCGCTCATGCGTGTTCCTCGAGGTCGATGCTGGCCACCACGCGGGTGCCCTGGGGGCTGGAGGCGATCTCCAGGCGTCCGCCGATCGCTTCCATCCGTTCCATCATATTGCGCAGGCCGATCCCGCGCTGCGGGTGCACCGCCACGCTGTCGGCGTCGAAGCCCGCGCCGTCGTCGCGAATCGTCAACGTAAGGCAGCGGCCGCGCCGCACCAGCGACAGGTCGATCAGGCGCGCGCCGGCGTGGCGTTCGGCGTTCGTCAGGGCTTCCTGGGCGATGCGGAACAGCACCGTGCCCGCCGTCTCGGGCAGCGCATCCACGGCCCCTTCGACCCGGAAGCGGACCGGCGTGCCGCTATGGCGGTGCGATTCGCTGGCCAGGTGGTCGAGCGCGGGGGCCAGGCCCAGGTCGTCCAGCAGGGCCGGACGCAGGTCGTGCGAAATGCGCCGCACCTCGCCCAGCACGCATTTCACCTGCTCCACCGTGCGTTCCAGGCCTTCCTTGCCGGCCTGCTGCTGGGCCGCGTCGCCGCCCAGGCGGATGATGCCAGCTTCCAGTTGCAGCTTGACGGAGACCAGCGCCTGGCTGATCCCGTCGTGCAGGTCGCGCGAGAGGCGCGCCCGTTCCTGCTCCTGCGAGTCGACCACCCGCTGGGCCAGGGCCTTCAGCTTGGCGTCGGCCACGCGCAGCTCGCGCAGATTCAGCACCAGGCCGCCGGCGGCCACCGCGCTCGACGCCAGGATCGCCAGGCCGGCGATCCACAGCAGGGTTTCGTCGATATTGCGCGACTGCTGGGCGTCGATCTGGGTGAGCGCGTTTTCCACGTCGTCGAGGTAGATGCCGGTGCCCATCATCCAGCCCCAGTTCGCCACCGGCACCACGTAGCCGAGCTTGGGCGCCTGGCGGTTCGAAGACGGCTTGGCCCAGGTGTAGCGGTGGAAGCCCCCGCCGGCCTGGGCGCGCTCGATCAGGCGCCGGATGGTGGGCACGCCGTTGGCGTCCTTCCAGTCCCACATGTCGCGGCCGACCAGCTCGGGCTGGCGCGGGTGCATCAGGCTCTTGCCCTTCATGTCGTAGACGAAGAAGTAGCCGTCGTCGCCGAAGCTGAGCGCGCCGAGGATGCGCTTGGCTTCCTCCAGCGTGTCGGGGTCGTTGCGGCCGGAGCGGACCAGGTGGCCGATCGACTGGCTGGCCAGGGCCACGTAATGGCGCAGCTCGGCCTCCTTGCTGGCCAGGTAGGCGCGCTGGATGGTGGCGCGCTGCTGCCGGGCCAGGTCGACGGCCTGCTGGCGCACGAACAGGGCGATGGCGCACAGGGCCACGATCAGGGGGGCGATGGCCAGAACAATGACCTTTTGCCGAAGTTTCATGTTTTTCGTAGGGTGGGCGGTCCCCCGCCCACGCGGTGATAGTTATCGCAAAAAGGCCGCGCACGATGATTTCACCGTGATTTCGAACGCGTGGGCGGGGGGCCGCCCACCCTACGGACCAGCATTCTAAGCTCAAGCAGGCTCTTCGGCCTACGTACTACTACGCAGCTACTGCGTAATCATGCGCTTGTCGTGCTGATAATGATGCAACATACTTTGCGCTAGCCTGTCCAAAAATCCGCCCGCATGGGGCCGTTCGCATGCGGGATACAACAAGTTGTCAAATCCATCCTCGGAGGAGCACCATGAAACGAATGTCGAGCACGCTCGGCTGGATCGCGCTATCGATCCTCGGCGCCTTTTCGCTCGGGTTCATCGCGGTCAAGCGCGGCGAAACCATCAATGCGATCTGGATCGTCGCCGCGGCAGTCTGCGTCTACCTGATCGCCTACCGCTTCTACAGCAAATACATCGCCTACAAGGCGCTGGGCCTGGACCCGACGCGCCAGACCCCGGCCTATAAATACAACGACGGCCTGGACTACGTCCCCACCAACCGATACGTCCTGTTCGGCCACCACTTCGCCGCGATCGCGGGCGCGGGCCCGCTGGTCGGCCCCGTGCTGGCCGCCCAGATGGGCTACCTGCCCGGCATGATGTGGATCCTGGCAGGCGTCGTCTTCGCCGGCGCCGTCCAGGACTTCATCGTGCTGTTCATGTCGACCCGCCGCGACGGCCGTTCGCTGGGCGACCTGATCAAGTCCGAGATGGGCGAGATCCCCGGCCTGATCGCCCTGCTCGGCTGCTTCATGATCATGGTGATCATCCTGGCCGTGCTGGCGCTGATCGTCGTGAAGGCGCTCACCGGCTCGCCGTGGGGCTCCTTCACCGTGATGGCCACCATCCCGATCGCCCTCTTCATGGGCCTGTACTCGCGCTACGTGCGCGTGGGCCGCATCGGCGAAGTCTCGATCATCGGCTTCGTGCTGCTGATGCTGGCCATCATCGGCGGCCAGTGGGTCCACGATTCGCCGACCTGGGGTCCGGCCTTCACCTTCACCGGCACCGAACTGACCTGGATGCTGATCGGCTACGGCTTCGTCGCCTCCGTGATTCCCGTGTGGCTGCTGCTGGCGCCGCGCGACTACCTGTCGACCTTCCTCAAGATCGGCACCATCGTGGCGCTGGCCATCGGCATCGTGATCGTCGCACCGGACCTGCGCATGCCGGCCGTGACCAAGTTCATCGACGGCAGCGGCCCGGTGTGGTCGGGCAACCTGTTCCCCTTCCTGTTCATTACCATCGCCTGCGGCGCCGTCTCCGGCTTCCACGCGCTGATCTCCTCGGGCACCACGCCGAAGATGATCGAGAACGAAACCCACGCCCGCTTCATCGGCTACGGCGGCATGCTGATGGAATCGTTCGTCGCCATCATGGCCCTCGTCGCCGCAAGCACCATCGACCCGGGCGTCTACTTCGCCATGAACAGCCCGGCCGCCGTGCTGGGCACGACGGCGCAAACCGCCGCCGCGGCCGTGTCGAACATGGGCTTCGTGATCACCCCTGAAACCCTGGAGCAGATGGCCAGGGACGTCGGCGAGCACACCATCATCTCGCGCGCCGGCGGCGCCCCGACCCTGGCGGTGGGCATGGCCCACATCCTGTCGAACGTGGTCGGCGGCCAGGCCATGATGGCCTTCTGGTACCACTTCGCGATCCTGTTCGAGGCCCTGTTCATCCTGACCGCGGTGGACGCGGGCACCCGCGCCGGCCGCTTCATGCTGCAGGACCTGCTGGGCGCCTTCTCCCCGTCGCTCAAGCGTACCGAATCGCTGCCGGCCAACCTGCTGGCCACCGGCCTGTGCGTCGCGGCCTGGGGCTACTTCCTGTACCAGGGCGTGGTCGATCCGCTGGGCGGCATCAACACCCTGTGGCCGCTGTTCGGCATCGCCAACCAGATGCTGGCAGCGATTGCGCTGACCCTCGGCACCGTGGTGCTGTTCAAGATGAAGCGCGCCCAGTACGCCTGGGTCACCATCGTGCCGACCGTCTGGCTGCTGGCCTGTACCCTCACCGCCGGCTGGCAGAAAGTGTTCTCGGCCGATCCGAAGGTCGGCTTCCTGGCCCACGCCAACAAGTTCCAGGCCGCCCACGACGCCGGCACGGTGCTGGCGCCGGCCAAGACCGTCGAGCAGATGGAACGCATCATCTTCAACGACTACGTCGATGCGACCCTGGCGGGCTTCTTCATCCTCGTGGTGCTGGCGGTGGTGTTCTACGGCATCCGCACCATCCTCGCCTCGCGCGCGAGCAGCGGCCCGACCGCGAAGGAAACCCCGTACGTCGCCATGTCCGGCGCACAGGTGCAGTGATGTTCGGCGCCCTGCTCGACGCCGGCAAGACGGCAGGCAAGTACCTCGGGCAGAGCATGCGCCTGATGGTCGGCCTGCCCGAGTACGACACCTATGTGTCGCATATGGAAAGGACGCATCCGGACCAGACGCCGATGACGTACGAGGAGTTCTTCCGCGAGCGCCAGGAGGCGCGCTACGGCGGGAAGCGGGCGACGTGCTGCTGATGGCGGCGCGCTGAACGGAGAAGGGACGCTGCGGCGTCCCTTTTTTTTTCGCGCACGATTACCTGTCTACACCCTCTTGACCTCCCTCAACGCCCCTCCCCTCCCCTGAACGTATATTTTTTTCTTGCGGGAATTTGCATTCCGCAAAGGAGGCCCTGCTTCGTCCGTTGCAGGTCTGCTCCGCCGTGCCTCCGGGATCAGCATGCCGAACTTCGAGCGCTCCAGTCTGAACCAGAAGCTGACCATCATCTCGCTGCTGTCGACCGCGACCGCGCTGGCCTGCGTGTTCGCCGCCTTTGCGGCAACCTCGGTGGCCAACCATCGCAAGGACGAGGCGATGCAGCTGGCAACCTTCGCCCAGGTGATCGGCGCCACGAGCAGCGACCACCTGCTGCTGCGCGACCGCAAGCGCGCCGTCGCCGCCCTGTCCACCCTGGCCGCCAAGCGCGACATCTCGGCCGCCGTGCTCTACGACCGCCACGGCCAGCCCTTCGCCCACTTCCCCGCCGACGGGGAATGGGAAGCGCAGGCCCTCGAGCGCGTCGACGCCGACGCCCTGGCCACTGCCAACCGGGAAGGCCAGCGCCTGCTTTCGCGCACCATGCGCCTCTACCAGCCGGTACGCGACGGCGAGCTGCAGGTCGGCGTGGTGATGATCGAGACCGACCTGGTGAACACCTGGATCGACATCCTCGCGGGCCTCGCGGTCATGGGCCTGGCGATGCTGGCCTCGCTGCTGGTGTCGGTCGCGATGGCGGGCCGCTTCAAGCGCAGCATCGCCGAACCGGTGACGAAGCTGATCCAGGCCGCCCAGAAGGTTTCCAGCAGCCAGAACTACAGCCTGCGCATCGCCCACCAGCGCACCGACGAGCTGGGTATCCTGATCGACAGCTTCAACACCATGATGGCCCAGATCGAGGACCGCGGCGCCGCCCTGCTGCACCACCGCGACGAGCTCGAACGCCAGGTCGGCGTGCGCACCGAGCAGCTGGAAAAGGCGAAGAACGCGGCCGAAGCGGCCAGCCGCGCCAAGAGCGCTTTTCTTGCCACCATGAGCCACGAGATCCGCACCCCGATGAACGGCGTGCTGGGCATGACCGAGATGCTGCTCGCGACCGAGCTCACCGAGTCGCAGCGCAACTACACCACCCTGGTGAAGCGCTCGGGCGAGCACCTCCTGGTGATCATCAACGACATCCTGGATTTTTCGAAAATCGAGGCCGGCAAGCTCACCATCGAGTACATCAACTTCAACCTCTGGGACCTGCTGGACGACATCCACAACGTCTACACCCCGCAGGCGGCCGGCAAGGGGATCGGCTTCGACTTCGACATCGCCAACGACATCCCGGTGGCGATCTGCGGCGACCCGAACCGGCTGCGCCAGATCATGGCCAACCTGCTGGGCAATGCCATCAAGTTCACCGACCAGGGCCGCATCCTGGCGCGGGTGCGGGTGGCGGGCGAAGACACCCAGTCCGTCATGCTGCGCTTCGAGGTGCACGACACCGGCATCGGCATTTCGCGCGAGGCGCGTGCGCGCCTGTTCGAAGCCTTCTCGCAGGCCGACGACTCGACCACGCGGCGCTACGGCGGCACCGGTCTGGGGCTGGCGATCTCCAAGCAGCTGGTCGAGCTGATGGGCGGCGCCATCGGGGTCGACAACGCGCCGCAGCGCGGCTCGATCTTCTGGTTCACGGTGAGCTTCGACAAGCGCCGCGTGGACCCGAGCGCGCCCGGCCATCGCCAGCATACCCTCGAGGGCCTGCGCGTGCTGGTGGTCGACGAGGACGAAGAAGTCCGCGAAGACCTCACCCAGCAGCTGCGCGACTGGCGCGCCCAGGCCGACGGCGCCGCCAGCACGGCCGCGGCCTACGAATGCATCCTGAGCGCGGCGCGCGCCGGCCGGCCGTATGACGCCGCGCTGCTCGACATGGAACTCACCCACACCAGCGGCCTCGCGCTGGCGGCGTCGATCAAGGCCGACGCCGCCGCGCGTGGCACCCACCTGGTGCTGCTCAGCCTTGAAACCCAGGCGGCCGACCCGGTGCAGCGGCGCGCCGCCGGCGTGGCCTACCAGCTGATCAAGCCCGCGCGCGCCGCCGACCTCTACGCCTGCCTCGCCGCCTGCGCGGCGCGCCTGCATGCGCCGCCGGTTCCCGTACCCGCCACTGCTGCGCCAGTCGCGGCCAGCGCGACGCCGCGTCCGGCCCCGGCCGCGCCGGCGCCGCGCGCGCGCATCCGCCGGGTGCTGCTGGCCGAGGACAATCCGGTCAATGTGGAGGTGGCCAAGGCGATGCTGGAGAGCCTCGGCATCGAGGCGACCTGCGCGCGCAACGGCCAGGAAGCGCTGAATGCGGTGCGCTCCAGCGCTTTCGACGCGGTGCTGATGGATTGCCAGATGCCGGTGATGGACGGCTTCGCCGCCACCGCCGCGATCCGCCGCCACGAACGCGAATCCGGCCGCGCGCGCACCTTGCCGGTCATTGCCATCACGGCCAACGCCCTGCAGGGCGACCGCGAAGCCTGCCTGGCGGCCGGCATGGACGACTACCTGTCCAAACCCTTCACCCAGCAGCAGCTGGCCGCCGTGATCGGCCGCTGGGTGGGAGCCGCCATGGCCGCCACCAGCCACCACGACGACGCGCCATTGCGCCCGCCGCCGCGCCTGCCGCCGGAAGCGGTCGAGGTGATCCAGCGCGAGGCGGTCAACCGCACGGCGCTGGAAAACATCCGGGCGCTCTCCCGCGACGGCGGCGACGCCCTGGTGCAGAAGGTGGTGGCCGCCTACATGGGCGACACCCCGCGCCACCTGGCCACCCTGCGCGAAGCGATCGACGGCGACGACCCGGGCAGCGTGCGGCGCGTCGCCCACAGCCTGAAGTCGGCCAGCGCCAACGTCGGCGCCGTCCACCTGGCCTCGCTGTGCAAGGAACTCGAACAACTCGGCCGCGCGGAGTCCGTCGATGGGGCCGCGCGCATCCTTGCCGACATGGAGCGCGAGTTCCAGTCGGTCCGCCAGTCGCTTCACGCCATGTTAGAGAAGGAAACCTAGAATGCCAGCCTCTTCTTCCCCGAAGCGCGGAACGGTCCTGGTTGCCGACGACGACCCGGTGATGCGCCTGCTGATGCTCGAGATGCTGGCCCAGGTCGGGCTGGACGCGATCGAGGCGGCGGACGGCGCACAGGCCGTGCAGCTCGCGGCCGAGCGCAATCCCGACCTGATCCTGCTCGACGTCGACATGCCGCACATGGACGGCTTCGCGGCCTGCGCGGCGATCCGCCGTGCCGAAGTTGGCAACATTCGAGACGGCGTCTCGGTGCCGATCGTGATGGTCACCGGCGGCGACGACCTGGAAGCCGTCACCCGCGCCTATGAGGTCGGCGCCACCGACTTCGTCTCGAAACCCATCAACTGGCCGATCCTCGGCCACCGCGTGCTCTACGTGCTGCGCGCCAGCGACGCCATCGCACGCCTGCGCATCGCCGACGCGCAGAACCGCGCGGTGCTGGCCGCGATTCCCGACACTTTCTTCCGGCTCGACCGCGACGGCTTCTATCTCGATTACGAGCCGGGCAACGAGCGTCCCGGACGCGGGCGGGCGATGCCGCTGCAGCAACCCAGGGTCGGCAAGCACATCACCGACGTGCTGCCGCCGGAGGTGGCCGCGAGCATCATCGAGCAGATGCGCACCGTGCTGACCACCCAGCAGGTGCGCTCGGTCGAGTACGAACTGGAGCACTGTGGCGAGATCCAGCATTTCGAGGCGCGCCTGGTGGCCACCAGCGCCTCCCAGGTGCTGGGCCTGGTGCGCGACATCAGCGAACGAAAGCGCGCCGAGGAACAGATCCGGCGCCTGGCCTACAGCGACAGCCTGACCGGCATCCCGAACCGCCAGGCCTTCCTCGAGACGCTGGAGCGCGAGTTGCAGCGCTCCAAGATCGGCAACAAGAAGTTCGCGGTGCTGTTCATGGACCTGGATGCGTTCAAGCGCATCAACGACACGCTCGGCCACAATGCCGGCGACCAGTTATTGAAGATGGTGTCGGAGCGCCTGCGCGAAACGACGCGCCCCAGCGATCTGGTCTCGCGCGGGGACAATGCGAGCAACCTGGCGCGCTTGGGCGGGGACGAATTCACCATCCTGATTCCCGACCTGGAACGGGTCGAGCATGCGCTCAATGTCGCCACGCGCGTGAAGGAAGCGATGCGGCGGCCCTTCCTCATCGAAGGCAACGAGATTTTTGTCACCGCCAGCATCGGCATCTCGCTCTTCCCCGAGGATGGCGACGACTGCGGCTCGCTGTTGAAATACGCCGACACCGCGATGTACCACGCCAAGAACTGCGGCAAGAACAACGCCAAGCTGTACAGCTCATCGCTGACGATGCAGATCATAAGCCATGTGAAGCTGGAGGTAGGGCTGCGCAAGGCGCTGCAGAACGACGAGCTGTACCTCGTCTACCAGCCGCAGCGCGACGTGCGCACCTCGGAGATCGTCGGCGTCGAAGCCCTGGTGCGCTGGCGCCATCCGGAGCGCGGCCTGGTGCCGCCGACCGAGTTCATTCCGCTGGCCGAGGAGACCGGCCTGATCGTGCCGATCGGCGAATGGGTGCTGCGCACCGCCTGCCGCCAGGCGCGCACCTGGCAGCGCCACGCCCGGCGCACCCTGCGCATGGCGGTGAACCTGTCGGCCAAGCAGTTCAAGGACGAGAACCTGTCGCAAATGGTGCATTCGGCCCTGCTGGACGCGGGACTGGAGCCGCGCCTGCTGGAGCTGGAACTGACCGAAGGCACGCTGATGGACGACGCGCGCGCCACCCTGGTGACCCTGGAACGGCTGCGCGGCATCGGGGTCTTCCTGTCGATCGACGATTTCGGCACCGGCTACTCGTCGATGAACTATCTAAAGCGTTTCGACGTGCGCGCGCTGAAGATCGACCGCAGCTTCATCAACGGCCTGCCGCAGGATTCCGAGAACGCGGCCATCACGCGCGCCATCATCGCGATGGCGCACGGGCTCAAGATGGTGGTGGTGGCCGAGGGGGTGGAGACCGGGGAGCAGTTGCTGTTGCTGGAGCAGTATGGCTGCGATATGGTGCAGGGCTACTTCCTGGGGCATCCGTCGAGCGCGGAGGACATCACCGGCATGCTGGCGGCGCCCTTGGCCTTGCCCGCTAAGTAGGGTGGACGGCTTCGCCGTCCGCGCGTTCAACTCACGGATGCACTGTGGCGACGCATTCTTTAGCTGGACGCGCGGACGACGACGCCTGGTCCAGTCCACTGGACTGGACCACCCCTACGGTTTGAATCTTAGCGTGTACTTCGGCTTCCCCGGCAGGAACGGCACCGGCACCGCCTTCACCCACTCGCTGTGGCCCGCCAGGAAGAAGGGCGACAGCGGATGCCCGCTCTGCCCGCCCGGCATATTGTACAAACCCTCCTCTTCGCGCCCCGGCGACACCGTCATGCGCTCCGACTGCCCGAACTTCGGCCCCGCCACGCGCGGCATATTGGCGTCGCCCGGCAGGCGGTCCGCCGGCGCGCCCAGCAGCGGCTTGAGGGCCGGCACCGCGAGGCTGATCGGATGCGCGATCTCAACGGTATTGCGGGCGCCCCAAGTGGCATCGGCCAGCACCTGGCCATCCTGGGTGAGCTCAGCGATGACGCGGTCCACGGCCGCCAGTTCCACCGCGCGCCAGTCGGCGTAGCCGGCCGGCAGCCAGCCGCTGGGTCGGGCGTCGAGCAGGCGGGCCACCACCTCGGGCCAGCGGCTGGTGCCGGCGATCGGTGCCTTCGGGTCGAGGGCCGTGATGGCCTTGCCGGCGCCGGCGTAGAAGAGGTCGTGCAGCGCCCACATATAGCCGCGCGCGAGGCGGTAGCCGACGGAATCGACGCTGGCATGGCCATCCCAGCTCTGCTCCAGCAGGCGGCGGAACTCGGCGCGCTGGGGCTGGCCCTTCATGGCTTGCGCATCGAGCACGCGCAGCGCGCGTTCGCGCCAGCCGGCCATGAACAGCGCGCGGTCATCCAGGGCCACGTCGAAGACCTTGCGCACGTCGAGCTTGCCGCCCAGCGCCTGCAGGCCATCGGCGATCTGGCGGTTGCGGGCGCCCAGGTCGAAGCCGCCGTCGCCGAGCACGGCCGCGCCTTCGCCCATCAGTTGGCGGCTGTTGGCGGTCGTGATCTGCCCGTCCGCCGGGTTGACGATGCGCGGATAGCGCTGGGCCGGCAGCAGGCCGCTCCAGCTCGGCGTGTCGCCAGTTACCGGGAAGGTAGTCGCGAACTGCGCCGTGCCGCGTGCCGGCAGCGTGCCGGCGATGGTCCAGCCGATATTGCCGGCTGCATCGCCCACGACGATGTTCTGGGCCGGGATGCCGTCGATGGCGGCGACCTCGAGGCCTTCCTCGACGCTGGCGACGGTCTCGAATTGCAGATGATTGAGGTTGACGGCGGCATCGTCGTGCGCCACCCAGCGCACGGCATAGAGACGCCCCGCCGCTTCGCGGATCGGGCCGAGCGACGTGTCCCGCACCACGAAGCGTTCGGGCTGCGCGCCCTTCACGGCGATCATCTCGACGTGGCTTTGCGGGGTCTCCCAGCCGGAAGGCAGGCGCACCTGGCCGGCACGGGCGGGATCGCGTTCGAGCGCCACCAGGTCGATCAGGTCGGCATAGCTGTTGGTGAAGGCCCAGGCCACCTGCCCATTGCTGCCTGCGATGACCGTGGGCGGCGCGCCCGGCAGGCTGACGCCGGCGACGCGGCGCTGGCCGCCCTTCCCGTCCGGGAAACGCAGTGCCAGGCGGTACCAGATGTTCGGCAGCTGCAGGCCGAGGTGCATGTCGTCCGAGACGATTGCCGCGCCACTGCTGCTGCGGCTGCCGGCCACCGCCCAGTTGTTGCTGCCGACGCTGTCGACGAAGTCGGCGCCGCGCAATGCCACCTGCCTGCCGGCGGTGTCGAGCGGCGTGCCCCACCAGCCCGGGGCGCGCTCGGGGATGGGCGCGGGCGCCACGGCCGCGCCCTTGTCGAGGGTGGCGTCCCAGCGGCTCGCTTCGGGCAGCAGGAAGGCCAGCTGCGCCGCGTCGCTGTGCTCGCGCAGCCAGCCGCGGGCCAGGTCGCGGCCTTCCTGCATGGCCTGCAGGTCGATGTACATGGCCCACACGACCAGCAGCGAATCCGTTGCCGTCCAGGGGCGCGCCTCGGTGCCGGTCAGCGCGTATTCGAAGGGTTTGGCGCCCAGCGCCTTGTATCCGTCATTAGCCCCTGCAACATAGCGGTCGAGCAAGGCACGGTCCGCGGCCGGCAGGCGGGCCAGGGTGTGTTCGGCGCGGGCGCGGAAACGGTGCAGGCGGCGTGCGCGGTCGAGCGGCAGCGCACGCGGACCGAAGAGCTCGGCCAGCTCGCCGGCGGCAGTGCGGCGCAACAGGTCCATCTGGAAATAGCGTTCCTGCGCATGGACGAAGCCGGTCGCATAGGCGACGTCGAGACGGCTGCTTCCGCTGATCAAGGGCACGCCTGCAGCATCGCGCTCGACCGTCACCGCCGCGGACAGCCCGGGGACCTGCCGTTCACCGTCCAGCTGGGCCAGGCTGGCGCGCAGGTAGAGCCAGGCGGCCAGCGCCGCCAGGACGACGAGCAGCAGCAATCCTCCCAGGCCTCTCAGGGCCCAGGTCTTCCAACGGCGCTGTCGCATGTCTCCTCCTTGTTTTTAGGGGGCGTATCTTGCCAGAAAATTGATTTCCCCGGCGAACAGACTTGTGATCACCTTCCCAGCGCGATTGATTTACCTCACACGGACACCGGGTCAGGACACGATGCTGAAGTGCGCCGCCAGGACGGCGGCATGGGAGATGATGATGCGACCGTCGCTGTTGCAATGCTTGGTGCTCACGTTGGCGCTGGTCGCGTCCGCGTGCAGCACGCCGGAACGGCGCGCAGAGCGGGCACGGGCCGCCATGGAACAGCGCATGGCGCTGCATGGCCCCGCCTGCGCCCGGCTCGGCAATGCGCCCGATACCGAACCCTGGCGTTACTGCGTTGTCGAACGCAGTTCGCGGGCCGAGCTGGACGAGCAGTCCGGCTATCACATGGGATGGCGGCACGGAATCCGGTAGCCGGCTGCGGCAATCCCATCGCTTTGTCAGGCAATGCCTACAGGAGGAATTCGACAGAGGAGAGAGCTCGCGGATGCGGTGCTTCGATGACCCGGTTTTGCGCACGCACGATTAAGATAGGCAGGGCAAATGATGAACGTGCGGCCTATACTGGAAGCAAATCATGAACCCGATCGCCAGGACGGCGAATACAGGAGAACATCATGCGTATCAGAGCTCTTCCCATACTGGTCCTGCCCCTCCTGCTGGCAGCCTGTTCCACCCCGCAGCAGCGCGCCGAACGCCTGCAGGCGGAAATGGCCGACCTGATGGCGATCTACGGACCGGCCTGCACCCGCCTGGGCTACGCTCCCAACAGCGACCCATGGCGCGAATGCGTGCTGCAGCTGAGCACGCGCGACGAAGTCAGGCGCTATGGCCCGTCCTATCATGGCGGCTACGGTCCGCGTGGCTGGCGTGGAGGCGGCTTCTGGGGTCCGTACTGGTAAGCTTGCCGCTTGCCATCGTGCCGGCAGCCAGCAGGCGCCCGGCAAAGTCCGCCTTGGTCATGGCCGTGCGGCCATCCAGCAGCCGCGCCACTGCGGCCTGGGCATGACGCAGCAGGCGTGGATGGTGCAGGTCGGGCGGATGCAGGCTGAGGCGGATCAGCGGACGCCGCGCCAGCAGCAGTGCCAAGGCATCCGCCAGCAAGGGCGAAGCCAGCCGGCCGAGGCGGTTCCGGGCGGCGTACACCAGGGAAGGCGACCACAGCGAGGCCGCTGCGGATGAGGCTGTGAGCGCGATGTCCGGCGCGACCTCCGACGCATGCGCGCGCAGCAGGTGGAAGCGGCCGAACGTGGTCGTATAGTCGAAGTCGAAGGTGCGCAGCGCCTCCCAGGCGCCCTCGCCCATCAGCCAGGCCGGCGGCACGAAGCCGCGCACGGGCCAGCCGCGCTCCGCGAACCAGTCCAGGCCCAGCCGGATGCGGCGCGCCGCCTCGCCGGCATCCAGGGCGGCGAACTCCCCTTCCCGGCTATACCTTTCCCGCAGAAACCGCTCTCGCCACCCACCTGCGGGTGGCCCCGTGTCCAGGTGCGCCAGGCCATGCAGCGCCAGCTCGTCGCCGCGCGCGAGAAGCGCATCCAGCCCCGCTTCCATCTTGCGCAGGTCTCCGCCGCCGCGGTGATAGTGCGGCACCACCAGCCAGGTCAGCGGCACGTCGGCAACGGCGCGGATGGCCTGCGCCAGGCCGGCGCAATCGTCCCAGGTGGCCGGTGCGACGTCATGGATCGAGATGCACAGCGCCGGCAAGCCCCCGTCCCGCAAGCAGGCATCGCCGTGGGGGGGCCCTGCCGCTGTCTCAGTCGGTGACACAGACCCGGTCCAGCGCGTGCCGCGTGCCCGCGCGGGCCGCCAGCAGGCTGCCGTAACGGTGCATCAGCTGGGGGAAGACCTGGCGCCAGTCGTACTGCTCCTGCGCCTTGCGGCGCGCCTGGGCGCCCAGCCGCCCCATGTCGCGCGCGTAGATCGCCTCGATGGCGCCGGCGAGGCTGTCGGCGTCGTTGGGCCGCGCGAGGATGCCGGTCTGTTCGTCCACCAGCTCGGCCACGCCGCCGCCGGTGGTGGCGACCACCGGCAGGCCGCAGGCCATCGCTTCGAGCACGATCAGGCCGAAGGTCTCGCAGTCGCCCGGGTGCACCAGCAGGTCGCAGCTGGCCAGCACGCCCGCCAGCGCCCGCTGGTCGCGCTGGAAGGGCATGAAGCTCACATGCGGATGGCGCGGCAGCTCGGCGCCGCCGCCGACCAGCAGCAGGTGGTAGCGCGGCCCCAGCTGGCGCGCGGCGTCGATCAGGAGCGGCAGCTTCTTGTCCGCGGTGAAACGCCCGGCGTACACCAGCAGGCGCATGTCGCCCGGCAAGCCGAGCTCGCGGCGCAGCGTGTCGCGGCGCCGGCTCGGGTGGAAGATCTCGCTGTCGATGCCGAGCGGCTGGTGCAGGGCGTGGGCCACGCCCATGTCGTGCAACTGGTGCACCATCAGCCGGCTCGGCGCCAGCACCAGGTCGAACTCGTGGTAGAGGTGGGCCAGGTATTTGCAGCTGCCTTGCGAGATGGCGTGGCCGAAGCGGTTTTCCACCAGGCGCGGCAGGTCGGAATGATAGAAGGCGACGGCGGGAATGCCGAGCCGCTGCTGCATCCGCAGCGCGGCCCAGGCGCAGTGGCCGGCGTCGCCCGCCTCGACGAGATCGGGCCGGGCGGCGCGCAGCAGGCGCACCGCGGCCGCGACGGACAGGGGCATGCGGTAGCCGTGGATGCCCGGCAGCGTGACGGCGGGAACGCGCACCAGCGTGGGTGCGCCCTCGCCTTCGCCGTCATCGGCATCGCTTTCGCTGACGTTGGGACTGAAGATCGTATGACGCGCCCAGCCGAGACCAGCCAGCCAGCGCGCCTTCGCGTTGAGGTAGGTGCTGACGCCGCCCCCTTCGGCGGCATAGAACATCGTGATGTCGACAAGGTGCATGGACGGTCCGCTGAAAGCGCCACCATAGCAGCCGCCCGCGGACCGGGTTTGCGCACACGCACGATGGCGCGGCGCGGAGATGCTACGTGGCCGTCATGCGAACCATTATGCGCTGCGGCGATCGAGCATGGCGCGCGCTATCGTGCCCGCGTCGACATACTCGAGCTCGCCGCCGACGGGCACGCCGCGCGCCAGGCGGCTGACTGTCAGGCCGCGCGCCTTGAGCATCTCGCTGATGTAGTGGGCGGTCGCTTCGCCCTCGTTGGTGAAATTGGTCGCCAACACGACTTCGTGCACGACACCGTCCGCCGCGCGCCCGATGAGCTTATCGAGGTGCAGGTCGCGCGGGCCGATGCCGTCGAGCGGCGAGAGCCGTCCCATCAGCACGAAGTACAGGCCTTTGTACGTGAGGGTCTGCTCGATCATCATCTGGTCGGCAGGGGTCTCGACGACGCACAGCAGCGTGCGGTCGCGCGACTCGTCGGCGCACAGCTCGCACACCTCGGTGTCGGCGAAGGTATTGCACATGGCGCAGTGGTGGACCGTGTCCACCGCCTGGTACAGGGCGCGCGACAGCATGGCCGCGCCTTCGCGGTCATGCTGCAGCAGGTGGAAGGCCATGCGCTGCGCCGACTTCGGACCGACGCCGGGCAGGCGCCGAAGTGCTTCGGTCAGGAAGTCGAGCGATCGCGACATGGATTCGTTCCCTGCCTCAGAACGGCATCTTGAAGCCAGGCGGCAGCGGCATGCCGGCGGTCAGGCCGCTCATCTTTTCGCTGGCGGTGGCTTCGGCCTTGCGCACGGCGTCGTTGAAGGCGGCCGCCACCAGGTCTTCCAGCATGTCGCGGTCGTCGCCCAGCAGCGAGGGGTCGATGGTGACGCGCTTGACGTCGTTCTTGCAGGTCATCACGACCTTCACCAGGCCCGCGCCCGACTGGCCTTCGACTTCGATCTGAGCCAGCTGCTCCTGCGCCTTCTTCATATTGTCCTGCATGGCCTGCGCCTGTTTCATCAAGCCTGCGAGCTGGTTTTTCATCATGGTCGTTTCTCCAAAAGTTCTGATGGGTTATTCGTATTATTTCAGGCGGCGGCCGGCTTCACCGAGCCCGGCACGACGAAGGCGCCGAAGGTGCGTTCCATGGCCTGCACGAAGGGATCGCCGGCGACCAGGGCTTCGGCCTGGCGCTGGCGTTCCTCGCGCGCGGCCTTGGCTTCGGCGGCCGCCGTGTACCAGGTCGGGCCGATCTCGGTGTCGAGCGAGATCCGCACCTGCGGGAAGTGCTCCTGCAACGCGGCGGTGAGCTTCTCGCTGTTGCCGCTGGCGCGCAGGGTATCGACCGGCACGCGCAGTTTGAAGGTCGCGGCCTGCTCGTGCGCCACGCATTCGATGAGTTCGGTCTGCAGCGCCAGCTGCTGGGCCACGCCGCGCAGCGGCAGGCCGGCGGCCAGGGCCGGCCAGTTGCCGTCCCAGCCGATGGCCGGGACCGGCGTGACGACGTAGGCGTGCGGCGGCGCGGCCGGCGCGCGCTGTTGCGCCGGCGCCGGCGCCGTCACCACGGCCGGCGCATCGGCGGCAACGGCCGTGTCGTCGGAAAACTCGGTGACCCAGGAAGGCGGCTCGTCTTCGGCCGGGGCCTGCGGCATGCGCGCCTGCGGCTGCTGTTGCTGAGGCTGAACGGCCTGCGGCTGCGCCTGTTCCCAGGGTGGCGCGGATGCCGGTCCCTGAGCCGGACGGCCCGCCGGCGCCGCCTGCATGGCGGCCGAAGGACCAGGGGCCGGCGGCGGCGCGCTCGGGGCCGGCGCGGGGGCAGGCGCTGCTGCCGCTTGCGCAGGCGGCGGCGCCTCGGGGCGTGGCTTCGCGCCTCCGCCGCCCGGGCGGCCCGATGCTGCGCGCGCAGCTTCCAGCGCCGCATTGATGGCGGCCCTGGCCGAGGTCATGGCGGGCGCCGGTGCGGCCGGTGCTGCCGGAGCGGCGGGCGCCGGCGCCGCTGCCTGGGCGGGCGGCGCCTGACGGGCAGGGGCGACCGCCGCATGGCTGGCCGCAGCGACTGCCGCCGCGCGTGCGCCCGGACCGGCGCCGGCCGCCATGGCCGGAGCCGGCGCCGCGGCCGGCTGCTCGGCGCCGCCCTGCCCCGGACGGAAGGCGAGCATGCGCAGCAGGGTCATGGTGAAACCGGCGTACTCGTCCGGCGCCAGGCCGATCTCGTTACGGCCGTGCACGGCGATCTGGTAATACAGCTGCACTTCCTGCGCGTCGAAGGCCTGGGCCAGGCGCAGGATGTCGTTCAGTTCCGGCAGGTCCTGCGGCACGGCCGAGGGCACGGACTGCGCCAGCGCGATCCGGTGCAGCAGGGTGCCGAGGTCCTGCAGCGCGCCGTTATAGGACAGGCTGCGGCTGGCCATCTCGTCGGCCACCGCCATCAGGTCGGCGCCGTCCTGGGCCAGCAGCGCGTCCAGCAGGCGCACGAGGTAGGACTGGTCGAGCGCGCCCAGCATGCCCTGCACGGCATCGAGCGTCACCTGGCCGGCGGCATAGGCGATCGCCTGGTCGGTCAGCGACAGCGCGTCGCGCATCGAGCCGTGGGCGCCTTGCGCCAGCAGGCGCAGGGCCGGCTGCTCGTAGGTCACGCCTTCCTGGCCGAGGATGTTCTCGAGGTGGCCCACGATGTGGCCCGGCGGCATCTGCTTCAGGTTGAACTGCAGGCAGCGCGACAGCACCGTGACCGGGATCTTCTGCGGGTCGGTAGTCGCGAGGATGAATTTGACGTGCGGCGGCGGTTCTTCCAGCGTCTTCAGCATGGCGTTGAAGGCGTGGTTGGTGAGCATGTGCACCTCGTCGATCATGTAGACCTTGAAGCGCGCATTGCTCGGCGCGTACACCGCCTGCTCCAGCAGCTGGGCCATCTCGTCCACGCCGCGGTTCGAGGCCGCGTCCATCTCGATGTAGTCCACAAAACGGCCGGCATCGATCGCGCGGCAGGCTTCGCACACGCCGCAGGGTTCGGCCGTGATGCCGCCCTGCCCGTCCGGGCCCACGCAGTTGAGCGACTTGGCCAGGATGCGCGACAGCGTGGTCTTGCCGACCCCGCGCGTGCCCGTGAACAGGTAGGCGTGGTGCAGGCGGCCCGTTTTCAACGCATGGGTCAGTGCACGAACGACGTGCTCCTGGCCGACCAGCGTTTCGAAGTTCTTGGGACGGTATTTGCGGGCGAGGACTTGATAGGACATACCCGGATTTTACCGCAGTTGGCGGCCGGGGCGAACTATCCGAGGCATGCCTGTCAACAACGCGGATTCTGCGGACGCGATCGAACAGCCGGGCTGCTGCGGATCGTTCAAACAGGGGAAGTGTGAAACAGGAGGAAGATAAAGAGGCGAGCCTGATCTGCGGCACTTGCGGTGAACGGCTTTGGCTGCTTCGTTCCCGACCTGACCAGGTAAACCATGCCGCAATGCGCAGGGGCCCGCCAGCGCTCATTATACCTGACGTTGGCGCTTGTGTGAATTCGCAGGATGGTCGGCTCTGCCGACCATCCTGCATTTAAATCCCGAGCTGTCCCCACAGCCCGTCGATGCGCGCCTTCACTTCCGGCGTCATCTCGATCGGCGTGCCCCACTCGCGGTTGGTCTCGCCCGGCCACTTGTTGGTGGCGTCGATGCCCATCTTGCTGCCCAGGCCGCTGATCGGCGAGGCGAAGTCGAGGTAGTCGATCGGGGTGTTGTCGACCATGACCGTGTCGCGGGTCGGATCGACCCGGGTCGTGATGGCCCAGATCACCTCTTTCCAGTCGCGCACGTCGACGTCCTCGTCCACCACCACGATGAACTTGGTATACATGAACTGGCGCAAAAAACTCCAGACCCCGAACATCACGCGCTTGGCGTGGCCGGCGTACTGCTTCTTCATCTGCACCACCGCCATGCGGTAGCTGCAGCCCTCGGGCGGCAGGTAGAAGTCGGTGATCTCGCTGAACTGCTTCTGCAGCAGCGGAATGAAGACCTCGTTCAGCGCCACGCCCAGCACGGCCGGCTCGTCCGGCGGCTTGCCCGTGTAGGTCGAGTGATAGATGGGGTCGCGCCGCATGGTGATGCGGTCGATGGTGAATACCGGGAAGCTGTCCTGCTCATTGTAATAGCCGGTGTGGTCGCCATACGGTCCTTCCAGCGCATGCTCGAAGCCGGAGGGGTGGCTCGCATCCGGGTAGATATGCCCTTCAAGGACGATCTCGGCGGACGCGGGCACGCGCAGCTCGCTGCCGATGGCTTTCGTCAGCACGGTGCGCTGGCCGCGCAGCAGGCCGGCGAACTGGTATTCGGACAGGCTGTCCGGCACCGGCGTGACCGCGCCCAGGATGGTGGCCGGGTCGGCGCCCAGCGCCACCGCCACCGGATAGGGTTTGCCCGGATTGGCCAGCGCGTGCTCGCGGAAGTCGAGCGCGCCGCCGCGGTGGGCCAGCCAGCGCATGATCACCTTGTTCGGCCCCAGCACCTGCTGGCGGTAGATGCCCAGGTTCTGGCGCTTCTTGTTCGGACCCTTGGTGATCACCAGGCCCCAGGTAATCAATGGCGCGATGTCGCCCGGCCAGCAGTGCTGGATCGGCAACTTGCCCAGGTCGACGTCCTGGCCTTCCCATACGATTTCCTGGCAGGGCGCGCCGCGTATTTCTTTAGGGGCCATGTCCCACACGGCTTTCACGAGCGAGCCCAGGCCCATGATGTCCTTGAAGCCCTTGGGCGGCTCCGGCTCCTTCAGGCGCGCCAGCACGTGGCCGATATTGCGCAGTTCGTCGATGCTCTCGGCGCCCATGCCCAGCGCCACCCGGCGCGGGGTGCCGAACAGGTTGCCCAGCACGGGGATGCTGTGCCCCGTCGGCTTCTCGAACAGCAGCGCCGGACCTTCGGCACGCAGGGTCCGGTCGCAGATTTCCGTCATCTCGAGGTGGGGCGACACCGGTACGCCAACATGCTTGAGCTCGCCCATTCGCTCGAGCTGCGCCATAAAGTCCCGCAAATCTGAATATTTCATCAAGTTTTGATCGTTATCTCGTCAGTAGAAGCTTGTTCAAGGCACCATGCCAAGTATCTGATTTGTTAAGCTTTTCTAAAATTTCGCTTTGGCAATCAGAACTAAAAGTAATAAGAGCGGATCGTGCTAGGGTTGACTTGGTATAAAGGAGCCACTAGAATCCGTCCTACTTGATGAGGCAGGCAAGTCTATCTGACATGATTCTAGCTGTTCTCATGCATTCACGGGGTCGGGGCCCCACATGACATTTTGAGGAGTGTTTTCACAGGACGTCTGTCCTAATCCCCCCGAGACAGTTGTTGAGCCACTGGTTCCACCCGCCTGGGTTTTTAGCAGCCAGCTGAAGCAAAGCAATGACGGCGTTAGTCGGCCGCGACGCGGCGACCTACGATATTTCTGATGCACGGCATAGTCCGACACCGCGCTTAGGCGCTGTGACAGGAGCTCTTTTTGCCGCGACAAAGGGGAATTCGATGATCCATCGTTTCATCACGAGCGCAAGGTTCGTGCAATCCATGGCCAGCCAGCCAGTCACATGGTCTTCCATTGGCAAAGCGGCACGCGGTTTCGCAAACACCGCACGCAACACCCTGACCGTATTCGGTCTTTCCGCCATCGCCATGCTGGCGCTGCTGTATACCAACGAAGACGTCGCCAAGCGCGTCTCGGACGTGCTGGATCCCCAGCCTGAAATCGTCGCCGTCGCCCCTGGCGCGCCTGCGGCCGCAATCATGCCGGTTGCCCTGACCGAAGCGGTGGAAACGAGTCATGCCGACACCCACCATCTCGGCAACAGCAAGCAGCAGCAATGGGTCACCTCCTGGCTGAGCAAGCGCTACCGCGTCGCCAGCGATGCCGCCAACATGCTGGTCTCGACCGCCTACATGACGGCGCACGAGGTCAAGCTGGATCCGCTCCTGATCCTCGCCGTGATGGCGATCGAATCGGGCCTGAACCCTTTCGCCGAGAGCCCGATGGGCGCGAAGGGCTTGATGCAGGTCATGGCCAAGGTTCACCATGACAAGTTCGAGGAAGTCGGCGGCCAGCAGGCGGCCCTGAATCCGGTCGCCAACATCAAGGTCGGCGCCCTGATCCTGAAGGACTACGTCAAGCGCACCGGCTCCGTCGAAGGCGGCCTGAAGACCTACGTCGGCGCCGCCGACATGGAAAGCGATTCCGGCTACGGCGCGAAAGTGCTGGCCGAATACAAGCGCCTGAAACAGGTGGCGCGCGGCCAGAAGGTGCCGACCACCACGCGCCCGGCAGCTCCGGCGCCGATCGTGGTCAAGCAGTCGCCGAGCGCCAAGCCGGTCGAGACCCCTGCCCCGGCTCCAGCGCCGGCTCCGACCGAGAACCACGGTTCGGAAACGCTGGCCACCCTGTAAGCCGGCAGAAAACACTCCTCTCGGCCACCGCATGACGGTGGCTTTTTCTTTCGGCTTCCTATTTTTGGGGTACAACCCTGCAAGCATAAACTCGCGGACAGACTTGACATAATTTCAACATCGGAAATATAGTATGAGTTTATTTGACGCTAAAACATGAAAATAATTGCCGCGTTGTTACTCGCTCTCAGCTTTGGCATGGCGCAAGCCAAGGTTGTCACCTACGCTTTTACTGGAAAATTCGGAACGCCTACGCGCTGGGCCGTTTCCGGCGATCCAAATCATGCGGCCCTGTTCAACGGCCTGCTGAAGGAAGGCGATCAGTTTTGGGGAGAATTCAGTTTCGACAACGAGGCTGCCCCGCTCGAGGAGCGGAATCCACAATATGCGTGGATGCTGTACCCCTCGCTTACCTTCAAGCTGACAGCGTCGACGGCTTTCAACACTGCAGCTTCAACCTGGGAAGCGGAAAATATTCAGATTACAAATGACGGCTGGCTCACCGGCGAAACCTATTACGATCGGCTGATCGCCGCAGGCCGCAAAGATCTCGACAGTCAGCATGTGCTTTCGGCACACATTGATCTCTACGCCGACGATACGGCCTTCAATGATTTTCGCGTACCTCGAGGATTCCAGGACTTTACGAGTGCTAATCTCGACCTGAGCCTATTCCACTACGACCACGTGGCCTGGGACCGTGTGTACGGCACTACTGTAGAGATCAAACTGCTTGAAATTAGCTCGGTTCCGGAACCGGCCACCATATTGCTGCTCTTGGCAGGACTCGGCGGCCTCACCCTGCTGCGCCGCAGGGTGTGACATTTGACTGGAAGACGCCACCGGGCCGCCAGGCATCGTAAATAAAACCATGTTTGCTCTCTCCTTGCCTGGTCATGGGCTCGTTTGACCCGCAGTGAATACCTGACTACAGTCTGGACGATGGAAAGCGACGATATTCCTCAGCCGCCCCATTTCAGGCCTGTTGCCACACGGGAGCCTTGTGCGGACATCACGATCGAGGCGGCCGACCCGGCGGGCGGCGAGGCGCGCGCCTGCGTGGCGCACTACTTAGACGAACTGCAGGAGCGCTTCGACACCGGATTCGACCCGGCGGCCAGTTTTTCGGCCAATCCCGAGGAGCTGGCGCCGCCCTCAGGATGGTTCCTGCTCGCGCGGCTGAATGGGAGCGCGGTGGGTTGCGGGGCGCTCAAAGTGCAGGAACAGGGCTTCGGGGAACTGAAAAGGATGTGGTGGCGCCGCATGCGCGCGGCTTGGGGCTCGCCAGGCAGCTGCTGGCGGCGCTGGAAGCGCAGGCGGTGGCGGCCGGTGTGCGGGTGCTGCGGCTGGATACGATCCGGCACCTGCCGGAGGCTCATGCGCTCTATATATAGAACGGTTACGTCGAGATCGCGGCGTACAACGACAATCCCTACGCCGACCATTGGTTCGAAAAGCGCTTTTCGTAGATACCGTCTTGTCCGTCAAGCCCTACATCGCAAATTTTGGATCGTAGGGCTTGCCGGTGTGGATGACACCAAAGCACAAGTGCGCCAGCTTACGCATGGCGGCGCCGATAGCGGCCATCTTGGATTTGCCTTTGGCGAGTAGTCGGTCGTTGAGTGCCTTAATGTGTGGATTGCAGCGTCGTGCAACGACGGCTGGCATATAGAGCACTTTACTCAGATAAGCGGGGCCTGCCTTGGACATTCGTGGGCGACCTCGCACCGACGTTCCGGACTGCCACTCTACAGGGACAAGGCCCAGATAGGCTGCCAGTTGCTCGGCACGATCAAACGTTCGTCCTGCAAACGGCGCCGTCATATGGCCAGCAACGCGCGGCCCAACTCCAGGAATGGTCTCGAGCAGTTCTTTCTTGTTGCGCAAATCCGGATCGCTGTCGATATGCTCGGCAATCATCTTCTCGAGCCGCTTCAGTTCAGCCTCGAGGAAGGTAATCGTCTGAGCAATCGATTCCCCGACGGCCTCGGGGACAGGACTGAAATTGTTCGCTTCCTGGCGATTTCGCTCGCGCTGCAGGTCGTCGGCGACAGCGTCACGGCGCGCCAACAATGCTTTGAGGCGCCGCGCTGATTGCGATGGCGGCTGCCATGGAGCAGGTTTCTGCGTGGCGCCATATCTGGCCAGCACCGCGCTATCGGCCCTGTCATTTTTGGTCTTAACGCCCAAGCCTTGTGCGAATGCGCGCAGCTGGGCCGGGTTGACGAGAGATACCACCAGGCCCGCGTCGGCCAGCGCCAGGGCGGCGTTTTCGTGATACATCCCGGTCGGTTCCATCACCACATGCACCCTGTCGGCCTTCTGCTTGTCCAGCCAGTCCAGCAACTGGACAAATCCGGCAGAGGTGTTTGCGATCGACTTCGATTTCAATTTGCCATTCGACGAATCGAGCAGCATGCAATCAAGCTTGGCTTTGGCAACGTCTACGCCCAGGTAATACATCTGTTCTCCTTGTGTTCTCGGTCATCACACCCACTCTCCTTGTGCATACAGGGTCAGAGCCCTTGGCTACCGTCCAGTGTTTGGTATGGTGTGGGAACGAGGTGAAGGGCTTGAACTACCTTCCAAGGTCGAGCCTTAAGGGTGGTCTCAAGCTGGTCTTCACCTCAATTGGCAGTAGCTAACCACCAATGAGAACAAGATACAAGGGTGGTCGGCTCGGCCGACCGCGCGTTCAACCCATGCCCGCAGGCCCGCTCGCGTGATGTGAATGCGTGGGCGGACAAGCCGCCCACCCTACAAAAGCAAAAGCCACCGGGCAGTGCCACGGTGGCTTTCCTCCATATATACAGAGAGCAGCTGCGGGTCAGCGCTTCGCGTCGGCCCCGACCTCGTCCGGGCGCAGGCTGCCGGCCAGCTTGTCCAGCACGCCATTGACGTACTTGTGGCCGTCGATGCCGCCGAAGGACTTGGTCAGCTCGACCGCCTCGTTGATCACGACGCGATACGGAATCTCCGGGTGGTTCTTCAGCTCGTAGGCGCCCAGCAGCAGCACGCCGTGTTCGATCGGCGAGAGCTCGGCGATGCCGCGGTCGATCAGCGGGGCGATGACTTCGCGCAGCTCGACCGAGGTCGCGATGGCGCCGTTCAGCAGTTCGCTGAAGAACTCGCCGTCGGCCTTGTCGAAGCCGTGGGCGCCGCGGATGTTGGTCACGACGGTGCGGGCCGGCTCATTGTTGAGCAGCCATTGGTACAGGCCCTGCAGCGCGAACTCGCGCGCGCGGTGGCGCGGCGTGCGGTTCTTGCTCGGGTTGGCGTGGGTGGTCTTGTCGGTCATTCTTCTCTCTTCCTTATTCTTCTTCGGGCTGCAGCTCTTCCAGCGCGAACATCAGGTTCGACATCTCGACCGCCACGCGGGCCGCGTCGGCGCCCTTCTCGGCCATGCGCGCTTCGGCCTGCTCGTCGTTCTCGGTGGTGAGGATCGCGTTGGCGATCGGCATGCCGTAGTCCAGGCCGATGCGGGTGATGCCGGCGCCGGATTCGTTCGAGACCAGCTCGAAGTGATAGGTCTCGCCACGGATCACCGCGCCGAGCGCGATCAGCGCGTCGAACTGCTGACTTTCGGCCAGCTTCTGCAGCGCCAGCGGCGCTTCCAGGGCGCCCGGCACCGTGATGTGGAGAATGTCCTCGTCGGCCACGCCCAGGCGCTTGAGTTCCGCCAGGCAGGACGACAGCAGGCCGTGGCCGATGTCGGCATTGAAGCGGGCCTGTACGATCCCGATGCGCAGGCCTTCGCCCGCCAGATTGCTTTCAAAAGTTGGTACCGTCATGGCTGGCCTCTTCTTTGTATGTGTGTATATAGTAGTGTGATTTGTTCTGGCGGCGCGCCGCGTCAGGCAGCCGGCTGCGGCAGGTAGCCCGTCACTTCCAGGTCGAAGCCGGTCATCGAGGGCATCTTGCGCGGATTGGCCAGCAGCTGCATCTTGCCGACGCCCAGGTTGCGCAGGATCTGCGCGCCGATGCCGTAGGTGCGCAGATCCATCGAGGCCGCGCGGGCGCTGCGTGCGCTGGTGTCGCGCGGGGCGAACTGGGCGAACAGCTGGTCCGCGCTCTCGCCGGCATTGAGCAGCACGATCACGCCGTTGTCGCTGGCCTGGATCGCCTTCATGGCCGAGGCCAGGTCCCAGGAGTGGGTGCTGGCGCAGTTGCCCAGCACGTCCAGCAGCGACACCGGCTGGTGCACGCGCACCAGGGCTTCCTTCTCCGGCGACGGTTCGCCGTGCACCAGGGCCAGGTGGGCCGAGCCGCTCGGCTTGTCGCGGTAGGCGACCAGGCGGAAGTCGCCGTGCACGGTATGCAGGGGCCGCTCGGCCACGCGCTCGACCAGGCTTTCGTTCTGGCTGCGGTAGTGGATCAGGTCGGCGATGGTGCCGATCTTCAGATTGTGTTCCCTGGCGAATTCGATCAGGTCCGGCAGGCGCGCCATGGTGCCGTCTTCCTTGATGATCTCGCAGATCACCGAGGCCGGGGTCAGGCCGGCCATCGCGGTCAGGTCGCAGCCGGCTTCGGTATGGCCGGCGCGCATCAGGACGCCGCCGTTCTGGGCGCGCAGCGGGAAGATGTGGCCCGGCTGCACCAGGTCGTCCGGGGTCGTGCCCTTGTTCACGGCCACCTGGATGGTGCGCGCACGGTCGGCCGCCGAGATGCCGGTGGTCACGCCCTCGGCCGCTTCGATCGACACCGTGAAGTTGGTGCCGAAGGAGGTGCCGTTTTTGGAAGTCATCATCGGCAGCGCCAGCTGGTCGCAGCGCTCTTCGGTGAGTGTCAGGCAGACCAGGCCGCGCGCATGGCGGATCATGAAGTTGATCGCTTCCGGGGTGACGAAGTCAGCGGCAAGCACCAGGTCGCCTTCGTTCTCGCGGTCTTCCTCGTCGACGAGAATGACCATGCGCCCTGCGCGCAGTTCGGCAACGATTTCCTCGGTGCTGGAAATAGACATACGGATTCCTCGGGATTTTGCGTAATCCGCTATTTTAAAGGATTTACCGCCGTTCAAGCGGAAGCCGATACATTCTCACCAAGCACGGCTCTGCGTATCCGTCAATGACTGTTGCTCCAAAGCAACGTGCAATAATTTGCGTACATTTGTTCACACATAATTGTTAAGCTCACCCGTCCCGCATGCCACGAATCCTATGTTGTGGCGTGCTTACGCTTGACTCGATTATGATTAAGACATTGCGGTTGGAAAGCCCGCTGCGGCATGTGCCCGGCGATTTGCAGCCATTCTTCGGAGTTGCCATGGCGGTAGTTCCACACTCCAGCGGCTATCCCGCGCACTCCACGGGATGGCGACGCTGATGGCCACGATTTTGATCGTCGACGATCGGCCGAGCAATCGCGTCTTCCTGAACGCGCTGCTAGCTTACACCGGCCATCGCCTGCTGGAAGCGGAAGACGGCGCCCAGGCCCTGGCGCTGGTGCGCAGCGAACGTCCGGAACTGGTCATCACCGACATCCTGATGCCGATCATGGATGGCTACGAGTTGGTGCAGCATATTCGAAACGATCCGGACATTCGCGCTACGCGCGTGATTTTCTTTTCGGCTGTGTACGCCGAACGTGAAACGCAGGCCATGGCTGCACGCTGCGGCGTGGCGACCGTGCTGCCCAAGCCGGCCGATGCGCACCAGATTCTCGAAGCCGTCAATGCAGAACTGGGCGGGGCAGAATCGATTGCGGCGCCACCCGAGGCGCAGGAGCGCGAGCGCGCCCTGCCCTTCGACCTGTGCGCCCGCCTGGGCGAACTCGAGCGCATGTGCCTGGCCCTGATCGGCGAGCGCCGCGTCGAGACCCTGGCCGCCTCCTTCCTGGATGCCGCGCGGCGCGTCCTCCATGCAGACCATGCGGCCCTGTGCCTGATCGACCGCAACGAGCGCAACGTGCGCCATCTCGACGCCTGGTCGCTCGACACCGGCCTGTTCGAAAACCATGCGCGCGACGAGATGCGCCTGCCGGGCGTGCTGATGCGCGCCCGCGCGCCGCTGCGGCTCTCCGAGGGCGATACCCTGCTGGCCAGCCTGCCGGCCGGCCATCCGGGCGTCGGCAGCTTCCTCGGCCTGCAGGTACACGACCTGCAGCACCCACTCGGCTGGCTCTACTGCGCCCGTCATCCCGGCGCGCCGGCCTTCACCGAGGAAGAAGAGCGCTGGGCCACGGCCCTGGCCGCCCAGCTGGCGGTCGCCTACGAGAACCTGAACCTGTACGACGTGGTCCAGCGCCACGCCTCCCAGCTGCAGCTCGAGGCCCTGGCGCGCGCCGACGCCGACGCCGCCCTGCGCGAGAGCGAGCACCGGCTCGAATTGGCGCGCCAGGTCTTCGACAGCACCCAGGAAGGCATCCTGATGACCGATGCCGAAGCAAATATCGTGGCGGTCAACCCGGCCTTCGAGCAGATCACCGGCTACCGCGAGGCCGAGGTCATGGGCCTGAATCCGCGCATCCTGCGCTCGGGCCGGCACGACGCCACCTTCTACCGCGAGATGTGGAACTGCCTGGAAAAGGACGGTCAATGGCGCGGCGAGATCTGGAACCGCCGCAAGAACGGCGAAGTCTATCCCGAACGCACCAGCATCAGCGCGGTGCACGACGACGGCGGCAATCTGACGGCCTATGTCTCGGTGTCGACCGACCTGTCGGCCCTGAAGGCCGCCCATCACCAGCTCGACTTCCTGTCGAACCACGACGCCCTGACCCTGCTGCCGAACCGCTCCCTGTTCAACGACCGTTTGCAACAGGCGATCGCGGCGGCGCGCCAGGGCGACGGCGAACTGGCGCTGCTGCTGTTCAATGTCGACCGGCTCTCGCGCATCAACGACAGCCTGGGCCATGCGGCCGGCGACGCCGTGCTGCGCGAAGTGGCCCAGCGGGTCAACGCCATCGCCGGTCCGACCGACACCCTGGCGCGCCTGTCCGGCGACGAGTTCGTGCTGCTGCTCACCAGCTGCCATGACAACGAAGACATCATCCTGGCCGCGCGGCGCCTGATCGACGCCATCGCCCAGCCGCACACGGTGGGCGGGCACGACGTGGTGGTGACCGGCAGCGTCGGCATCAGCATCTTCCCGCGCGACGGCGCGGCGCCCGGCGACCTGCTCAAGGCGGCCGACGCGGCCCTGGGCGACATGAAGAAATCCGGACGCAACGGCTTCCGCTTCTTCAAGGGCGAGATGAATGCCCAGGCCCTGCGCTGGCTGGCGCTGGAAACCCGGCTGCGGCGCGCCATCGAGCGCGGCGAGCTGGCCCTGCACTACCAGCCGCAGATTTCCCGCCTCGACGGCAATGTGGTCGGCATGGAAGCCCTGCTGCGCTGGAAGAGCGACGAGATCGGCGTGGTCTCGCCGGGCGACTTCATCCCGCTGGCCGAGGACACCGGCCTGATCCACCCGATCGGCGAATGGGTGATCCGCCAGGCCTGCTTCCAGAACAAGGCCTGGCAAAACGCCGGCCTGCCGCCCATGAAGGTGGCGGTCAACGTCTCGGCCAACCAGTTCAAGGCCGGCTCGGTGAGCGGCATCGTGCAGAAGGCGCTGCTGGAGAGCGGCCTGGCGCCGCGCTACCTCGAAGTGGAACTGACCGAGAGCGTGATGCTGGGCGACAGCGCCGCGGCGGAAGCGCAGATGGCGGAATTGCGCGCCATGGGCGTGTCGCTGTCGCTGGACGACTTCGGCACCGGCTACTCCTCGCTCGGCTACCTGTCGCGCTTCCCGCTCGACAAGCTCAAGATCGACCAGACCTTTGTCCGCAACATCACCACCGAGCAGCGCAGCGCCGCGATCGCCCAGGCCACCATCGCCCTGGCCCAGGGCCTGTCGCTGTCCGTCGTGGCCGAGGGCGTGGAAACCATCGGGCAGCGCGACTTCCTGGGCCTGATCGGCTGCGACGTGATGCAGGGCTATCTGTACAGCCGTCCGGTGCCGGCGCACGAAATGGCGCAGTTGCTGGCGAAGGGGCGCGTGGCGGTCTGACCGCCCCTTTTTCACGGCCTGCCCAAACGCAACAGTGCAAGGCGGACACGCGCGGTAGAATGCATGCTCGTCCGCCAGTTTCTAACCAGGGATCACCAATGAGCAAGAACTTCACGCGCGGCCTCTGCCTGGCCGCGCTGCTGTGCGCGCAGCTGCCGGCCACTGCCGCGGCTGGCGCCACCGTAGCCAAGGGGTCCGCCACGGCCGCGGCCGCGGCCACCGCCGTTCCCTTGCGCCTCGATGCTCCGATCCCGGTCGGCCCGCAGGTCAAGGTCGGCAAGCTGGCCAATGGCCTGAGCTATTACATCCAGAAGAATGCGCGCCCGGAGCGCAAGCTCGAGCTGCGCCTGGTGGTCAAGGCCGGCTCCATCCTCGAGGACGAGGACCAGCGCGGCCTGGCCCACTTTGTCGAGCACATGGCCTTCAATGGCTCGACCAATTTCCGCAAGCACGAGCTGGTGTCCTACCTGCAGTCGATCGGCGTCGGCTTCGGCGCCGACCTGAACGCCTACACCTCCTTCGACGAGACCGTCTACATCCTGCCGATCCCGACCGACAAGCAGGAAAACGTGAGCAAGGCCTTCCAGGTGCTGGAAGACTGGGCCCACGGACTGAGCTTCGACCCCGAGACGATCGACAAGGAACGCGGCATCGTGCTGGAAGAGCTGCGCCTCGGCAAAGGCGCCTCGGACCGCATGAGCAAGCAGATCATGCCGGCCATCTTCAACGGCTCGAAGTACGCCGAGCGCCTGCCGATCGGCACCGAGGACGTGCTGCGCAACTTCACGCCCGAGGCCCTGAAGCGTTTCTACCGCGACTGGTACCGCCCCGACCTGATGGCGGTCGTCGTGGTCGGCGACATCGACCCGGCCCAGGCCGAGAAGCTGGTCAAATCGCACTTCGCCCATTTGAAGAACCCCCAGCCTTCGCGCCCGCGCGCCTATGCCGAGATTCCCGCGCGCCAGTCGACCCAGGCCCTGGTCGTCACCGACCAGGAGGCGACCGGCAACGCGGTGCTGATCCGCTATCCGGTGCAGAAGGTCGAGGAAGCCGGCACCATCCGCGCCTACCGCGACGACCTGGTGCAGTCGCTGTTCGCCGCCATGCTGAACCAGCGCTTGCAGGAGCTGTCGCAGCTGCCGGAACCGCCCTTCATGGGCGCTTCCAGCTCGCTCGGCAAGCTCACCCCGCGCTACCGCTCCTACAACGCCTCGGCCGCGCTGGGACCGCGCGGCGCCGAAGTGGCCCTGTCCGCCCTGGTCGAGGAAAACGAGCGCGCACGCCGCTACGGCTTCGGCGCGGCCGAGCTCGAGCGCATGAAGAAGAACCTGATGCGTACCTACGAGCAGGCCTGGAACGAACGCGCCAAGAGCGACTCGGCCACCTATGCCGCCGAATACATCCGCAACTTCCTGCAGCAGGAGGCGATTCCCGGCATCGACACCGAATACCGCTACGTGAAGGAGCTGGTGCCCGGCATCACCCTGGACGAAGTGAATGCCTATGCGCGCCGCACCATCCCGGCCGAC
Source organism: Massilia sp. BKSP1R2A-1 (assembly GCF_050586525.1). Classification (NCBI taxonomy): domain Bacteria; kingdom Pseudomonadati; phylum Pseudomonadota; class Betaproteobacteria; order Burkholderiales; family Oxalobacteraceae; genus Massilia; species Massilia sp. BKSP1R2A-1. Next base: position 300,497 of record NZ_JBOBRE010000001.1, on the reverse strand, counting down.
TCGGGCAAGCTGGTGCTGTACACGGGCGTGACCCGTCCCGACACCCCGAAGGGCGAGCAGCTGCTCGCCACCGTGGAAGCGGCCCAGCGCGCCGAGGTGAGCCGGCACGACGAAAAAGCCGTGGCGGCGCGCCTGATGGACAAGCCGCCCCAGGCGGGGACCATCGTCGCCCAGGCCCAGGACAAGGCCCTCGGCCTGACGCACCTGACCTTCTCCAACGGCGTGAAGGTCATCCTCAAGCCGACCGACTTCCGCAACGACCAGGTGATGATGAGCGCCGCCCGCTTCGGCGGCCAGAGCCTGTTCGGCGACCAGGACATCCTGAACGCGCGCTTCGCCAACGCCATCGTGGCCAGCATGGGCGTGAAGGAGTTCACCCCGCTCGACATGCGCAAGATCCTGGCCGGCAAGGCGGCGCAAGTGAACGTGGGCCTGGCCAACTACACCGACGTGGTGGTGGGCGCCTCGGGCGCCACCGACGTCGAGACCATGCTGCAGCTGACCTGGCTGAAGTTCAGCGGCGTGCGCCGCGACGAGGACCTGTTCCGCTCCTACGTCGGCAAGCAGGCCGAGCAGGCGCGCAACCAGACCGCCCAGCCGGGCACGCGCTTCGGCGACGCGGTGATGGCGGCGCTTTACAACAACCACCCGCGCGCACCGCGCAGCCTGACGCCCGAGGAATACGCGCAGATCGACCTCGACCGCAGCATCGACATTTTCAAGCAGCGCTTCTCCAGCGCGAAGGACCTGACCTTCATCCTGGTCGGCAGCTTCGACCCGGCGGCCATCAAGCCCCTGCTGGCGACCTACCTCGGCAGCCTGCCGACGCCCGACCTCCCGGTGGCCTACCGCGACGTCGGCCTGCGTCCGGCCAAGGGGGTGGTCAAGCGCGAAGTCAAGAGCGGCACCGAGCCAAAAAGCACGATTTCGCTGACCTTCACGGGCCAGGCGGAATTCACGGAAGCCGAGCAGCTGCGCCTGTCGGCCCTGCTGGAAGTGACCAACATCCGCATCATCGACGTGCTGCGCGAACAGATGGCGCTGATCTACGGCGGCGGCGCCACCGGGGCGCTGAGCAAGATCCCGTACGGGAACTACTCGATCGGCGTGACCCTGCCGACCGGGCCCGAGAACGTCGACAAGGTGCTGGCCACGACCTTTGCCGAGATCAAGCGCCTGCAGACCCGGGGGCCGGATGCGGCCGACCTGGAGAAGGTGAAAAGCAACTGGATCCAGAACCACCGCCGCTCGCTGCGCGAGAACGGTTACTGGCTGGGACACCTGCAGTCGGCCTTGAGCGAAGGCACCGACCCGGCCTCGATCCTCGATGTCGAGAAGCGCGTGCAGGCCTTGACGGCCGACGATATCCGCCTTGCTGCGCAGCGCTATTTCAACGAGCGCAATTATGTGCAGGTGGTGTTGAATCCGGAAACGACGGCGCCCGCGCAGGTGGCGGCGCATACCGACAAGCCGGCGCCGGGCGGTTGATTATAGTAGGGTGGGCGCTCCCGCGCCCACGCGTTCAACACAACGGTGAGCACTCGCGCCGCGTGGTCTCCTCCGTGATTTGAACGCGCGGTCGGCGCAGCCGACCACCCTACGAATCAGCCTTTCGCCGACAGCATGCGCTCGACGTAGCGCGCGATCAGGTCGATCTCCAGGTTCACCTTCGACCCCGCCTTCAGGTGCTTGAGCGTGGTGACCTCGATCGTATGCGGAATCAGGTTGATCGAGAATCGGCACACCTTCCCGCCTTCCGCCGCCACATCCTCGACACGGTTCACGGTCAAGGACACACCGTTGACGACGATCGATCCCTTATAGGCCAGGAACTTGGCCAGCTCCCACGGCGCGTCGATCACGAGTTCGCGCGACTCGCCCACCGGCTCGAAGCTGTGCACCGTGCCCAGGCCATCGACGTGGCCGGACACCAGGTGCCCGCCCAGGCGCTCGGCCAGGGTCAGGGCCTTCTCCAGGTTGACTTCGCCCGCCCCTTCCAGGCCGACGGTCTTGCTGAGGCTTTCGCGCGAGACGTCCACGGCGAAGCTGTTGCCGGTCTTCTCGACCACGGTCATGCAGGCGCCGTTGATGGCGATCGAGTCGCCCAGGGCCACGTCGGCCAGGGGCAGCGGGCCGGCGTCGATCTGCAGGCGCACGCCGGCAAACGAGCCGCCTTCGAGCGGGGTGACGGAGGTGATGTTGCCAACGGCGGCGACGATTCCAGTAAACATGCTGCTTATTCCTTCGTAGTGATGTCGGTATGGGGGTGCGCGAACCTGGCCAGGATGCGGATGTCGTCGCCGGCCCGCGCCACGTCGTGGAAGCGCAGCTGGCGTTTGTCCGAGAGCGCGGCGAGCGGCGGCAGGTCGAACATGCCCTGCCCCGGTCCGATGAGGCTCGGGGCCAGGTAGACCAGCAGCTCGTCGACGCAGCCTTCGCGCACCATCGAGGCATTCAGCTTCGAGCCGGCCTCGACGTGCACTTCGTTGATTTCCCGCCGGCCGAGCTCGCGCATCAGGGCCGGCAGGTCGACCTTGCCCTTCGGGTTCGGCAAATGGATGACTTCGTGTCCCGCTGCGCGCAGGGCCGCGGCCTTCTCGGGTGCATCGGCGGCGGCGACGATCCAGCACGGTTCGCCCTGCAGGATGCGTGCGTTCAGGTCGATCTCGAGGCGGCTGTCGACGATGACGCGGCGTGGCGGCAAGGGCGTATCGACGCCGCGCACCGTCAGTTGCGGATCGTCCGCCTTGACGGTGCCGATGCCGGTGAGGATGGCCTGGGCGCGGGCGCGCCAGGCGTGGCCGTCGGCGCGTGCGTCCGGGCCGGTGATCCACTGGCTTTCGCCGCTATCCAGTGCGGTGGCGCCGTCCAGGCTGGCGGCCACCTTCAGGCGCACCCAGGGCAGGCCGCGCCGCATGCGCGAGAAGAATCCGATATTGAGTTCGTGGGCGGCATCGGCCAGCACGCCGGAGGTGACGGCGATGCCGGCCGCCTCCAGCTGGGCCAGGCCGCGGCCGGCGACCAGGGGATTCGGATCGGTCATGGCGGCCACCACGCGGCCGACGCCCGCCTGCACCAGCGCGTTCGAACACGGCGGCGTGCGGCCGTGATGGCTGCATGGCTCCAGGGTCACGTAGGCGGTGGCGCCGCGCACATCGTTGCCGCGGGCGGCGGCATCGCGCATCGCCTGGATCTCGGCGTGGGCCTGCCCGGCCGGCTGGGTGTGGCCGGCGCCGATCACGATGCCGTCGCGCACGATCACGCAGCCGATGCGGGGGTTCGGCGCGGTGATATACATGCCTTTCGCGGCCCAGGCGAGGGCCAGGGCCATGCCCTCGGTGTCGTCGCGGATCTCTACCCTGTCCTCTTGCACGTTCTTCTTCCTGTCTGCCATGTTTGCCTAGCGCGGCGCCTCCGCACCGTCGCAGGCATCGTCGCGCGCGGGATTGCATACGCGCACGCGACCGAGCATATTGATCTTAATACGGCGGATATGCTCGCCGTGTAAGAGCGAAAGCGTACCCAGCCGTGACGCGTTGCCGCCCGCATCGCTGCAGCTGCGCCCGGCGCCATTGTAGGCGATGTACTGCGGCGGCGCTGACTGGGTGAAGGAAAAGTCGATCCGCACGCCTTCCGGCACCGGACCGTGCACCTGCAGGATCTCGTCGCCCACGCCCGGCTGGCGGTCGCCGTCGCGGTCGATGAAGACGGTCCAGCCGCGGGTCCAGTCGGCGCCGCCGGGGTCGCGCGGCATCAGCTTGACGCGCGCGTTGCGGGCAATGGCCTGGGCCCGGGTCTCGGCGATCGCGCCCATCAGGTCGCCGGAAGCGGTACGCAGTTGCTGCGCCGCCACCAATGCCTGCAGGTCGGGCGCGGCGACGGCCATCATGATGGAGGCGATGGCGACGACGACCGCCAACTCGACCAGGCTGGCTCCCCTTGCCCGCTTGCGCCAGCCGCGTGCGGCCTTCATGGCCAGCAGCGCGGCCCGGCGCCGCTCGCACCCTGGGCGCCGGTGCTGTCGAGGGTCAGTACGCCGCAGTCCGGATCGCGGAAACGCACGTCGACCCTTTCCGTCCCCGGCCGGGCGCGCAGCACGATGCAGTGGCGGATGTCCTGCCCTTCGCAGGCGTAGCCGTCGATCTCGTAGGCGCTCCTCTCCGGTTGCGATCCAAGGTGCCAGCGAAAGTCGCGGCTGCCGGGGTCGTTCGACCCGGACGAGAACGCCAGGTAGCTATGGTGCTGGGCACGGTATTGTTCCTGGCGCTGCATGGCGTCGACCAGGGCGAGCTGCGCCTCGGTGCGGCGGGCCTTGACGATATGCCGCGCATAGCCGGGCCAGGCGATCGCGGTCATGATGGCCAGGATCGCGACCACGATCAGCACCTCGATCAGGGTAAAACCCTTGTGCCTGTTCATCGCCGCTCCCCGTGTCTCGACGCCACCATGCTGTCCTGCCAGTTGCCGATTTCGCGCCAGCCGACGCGGATGCCGGGACCGCCGGGCGAGCCGGGTGCGCCTGGCGGCAGGGCCTGGCCGGGAGGTGGCGTTCCACTGCCGGGCCCGCCACCCGGCGCCGGTGGCTGCTCCGGTTCCGGGGCGGCCGGCGCATCGGGTCCGGCGGGGACAGCCGGCACACCCGGCTCCGCCCCAGGCGGCGCCCCTGTGCCCGGCGCAGGCGCGCTGGGTGGCAACACCTTGCGGTAATAAGCCTGCACCGCCGCCTGGGTCGTCTCCACACTCCCGAAACCGAGCGCGGTGATGCGATACAGCAGGGTATCCGGGCTCGAAGGCATCAGCTCGATCAGGTAGCGCGGCGCCCGTGCCGCCAGCGCCCCGCCGGTCGGGATGGTCACCCCGCTGAAGGCGCCGAGCACGACGCCCGGCCCTTCCGGATCGGCCAGGACCGCATGGATCTCCTCCCCGGCTGCATGGCGGCAGAGTCCCCCGAAAGGCGCGCCACCCCGGCAGCCGTCGGCAAAGGCGGCAGGATCCGCCTGCGCCAGCGCCGCGGCCCGGACCGAGCCGGGATCCAGACCGCCTTCAATATCGTGCTCGGCGTCGCGCAGCCCCGCCATGGCGCCGTGCAGGGCCAGCATGCGGTCGCGCTCGTGCCCGGCGACCCGGGCGGAGGCGATGGCGGCGCGGGCGGCGGCGATGCCCGTCATCAGCACCGCCAGCATCAACAGCAAGGCGGTCAAAAGGGCCACGCCGCGCTGCCGCCTTTGCCGGGACCGCATGAAGTCGCGTGCCGTCATCGCGCCCTCACCTCGCCCGCGCCGGCAGCGCCACGGTCGTGGCGAACACCTTGCGGTAGCGTGCATCGCCGCTGTTGCCATCCCGCGGCCTGCCGCCGCGCACGCTGCTTGCCGCCAGCACCGCTTCGGGAAGGCGCGTGCCGGCGTCGTCCGCGCCTTGCGCCGCGCCGTAATCCGGTCCGAACAGGTCGTGGACGACATGGCGCGTGCTTTCCAGCTTGCTCACGGGCCCGTGCAGCAGCAAGGCCACGTGCACGATGGAGACCTTCTTCCAGTGGGTGCGCTTGCGCAGGTCGGCCTCGCGTTCGGCGGCGGTCGCGCCGGCCAGCGCCAGGCCGGCATCGAGCTCGCTCACCGCACTGGCGTTCAGGTAGCGCTCGGGCGCGCCGTCGCCGTCGAGGTCGACGCCGTAGAGCAGCTGAAAACTGTCCACGGCGCCCACCACGGCGTCCGACGACCAGTTGCTGCTGCCCCGGTACTTGCAGCGCAGCTCGGCTTCGCCCTGAGCGTTGCGCGCCACGTAGAAGATGCTCCAGCCTTCCTCGTCGCGGTGGACGCTGAAACCGGCGCAATCCAGGCTGCTGCCGTCGCCACTGGGCGCTGCACCGCTGCCGGGAAAGCGCACCGCCAGCACGTCGCTGCCGTTGACGGCCAGGGGCGAGGCGTTGTCGATGCCGTGGCCGGTGCGCGGCACGCTGCGCGCATCCAGGCCGGCGAGCGCGCCGGGCGCCGCCGGATCCGGGCCGCTGCTCGCGCGCTCCCAGTCCGCCGCGGCCGACTGGCGCACCGCACGCGCGACGACTTCCAGGGCGTAGCGGCCGGCATCGTCCATGGCGGCGGTTTCCAGCTGCGCGGCAAACGCGCGGTTGGCCCAGATGAACAGGCTGCCGGCCGCCAGCAGCACCACCAGGCCCACGCTCATGGCCACCAGCAGCTCGGCCATCGTCATGCCCGCTTCACGCCCTCTCATTGCAGCACCATCACGTAGCCGGGGCCATCGCCGGTTCCCTGCCAGCCCAGCTTCACCACCGGCAGCGCATCGGGGGCGCCGTCGCAGTCCCAGCGGTAGGCATTGGCGGCCGGGTCCCAGGGCGAACCATCCCGGCACACCAGCATGCGCCCGCGCGGGAATTGCGTGCTCAGGGCCTGGCGCAGCGCGTGCAGGTCGAACTGCGCCAGCGCCTCCGGCGTGCAGCTGCTGCCGCCGAAACACAGCGCAGCGGCGGCAGGCATGCTTTCCGCAGCGTCGTACTGAAAGGAGAGGTAGGGATTGGCGCCGTCCGGCAGCGTGGCGATGGCCGGATTGACGCGCATGCGCGCGGCCAGCGCATTGGCCAGCTGGGCGGCCTCGGAGCGTAGGCTGGCCTGCTGGCGCGTGCGCTCCGCCGTGATCTGCACCGCCCCGGCGCCGACGATGCCCACGGCCAGCACGAACAGGGCGACCAGCACCTCGACCAGTGTGAAGCCTCGTTCCCGGACACGCACGGCACCCTCCCGATCTCGCGACAGCGTTGACGGACCGGCAGGTTCAAATCTACCTGCCAGTGACGAGCTGTGAAGTTATCAGGGGAGCCGGAGCCGGCCATGAGATGGGCCAAGCGTGATCGGGGAACTGTTGGGCTGAGGCGTGCTCTGCGACTATGCGACGGGGAGTCGAACGCGTGGGCGGAGGACTCGCGGGGCCGCCCAGGCCCACCCTACGAGAACACGGAGGCGGAGATTATTTTCGCGGGTGGCCGACTTCGGCCAAGGCTTCCTGGAACTCGGCCAGGTCTTCGAAGTTCTTGTAGACCGAGGCGAAGCGGATGTAGGCGATCTTGTCGAGGCGCTTGAGTTCCTGCATCACCAGTTCGCCCACGTAGCCGGTGTCGACTTCGCGGCGGCCGCTGGTCAGGAGCTTTTCTTCGATGGTGGCGACGGCCGTGTCGATCGCCTCGGCGGCGACCGGGCGCTTCCTCAGCGCCAGCATCAGGCTGCCGCGCAGCTTGGCCGGCGCATACTCCGTGCGGCTGCCGTTCTTCTTGACGAGGATCGGCATCGACAGTTCGATGCGCTCATAGGTGGTGAAGCGCTTGTCGCACTTCGCGCAGCGCCGGCGCCGGCGAATGGCATCCCCTTCCTCGGACACGCGCGTGTCGAGGACCTGGGTATCTTCATGCTGGCAGAAGGGACATTTCATGGGCGCCGGGTGCTTCCTGAAAGGGGCTGCACAGCGCAGCCCCGGATTGCCTTACTTCGCGTAGACCGGATACTTGTCGGTCAGGACCTTGACCTCGGCCTTCACGCGCTCGATGGTCGCGGCGTCGTGCGGGTTGTCCAGCACGTCGGCGATCAGGTGGCCGACCTTGACCGCGTCTTCTTCCTTGAAGCCGCGGGTGGTGAAGGCCGGGCTGCCGAGGCGGATGCCCGAGGTGACGAATGGCTTCTGCGGATCGTTCGGAATGCCGTTCTTGTTGCAGGTCATGTGTGCCTGGCCCAGGATGGCTTCCGCTTCCTTGCCGGTCAGGCCTTTCGCACGCAGGTCGACCAGCATCACGTGCGACTCGGTACGGCCCGAGACGATGCGCAGGCCGCGCTCGGTCAGGGTATTCGCCAGGGCGGCGGCGTTTTTCACCACCTGCTTCTGGTACTCCTTGAACTCCGGCGACAGCGCTTCCTTGAAGGCGACCGCTTTACCGGCGATCACGTGCATCAGCGGACCGCCCTGGATGCCCGGGAAGATCGCCGAGTTGATGGCCTTCTCGTGCTCGGCCTTCATCAGGATGATGCCGCCGCGCGGACCGCGCAGCGATTTGTGGGTGGTCGAGGTGACGAAGTCGGCGTGCGGCACCGGGTTCGGGTACTCGCCCGCGGCGATCAGGCCGGCGTAGTGGGCCATGTCGACCATGAAGTAGGCGCCGACTTCCTTGGCGATGCGGGCGAAACGCTCGAAGTCGATGCGCAGGGCGAAGGCCGAGGCGCCGGCGATGATCATCTTCGGCTTGTGCTCGCGGGCCAGGCGTTCCATGGCGTCGTAGTCGATGTCTTCCTGCTCGGTCAGGCCGTAGGAGATGACGTTGAACCATTTACCGGACATGTTCAGGGCCATGCCGTGGGTCAGGTGGCCGCCTTCGGCCAGCGACATGCCCATGATGGTGTCGCCCGGTTTCAGCATGGCGAAGAACACGCCCTGGTTGGCCTGCGAACCGGAGTTCGGCTGCACGTTGGCGGCTTCCGCGCCGAACAGTTGCTTCAGGCGGTCGATCGCCAGCTGCTCGGCGACGTCGACGTATTCGCAACCGCCATAGTAGCGCTTGCCCGGATAGCCTTCGGCATACTTGTTGGTCAGCTGCGAGCCCTGCGCTTCCATGACGGCCGGCGAGGTGTAGTTCTCGGAGGCGATCAGTTCGATGTGGTCTTGCTGGCGAACGTTTTCCTTCTGGATGGCATCCCACAGTTCCGGGTCGACATTGGCAAGCGTATGGTCTTTTGCAAACATGTAAAACTCCAATCGAGAGAAATACCAGGCAACGGTCAGCGTTGACAGTGCGTATGTGGCGGGCCCCAGGACAAGCGCCCGCCGAACGCGTCTCAAAGCGTTCCGTCGATGGCTGCCCAGGCGAACGGCGGTGATGCCTCACGTTCCCCGGTGGATGTCCACCTTGGCCAGTCGTGGCGAAACAGCGCCGCGCCCGGCATTTCGCCAGTTACGTGAGACGTAAATTCACCAAATTGTATGTGATCTACGCTCCTTAGGGCAAGGAAACTGCTGTCTTCCTAACAAGACGCAGGCGCCAGGCCGGCCGCCAGCGGAGATGTGGCCGTTTCGGCTACAATTTTCGGATCACTCCTCCAGGGACCACCCATGATCGTCTTGATTACCGGCGCCTCGGCCGGCTTCGGCGCCGCGATGGCGCGCATTTTTGTGAGCAATGGCCACCGCGCCATCCTGGCCGCGCGCCGCACCGAGCGCATCGAAGAACTGGCGCGCGAACTCGGCGAGGCCGCCCTGGCGGTGACGCTGGACGTGACCAGCCGCGCCTCGATCGAGGCGGCCATCGCCGGCCTGCCGGAAGGCTGGCGCGACATCGACGTGCTCATCAACAATGCCGGCCTGGCGCTGAACACCAAGCCGGCCCATGAGGTCCCGCTGGAAGACTGGGACACCATGATCGCCACCAACTGCCAGGGCCTGGTGACCATGACCCGCGCCCTCCTTCCGGGCATGGTGGCCCGCGGCAGCGGCCTGGTGATCAACCTGGGCTCGGTGGCCGGTCACTATCCCTACCCGGGCGGCAACGTCTACGGCGCGACCAAAGCCTTCGTGGAACAGTTCACCCTCAACCTGCGCGCCGACCTGGTCGGCACCGGCGTGCGCGCCACCAACCTGGCGCCGGGCCTGTGCGGCGGCACCGAGTTCTCGAACGTGCGCTTCAAGGGCGACGACGCGGCGGCCGCCAAGGTCTATGAAGGCACGACGCCGCTGACGGCCGAGGACATCGCCAACACCGCCTACTGGATCGCCACCCTGCCCCCGCACGTGAACGTCAACAGCATCGAGTTGATGCCGACCTGCCAGGGGTTCTCGCCTTTCGCGATCAAACGCAGCTGACTATGTAGGGTGGGCGGCCCTCCGCCCGCGCGTTCACACCATGCCTGAGTAGCCTGCTCCATGGCTGATTAGAATGCGGTTGAACGCGTGGGCGGGAGACCCGCCCACCCTACAAAAAGCGCCGCGATCTCGGAAAATCCTATGTTTTAGCTTGCGTAACTAATCGTATCGAGCGCTGGCCAAATGTGAGAAAGTGTTACAGTAATTGGCCTTTCGGCTATGTTTCACGTCTACTACTGCCGCACTGCTCTGCCTTATCCGAGAGGCATGGACTACTTTTTCCCGGCTTTATGTATGGAAGCGTACATAAGAAGGGTAGATATCGCGTAAAATGTTTCCTATTTACATTTAATGGCAGGGGAAATGCCTTCAGCTTTTGACTGGACAGTCAGGGTCTATTACGAGGACACCGACGCCGGTGGCATCGTGTTTTACGCTAATTACCTGAAATTCTTCGAACGGGCCCGCACCGAATGGCTGCGCGCGCTCGGCGTCGGCCAGCAGGAATTGCTGGATGCCGAAGGCGCCGTCTTCGTCGTGCGCAGCGCTTCGCTCGATTATCACGCGCCGGCCCGCCTGGACGACGTGCTGACCATCCGCACCATGGTGGACAAGCTTGGCTCGGCCTCGGTCCGCTTTACCCAGCAAGCCTGGAAAGACGAACTGCTGCTGACCAGCGCCAGCGTCAAGGTCGGCTGCGTCGACCTCGCCACGATGCGTCCGCGCTCGCTCCCGGCCACTGCTGCTGATAAAATGCGCGCCGCATAAAGAATCTAACCAATCCGACAACCCGACACGATGACCGAGACTCCAGACCTTTCGTTGACCGCCCTGATCCTCAACGCCCACCCGCTGGTGCAATTGATCATGGCCTTGCTGCTGCTGTTGTCGGTCGTCAGCTGGACCTATATCTTCCGCAAGGTGTTCGCCCTGCGCGCCGCCCGTAGCCAGACCGAGCAGTTCGAACGCAGCTTCTGGGCCGGCGGCAACCTGCACACCCTGCACCAGAGCGCCAGCGCCCAGCGCGACCAGAGCGGTCCGCTGGCCCGCATCTTCGAAGCCGGCATGGGCGAATTCATCAAGGGCAAGCAGGCCGCCCGCGACGTCAACGACATGGGACCGGTCCTGGACGGCTCCCGCCGCGCCATGCGCGCTTCCTTCCAGCGCGAACTCGACGCCCTCGACCTGCACCTGAACTTCCTGGCCTCGGTCGGCTCGGTCTCGCCCTACATCGGCCTGCTCGGCACCGTCTGGGGCATCATGAACGCCTTCCGCGGCCTCGCCAACGTGCAGCAGGCAACGCTCGCCGTGGTCGCGCCCGGCATTGCGGAGGCGCTGATCGCCACCGCGATCGGCCTGTTCGCCGCGATTCCGGCGGTGGTCGCGTACAACCGCTTCACCCACGACATCGACCGCCTGGCGATCCGCTTCGAGAGCTTCGTCGAAGAATTCTCGAACATCCTGCAGCGCCAGTCGCGATAAGGACGGAGGCTCCCGATGGCTTTTTCCAGCAGCAGCCTGCGTGGCGGACGCAAACGCAAATTCAAGTCCGAGATCAACGTCGTGCCCTACATCGACGTGATGCTGGTGCTGCTCATCATCTTCATGGCCGTGCCAGCCAACGAGGCGCCGAGCGTGGTGAACCTGCCGAGCGCCGAGAAGTCGGCGCTGCCGCCGGACACCTACATCCGCCTCTCGGTCCAGCCCGACAACAAGCTCTCGATCGGCGTCGGCGGCAAACAGAAGATCGCCATGGAAGACGTGGCCGACCGCACCGCCCTGCTCGAGCGCCTGCGCGCCCTGCACGAAGAGAATCCGGACTACCCGGTCCTGATCGAAGGCGACCGCGAGAGCAAGTACGAAGACGTGATCAGCCTGATCTCCGACGCGAAGAAGATGGGCATTAACCGGGTGGGTCTCGCGACCAAGTAAGCCATTTATGTCAGCAATGAAGCCTGCCACCGCCGGCGCGCCCTACAGCGTGCCGCCAGAACCGAGCCGCCTGCCAGCATTCATGCTGGCACTGGCCGTGCACGCCGCTCTGCTGGGCTTCCTGTGGTTCGGCATCAGCTGGCAGACCAGCGAGCCGGTCGCCGTCGAGGCCGAGGTGTGGGACATGTCGGTGCAGACCGCGGCCGCGCCCGAGCTGCCAACGCCGCCCGCGCCGGAACCCGCGCCGGAGCCGGAACCGGTGACGCCGCCGCCACGCGCCATCGAGCCGCCGCCGGTCGAGCGCCCTGCCCCGACGCCGCCGGACATCAATCTGCAGCGCGAGAAAGAGCGCAAGGAACTGGCAAAGCGCGAAGAGGCCGAAAAGAAGGAACGCCTGCGTAAGGAAGAGGAAGCGCGCGAGAAGAAACTCGCCGAGCAGAAAAAGAAGGAAGACGCCGAGCGCGAGAAGAAGGAACTCGCCAAGAAGGAAGCCGCCGAACAGAAGAAGAAAGAAGAAGCCGAAGCCAAGCAGAAGGCGCTGGCCGAGGCCAAGAAGAAGGCCGCCGCCGAGAAGGCCGAAGCCGCCAAGCTCGATAAGCTGCGCCAAGATGAACTCAAGCGCATCGCCGGCGCCATGGGCAGCACCGGCACGGCCGCCAAGTCGACCGGGCCGAAAGCGGATTCCGGCTACGTCGCCGCCATCACGGCTGCAATCAAGAGCAATACCGCCTACGGCGGCAGCACGACCATGCCGGGCAATCCGAAGGCGATCTTCAAGGTCGAGCAGCTGCCGACCGGCGAAATCATGTCGGTGCGCCTGGTGAAAAGCAGCGGTGTGCCTGAGTTTGACAGAGCAGTGGAAAATGGTATTAAAAAGGCATCTCCGCTGCCGAAGAAAAAGGATGGCACGGTGGAACGCACGCTCGACGTCAATTTCTCGATGAAGGATTACGACTGATTCATTCGATGGATACGGTTCAAGACAGATTATGAAAAAACTCCATTACCTGCTGTTCAGCGCCACCCTCCTGATGGGCACGGCGACCAATGCCCAGATCAAGGTCGAAATCGCCGGTGTCGGCAGCAACCAGATCCCGGTCGCGGTCGCGGCCTTCGCCGACGAATCGATGGCGCCGGAACAGGTGTCCGCCATCATCCGCGCCGACCTCGAGCGCAGCGGCGTGTTCAAGGTCATCGACGCCGGCCAGGTGATCAGCGACACCGCCAACATCGACCTGGCCGCCTTCAAGGCCAAGGGCGCCGACGCCCTGGTGGTCGGCAGCGTGGCGCGCCAGCCGGACGGCCGCATCGCGGTGCGCTATAAACTCCACGATACCGTCAAGGGCGCGCCGATCTCGCAGCTGGGCGGCGAAGTGCAGCCGAAGTACACCCGCCTGCAGGCCCACCGCATCGCCGACGACGTCTACGAGAAGCTGACCGGCGTGCGCGGCATCTTCTCGACCCGCATCGCCTATGTGAAGGAAGACCGGTCTGGCCGTAACTACAGCCTGGTGGTGGCCGACGCCGACGGCGAGAACGAAGTCGTCGCCGCCCGCGGCCGCGAATCGATCATCTCGCCGGCCTGGTCGCCGGACGGCACCAAGGTCGCCTATGTGTCGCTGGAAGACCGCAAGCCCGTGGTCTACCTGCAGGACCTGATGACCGGCCGCCGCAACGTGATCTCGAACGTCAAGGGCAACAATTCGGCGCCCGCCTGGTCGCCGGACGGCAGCCTGATGGCCGTGGCCCTGTCGCGCGACGGCAATACCGAAATCTATACCGTGCGCCCGGACGGCACGGGCCACAAGCGCCTGACCAACAATGCGGCGATCGACAGCGAGCCGCAGTTCTCGGCTGACGGCCAGACCATTTATTTCATGAGCGACCGCAGCGGCGGTCCGCAGATCTACAAGATGAGCGTCTCGGGCGGCAATGCCACCCGCCTGACCTTCAACGGCAACTACAACATCAGCCCGCGCGTGTCTTCCGATGGCAAGACCCTGGCATGGATCTCCCAGCGCAACGGCAGTTTCTCTCTTTACGCGATGGACCTGGCAAGCGGCCAGGAACTGCGCCTGGCCGATGGGGCCACCGAACCGAGTTTTTCGCCTAACGGCAAGTACATCATGTATGCGATCAAGGGCGGCGGGCGTGCCTCGCTGGCCGTGGTCTCGGTGGATGGACGGGTCAAGCAGCGCTTGAGCACCAATGCGGGAAACATTCGGGAGCCCAGCTGGGGTCCCTTCATGAAGTAAAGAAGCAGAAACTTTTAATAGACAAGGAGAAAAACCATGCGCAACTTCCAGAAACTCGCCCTCATCGCTTCGGCCGCCCTGCTGACCGCCTGCTCGTCGACCAAGCTGCAGGAAACCCCGGTCGTCGAAAAGACCCCGACCCCGGAAGCGGCTCCGGCCCAGCCTGACACCCGTGAAGTCAAGCCAGTCGAGACCGGCAGCGTCGATCCGCTGAACGACCCGCAAGGCGTGCTGGCCAAACGTAGCGTCTACTTCGACTACGACAGCTTCGTCGTGCGCGAAGACGGCAAGCCGGTCGTCGCCAACCACTCGGGCTACCTGACCAAGAACACCGGTCGCAAGGTCCTGATCCAGGGCAACACCGACGAACGCGGCGGCACCGAGTACAACCTGGCCCTGGGCCAGAAGCGTGCCGAAGCCGTGCGCCGTGCAATGGCCGCCCTGGGCGTGTCGGAAAACCAGATGGAAGCCGTGTCGCTGGGCGAAGAAAAGCCGAAGGCAACCGGCAGCGACGAAGCAGCCTGGGCTGAAAACCGCCGCGCTGACATCGTCTACCAGTAATAGCTCATTGGTTAAACCTTCAGTCGGCTGATGCGCCTTAAGGTTAGGCGCATTGACAGCGGGGCGGATGGCAGTCAGACTGCATCCGCCCCGTTTTTACTCTGCAACCGGAAAGATTGACTGCCATGATGAAACTGTCCCCGTCCCGTCTCGCCGCCCTGGTCCTGGCGGCCTGGATGCCGCTGCAGGCTCACGCCGGCCTGCTCGACGACGACGAAGCGCGCAAGGCCATCCTCGACCTGCGCGCCAAGGTCGACGCCATCGCCCGCGACCTGAACGCCCGCATCGAGACCAAGTCGGACAAGACCGTCCAGCTCGACATGCTGAACCAGCACGAGCAGACCATGCAGGAAATCGCGCGCCTGCGCGGCCAGATCGAAGTCCTGGCAAACCAGATCGCCCGCGCCCAGGAAGGCCAGAAGCAGCTCTACGCCGACCTCGATTCCCGCATCAAGAAGCTCGAGCCGCAACAGGAAACCGTGGACGGCCAGACCGCCCAGGTAATGCCGGCCGAGAAGACCACCTACGAGAACGCCACCGCCCTGTTCCAGTCGGGCGACTACAAGGGCGCAGCAAGCGCCCTGCAGGAATTCGTGCGCCGCTACCCAAGCTCTGCCTATGCCTCGAACGCCCAGTACTGGCTCGGCAACGCCTGGTATGCGCTGGGCGACTACAAGAAGGCCATCGCGGCCCAGGAGGTCGTCACCAGCACCTACGCCGACAGCGCCAAGGTCCCGGACGCCATGCTGAACATCGCCAGCAGCTACGCCCTGCTCAAGGACAGCAAGAACGCCAAGAAGGCGCTGCAGCAGCTGGTCTCGAAATACCCGGAGTCGAGCGCCGCCAAGACGGCCAAGGACCGACTGGCCTCGCTCAAGTAAGTTCCATCGAAGCGATGGGGATTTGACAGCTTCGCTGTCTCATCCTATAATCTCGCTTCTTTCGGGTCGTTAGCTCAGTTGGTAGAGCAGCGGACTTTTAATCCGTTGGTCGCTGGTTCGAGCCCAGCACGGCCTACCAGAATTGAACGAGAACGCCAGCCTTCGGGCTGGCGTTTTTGTTTTGCGGCTTAACGCTCTCAGCGCTGCGCCAGCGTCGCCCTCACCTCGATGATCTCCGCCAGCCGCGACTGCGGCACATAGCGCATCACCATCTCGTCGCGCGCCACGTCGAAGCGCATCCAGACCTTGCCGTCATGCGAAGCATAGGTGTCCTTCGATATCGCGGCAAGGCGCATCGGGCGCTGGCGGTCGATGCGGGTCCAGATGCCGCTGTAGCCCGGATTGACCTCCAGCTTCCATCCGTTCGACAGGCGATACTGGCCGCTGACGGCATCCGGCTCGGCGTCGAGCACCCTCTCGCCACGCGGAGGCGCGGTGACCTGCACGCTGGATATTTGACCGGTGGCCGGATAATCGGAAGCCGGGGACTGGGCGGCGGCGTTCGCAGCCACCAGGAGTAGAGTGGCAGCCAGTGCCAGGGATTGCAGGCGCATGATCGCTCCTTCGCGATATGTGGGGGGGTTGAATTGCGTAGCCCGGTTCTGGCCACGCCAGTGCCGGTGCTTCAGTCTAGGATGCCCCGCCCTGCATGCAAGTTCCACAAGGTGCACATCACGAAACAGTCTGGAAGACCTGCCGATCAGATCGGCGGGATATGACACCAAAGCCGGCGTCTGCATGCGCACCGGCGAATCATGTGCAGTTCACGGCCCGGTTACGCAGAAAGACTGTTGGTTTCTACCGACGCTGCGCGCCGGTTACTTGACTTTCGACCGCGCCAGCGAGATATTGATGAATACGTTGGCTCACGGCAATGCATTGAAATGTAAGGAAACGTGTGCGGCCTTGTGCGCACGCGCCGAACATGTAAAATGATTAACATCCCGTGCAGGCCACCCGGCGCGGCCCTGAAGGGTCATGCGCCATTATGGACGGGTCACCCGAAGTCGAAGCTTGGTACTGGCACAGCATGTCTAGAACGTTTCTTCCGCACTACCCAAGCGACCGCATCCGCGTCGTCGCCAGCATGCCGTGTGCCGCCAGCTCGATATCCGTCCGGCTTGCCTGAGCTCGGCGAGCAATTTTCGCCCGACCGAGCCCGCTCCAGATTCCCGCTCAATGAGCACCGACCATAGAACGCCTGTCTCCGGTGGAGACGGCAACAAGGAGACTTTTATGTACACCGAACACTCGCATCCACGTATCCATCCGGGCACCGTCGACCGCAGCAACCCGTCGGCGCCGAAACGCACCTTTGCCAAGAGCATCGTGTCGAGCCGCCTGCGCCAGCGCCTCAGCGTCGCGCTCGGCCTGTGCGTCGGCCTCGCCGCCCTGGTCGTCGCCTTCGAATAAACCGCCGCCCCTGCAGCGGGGCCGCATAAAAAAACAGGGCGCGGCGCCCTCGAGCGCCGCGCCCTGCTGCATGACGCTTCTACGCGTCAGAACTCTTCCCAACCCTCCGTCGCATCGACCGCCTGGGCAGCCTTGGCGCCGCGCGACTGGGCCGGTTTTGCCGCGGCCTTCGGTGCAGGCCTGGCTGCCGGCTTCGCGGCCTGCCTGACTGCCTGGCCCGACGCGATACGCGCCTGCGCCTTGGCCGGCCTGGACGTGGCCGACGCAGGGGCTGCCGACGCATCGAGGCGGAACGTGCCGACCGCCTGCGCCAGCGCGCGGGCTTCTTCCTGCAGCGCCTGCGCCGCTGCCGAGGCTTCCTCGACCAGCGCCGCGTTCTGCTGGGTCACCTGATCCATCTGGGTCACGGCGCTGTTGATCTGCTCGATGCCCGCGGTCTGCTCCTGGCTGGCGGCGCTGATCTCGGTGATGATGTCGGTCACGCGGCCGACGCTCTGCACGATCTCGGCCATGGTGGCGCCGGCCTGGTCCACCAGTTCGGAACCGTGGTGCACCTTCTCGACCGAATCGTCGATCAGGGACTTGATTTCCTTGGCCGCCGCCGCGCTGCGCTGGGCCAGGTTGCGCACCTCGCCCGCCACCACGGCGAAGCCGCGGCCCTGCTCGCCTGCCCGGGCCGCTTCCACGGCCGCGTTCAGCGCCAGGATATTGGTCTGGAAGGCGATGCCGTCGATGACGGCGATGATGTCCACGATGCGGGTCGCCGAGCTGTTGATGGCGCCCATCGTCTTGACCACCTGCTCCACCACTTCGCCGCCCTTGCCCGCCACCTGCTGGGCCGAGGCCGCCAGCACATTGGCCTGGCGCGCGTTGTCGGCGTTCTGCTTCACGGTCGAGGTCAGTTCTTCCATCGACGAGGCGGTCTCTTCCAGCGAACCGGCCTGCTGCTCGGTGCGGCTCGAGAGATCCAGGTTGCCGGCGGCGATCTCGCCCGAGGCGGTGGCGATGGTGTCGGTGCCGCCGCGCACTTGCGTGACGATGCGCACCAGGGCGGCGTTCATGTCCTTCAGGGCCAGCAGCAGGCGGCCGGTCTCGTCGCGCGAGTCGACTTCGATCTTCTGGGTCAGGTCGCCGCTTGCGACGGCGCCGGCGATTTCCACGGCACGCTCGATCGGGCGCACGATGGCGCGCACCAGCAGCCAACCGACCACGGCCGCCATCACGAGGCCGAAGGCCAGGCCCGCCAGGCAGACCAGGCGCACCAGCTCGAACGTCGCCTGCGACGCCTCGTAGTCGGCTTTGGCGACGCGCTTCTGTAACTCGATCAATTGCCCGCCAAGAGTGCTAACGGGCTGGAACAGGCGCGACATGTCGCCGGTCACGAGCTGCCCTGCGCGTGCGGTGTCACCCGTGCGCACCGCCGCGACGGCCGGGTTCAGGCCCTGCGCCAGGAAGGCCTTGCGTGCCTCGATGAACTTGCTCGCCAAGGCGGCTTCCTCGGTGGTCTGCTCGGTGGCCGCGTACGCTTTCCAGGTCGCCGTCACCACGCCGATATTGGCTTCGACCTCCGCCAGAAGCGCGTCGCGCTGGGAAGCGTCGGCGCTGCTGACGGCCTTGGCGACATTCATCTGGTTGGTGGTAATCAGCTGCATGACCTGGCTAAGTTGGCCCAGCGCGACGAGACGGTTATCGTACAGATTCTTCAGCTCGCCGTTCGCCATGCCAAGGTTGACGATGCCGACGACGGCGCCGACGACGAGTTCGGCGGCAAGGAAGGCGATCACGAAGATCAGCCGGGCTTTGATGGTGAGGTGTTTGAACATGGTGGCTGTCAAAAAAAGAATGGCTGGCGGAAACAAACATTTTGCACAAGCTTGTCACGCGGGATGCATATTGACCAGCAGCTTTGCGCCCTGCCTGAGCCCTTCGTCGTTCAATTGCCACAAAGCATTAACAGCACGACATCTTCCGATGCTTTCTTGCTACCGATCCGCAGAAACAAGCACGGGATCCGCATTTCACGGAGATGCCGGATTGCCTATAGAATGTGTCGATTGATTTCCACGGCGCATGAGCTGTGAAGAATCGGCTTGCATAAAGGTTCCAATGAATTTCCCGCTCCTGATCAACCTCGCCGTCGCCCTCGTCGTCTGCGTCCTGCTCTACCGCCTCCAGGCCAATCACGTCTCCTTCACCAAGCGCGTCTTCACCGGACTGGGCCTGGGCGTGCTGCTGGGCGCGGCCCTGCAGGCCTTCTACGGCGCGGGCTCGCCCGAGGTCGCCGCCACCAATGCCTGGCTGGACGTGCTCGGCAGCGGCTATGTGAAGCTGCTGCAGATGATCGTGATTCCGCTGATCATGGTCTCGATCGTCCAGGCCATCCTCAAGCTGCGCAATGCCTCCTCGCTCGGCAGCATCAGCACGCTGACCATCGGCATCCTGCTCGTTACCACCGTGGTGGCGGCCGCGATCGGCATCGCGATGGCCAAGCTCTTCGGCCTGTCCGCCGTCGGCCTCACGGCGTCCACTGCGGAAGTGGCGCGTGGAGAATACCTGCAAGGCAATCTCGCGGCGGCAAAAGAGATCTCGCTGCCGAGCATGCTGCTCTCCTTCATTCCGGCCAACCCCTTCCTCGACATGACCGGGGCGCGCAAGACCTCGACCATCGCGGTGGTGGTGTTCTCGATTTTTGTCGGCATCTCGGCCACCGGCATCGCCGGCAAGAAGCCGGAAGTGTTCCAGTCCTTCAGTGAATTCGTGCATGTGGCCCACGTCATCATCATGCGCATGGTGACCCTGGTGCTGCGCCTGACCCCGTTCGGCGTGTTCGCCCTGATGGCCAAGGTGGTGTCGAGCTCGAGCTTGCAAGACATCCTCGGCCTGGCCAGCTTCGTCGCCGCCTCCTACTGCGCGCTGGCCCTGATGTTCTGCGTGCACCTCCTGATGATCGCCGGCAGCGGCCTGAACCCGCTGCGCTATGCGCAGAAGATCTTCCCGGTGCTGGCCTTTGCCTTCACCTCGCGCACCAGCGCCGGCAGCATCCCGATGAGCGTTGCTACCCAGACCGCGCGTTTGGGCACGCCGGAAGGCATCGCCAACTTCGCGGCATCGTTCGGCGCCACCATCGGCCAGAACGGTTGCGCCGGCATCTATCCCGCCATGCTGGCGGTGATGATCGCCCCCACCGTCGGCATCGACCCGATGACGGCTTCCTTCCTGCTGCCGTTGCTGGCCATCATCGCCTTCGGCTCGATCGGCGTGGCCGGGGTCGGCGGCGGCGCCACCTTCGCGGCGCTGATCGTGCTGTCGGCGATGGACCTGCCGGTGGCGCTGGCGGGCCTCCTGATCTCGGTCGAACCGCTGATCGACATGGGCCGCACCGCGCTCAACGTGAGCGGCTCCATCACGGCCGGCACCATCACCGGCCGCGTACTCGGCCAGCAGGACATGCGCGTGTTCCAGAGCGATGCCGACATCAATCTCGATGGCGACGAGCAAGTCGTGTAAGCACGCTCCGACGCTTCCAACAGCCTCATCGGAAGGGACAATCGGGCGCGTGTAAGACCCTTCCGACGCTGCGACGAGCAGGTCCGGAAAGCCCGCAATCGTGCGCTTTGCGGCCGCCGAATCCGTCTATGATGACGCCATGTCAACATCAAGACGGGCTCGTGATGGAACAGAAGTGGCCGCAGGAGATCTGGCTGGTCAGGCACGGACAGAGCGCTGGCAATGTCGCGCGCGACCTGGCGGAAGCAGCCGCCGGACACCGCATCGACATCGCCGACCGTGACGTCGACGTGCCCCTGTCGGAACTCGGCGAACGGCAGTCGCAGGCGCTCGGCTCCTGGTTCGCGGCGCTGCCGCCGGAACAGCAGCCGACCGTGGTGCTGCACTCGCCCTACGTGCGCGCCGCCGAGACCGCCAACATCATGATGCAGCGCCTCGGCCGCGCCAGGCTCATCGTCGAATCCGACGAGCGCCTGCGCGAAAAAGAGTTCGGCATCCTCGACCGCCTCACCACCCACGGCATCGCCCACCATTACCCCGAGCTCTACGAACAGCGCCAGCACGTCGGCAAGTTCTACTTCCGCCCGCCGGGCGGCGAGAGCTGGTGCGACGTCATCCTGCGCCTGCGCAGCGTGATCGATACCCTGAACCGCGAGTACTGCCGCGAGCGCGTCCTCATCGTCGCGCACCAGGTCACGGTCAATTGCTTCCGCTACCTGTTTGAGCGCATGAACGAGAAGGCCATCCTCGATTTCGACCGCGCCGGCGACGTCCCGAACTGTTCGGTCACCTCCTACGAATACGACCCGACGCTGGGCAAGGGCGGCCACCTGGCCTTGCGCCTGGTGAACTTCGTCGCGCCGCTGGAAGCCACCGGCACGCCCGTCACCGCAAGCAAAGACCTGCCCTCCGCTCCCAAGGCATAAACCCACCGCGACCATGGACACGCCCCCCCGCGCCACCGCCGTGCATGACGTCGACACAGCCCTGCTGCGCAGCTGGGCCGTGCCGATGCCCGCGGTCGAGGGCGACAAGGAAATCCGCGGCCACGTGCTGGTGCTGGGCGGCTCGAGCGAGATGCCGGGCGCCATCATCCTGGCGGCCACCGCGGCCCTGCGCGCGGGCGCCGGCAAGCTCACCGTGGCCACCGGAAAAAGCGTGGCCCAGCTGGTGGCGCTGGCCATGCCCGAGGCGCGCGTGATCGGGCTGGAGGAGCACGACAGCGCCGGCATCAAACTCGAGGCCGTGGCCCGCCTCGACCCGCTGGCCGACCGCGTCGACGCCATCCTGATCGGGCCCGGCATGCGCGACGAAACGGCCACGGCCGAACTGGTGCATGCGCTGCTGCCGCGCTTCGAGGCCGCGGGCACGGCGGTGGTGCTGGATGCCTGCGCCATGGGCGCGCTGCTGCATCCGCCGGCCGACTGGCCGCAAGACCGGCCCTGGCGTTTCGAACGCCCGCCGATCCTGACCCCGCATGCGGGCGAGATGGCGCACCTGACCGGCATCGCCAAGGAAGACATCTGCCGCGATCCCGACCCGCGCGCACTCGTCGCCTCGCGCGACTGGAATGCGGTGGTCATATTAAAAGGTGCGCGCACTGTCATCGCAACGCCCGATGGAACGTTGTACCAGCATGAAGGCGGCAATGTGGGCCTCGCGATCTCCGGTTCGGGAGACGTGCTGGCAGGCATCATCGCCGGACTGGCGGCACGCGGCGCGGCGCTCGACCAGGCCGCATGCTGGGGCGTGGCCCTGCATGCGCGCTCCGGCGAACACCTGGCCCGGCGCATGGGCACACTCGGATACCTGGCGCGGGAAATTTCGCAAGAGATTCCCGCCCTGCTGGAACAGATCGCCGGCGAAAATGCCCGCGACCATGAGACCATCCGGCCTGCGCCGGTGGCTTGGGGAGTGGGTGCCTAGCACCTGTTCCCGGCACTTCCGCAGCGTAGAGCGGAATGGAGTACGCGGTATGCGTTTCTTTCGAACTGGCCGGCCGGCTTTCGGTCTAAGGTTCGCCGGAATCGTGCACCGACCCCGGGGCCGCGTATTGCGTCGGTTCCCTGATGGTTCCACTGCTGGGTTCACGAACCCTCGGAGGACCTAACCCTGGCGCCACGGACACTCCAAGGCCTCACCTGGAGCCCGTGGCACAAGATAGACGTGAACGAGGAGTTTAAACAATGAACGCACTGACCAAAGCACCAAAAATCCTGCTGACTGCTGCCGTGTTGGCCTCCCTGCTGGGCGCCTGCCGCAAGAACGAGCCGGCGACCGACACCACGACCACTACGCCGGACACCTCGGCCACCACCCCGAGCAGCACTTCGGGCGCCACCGGCACCACGGGTGACACCGGCACCGGCGCAACCGGCACCGGCACCACCGGCACCGGCACCATGACCGATCCGGCGACCACCACCACCCCGCCGACCACGATGGATCCGGCAGCCACCGGCACCGGCGCGACCGGCACCACCGGCACTGGCGCAACCGGCACCACCGGCACCGGCACGTCGGGCACCACCGGCACCACCACCCCGCCGACCACCGGCCAGTAAGCCGTCCGCATGGCAAGGAACGGGGCCCGCCATGCGGGCTCCGGGAACTTCCGGGCCAGCCGGAAGAAATGCTTCCTGCCGCCGTTCTCTCGCATCCCTGTCTCGGGGATGCGGCGATCGCCAGCCTTGCGGCTGGCTTTTGTTCTTCCGGCGCTGGCGTCAGCGCAACGCATCACTCAAGCGCGGTTCACACGCACCAGCGCCTCGTCCAGCAGCGACTCGACCGCGTCGAACTCGGCCGGCTTGGTCAGGTGATGATCGAAACCTGCCTCGCGCGTCCTGCGCCGGTCTTCCTCCGTACCCCAGCCGGTCAGTGCGACCAGCATCGCCGTCTTCGTACCGTCGAGCAGGCGCAGGCGCCGGCATGCGTCGTGGCCGCTCATGTCGGGCAAGCCAATGTCGAGGAACACGACATGCGGGGCCATGGCCTGCGCGGCGGCCAGCGCGCCGGCGCCGTCGTGCGCCACTTGCACCTGGTGGCCGCCGATCGCGAGGAGCGAGGCGAGCATGTCGGCGGCGTCCTGATTGTCGTCGACGACGAGTATGCGCAGTCCCTGCGCCGCGACATGGTGGCGAGCGGGCGCCGGCGGCGCAGACGGCACCGCCGGCGCCGTCTCGGACAGCGGCAGCCAGACGGTGAAACGGCTGCCCTTGCCTTCCCCCGCACTCGCCGCGGCCACGCGGCCCCCGTGCAGGTGAACGAGGCGCTGGACCAGGTTCAGTCCCACGCCCAGCCCGCCGTCGCCCATCACCTCGCTGGCGCGGCCCTGGGCATACATGTCGAATACGGTGGGAAGCACCTCCGCCGGGATGCCGATGCCGCTGTCAATGACGTCGATGCGCGCCATGCTTCCCTCCTGGCCGGTCTCGACCACGATGTCGCCGCCATCTGGCGTGTACTTGGCCGCGTTGTTGACCAGGTTGCTGAGCACCTGGGCGAGCCGGTGCGGATCTCCTGTCAGCGCGAGGGGTTCCGGGGGCAGCCGCAGCGCCAGGCGATGGGCGCGCGCCGCGACGAGCGGCATGCACATGGCCACCGCCTCGTCCACGACCGAGGAAAGCAGAACGGTTTCGGGACGCAGGGTCAGCTTTCCCTCGGCCAGGCGCGCCATGTCGAGCAGGTCGTCGACCAGGCGCACCATGTGCTCGACCTGGCGCCGCATCATGGCCTGCACCTCGCGCTGGCGGGCCGGGTCGGCGTCCGCCTGCATCAGTTCGATGCCGGCGCGGATCGGCGCCAGTGGGTTACGCAGCTCATGCGCGAGCGTCGACAGGAAATCGCTCTGCTGGCGGTTCTTCTCGCTCAGCTCCTGGGCCAGGCGGCGCAAATCATGCTCGGCCTCTTTATGGGTGCCGACATCCAGGGTGACGCCGTCGAAGCGCAACACTTTCTGGCCGCCGGCTGCGTCGTTGCCGCCACACCAGCCGATCGCGCGCAGCCAGCGTCCGCCGTGTGCGGCGTCGGTCCGGAACTCGACATCCAGGCTGCTGCCTTCGGCCAGGGTGCGGCGCATGCTGGATTCCACGCGCGGCCGGTCGGCCGGGTCGATGACCGCCAGCAGCGCGCGGATATGCGCATGCCGGTTGTGTCCGAGGCCCAGGTGACGCGCCATCTCGTCGTTGAGCTGGAAGCGGCTGAACGGTGCATCCGCATACCAGACGCCGATGTCGCCTGCGCGTGCGACCTGCTCGAAGCGCTCCTGCAGCATGCGCCGCTCGTGCACGTCGATGACGGTGCCGACGTAGCCGTTCGGGTGTCCATAGGCATCGACGCGCGGCAGTCCGTTGTCGATCACCCAGCGGTAGCTGCCGTCGCGATGCCGCAGGCGGAAGTCGAGCGACACCGGGATGCGCGCCGCGGCCGCGTCGAGGTAGGCGGCAACGGTGCGCTGCAGGTCGTCGGGATGGACGTTTTCCAGCCAACCGCGCCCGAGGTCCTGCTCCGGCTGGCGACCGGTGAAGTCATACCAGCGCTGGCTCAGGTAGGTGCATTGCTCGTCCGCGTCGGTGGTCCACAGCATGACGGGCGCGGCGTCGACCAGGGCGCGGAAGTACTGCTCGCGCGCCGCCGTCTCGCGGGCCTGGCTGCGCCGCTCCTCGGCCAGCACCAGCTGGCCGCGCACCCGCGCCAGCAGTTCATTGGCGGCAAAGGGCTTGACCATGTAGTCGTCGGCGCCTGCCTGAAGCCCCTCGACCTTGGCCTCCTCGCCGGCGCGCGCCGATAGCAGCATCACGGGCAGCCGGCGCAACTCGCCATGTGCGCGGATCCGCGCCAGCAGGCCGAAGCCATCCAGCACCGGCATCATCACGTCGGTGAGCACGAGGTCGGGCGGATCCCGTTCGATCAGCCGGAAGGCGGCGTCGCCGTCGGCGCAGACCGTGACCTCCGCATGCGGCGCCAGCAGGCTTTTCAGGTAGGCGCGCATGTCGTTGTTGTCGTCCGCGACGAGGATGCGCGGCCGTCCCATGCGGCGCTCGTCCCTGCGCGTCACCACCGCGGCCGGCGTGGCTGGCACCGGGTTCTCGTCCGCCTCCGGCAGCCAGCGCATTGCTTCCTCCACGAATGCCGCGCCGATGGGTCCGGCCTGCGCTTCCTGTGCTTCCTGCGCGGTCGCCGGCGCCGCCGCGATGCGATCGGACGGAAGATGGGCGTGGCCGAAAGGCAGGCGCACCTCGAAGCGCGAACCCTCGCCCGCCACGCTCTCGGCCACGATGCTGCCGCCGTGCAGGCGCACCAGCTCCTGGATCAGGGCGAGCCCGATGCCGGTACCCTCGTAGCTGCGCCCAGCCGCGCCCTCGATCCGGTGGAAGCGCTCGAACACGCGCGACAGCTCGCTTTCCGGAATGCCGGTGCCGGTATCGCACACCGTGAGCTGCGCCATCCCGTCCACCCGCGCCAGCCGCACAGTCACGCTGCCCGCCAGGGTGAATTTGAAGGCATTCGACAGCAGGTTGAAGACAATTTTTTCCCACATGTCGCGGTCGACCCAGACCGGCTCGCCCAGCTCCTCCGCTTCCACCGCATAGGCCAGGCCGCCCTTCGCCATGGTCGATTCGAACACCCCCGCCAGGTCGAGCGTCAGGCGCGACAGATCGGTCGGCAGATAGCTGGCCTGTACCCGGCCCGCCTCGATACGCGAGAAGTCGAGCAGGGAGTTGACCAGCTTGAGCAGGCGCAGGGCATTCCGGTGGGTCAGGTCGAGGCGGCGCCGCTGCGCCGGGGCAAGCGGTTCGGCGGTATCGTTCAGGGCGTCGTCGAGCGGCCCCAGGATCAGGGTCAGCGGCGTACGGAATTCGTGCGAGACATTGGAGAAGAAGGCCGTCTTGGCGCGGTCGATGCGGGCCAGTTCCTCGGCGCGGCGCTGTTCCTGCTCGTAGGCGACCACATTGCCGACGGCCGTCCCCACGGCTGCGACGAGCCCGTCGTAGAAATGCCGGTAGTCGGCGTCCAGGGCGCGGCGTGCGCTGACGCCGGCGACCAGGAAACCGTAGGGATCCTGCTGCCCGGGCAGCAGGATCGGCAGCACCAATGCCGAATCGGGCACTTCCTCGTACGGTCCGCAGCGCAGCGGGTCGATGCGCCCCGCCATGCCGTCCACGCGCACGGCACCGCGTGTGGATGCCGCTTCGGCGAATGGCCAGGGTGCGGCATCGAGCGCGACGCTGGCCGGCGCCAGCTCGCTGTTCCCTTCGATACCGGTGCGCCCGCGCAGCAGCAACTCGCCCTCGTCGCCGCGCTGGTAGAACAGCAGGTAAGGCGCGTCCAGGGCCAGTTGCTGGCCTTGGGCCGACAGCTGGCGCCCGATGTCGCCCAGGGTGCGCGCATCGGCCAGCGCGGCGCTCAGCGCACGCAGGCATTGCGTGCGGCGCGCACCCAGCACCTGGGACGTCGTTTCCGTGATCGGATGGAAAACGCCGCCGACAGTTCCGGACTCGTCGCGGATCGGCGAGAACGAAAAGGTCATGAATGCTTCTTCGAGGTAGCCATGACGGTCGAGGAACATGCGCTGGTCGCGAATGTAGGCACCCTCTCCCTGGTGGGCGCGGTCGAAGGCATCGCCGACGACCGGCAGCGCGCTGGCCCAGACCTTCTTGAAGGCGCCGCCCATGGAGGCCGGATGCAGGCCGCCGCAGATGGGCCGGTAGGCGTCGTTGTAGATCTGGATGTCGTCCTCGCCCCAGCACACCAGGATCGGGAAGGTCGAGGACAGGCACAGGCTGACCGTGGTGCGCAGGCTCTGCGGCCAGCTTTCCAGCGGGCCCAGCGGCGTGGCCGACCAATCCATCGAGCGGATCAAGGCGCCCATCTCGCCACCGCCGGACAGCCAGTTCAGGTCGGATGGGGCGGCGGGAGGAAGAAGACGGGACTGTGGCATGGCAGGGGGCAAAGGTGGACGAGCGCTTCAGGCCGGGTGGTCCTGACGCTACCGTATTGTAGAAGAAACATGGGACTTCAGGCTCAGATTCGGCGAATTTTCATGCGTGTGTAACAGAGTTAGCCGCCAAAGAAGAGGCTGTGTTCGCGTTGATTATGCGTGCGCGGCCGCGTTTACTAAGCTTGTCGTACCGCAGTGCACAGCCACAGCGCTGGCGTACGCAACGCCTGCGCGTCCAGTAATCGCCGCCATCCCGAATAGTTCGCCAGGTAGCGGCTGGCCACACCCTTGAACCGAGCGAGCCAACCCTTGAAACGGCTGTGCCAGCCATTGACGTTCTGGATGTGGATCGCGCCGCGTGCGCGCCGGCCTGCCCGGACATTGACGGACGCATGCGTGATACCGGCGTCGGCGGCAAACCGGGCATAGGCAGCCGCGCCATCGCTGATGAGCAACACGTCGCCGGGCAGCACTGGCTGCAGGCAGGCGCGTAGCTGCGCCGCAGTCACGGGACCACGTCCCGTATGAAAGTCCAGCGTCATGCCCATGCGGTCGCGCGCCACCAGCAGGCAATCATGCTCGCGGTTGATGCCGCGCCGCCGGGCAGCGCCCCCGCGCTTGCGTGGCGGACGTGTCAACGTGCGCGATCCCTTCTGCGATTCCAGCCGATAGGTTTCGTCGGCCTCGACGATCGCCGACAAGGCCGCCGGCCGGTGGCGCGCGGCGCCCGGCGCGAAGCGGTGGCGCCACCGGAAGCTGGTGGTGCGATGCACGCCGGTGGCGAGCGCCGCGTCGCGCACGGTGCGTGATTCCAGCAAGCATTGAATATAGGGCAGCCAGCACGCTCGCTTGCGCAGCCGGGCCAGCGGCGTGCCGGTCAGCGCGTTGAAAGGACGGCGGCAGCCCAGGCAGCGGAACCGCTGCAGGCCGCTGGCGAAGCCGGACCGGTGCACGCGCGCGCCAGCACAATGCGGACATGGCCGGCCTGCCGCGGCCGCTTCGATGAGCGCCAGGCACTCGGCCGGGTCGCGGATGCTGTCGATCCACGCGCGCAGCCGGGCCAGGTCGTTGCTGGACATTGGCGCTGCGGACAGGCAGGCGAACAATTCGTCGAAGCGCAAGCTTTGCATCGTCACTCCGGATGAGTTAACTCGACGATGCGTAAGACTTCGACAACAGGATTTGGTTCACCCAATGAGCGCGAACACAGCCAAAGAAAAACGGCCAGCACATGGCTGGCCGTTGGTGACTGCCGGGCTCGCGCCCGCCTGCCTCAGGCAGGCAGCGCCTTGCCGCCGCGGCGGCCGGTCACGAGACGGCCCAGCCACAGGATGAAGCGGAACACGGCGCGCACCAGCAGGATCGTCAGGATCGCTTCCACGAAGGTCAGCAGGAAGGCGACCAGCACCGGCTGGCGCTCCGCGCGGCGGTTGAACTTCGCGAACATGCGGTCGCGGGCGATCTCGATGCTGTCGTAGAAGGTCGGCACCACCAGCAAGGTCAGGAAGGTCGAGGTGATGGTGCCGCCGATGATCGCGATGGCCAGCGGCTGGTAGAACTCGCCCGAGTCGCCCAGGGCCAGCGCCACCGGCAGCATGCCGGCGATCAGCGCGAAGGTCGTCATCAGGATCGGACGCAGGCGCTTGCGGCCGGCCGCCATCAGCGCTTCCTCGCGGTCGACGCCCTGCTTCTCCAGTTCACGCGCCGCGTCGAGCAGCAGGATCGCGTTCTTGGCCACCAGGCCCATCAGCATGATGACGCCGATCAGGCTCATCAGGTTGAGGGTGTTCTTGGTCAGCAGCAGGGCCACCACCACGCCGATCAGGGACAGCGGCAGCGACAGCATCACGCCCAGCGGGGCCGTGAAGGAACCGAACTGCATCACCAGGATCAGGTACATCAGGCCGATACCCGACAGCAGCGAGATGCCCATGGCACTGAACACTTCCTGCTGGTCCTGGCCGGCGCCGCCCAGCTTCAGGCCATAGCCCGGCGGGAAGTCGAAGGTCTTGGCCAGCTTCATGGCGTCGGCGGTCACTTCGCCCGGGGAACGGCCCTGGGCATTGGCCGAGACCGTGATCATGCGCTCGCCGTCGCGGTGGCGGATGCCGGCCGGGCCCTTGCCCATGGTGATGGTGGCGATCTGCTCCAGGGGCACCATCATGCCGGTGCCGCTGACCGAGATCGGCAGGCGCTCGATGTTCTCGGTGCTGACGCGGTCTTCCGGATGCAGGCGCACGGCGACGTCGCGGGTCTCGTTGCTCGGGTCGACCCAGTCGCCCACTTCGATGCCGGCGAAGGCCACGCGCAGCGACTGGGCGGCGTCGTTGATCGAGATGCCCATGGCATTGGCCAGGCCCCGGTCGAGCACGATCTGCAGCTCGTTCTTCGGATCCTGCTCCGACAGGGTGACGTCGACGGCGCCCGGCACTTCACGCAGCTTTTCCATATAGGCCGTGGTCAGCTCCATCAGCTTGCGCGAATCGGGGCCGGTGAACTGCACCTGCACCGGCTTGCCGCCGCCGTTCAGGTCGTCGATCACGGTGTACTCGGCGCCCACCAGGCGGCTGACCTTCTCGCGCAGTTCCACCGCGATCTCGGCGGCGGTGCGGTCACGCGAACGGCGCTTGCCGATGTCGACATAGACGCGGCCGCCGCTCAGGTTGGCGTTGCTGTTGGTGTCCTCGGTTTCCGGAATCTGGCGCGCCAGTTCGGCCGCTGCTTCGACCTTGCGGCGCGAGTATTCCACGCTCGACGACGCCGGCACGCGGACTTCGACCATGATGGCGCCGTTGTCGGATTTCGGCAGGAAGCTCGAGCCGCCGAACGCAGAGTGCAGGGCGATGGCGCCGATGAAGCTGAGCACGGCGATGAAGGCCATCCACTTGCGGTGGTGCAGCGCCCACTCGATCACGCGTCCGTAGCGTTCCGCCTGGTGGTCGAACCAGTGGTTGAAACGGTCGAGCAGCTTGCCCACACCCTTTTTCGGCGCGCTGTGGTGGCCCGGCGGGTCGCCCCAGTAGGCCGACAGCATCGGGTCGAGGGTGAAGGAGATGAACAGCGACACGATCACCGAGCAGGTCACGGTCAGGGCGAAGGGACCGAACCACTCGCCGGACACGCCCGGCATGAAGGCGACCGGGATGAACACGGCCATGATCGAGAAGGTGGTCGCGGCCACGGCCATGCCGATCTCGGCGGTGCCTTCCAGCGCCGCGGTGCGGCGGTCTGACCCCATTTCCATGTGGCGCACGATGTTTTCCCGCACCACGATCGCATCGTCGATCAGCACGCCGATGGCCAGCGACAGGCCCAGCAGGGTCATGAAGTTCAGGGTGAAGCCGCACAGCCACACGGCGATGAAGGCGGCCAGCACGGAGGTCGGCAGCGACAGCGCGGTGATCAGGGTCGAACGCCAGGAATTCAGGAAGGCGTAGACCACGAAGATGGTCAGGATCGCACCCAGCACCAGGGCTTCGATCACGTTGTTCAGGCTGCTCTGGGCGTCTTCGCCGCCGTCGCGGGTGACTTCCAGCTTGGTGCCTTCCGGCAGTTCCTTGCCGACTTCCTCGACGACCTTGTGGACCTTCTTGGCCAGCGACACGGTGGAAGCGTCACGGGCGCGGGAGATCATGATGCCCACGTTCGGCTTGCCGCTGCGCATGGACAGGCTGTTGACGTCGGCGTAGCCGTCGCGGATCTCGGCAACCTGGTTCAGGCGCACGATCTGGTCGCCGTTGCGCTTGACCACGACCTGCGAGAAGTCTTCCGGACGTTCGATGCGGCCGACCAGGCGGATGCCCTTCTCGTCCAGTTCGCTGCGCAGCTTGCCCACCGGCGCATTGGTGTTCTGGGTGCGCAGGGCGTTGGCCACGTCGGACACCGACACATTGAACTCACGCAGTTTCTCCGCGCGCAGCAGGACCGACAGCTCGCGGCGCAGGGCGCCGTTCACGGTGACCGTGGAGGCGCCTTCGATGGCGCGGAAGCGGTCGGCCAGCACGTCCTCGGCATAGCGCGAGATCTCGGCGTGACTCTGCGAGCTCGACGACAGGGCCAGCTGCATCACCGGCTCGGCCGAGGTGTCGATGCGGCGCAGGATCGGCTCGCGCATCTCGACCGGCAGCTTGTAGCGCACCGCCGCGATGGCGTTGCGCACGTCGTCCGAGGCTTCGATCAGGTTGCGGTCGAAGTCGAATTCCATCCAGAGCGACACGCCGCCCTCGTAGGAGTTGGAGTTGACTTCGGTGACGCCCTGGACTGCCAGCAGCTGCTTCTCGATGCGGTTGGTGATCTCGCGCTCGGCGGTCTCGGGCGAGGCGCCCGGGTACGGAATGTCGACCGAGATCATCGGCAGTTCGACGTCCGGGTTCTGGTTGACCTTCAGCTTGGACAGGGCCAGCAGGCCCATCGCCATCATCGCGACGATCAGCACGATCGTCGCGACGGGCTTCTTGACACTGAAATTAGAGAGGAACATTTATTGTTTTCCTTATTTCCCTTGCACTGCGCCGCCGGCGGCGCTGGCGACGCGGGCGGCGGCCATTTCGACCTTCTGGCCGTCCTTCAGGTTCGAGGTCGGGGAGCGCAGCACGACGTCGCCCTGGGCCAGGCCATGCTTGACTTCGAGGTTGCCGGTGCGCGGGTCGCGCGCGCCGACCACCAGGTTGACCTTGCTCAGGGTCTTGTCCTTGATGCGCCAGGTATAGGCCTTGTCGCCCGACTTGACCACGGCTGCTTCCGGCAGCATCAGCGCGTCGGTCGAAGCGGCGTCCACGCGGCCTTCGGCGTACAGGCCGGCCACCTTCGGCTGGACCTTGTCGGCGAACTCGATCACGACTTCCACCTGGCGGGTGACCGCATTGGCGGCCGGGTCGATGCGCTTGATGACGCCGGCGAATTGCTGCTCGCCATAGCCGTTGACGCGGAAATTGACCTTCTGGCCCATCTTGACGGCAGCGATCGAGTCGGCCGAGACGCGGCCCTGGAAGCGCATGCTGTTCGGATCGATGACCTTCACCAGTTCCTTGCCGATGGTGGCGGTGTCGCCGGCCGAGACCTTGCGTTCCGAGACGATGCCGTCGAACGGTGCGCGCACCACGGTGCGCGACAGTTGCTGGCGGGCAGTCGCGGCGCGGCTCCGGGCGGCCGACAGCTCGCTCTGGGCGCTGTTGCGGCGCACTTCGGCTTCGTCCAGGCCGACGGCCGAGGTCATGCCGGAAGCGCGCAGGGTCTTCATGCGCTCGAGCTGGCGGTTGGACTGGTCGAGGGCCTGGCTGGCGGCGCGCACGGCTTCGTCGGCGGAGGAAACGGTGTCGCGGATCGCGGTCTCATCCAGGCGCACCAGCACGTCGCCGCGCTTGACCGGATCGCCATTCTCTTTCAGGACCTGGAGCACGACGGCCGAGACTTCGGCGCGCAGGTCGGCCTTGCGCTCCGGCTGGATCGAACCGGTCACGACCGGGCCGCTGGTCAGGGTATCGCTCCGGATGGTCAGCACGTCTTCCGGTGCGACCTGCAGCTGCGTCGGACGCTTGTCCTTCGGATCGGCCTTGGCGGCCTGTGGCGCCCCTTCGGCGCCCGGCTTGGCGGGCTCCTTGCTGCAGGCGGCGAGCGCCGTGGCTATGGCAAGGACGAGTAGTGATTTGCGCAGCATGTGGTTCTCCAGAGAATGGACTCAGTTTGAAGGCTGTGGAAAATGCAACTTTTCACAGCCTCGTCTTCTTTTTAAAAATGCGAATATGAACAGCCAGCGCGCAGTATTCAGTAGTGCCCTGGGGGCGTCAATTGACGACTCTGCATACTGCGGAAATCGAGGGATGAAATGCGGTATGACGCGACGAACTGCATTTCGTACGGATGAAATGCCGTCCGTTTCCGGACAGGGCGGACGTCCGGCTGTCCGCCCATCTGTCAACTATAAGATCATGCTCCAAACAGGGCGTGGATCAGGAAGCCCATGCCGATGCCGGTGGCGATGCCGCCGCCGATCTCGACCAGGGTGTGGCCCATGCGCTCGCGCAGGACGACGTGGCCGGCCGTCTCGCAGGCCAGCTTGTTGATCGCGGCCGCCTGGCGCCCCACGTGCTGGCGCAGGCTGTTGGCGTCGATCATGACGATGAATGCCAGCGTCACGGCGACCCCGAAGGCCGGGTGGCCGATGCCCTCGCGCAGGGCGATCAGGGTCGCCATGCTGGTGACCACCGAGCTGTGGTTGCTGGGGAAGCCGCCATTGCCTACCAGATTGAAGGCCCAGCGGCGCTGGCGCACGCTGGTAATCAGGAACTTGATCGGGCCGACCACCATCCAGGTCAGCACGGGTGTGACGAGATACGCGAAATCCATTGTCTCTTCCAGGTGAATTAATGCCGGCCAGAATTATCTCAGAAGCAAGCCTGGACAACACCATTTTCTGCGGCATTCTCGCGCCGCCGCTGGGGCCGGAACGTTACTATGTTGGTAATACTCACAATACGAACACGGGGGTCTTTATGCGGCATTTCCACTTGTCGATCGGGGTCACGGTCATCCTGATGGTACTGGCCGGCTGGTGGGGTTACGAGCATCGTGGCGTCGCCGGTATGCTACAGGCCCTGTGGATCACCGCGGTGCTTGGCGTATTGGAAGTGTCGCTTTCTTTCGACAATGCGGTCGTGAACGCCTCCGTCCTGCGCGGCTGGAACGAGTTCTGGCGCAAATTGTTCCTGACAGTCGGCATCCTGGTGGCCGTGTTCGGCATGCGCCTGCTCTTCCCCCTGGTGATCGTCTCGGCCGCGACCGGGCTGGGGCTGATCGAGGTCTGGCACATGGCGATCGACAATCCCAACGAGTATTCACGCCACCTCACCGAGAAGCACGCCGAGGTGGCGGCCTTCGGCGGGGCCTTCCTGATGCTGGTGTTCCTGAACTTCCTGTTCGACGAGGAAAAGGAACTGCACTGGCTGGGCTGGATCGAAGAGAAGGTGGGCAAGTACGGCACCGAAGGCCTGGCCATCCTCCTGACGCTGTCGGCGGTGTGCGGCGCCATGTACCTGATGGAGCCGGCGCGCAAGCTCCCGGTGCTGATCGCAGGCGTCAGCGGCGTGCTCGTGTATATCGGCGTGCAGTGGATCAGCGGTCTGCTGGAAAAGGAAGAAGAAGACCCCACGGTCGGCAAGATGATCGCGCAGGGCAGCATCGGCGGCTTCCTCTACCTCGAAGTGCTGGACGCCTCCTTCAGCTTCGACGGCGTGATCGGGGCCTTCGCCATCACCAACGACGTCGTCATCATCATGCTGGGCCTGGCCATCGGCGCCATGTTCGTGCGTTCGATGACGGTGTTCCTGGTCTACAAGGGCACGCTCGACGAATTCGTCTTCCTGGAACACGGGGCGCACTACGCAATCGGCATCCTGGCCGTGATCATGTTCGCCAGCGTGCACTATCACATCCCCGAGTGGTTCACGGGGCTGTCGGGGCTGGCCTTCATCCTGGTCTCGCTGTGGTCCTCGGTGCTTTACCGGCGGCGCATGGAGAGCGAGGCGCGTGCGCCAGCCTAGCGGCGGCGAGGCGGTCCATTTTGTTATTCTGCTCAGCCATGGCAGAATGTGCGCGGCCGCCCAGCTGCCATCCTGACAACAACTTTTTATATTGAACATCGCGCCATGCCCAAGACCATGCCGAAACGCGCCACCGTCCTCCTCCTGTCCGCCCTCGCCGCCATCGTCGTGCTGTTCGGGCTGTACACCTGGTTCACCCTGAGCTGGTCGTATTCGGAAGGCGAACGGGCGGGCTACCTGCAGAAGTTCTCGAAGAAGGGCTGGCTGTGCAAGACCTGGGAGGGCGAGATCCTGCTGTCGAGCATGCCGGGCGCGATTCCCGAGCGCTTCGCCTTCACCGTGCGCGACGAGGCGGTGGTCAGGCAGCTGCAGAACGCCATGGGGCAGCGGGTGCAGATCTCCTACGAGCAGCACGTCGGCGTGCCGACCTCCTGCTTCGGTGAGACCGAGTATTTTGCGACCAAGGCGAACACGGGGCCGGTGAATCCGGTGTCGCCGAGCCAGGCCGGCGCTGCCCAGTAAGACACCAGCCGTATCAACTCAGCCTTTTTAGTGATATGCGACGCATATCACTGACCTTCACTCCTGCTCGTTCTTGCGCTGGTTGGCGATCACGTCGGCCAGCCGCGTCACCGCCTGGGTCGCCGAGGCCGGCTGCTTGAAGCGGCCCAGCACCTCGCGCGTGATGTTCACCGAGGCCACCCGGTGCTCGGCTTCCGCCTTGCGTTCGCCGATCGCCTTGCCGGTGGCGGCCAGTTCTGCGCTGTGCTCGTCCAAACGCTGGGCTTCCAGGTCGGCCAGTTCCTTGCGCGCTTCCATCATGCGCTGGGTTGCCTCGGCCGCTTTGCGCTGCATCTCGGCGTGGCGCTGGGCGTGTTCCAGCAGGGCGCGCTGGGCGTCGCGCTTCTCGACCGCGGCCTGCAGGCCGGCCAGCTCGGCCGCTTCGCGTTCGCGCGCCAGCCTGGCCTGCTCTTCCTCGGCGTCCGCCCTCGCCTGCGCCGCCTGGGCGGCGGCCTGCTCGGAAGCGAGGCGCGCCGCGGCCGCCTCGCTGGCGCGGGCGTCGGCCTGGGCCTGCTGGCGCTGGGCTTCCATCTTGCGTTCAACCTGGGCCAGCGATTCGCGCGCCGCCTCGGTGCTCGACCGTTCGGAGGCGATGGCGGCTTCCGTCAAGTCCAGCTGGCGGCGCTCCACCGTGGCGCGCTCGGCCTGGGCCGCGGCCAGTTCGGCCGCCTTCTGCGCCTGGGCGCGCTGGGCCGCGGCGGCCGCTTCCGCATGCTCCGCTTCCTCGATGGCGGCGCGCGCCTGTTCGCGCTGGGCCGCCAGGGCCGCCTGCTGCGCGGCTTCGGCGCGGCGTTCGGCCTCCAGCTGCTCGCGCAGCTGGGCCGCCGTCTCGCTGGCGGCGCGGGCGCGGCTTTCCGCCGCCTGCGCCAGCGCGCGCTCGGCCTGCAATTGTTCTTCCTCGCGCATCAAGGCCGCTTCCTCGGCAGCGACGCGCTCGCGTTCGGCCTGTAGCAGACGCTCGGCGCCCTCCAGACGGCGCTGCGCGGCCTCCTCGGCCTGGCGCTGGGCCTCGGCCTGCTCGCGCACGGCCGCCATCGCGGCTTCCTCGGCCGCGTTTTCCCTGGCTTGCGCTTCGAACGCTTCACGCGCCAGGGCGGCGCGTTCCTCGGCCAGCGCGCGTTGGCGCTGTTCTTCCTCGGCCTGGCGGCGCGCGGCCGCAAGCGCCGCTTCGTCGGCCGCGGCGCGCTCGCGCGCATGCCCTGCGGCGACGGTCTCGGCCTCGAGGCGCGCCTGGGCCTGCTGGCTCGCCTCTTCCTCGGCGCGGGCGCGCTCCTCGGACACCTCGCGCAGCTTGCGGTCGGCCTCGATGCGCGCCTCGGTGGCGGCGATGATGCGGTTCTCGGCCTCGCGCCGCGCGGCCGCGCCGGCCGCCGCCATCTGCTCGAGGCGCTCGCGGTGAGTGGCGGCGTCGCGCATTTCCTTCTCGGTTTCCAGGCGCATGTGCAGCGACTGGGCGGCGACGCGTTCGGACTCTGCCTGCGCCAGCGCGATCGCCGCGCGCTCCTGTTCGATATGGGCCAGGGCGCGCGCTTCTTCCAGCGCCCGCGCCTCGGCGGCCGCGCGCGCAAATGCCGCGGCGAGCGCCACCTGGTCGGCGAGTTCGCGCTGCTGGGTCAGCTCCAGCGCCTCGGCTTCGGCCTGGGCCAGTTTCTCGGCGGTCTGGCGGGCGCCCCGTTCGGCCCGCTCGCGCTCGCGCGCCAGGATCGCCACGCGCGCATCGGCGCTGGCGTTGTGCAGGACTTCCTCCTTGGCCGCTTCCACCGCCGCCATGCGCTCGGCGGCCTGCATGCGCGCCTGCTCGGTTTGCAGCAGCAGTTCCTCGGCGGCCTTGGCCGCCTGGGCTGCCATCTCGGCCTGGGCCTCGACCTGGGCGGCGGCGCGGCGGTGTGCTTCTTCCTCGGCGCGGACGCGGGCCTCGGCGGCCATGCGGGTTTCGGTTTCCGTCTGCACGCGGGCGCGCAGCTCGGCGGTTTCCTGGCGGATCGCTTCCAGGCGCTCGTTCGATGCCTGGGCGGCGGCGCGCAACGATTCCAGGCGGTCGCGGTTGGCGGCGATCGCTTCTTCGGACGCCTGGGCGTTGGCCAGGGCGGCAGCGGTTGCCGCCGCATCCATGGCGGCGCGCTCATCGGCCAGCGAGCGGGCGCGCGCCTCGGCGTGGGCGCGGCTCTCGGCGGCGACGTTCGCCTTGGCTTCGGCCTCGACGCGGGCGATGGCTTCCTGGATCTCGCGCATGTCCATCGGGGCGCGGCCGGCCGCCTTCGGCGTTTCTGCCGCTCCTTCCGGCACCGCGCTCCCAGCGTGGGAAAGATCGATCGTGAAATCGGACTCGTCGGGCTCGGGCTTGATGGGTTCCATGCTCATTCTCGTTGTCGGGCTGCGATGCGGACTGCGTCGATGTGATTATCCGGCAAATCCGGCGCGCACGGCACGCCGAACTGGACGGTGAAATCCGGGCAATTTCTCTTTTTCACACAGGCCAGAGCGGCGGCTCGTCCATCAGGGCCACCTGCTCGCGCAGTTCGAGGATGCGATCCTGCCAGTAACGCTGGGTGTTGAACCAGGGGAAAGCTTGCGGGAAGGCCGGATCGTCCCAGCGCATCGCCAGCCAGCAGGAATAATGGATCAGGCGCAGGGTGCGCAGGGCCTCCACCAGGTAGAGCTGGCGCGGGTGGAATTCGCAGAAGTCCTCGTAGCCGGCCAGCACGTCGGCCATCTGGGACACCATCTCCTGGCGCTCGCCCGAGAGCAGCATCCACAGGTCCTGCACCGCCGGGCCCATGCGGCTGTCGTCGAAGTCGACGAAGTGCGGGCCGTCCGGCGTCCACAGCACGTTGCCGCCGTGGCAGTCGCCGTGCAGGCGCAGCAGCGGCAGTTCACCGGCGCGTTCATAGCAGCGCGCCACCCCGTCCAGGGCCTGCTCGACCACGCTGGACCAGGTTGCCAGCAGCTCGGGCGGCACGAAATCGTGGCTGCGCAGCCAGTCGTAAGGCGCGCGCCCGAAGCTCTGCGCATCGAGCGTCGGCCGATGCTCGAAGGGCCGCGCGGCGCCCACCGCGTGGATGCGGCCGATGAAGCGTCCGAGCCACGCCAGGGTAGCCGGGTCGCCCAGCTCGGGCGCGCGTCCGCCTTTGCGCGGGAAGACCGCGAAGCGGTAGCCGGCGGCGAGGTGCAGCGTGCGCCCGTCGATGGGGGGCGGCGGCACCGCCGGGATCTCGTTCTCCGCCAGCTCGGCAATAAAAGCGTGCTCCTCGAGGATGGCGGCATCGCTCCAGCGCGCCGGGCGGTAGAACTTGACCACCACCGGCGGCCCCTCTTCCATGCCGACCTGGTAGACGCGGTTTTCGTAGCTGTTCAGGGCGAGCAGCCGGCCATCGCCGTACAGGCCGACGCTTTCGACCGCCTCGAGGACGGTTTGCGGGTCGAGGCGCTCGAACGGATGGGCCTGGCTGCTGGTTTCCATGGACGGATTCTTCATCCAGCCATTGTAAGCGCCAGCCTCCCCTCCCTCCTAATGACCTGCAGAATTTGACAAATTTGGTGAGAACACGAACAGATCGCCGTGCTACCGGTGCGTAATTATCGAATTTGGCGCGTACCTGTACGCAATCGCGTGGCATACGGCCTTTTACCGAGGAACACAATATGAAAGCAATCCCGCTGGCATTGACGGCCGTTGCCGCAGCCTTTGTCTGGAATACTGCCCAGGCGC
Organism: Massilia sp. BKSP1R2A-1; assembly: GCF_050586525.1. Taxonomy (NCBI): domain Bacteria; kingdom Pseudomonadati; phylum Pseudomonadota; class Betaproteobacteria; order Burkholderiales; family Oxalobacteraceae; genus Massilia; species Massilia sp. BKSP1R2A-1. The sequence continues at coordinate 261,291 of NZ_JBOBRE010000001.1, read as the reverse complement.
AGCAGCCACCGAAGGCCGACGCCGATATGCAGAAGGTGCTCGACGCCCTCTCGTCGTTGAACCCGAAACCGCTCGACACCCTGACGCCCGCCGAAGCACGCAAGCAGCCAACGCCGGCCGACGCCGTCAAGAAGGTGCTCACCCAGATGGGCAAGAGCACCGCCCCCGAACCCGGCGTGAACCTGAAGACCATGAACGTGCCGGTGAAGGGCGGCAGCGTACCGGTCCACATCTTCACACCGGAGGGCAAGGGCCCCTTCCCGGTGATGGTCTACTACCACGGCGGCGGCTTCGTGATTGCCGACACCAAGGTGTACGAGGCTTCGCCGCGCGCCCTGGCCAAGATGAGCAAGGCCATCATGGTCTCGGTCGACTACCGCCGGGCGCCCGAACATCCCTTCCCGACCGCGCCGGAAGACGCCTACGCCGCCTACCTGTGGGTGATCCAGCATGCCAGGGAATTCAATGGCGACCCGGCCCGCGTGGCGGTCGGCGGCGAATCGGCCGGCGGCAACCTGGCGACCGTGGTGTCGATGATGGCCCGGGACAAACAGGCCCAGCTGCCCCTGCACCAGCTGCTGGTCTACCCGGTCGTGAACGACGACATGAACAACACGTCCTACCAGCGCAACGCCAATGCCAAGCCGCTCAACAAGGCGATGATGGGCTGGTTCTTCAAGCACTACGGCGCCGATCCGAAGAGCCCCTATGCCCTGCCGATGAAGGCCGCGACCTTGAAGGGACTGCCGCCGGCGACCATCGTCGCGGCCGAGATCGATCCGCTGCTGACCGAGGGCAAGCAGTATGCGGACAAGCTGAAACAGGACGGCGTGCCGGTGAACTACCGCGCGTGGAGCGGCGTGACGCACGAGTTCTTCGGGATGGGCGCGGTGGTGCCGAAAGCGAAGGAAGCGGAGCAGTTTGCGGCGGATGCCCTGGCGAAGGCGTTCGCAGCCAAGCGCTAAGGCCTCGGGCGCCAGGCGCCACCACGTTTTCCGTGCTCTCCGGGGCCGCAACGGTTACACTGGCGCCTTCCAACGCAACAAGAGCCTCACATGCATCTCGACGAACCCCTCACCGACAAAGAATTCGACGACCTCGACCAGTTCCTGCTGTCCGACCGCTCCCCCGAGGATGCGATGACCATGGACACCCTGCACGGCTACCTGACCGCGATCGCGATCGGTCCGGAAACCATCATGCCGGCCGAGTGGCTGCCGCGTGTCTGGGGCGAGGATGGCAAGCAGGCGCCGACCTGGAAGAATCCGAAGGAAGAGCAGCGCATCATCAACCTGATCATGCGCTTCATGAACGAAGTCCTGATCACCTTCGAAGCCGCGCCCAAGGAATTCGAGCCGCTGTTCTGCGAGCACGACATCGGCGGCGACACCCTGATCGACGCCGAAGCCTGGTGCTGGGGCTTCTGGGAAGGCATGGAGCTGCGCCCGGGTTCGTGGGAACGCATCTGGGATTCGGAAGTGGCCGAGCTGATGCGCCCGATCTACCTGCTGGGCGCCGACGAGATCGACGAATCCGAACTGCCGGAGGTGGAAGATCCGAAAAAGGCCCACCAGCTGGCGCTCGAGATCGAGGCCAACATCCCGGCCATCTACCGCTACTGGCTCCCGCTGCGCAAGGGCGCCGTCGAGACCATCAAGCGCGAAGAGCCGAAGGTCGGCCGCAACGACGACTGCCCTTGCGGCAGCGGCAAGAAGTTCAAGAAGTGCTGCGGCGCCGATTGATGCCGTAGGGCGGTCGGCTGCGCGCGACTCAGGCAGCCGCCTCCAGCACTTCCCCTCCGAGCCCCGCCAGCAAATCCCGGGGCCTCACGATCCCGGTGAGGCGCCCTTCCCCATCCACTACATACACCTGCTGCGCCCCGTCATGGAAGCGCGCCAGCAGCGCCGCCAGCGGCGCATTGTCCCGCAGCGCCACGCATTCCATCTCGACCAGGCTGCCCACGGTCGGCGCCGTATCGCGGCCGAACAGCAGCGCCGTCGCCCGCCGCGCCCGCGCCGGCAGCGGCCTTGTCGCCGCGCCGCCGGCAGCCACCATGGCCGCCATGCTCAGCACGCCGACCGGCCGCCCTTCGCTGTCGAGCACCGGCAGCGCCGGCTCGCCGTGGCGCAGCAGCAGGGCACGCGCTTGCGCCAGCGGCATCTCCGCACCCAGGGTGGCCGGCAGCGGATGCGCCACCGCGCCGCAGGTCTGCTGGCGCGCACGCCGCTCGGCGGCGCGCTGCTCGGTGTCGGCCAGAATCGAGGCCAGGTCGTCGCGGCTGACGTCGAGCGTCTCGCCGTAGCTGTCGAGCGCCGCGTCCAGGTCTTCGCGCGCGAACCCCGCCTTCTGCTCGGGCGGGCGCACGACCGGCTGCACGTGCGGATAACGGTGTCCCGACAGGTTGTTCCACACCACGGCGCCCAGCACCATCAGCACCGAGTTCACGCCCACCGGCGCCAGGGCGAACCACAAGCCCGCCTTCTGCACCGCCGCCCCGCCCAGCACGGCGGTGACGGCCACCGCCCCGCCGGGCGGATGCAGGCAGCGCAGCGCGGCCATCGCGGCGATCGCCAGGCCACCCGCCAGCGGTGCGGTCCACAAGGGGTCGCCCAGCTGGACGCAGGCGGCGCCGACCAGGGCGGAGATTACGTTGCCGCCGATGACGGGCCAGGGCTGGGCCAGCGGCGCAGCCGGCAGGCAGAACAGGAGCACGGCGGAGGCGGCCATCGGCGCCACCAGGTAAGGCAGGGACGCGGCGAAGGTGCCGCCGAGGGCGGCGCGGGTCACCAGGGCGGTGGTCAGGAGGGCCAGCAAGGCCCCGAGGGCGGAACGGGCCTGGCCCGGGAAGGTGGCGGGTCCGGCCGGGCGCAGTCGCAGCCGTTTGAACAGCGTGGAGAACATGGACAGAAAATACAGCAAATGAGCCTGCCATTACACCACAGCTTGCGCTATCTTGCTTCCCCCTGCAGCGTTCAGCATCCCATGATGCAATCATGTACGATTCGCAATGCACTGCGCCCCGCAGACCACAACAACAAGGAACCGCGATGAACCTCCCACAACGAACCCTGTCCACCCTTGCCGCCGCCGTCGCCGCATTCTGCATCGCCACGCCGGCCCTCGCCGCCGCCCCGATGGCCAAGACGCCGGCTCCGGGCTGGTCGCGCATGATGCTGGGCCAGTTCGAAGTCACCCCGCTGTCGGACGGCACCGTCGACCTTCCGGTCGACAAGCTGCTGGCCCAGGATCCGAAGAAGACGCAGGCGACCCTGGCCAAGGCCCACCTGAAGCCGATGCTGGAAACCTCGGACAACGCCTACCTGATCAATACCGGCAACAAGCTGATCCTCATCGACACCGGCGCCGGCTCCTTCTTCGGCCCCACCCTCGGCAAGCTGGTCGCCAATATGAAGGCCGCCGGGTATTCGCCCGAGCAGGTCGACGAGATCTACCTGACCCACTTCCACGGCGACCACGCCGGCGGCCTGGTGAAGGATTCGGCGGCCGTGTTCAGCAAGGCCATCGTGCGCGCCAGCAAGGCGGAATCGGACCACTGGCTGAGCCAGGCGAACATGGAGAAGTCCACCGACAAGGACACCTTCAAGGGCGCCCAGGCCGCCCTCGGTCCCTATGTGAAAGCCGGCCGCTTCAAGGCCTTCGAAGGCAGCGTCGAACTGGTCCCCGGCATCCGCTCGAACCCGACCGGCGGCCATACCCCTGGCCACACCAGCTACCTGGTGGAGAGCGGCGGCCAGAAGCTGCTCGTGATCGGCGACCTGATCCACGTTGCCGCGGTGCAGATGGAAAACCCGGCCGTGACAATCGACTTCGACAGCGACCAGAAAGCCGCAGCCGCCACCCGCAAGAAGGAATTCGACGCCGCTGCCAAGGGCGGCTACCTGATCGGCGGCGCCCACCTGCAGTTCCCGGGCATGGGCTACCTGCAGACCGAAGGCAAGGGTTACAAGTTCATCCCGGTGAACTACACCCAGATGCGCTGAGAATTACCGTTGTAGGGGTGATCTGGTCCAGTGGACCAGATCACGCTTTGCCGTCCGCGCGTTCAGCTACACGGTGAGACCAGGCGCATCGTCCATTCACACGCCGCTTGAACGCGCGTGCGGCGAAGCCGCACACCCTACGCCCTCCAGCAGGCGCGCCAGCGCCTCGAAGTCCACCGGCTTGACCAGGTGATGCTGGAAGCCGGCGGCAAACGCGTCTTCGCGGTCCTGCTGCTGGCCGTAGCCGGTGACGGCCACCAGCACCGCGTTCGCGGTTTCCGGCTGGGCGCGCAGGCGCCGCGCCAGTTCGCGGCCGTCCATCTCGGGCAGGCCGATATCCAACAGGCAGACATCCGGCGCCACGCTGCGCGCCCGCTCGAGCGCGCGCAGCGAGTCGTGTTCGATCACGACCTCGTGGCCGTGCGCGGCCAATAGCAGGCCGAGGGTCTCGGCCGCGTCCACATTGTCGTCCACCACCAGCACCTTCAAGGCGCCCGCGCATGCGGCCGGCGGCGCCGTTGCGGGCGTACCGGCATTCTGCTGCGTCTCGTCGCGCAGCAGCGGCAGCGTGATGACGAAGGTGCTGCCCTTGCCCGGCCCGGGGCTGGAACAGCTCACCATCCCGCCGTGCAGCTCGACCAGGTTGCGCACCAGCGCCAGGCCCAGTCCCAGGCCGCCCTGGGAGCGGTCCGACGAGCGTTCGGCTTGCGTGAACAGGTCGAACACGCGGCTGGTGAGTTCGCGGTCCATGCCGATGCCCTCGTCGCGCACGCTGATCGCCAGGTGACCGGAGCGCACCTCGGCGCGCAGGTCGATGCCGCGCCCCTCCTGCGTGTACTTGGCGGCGTTGCCCAGCACATTGGCCACCACCTGCACCAGGCGCGCCTTGTCGCCCTCCACCGTCGCCCAGGAGGGCGGCAGGTGGACGGCCAGGCGCTGGCCGCGCGCCTCGATGTTCGGACGCACCTGCTCCACCGCCTCCTGCACAACGGCGCGCGCGGCCACGCGGGCGCGCTCCAGCGTGATCAGGCCGCGCGTGACGCGCGAGACGTCCAGCAGGTCGTCGACCAGGCGCGTCATGTGGCGCACCTGGCGCCCGATGATGCTGCTGCTCTGGCGCACCCGGGCCTCGTCGCCGCTGCCGATGCGCAGCAGCTCGGCGGCGGCGCTGATCGGCGCCAGGGGATTCCTCAGCTCGTGGGCCAGCATGGCCAGGAATTCGTCCTTGCGGCGGTCGGCCTCGACCAGCTTTTCCTCGGCCAGCTTGCGGTCGGTGATGTCGCGGAAGAAGGAAGCAATGCCGCCGTCCGGCATCGGATAGGCGCGCACCTCGGTCCAGATCCGCTGGCCATCCGGACAGGTATGCGCGTAGACGGCGCCGGAGGCGACGCGAGTCTGCATCACCTCGCGGTACATGCGTCCCGAGTCCATGTCGACCGTATGGGGAAACACCTCCCAGTGATTGCGCCCGATGACCTCCTGCGCCGTGGCGCGGCACAGGCGCAGGCCTTCGGCGTTCATTTCGATGATCGTCCAGTCGGCGTCGAACAGGGCGAAGCCTTCGGCGATGGTGTCGAAGATGTTGCGGCTGCGGTCGCGCTCCGCGCGCAGCTCGGCCTGGGCGCGCGCGGTTTCGACCGCCGACCAGGTGCGCTCGGCCACGTCGCGCGCCAGCTGGATGTCGTCCTCGCTCCAGTAGCGCGGTTGCGGGCAGTCGATGCCCAGGCAGGCCCGCAGCTGCCCGGATTTCACCAGCGGCACGATCAGGAGCGCGGCGATGCGGTCGGCAACGCCGTTACCGGTGTAGGCGCTGCGGTAGCCGACGGTGCGCACGTCGTGCGCGGTGTCGTGGATGCGCACCACGTCGCCGGCGCGCAGGGCGCTGCCGACCGCCGGTCCGAATTCGTCGAAGCTGAAGGAAGGTTGAGACAGCGCGCGGCCGTCGCGCGCCCACCAGCGCGGCACCGAGAAGCGTCCGTTCGCCCCGTTCATCTCGGCATACACGACGCGGCCCGCATGCAGCTCGCCGCCCAGCAGGGCGCTGGCGATGGCGATCACCTCCTCGCTCGAAGCGAGCGGACGCAGCGCATCCGACACGGTCAGCTCGAAGGCCGCGCGCCGTTCGGCCGCGACCCGGCGCGTGGTTTCCATCACGGTGCAGAACAGGCCGGCGACCTGGCCGTCGTCGCCGATCAGCGGCGCATGCGAGAAGGTGAAGTGGGCGCGTTCAGGATAGCCGCGCCGCTCCACGGTCATCGGCATGTCCTCGAAATACACGGGCTTGCCGGATAGCGCGCGGTCGATCAGCGGCACCATCTCGTTCCAGACCTCGGCCCACAGGTCGGCGAAGCGGGCGCCCAGCGCGCGGCCGTGCTTCTGCCCGAGCAGGGGCACGTAGGCGTCGTTGTAGAGGAAGACCAGGTCCGGCCCCCAGGCCATGAACATGGGGAAGGCCGAGTGCAGCATCATGTCCAACGCCGTGCGCAGGGCGCCCGGCCAGGCTTCCTGCGGACCAAGGGGGGTCTGGCTCCAGTCATGGCGGCGGATGCGCATGCGCATCGCCACCCCGTCGCCGGGCCCGGTATGTGGTGCTTGAACCATGACCCGATTGTCTCACAAAGATTGCCTATCAGTCACATTTGCATGATAGGCAATTTTGCTTACAACTTGATGAAGTGCTCGCGGTAGTAGCGCAGCTCTTCGATGGACTCATGGATGTCGGCCAGGGCGGTGTGCTTCTGGTGCTTCTTGAAGCCGGACGCGAGCTCGGGCTTCCAGCGGCGGCACAGTTCCTTCAGGGTCGACACGTCCAGGTTACGGTAGTGGAAGAAGGCTTCCAGCTTCGGCATGCCGCGCGCCATGAAGCGGCGGTCCTGGCAGATCGAGTTGCCGCACATCGGCGACTTGTTCGCCGGGACGTACTGCTTCAGGAAGGCGATCAGCTCCTGCTCGGCCTGGGCTTCCGTGACGGTGGAGGCCTTGACGCGGTCGATCAGGCCCGACTTGCCGTGGGTGCCCTTGTTCCAGTTGTCCATCTTGTCCAGGGTCTCGTCCGACTGGTGGATGGCGAACACCGGGCCTTCGGCGATGATGTTCAGATCGGGATCGGTGACGACCACGGCGACTTCGATGATGCGGTCGGTATCCGGGTCCAGGCCCGTCATCTCCATGTCGAGCCAGACCAGGTTGAATTCATTCGGACGCGCGGGCGCGGCGGCCCCTTCGGTTTGTGTAGCTTGTGACATAATTCTCTCTTTGCTTTATTAGGACTGCGCTGAGCGTTCTAGATAGTAACCCTGCATTTTCTCACAGGCACAGCATGTCTTCACTCGGGTTTTCGGTTTTGTTCGTGGTTTTCTTTGCGCTGACGCTCGGTCTGCGCTTCTGGCTGGCCGGCCGGCATATCCGGCACGTGCTGCGCCACCGCGCCAGCGTACCCGCCGAGTTTGCGCCGAAAGTGCCACTCGCGGCGCACCAGAAGGCCGCCGACTACACGGTCGCCAAGACCCGGCTCGGCATCGTGTCGCTGCTGTGGGGCGGCGCGGTGCTGATCGGATTTACCTTGCTGGGCGGCCTGCAGGCCTTGTCCATGGCCCTGCTGCCGGTCACCGGCCCGGGCACCCTGCACCAGATGGCGCTGGTGGTCGCATTCGCCGCGCTGTCCGCCCTGCTCGACCTGCCGCTCGACTGGTACCGCCAGTTCGTGCTCGAGGAGCGCTTCGGCTTCAACAAGATGACGCCCGGCCTGTGGGTGGCCGACATGGTCAAGGGCGCCCTGGTGGGCGCGGTGATCGGCCTGCCGCTCCTGTGGGTGATCCTGGCCCTGATGGAAAAGAGCGGCGACCTGTGGTGGCTGTGGGCCTGGTGCGTGTGGAGCGGCTTCCAGCTCCTGATGATGGTGCTCTACCCGACCGTGATCGCGCCGATGTTCAACAAGTTCACCCCGCTCGCCGACGTCTCGCTGAAGGAGCGCATCGAAGGCCTGATGGCGCGCGTCGGCTTCGCGTCCAAGGGCCTGTTCGTGATGGACGGCAGCAAGCGCAGCGCCCACGGCAATGCCTACTTCTCGGGCTTCGGCAGCAACAAGCGCATCGTCTTCTTCGACACCCTGCTCTCGCGCCTCGAGCCGCAGGAGATCGAAGCCGTGCTGGCGCACGAGCTGGGCCACTTCAAGCTCAAGCACATCATCAAGCGCATCGCCGTGATGTTCGCGCTGTCGCTGGCTTTCCTCGCCCTGCTGGGCTACCTCAAGGGGCAAGCCTGGTTCTACACGGGCCTGGGCGTGACGCCGATGATGGATGCGTCCAACGACGGCATGGCCCTGATCCTGTTCGCCCTCGTCCTGCCGATCTTCACCTTCGTGCTCGCGCCCCTGAACTCGATCACCTCGCGCAAGCATGAATTCGAAGCGGACGCCTTCGCGGCGCAGCATACCGACCATCGCGACCTGGTCTCGGCCCTGGTCAAGATGTACGAGGACAACGCCTCGACCCTGACGCCGGACCCGCTGCACTCGGCCTTCTACGATTCGCACCCGCCGGCCTCGGTGCGCGTCAAGCACCTGAACATGGCGGCCGCATGAGTCTTCTCGACCACCACAGCGTGCATGGCGCGCCGGCCCTGGACGCCGGCGACCGTCCGGCCCTGCTGGCCCAGGTACCGGGCTGGCAAGCCATCGACGGCACCATCGCGCGCGAATTCACCTTCCGCGACTACCGCGAAACCATCGCCTTCGTGAACGCGGTCGCCTGGCTGGCCGAGGGCGAGAACCATCACCCTGACCTGACGGTCGGCTACCGCCGCTGCCTGGTCGCCTACACCACGCATTCGGCCGGCAATGCGCTGTCGATGAACGACTTCATCTGCGCGGCCAAAGTGGATGCGCTGTACGCGCAGAGGACCGGCGCATGAGCTCAGTTGACAACACCTTGACCGGCACCATCATCGCGGCCCACGGACGCCACTACCTCGCCGATGCGGACGGCGAGAAGCTGCAATGCGTCACGCGCGGCAAGAAGACCAATGTCGCCGTCGGCGACGTCGTGCACTTGAAGCGCACCTCGAACGACCAGGCCGTGATCGAGAAGATCGCCGACCGCACCACCCTGCTCTACCGCTCGGACCAGTACAAGTCGAAGCTGCTGGCTGCGAACATCTCGCGCCTCTTCATCGTCGTCGCCACCGAGCCGAGCTTCGCCGACGACCTGGTTTCGCGCTCGCTGGTGGCGGCCGAAGCGGCCGGCATCGAGGCCCACATCATCCTGAACAAGGTCGACGTCGAGGAACCGCTGGCGCGCGCCCGCGAGCGCGTGGGCCTGTATGCCTCGCTCGGCTACCCGGTGCACGAGCTGTCGGCGCGTGCCCGTCCGGAACACGCGGTCGAGACCCTGATGCCGCTCCTTGCAGGCCAGTCCTCGATCTTCATCGGCCAGTCGGGCATGGGCAAGTCTTCGCTCATCAACCTCCTGGTGCCGGATGCCGACATCGCGGTGCGCGAGATTTCCGAGGCGCTGGATACGGGCAAGCACACCACGACATTTACGCGCCTCTATTGGCTGCCCGGGGGCGCATCGATCATCGACTCGCCGGGCTTCCAGGAATTCGGGCTCTACCACCTGACCGAAGGGATGCTGGAGCGGGCTTTCGTGGAGTTCAAGCCCTACCTGGGCGGCTGCAAGTACTATAACTGCCGCCACCTGGCCGAGCCGCAGTGCGCGGTGCTGGGCGCGGTGGCCGACGGGAAGATCGCGAAGATGCGGCATGCGCTGTATGGGCAGCTGCTGCACGAGTCCTCGCAGACCCTGTATTGAGTCCCGGCTGAGCCGCTTTCCCTAGCGTCAAGCAAAAGCCCTTATAATCGTATGGATAACAGCAAAGCGAACGACGCCATGGCAGCACAAGCTATCAAACACTTCCTGCAGTTTTCCGATTTCACCTTCGACGAATTCGAGTACGTCATCGAGCGCGCCAAGGTCATCAAGCGCAAGTTCAAGGCCTACGAGGTCTATCACCCGCTGGTCGACCGCACCCTGGTGATGGTGTTCGAGAAGAGCTCGACCCGCACCCGCCTGTCCTTCGAGGCCGGCATGCACCAGCTGGGCGGCGCCGCGATCTACCTGAACACCCGCGACAGCCAGCTGGGCCGCGGCGAGCCGGTGGAAGACGCGGGCCAGGTCATGTCCCGCATGTGCGACATCATCATGGTGCGCACCTTCGGCCAGGAGATCATCGAGCGTTTCGCCGCCAACTCGCGCGTCCCGGTGATCAACGGCCTGACCAACGAACACCACCCCTGCCAGGTGCTGGCCGACATTTTCACTTTCTACGAGCACCGCGGCCCGATCGCCGGCAAGACGGTCGCCTGGATCGGCGACGCCAACAACATGCTGTACTCCTGGCTGCAGGCGGCCGAGGTGTTCGGTTTCCACCTGAACGTCTCGACGCCCAAGGGCTACGAGCTCGATCCGAAGCTGGTCAGCACGCAGCGCTACACCCTGTTCGACAACCCGTCGGATGCCTGCGAAGGCGCGCACCTGGTCAGCACCGACGTGTGGACCAGCATGGGCTACGAGAAGGAAAACGCCGAGCGCCTGAAAGCCTTCGACGGCTTCATCGTGGACGCCGCCAAGATGGCGCGCGCCACCCCGGACGCCCTGTTCATGCACTGCCTGCCGGCCCACCGCGGCGAGGAAGTCGCGGCCGAGGTCATCGACGGTCCGCAGTCGGTGGTCTGGGACGAAGCCGAGAACCGCCTGCACGTGCAGAAGGCCCTGATCGAATACCTGCTGCTGGGCCGCATCGAGGATAAATAATGATCGACCACACCGGCGTCATCGTCTCCGATTTCGAACGCAGCCGCGCCTTCTACACGCAGGCGCTGGCGCCGATCGGCTATGCGCTGCTGGCCGAGATTCCGGCCGCGGTCACGAAGAGCACCGATGTCGCCGGTTTCGGCGAGCCGCCCAAGCCGGATTTCTGGATCTCGGGCGCGACCCTCGACAAGCCGGTGAACCATCCGCCGGTGCACGTGGCCTTCCGCGTGACGAACCGCGCGCAAGTGGACGCGTTTTATCAGGCCGCGCTGGCCGCCGGTGGCCGCGACAACGGCGCGCCGGGACCGCGTCCGCATTATCATGAGCACTATTACGGCGCCTTCGTGCTCGACCCGGACGGCCACAACATCGAAGCCGTCTGCCATGCGCCGGTATAAGATTTTTTCAACCTGAAGCACCCACGACCTTATGTTTGATCGTCTGCCCGTCCGCCCCAGCATTGCCGCGACGGACTCCCCATGGGCCGGCTGACCATTTAGTCCCCACCTCCCTCCCTTCACTGGAACATCCATGAGCGACATTAAAAAAGTAGTCCTCGCCTACTCCGGCGGCCTCGATACCTCGGTCATCCTCAAATGGCTGCAGGATCACTACAACTGCGAAATCGTCACCTTCACCGCCGACCTCGGCCAGGGCGAAGAACTGGAGCCGGCGCGCGCCAAGGCGATCAAGTTCGGCATCAAGCCGGAAAACATCTACATCGACGACGTGCGCGAAGAATTCGTGCGCGACTTCGTGTTCCCGATGTTCCGTGCGAACACCGTCTACGAAGGCGAATACCTGCTGGGCACCTCGATCGCGCGTCCGCTGATCGCCAAGCGCCTGATCGAGATCGCCAACGCCACCGGCGCCGACGCCATCTCGCACGGCGCGACCGGCAAGGGCAACGACCAGGTGCGCTTCGAGCTGGGCGCTTACGCCCTGAAGCCCGACGTCAAGATCATCGCTCCGTGGCGTGAATGGGACCTGCTGTCGCGCGAGAAGCTGCTGAAGTACGCGGAAGACGCCGGCATCGAGATCGACATGAAGCACAAGAACGGCGGCGCGCCCTACTCGATGGACGCCAACCTGCTGCACATCTCCTTCGAAGGCCGCCACCTGGAAAACCCGAGCGCGGAAGCCGAGGAATCGATGTGGCGCTGGACCGTGTCGCCGGAGCAGGCGCCGAACGAAGCCGAGTACCTCGACATCGAGTACGCGCAGGGCGACATCGTCGCGCTGAACGGCAAGCGCATGAGCGCGGCCGAGGTGCTGACCGAACTGAACCGCCTGGGCGGCAAGCACGGCATCGGGCGCCTCGACCTGGTGGAAAACCGCTACGTCGGCATGAAGTCGCGCGGCTGCTACGAAACCCCGGGCGGCGCCATCATGCTCAAGGCCCACCGCGCGATCGAATCGATCACCCTGGACCGCGAAGTGGCGCACCTGAAGGACGACCTGATGCCGCGCTACGCTTCGCTGATCTATAACGGCTACTGGTGGGCGCCGGAGCGCGTCGCGCTGCAGACCCTGATCGACCACACCCAGAAGACCGTCAATGGCTGGGTGCGCGTGAAGCTCTACAAGGGCAACGTCATCGTCGTCTCGCGCGACTCGAAGACCGACTCGCTGTTCGACATGAACATCGCCACCTTCGATGAAGACGGCGGCGCCTACAACCAGGCGGATGCGGGCGGCTTCATCAAGCTGAACGCACTGCGCATGCGCATCGCCGCCAAGGCGCGCGCAGCACGCGGCAAGTAAGGGCGCATCGCTCTCTTCGGAAGCCACCTGCGGGTGGCTTTTTTACTTTACGGGGGTTTGCTGAGTCCTTGCCGGGAAGGGGAAATTGGCGATGACAAATGCGTCAGAGCAAGAGAACTGCACGGTCTTGCGTCCATAGGCGAACTTGGCCACGTGTGATGACGATCGCTTGCGGATTCCGATTGCCACGGAAAAGCTTCCCGTGTTCGGCTAGCTGCCGTTGCGCAGGTCGTCCACCGGCTCCTGCCCGAAGCGCTTCGACAGCAGGCAGTCCACCAGCCTGGCCGCGCATTCGGCGGGGCTGACCAGCACCCCGCCCTCCTTCATGTCGACGAAGCGCTGCTTGAGCGGAAAGCGCGCGTCCGGCGTGGCCCGGATCTCCGCCTGCATGTCGGTGTCGATCACGCCCGGCGCCATGCTGACGCAGCGCACCCGCGGGTCGCCGTCGAGCGCCACTGCGCGGGCGTGCTGGTCGAGCGCCGCCTTGGTCGCGCAGTACACGCTCCAGCCCGGATAAGCGCTGCGTCCCGCGCCGCTCGAGATGTGCAGGATGCGCCGTTCGGCCTGGGGCGCGGCCTGCACGACAGCGGCGGACAGGGCCAGCGGCGCGCCCACGTTGACGATGGCCGCGCGCAGCGCGGCGGCCGGTTCCTGCTCGGCCAGCGGGCCCACCGGCGAAACGACGCCGGCATTGTTCACCAGCAGCACCGTATCGGCGCCGGCAAGGAAGCCGGCCAGGGTATGGCCCTGCAGCCAGGCGCCGAGCGCCGCGGCATCGCCGAAATCGACCGTGGCCTGCTCCATGCCCTCGGCCACTTCCGCGTGTCCGCGCGCCAGCCCCAGCACCGGAATGCCGCGCGCCATCAGTTCGGCCGCCACCGCGGCGCCCAGGCCGCGCGAGTGGCCCGTCACGACTGCCTTGATCATGCCCGCCTCCGCTAGATGAATACCGGTTCAGGTTCCAGCTCGACGCCGTAGCGCGCCTTGACGTCGGCCTGGATCGCGCGCGCGAGCCGCACCACCTCGTCTCCCGTGGCCCCGCCCAGGTTGACCAGCACCAGCGCCTGCTTCGGGTAGACGCCGGCCCGGCCCAGCGAGCGGCCCTTCCAGCCGCACTGGTCGATCAGCCAGCCGGCCGCCAGCTTCTCGCTGCCGTCCGCCTGTGCATGGTGCACCAGGTTCGGGAATTCGGCCAAGAGGCGCGCGCAGTGTTCCTGCGATACCACGGGGTTCTTGAAGAAGCTGCCCGCATTGCCGATTTCCAGCGGATCGGGGAGCTTGCGGCGCCGGATCGCTGCCACGGTGCGGCCCACCTCCTGCGGCGTCGGCGCGGCCAGGCCGGCTTCCTCGACCGCCCTGGCCAGTTCGGCATAGCGCAGGTTCGGGGACCACGCCGCCGGCAGCGTGAACGTCACGTCCAGCACCACCAGTTCGCGGCCCTCGGCATGCTTGAACACGCTGTCGCGGTAGGCGAAGCGGCAAGCGGCGGCGTCCAGCGTGCGGACTTCGCCGCTGGCCATGTCGAATGCCGTCAGACAATGGAACACGTCCCTAGTTTCCGTGCCGTAAGCCCCCACGTTCTGGATCGGGGCCGCGCCCACCGTGCCGGGGATCAGGGACAGGTTTTCCAGTCCGCCCAGGCCCTGGGCCAGGGTCCATTGCACGAAGGCGTGCCAGTTCTCGCCCGCCTGGGCGCGCACCAGGATCCTGCCGTCCTGCTCGCCCAGCGCTTCCTTGCCCAGGCCGGTCATGTGCAGCACGACGCCCTCGACATCGCGGGTGAACAGCATATTGCTGCCGCCGCCCAGCACCAGGCGCGGCAGCGCGGCGAGTGCGGGATCGGCGCGCAGGGCCGCGAGCTGCTCAGCACCTTCCACCCGGAGGTAGTGCCGGGCCCGTGCCGGGATGCGGAAAGTATTCAGGGAATCGAGCGGATGGTCGTGGAGGATGGCGTGCATGGCGTGAGGGTGTTTTTCGAGCATTATAGTAGTCAATGCGGGGCCAACGCGGGTGCAAGCCCGGTTCAGGCTGTTTCCGTACGGGCAAATTGATGGCTCCCGGGGACGTTGTCCGTTAAAATAGAGGGATTCATCTAGTTAGCACTACCAGAAAAAGGAAAAAACGCCATGCCATCGTTTGATGTGGTCTGCGAAGCAGACATGGTCGAAGTGAAGAACGCCGTCGAACAGTCGAACAAGGAAATCACCACCCGCTTCGACTTCAAGGGCAGCTCGGCCAATGTCGAACAAAAGGAAAAGGAACTGACCCTGTTCGCCGACTCCGACTTCCAGCTCGGCCAGGTCAAGGACGTCCTGATCAACAAGATGGCCAAGCGCAAGGTCGACGTGCGCTTCCTCGACGAAGGCAAGGTCGAGAAGATCGGCGGCGACAAGGTCAAGCAGGTCATCAAGGTGCGCAACGGCATCGAGACCGAGGACGCCAAGAAGATCACCAAGGCGATCAAGGAAAGCAAGATGAAGGTGCAGGCCAGCATCCAGGGCGAATCGGTGCGCGTCACCGGCGCCAAGCGCGACGACCTGCAGGCTGCCATGGCCCTGCTGCGCAAGGATATCCAGGACCTGCCGCTGGCCTTCAACAACTTCCGCGACTGAAAAAGACAGCGGCCGCAATGGGGTGTGGCTTCAGGCCCGCCCGGGAGTAGAATGATGGCCGTGCCATGCGCCGGCCATCGTGCATGTGTACGCGTTGGACATACGAAGGTTTAAGGATTGCAATGAAACGTGTTGATGATTTCCGCCTGCGACTGGGCAACAAGGAGTACGTGCCCATCATGATCGGCGGGATGGGCGTGGACATCTCGACCTCCGAGCTGGCCCTGGAAGCGGCCCGCCTGGGCGGCATCGGACACATCTCCGATGCGATGGTGCAGGACGTCTCGGACCGCAAGTTCGACACCACCTTCGTCAAGGACAAGACCAAGCTCTACAAGTTCAACATCAACAACATGAACAAGGCGGTGGTCCAGTTCGACCTCGACCGCCTGGCCGAAGCGACCCGCCTGCACGTGGGCTCGACCATGGAAGCGAAGAAAGGCGATGGCCTGATCTTCGTGAACTGCATGGAAAAGCTGACCATGAACGCGCCCAAGGAAACCCTGCGCACCCGCCTGTCGGCGGCGATGGACGCCGGCATCGACGGCATCACCATGTCGGCCGGCCTGCACCTGGGTTCCTTCGAGCTGATCAAGGATCACCCGCGCTTCCGCGCTACCTTCCTGGGCATCATCGTGTCCTCGGTGCGCGCGCTGCAGCTGTTCCTCAAGAAAGTCTCGCGCCTGAACCGCCTGCCCGACTACATCATCGTCGAAGGTCCGCTGGCCGGCGGCCACCTGGGCTTCGGCATCGACGACTGGAAGCAGTACGACCTGCACACCATCATGGACGAGATCCATGTCTTCATGCGCGAGCAGAACCTCGACATCCCGGTGATCGCCGCGGGCGGCATCTTCACCGGTTCGGATGCGGTCGGTTTCCTGGAAAAAGGCGCCGGCGGCGTGCAGGTGGCGACCCGCTTCACCGTGACCCACGAGTGCGGCATGCCGGACAACGTCAAGCAGGAGTACTTCCGCGCCAGCGAAGAGGACATCATCGTCAACGGCGTCTCGCCGACCGGCTATCCGATGCGCATGCTGAAAAGCACGCCGGCGATCGGCTCCGGCATCCGCCCGGGCTGCGAATCCTATGGCTACCTGCTGGACGCGACCGGCAACTGCGCCTACATCAATTCCTACAACCGCGAAGTGCAGGCCAGCCCGGACGGCAAGAACATCTCCGTCCTGGACAAGACCTGCCTGTGCACGCACATGCGCAACTTCAACTGCTGGACCTGCGGCCACACCACCTACCGCCTGAAGGACACCACCCACCGCCTGGCGGACGGCAGCTACCAGATCCTGTCGGCCCAGCATGTGTTCGAGGACTACCAGTTCAGCGTGAACAACGAGATCGCGCTGCCGCCGAAGCAGGAAATCGCCGCGGCCTGAGCGCGCCTTTCGCGGTTCCATATCTTCAAAGCCACGGTTCGCCGTGGCTTTGTTGTTTTGCGCCACCCACCCGCAAAGGCGTGTAATCTGGGCCTCCAGCGAGCGCTTTTACAAAGGGTGCCGGCATGTCCATCATCGAACCATCCGCGCAGGTCACCTTCCTGCTTGATGACGAGGGCAAGGTCATGAGCTGGAATCCGGCGGCCTCCGCCATGTTCGGGTGGACGCCGGCGCAGGCGCCGGGACACGCGCTGACCGAGCTGCTCCCGGGAACGGCCTCCTGGCCGGTGCTGGCTTCCACCGGCGGCGGCAAGATGCGGATGCGCTTTGCCGGCGGCACCGACGGCAAGGCCCGCCTGGTGCTGCTGCGCCAGTACGGCGCGGACGGCGCGCCGCAGGGCTGGAGCGCCAGCGTGACGGTCTCGCCGCGGGAGTCTCCCGAAGAATCCGTGCGCGTGGGCAGCACGCCGCTGTCCGAGGTGGTCGACCTGCTGCCCGGCACCTTCTATGCGATCAACCGTGGCGGCCGCCTGGTCCTGTGGAACCACAACCTCGAGCGCCTCACCGAAATGACGCCCGACGAACTGGCCGCGGCCCAGGTGCTCGACATGTTCGAGCCGCACGAGCGTCCCGTGGCGATCGAGAACATCCGCCGCGTCTTCGAGGAAGGCGCCGAGGTGTCGATGGAGATGAACTATGTGTCGCGCAGCGGGCGCGAGACCCCGATGCTGGTGGGCGGCGCCCTGGTCGCCTGCAACGGCGACCGCTACCTGTTCGGCATGGGCATCAGCATCGCGAAGCGGCGCGACAAGGAGCGCCAGCTGATGCTGAGCGAACGCGCCCTGCACGCGGCCAGCAACGGCATCGTCATCACCCGCTGCGTCGGGCGCGACAGCATCATCGAGTACGTGAACCCGGCCTTCGAGCGCATCGCCGGCTACCCGGCGGAAGAGTCGCTGGGGCGCGACCCGCGCTTCATGACCGCCCCCGAGTTCGACGTCCACGAACGCAGCCAGGTGCGCCTGGCCGTGGCCGAGCGGCGCCCGGTGAACGTGGTGTTCCGCAACCGGCGCAAGAATGGCGAGGTGTTCTGGAACGACCTGCGCATCACCCCGGTGCGCGACGAGCACGGCGAAGTCACCCACTTCATCGGCATCCTGCAGGACGTCACCGCCATCAAGGAGCGCACCGCCCACCTCGAGCACGAGGTCAACCACGATCCCCTCACCGGCCTGGCCAACCGCACCCTGCTGTGGGACCGCCTCGACCATGCGGTGCACCTGGCCCATCGCCACCACACGATGGTGGCAGCCGTCCTCATCGACCTGGACAACTTCAAGACCATCAACGACACCTTCGGCCACGAAGCCGGCGACGTGGTGCTCAAGGTGGTGGCGCGGCGCCTGCAGGCGGCCGTGCGCGAGAGCGACACGGTGGCGCGCATGTCGGGCGACGAATTCGTGCTGGTGCTGGTCGACCAGCCCTCGGTCCGTTTCACCCTGCGCATGGTGGAGCGCCTGCGCCGTTCGATGACGATGCCGGTCGCCTTCGGCGGCAACGAGATCCCGGTCGGCGCCAGCCTGGGCGTGGCGCTCTATCCGCACGACGGATCGAACCCCGCCGAGCTGGTGCGCAGCGCCGACATGGCCATGTACCATGCCAAGGGGAATGGCGGCGGCGTGCATTTCTTCTCGCCCGAGATGCGCTCGGCCGACGAGAAGCGCGTTGCGCTGGCCAGGGGCATCCGCAGCGCCCTCGACCACGACGAGCTGTTCCTGCTGTTCCAGCCGCGCATGGATGCGCGCAGCGGCAAGGTGCGCGGCTTCGAAGCCCTGCTGCGCTGGCGCCATCCGGAACACGGGGTCATGCTGCCGGCAAGCTTTCTCACCGAGGCCGAGGAGACCGGCCAGATGGTCGAGATCGGCAGTTGGGTGCTGGACCAGGCCTGCGCCTTTCTCCAGCAGCTGCGCCAGCTCGGCTACACCGGCCTGCCGGTGTCGGTGAACGTGTCGCACCGCGAGTACAGCCAGCACGGCTTCATTGCCGGCCTGTCCGCACGCATGACGCGCCATGGCCTGCCGCCGGGCTCGCTGGAGATCGAGATCCCCGAAGCCGACCTGATCCGCAACCCCGGGCTCGGGCGCGACCTGTCGAGCCAGCTGCGCGAAGCCGGCGTCGCCCTCTCGCTGGACGAGTTCGGCAAGGGCATCTCGGACCTCAACTTCCTGCAGCAGCTCTCGGTGCGCCAGGTGAAGCTGTCCAAGACCGCGGTACGCGACATCACGCGCGATGGCCGCGGCAGCCTGGCCAAGACCCTGATCGACATCGGCCACAACCTGGAACTGGCCGTGGTCGGCGAAGCGGTCGAAAACGAGGCGCAGGTCGAGTTCCTGAAGTCGCACGGCTGCGACCAGCTGCAGGGCCAGTGGTTCAGCGAGCCGCTGGCGGCCGACGCGGTGCACCGGATGCTGGACCAGCGCTATCACGCGCAGTGAGCCGGCGGCGGCGGAAAAAACGCTTGCAATAGTTCGATATTTAGCTAACAATCTACTCATGACTTCCGTGTTCAAAGCCCTGTCCGACCCGACCCGGCGCGCCATCCTCCAGCACCTGCAGCAGGGGCCGATGGGCGCCGGCGAGCTGGCCGAGCTGTTCGACGTATCCAAGCCGACCATGTCGGCCCATTTCGCCGTGCTGGTCGCGGCCGGCCTGATCGAGCCGGACAAGCAGGGCCGCACGATCACCTACCGGCTGTGCCTGTCCGTGCTCGAGGACGCGCTGCTGGGATTCGCACAGGTATTCGGCCTGAACGTCAGCCGTTCCGAGCCATCCTCCATGTCACCCGAGAAGGAGAAACCATGAAGCCGTCGCCCCGATTTTCCCAGCTGTGCCGCGCCGTGCTGGGCGCCCTGTTCATCCTCGGCGCCGCCGGCCTGATCGCCTGGGCCTCGCCCGCCTGGCTCGATCCCGAATGGGCGCGGCGCCTGGCCGGCGCCCTGCTGGGCGGCGTGGTCGTGGTGTATGCGAATGCGATTCCGAAGGCGCTCTCGAAGCGCATGCGCTGCGCCTCGCCGGCGGCGGACCAGGCGGCGCGGCGCTTCGCGGGCTGGGCCCTGGTGCTGGGCGGGCTCGGCTACATGCTGGCGTGGCTCGCCGCGCCGCTGCACCTGGCCGGCATGGTCGGCGGTCTCATGCTGGGACTGGCGGTAACGTGTGCGGCGCTCGGCTGCATCCGCATCGGCGCCCGCCACGCCGGGCACTGAACCTTAGGCGTGATCCAGTCCAGTGGACTGGATCACGCTTCGCCGACCACCCTACCCGTCCTTGTTGATGCGGTTGACCAGCGCGCCGAGCACGTCCTCGGCCAGCTCGTTGTCGACCTGGCAGGTTCCCGCATTCTCGTGCCCGCCTCCACCGTACTCCAGCATCAACGGGCCGATATTCGTGTTCGAGGTCCGGTTCAGGATCGACTTGCCCGCGGCGAACACGGTGTTGCACCGCTTCAGGCCCCACAGCACGTGGATCGAGATATTCGTCTCGGGGAAGAGCGCGTAGACGATGAAGCGGTTGCCGGCATAGATCACCTCTTCCGTCCGCAGGTCCAGCACCACGAGGTTCTTGTGGACACGGGCGCAGCGGCGGATCTGTTCCTTGCAACGCTCGCCATGGGCGAAATACAGCTTGGTGCGCTCGACCACGTCCGGCAGGGCCATGATGCGCTCGATCGGATGGACCGCGCAGTAGTCGATCAGGGCCATCATGAGCTGGTAGTTCGAGATGCGGAAGTCGTGGAAGCGCCCCAGGCCGGTGCGCGCGTCCATCAGGAAGTTCAGCAGGTTCCAGCCTTGGGGAAACAGCACCTCGTCGCGCGTGAAGCGCGCCGCGTCGGCCTTGTCCACCGCAGCCATCATGTCGTTCCAGGCCGCCGGAAATGCCCGGGCGCCGCCGTAGTGCCGGTACACGACCCGCGCCGCCGAAGGCGCGTCCGGATGGATCATGTGGTTCTCGCGCACGCCCGTGTTGCGGATGGTTTCCGACAGGTGGTGGTCGAACGAGAGGTGGGCGACCGCCACGTAGGGCAGATTGGTCGTGATGTCGCGCCCGCTGATGGCGATTTTGCCGTCCTGCATGTCCTTCGGGTGCACGAAGAGGATGTCGTCGATCAGGCCCAGGTGCCTGAGCAGGACCGCACAGACCAGGCCGTCGAAGTCGCTGCGGGTGACGAGGCGGAATTTGCCGCCGGGAGCACTTGCATGCACGGCGGACGGTTCGGCAAGGTGTTCGGCTGACATCGCACATCCCTTCATGGAAACCAAAAACCATACCTTGCAGTGTTTCCGGTCATCAGCCTTTGCGCTGGCGCATTGCGGGACGGGCGCATCCTGGCTGGGCCGGGTGCAGCCCATGCCCCGGATCGTGCAGGCTGTCGCACGGCGCTGGCCCGGCGTAGCTGCATTGGGTAAAGTTGCATCATCCCAACAGTTGTAGATGCCGGCAATGTTGTTTTTGCGGCACGCGGGAGCGGCGACAGAGTACACTCGCCGATTGCACGTGCCAGCGAACCGACTCGAACACCAGACCATGCAAGCAAGGAACACAAGCCAGAACCATTTTTCCAGCGTCCTGTCGTGGCTCTACCGCTGCTTCGACGCCGTGGCGACCTGGGTGACCCAGCTGTCGTGGTGGAAGTTTTTTCTCTTTGCGATCCTGACCCTGACCGCCGGCGCCATTCTGCAGGAAGAGCTGTTCTCGCGCCCGGCCGAGGAAGAAGCCCGCGCCGAGCGCAGCCAGGACAAGCGCAGCGACGCCGCCATCCTCATCGACGAGAGCGGCATCCACTTCAATCCGCGCAGCCGGCCGAAGAGCGGCGCGTCCAGCGTCCCGCCGGAGGCCCCGGAGGCGCCCGACGCACCTGACGCACCGGAAACCCCGGCAACGCCCGCCGTGCCCGCTCCTGCGACCACGCCTTCCGCGACCGTCTACCCCAACGGCGACTCGGTGCACATCGCACTGCCGCCCCAGATCACCGAAGAACTGTCGAATGCGATCGAAGTCGCGGTCGAGGACGCGGCCGAGCAGAAGGTCTCGCGCTACCACAAGCAGGCCTCGACCTGGTTCATGAACTTCGTGCTGCTCTTCGTGCTCGCCCTGTTCGGCACCAAGGCCCTGGTGGGCGGCAAGAAGCGCGCCGAGGCGGAATCGCAGGTCGCCAACGCCGCCGCCGAGCGCGAGGCCATGCAGCGCCAGCTGTCGGAAACGAAGATGCAGATGATGCAGGCCCAGGTCGAGCCCCACTTCCTGTTCAACACCCTGGCCTCGGTCGAGCACCTGATCCAGGTCGACCCGCCGCGCGCCTCGGCCATGCAGCGCAGCCTGATCCAGTACCTGCGCGCCGTGCTGCCGCAGATGCGCGACAACGCCGTGGTCACCGGCCTCGGGCGTGAGGTCGACATGGTGACGGCCTACCTGGCCCTGCTCAAGATGCGCATGGAAGAACGCCTGACCGTCGTGATGCAGATCCCCGACGGCCTGCGCAGCGCGGCCTTCCCGCCGATGATGCTGCAGTCCATGGTCGAAAACGCCATCAAGCACGGCCTCGAATGCAAGCCCGAAGGCGGCACCCTCAAGATCCAGGCCGAAGTGGTCGACAGCAAGCTGCGCGTCACCGTCACCGACGACGGGGTCGGCTTCGGCGTGGTACCGAGCGACGGTACGGGCCTGGGCCTGCAGACCATCCGCGACCGCCTCAAGCTGCTGCACGGCGAGCAGGCCGGCCTGCACATCGCCGCCAACAGCCCGAGCGGCGTGATCGCGATGATCGAAGTGCCGTATCAGTTGTCCAAATGAGGTCCAAATGAGGTCCAAATGAGGTCCAAATAAGCCCGTCCATCGGCTTGCCTGCCGCGCCGTTTCATTGAATAATTGTTACTCTTCATTCAGCTACCGGAACTCCCATGCCTACTGCAATCATTGCCGATGACGAAAGACTGATGCGCGACCAGCTGCGGCTGCGGCTGTCGGAGGCGTGGCCGGAACTGGAGATCCTGGGCGAGGCCAAGAATGGCGAAGAGGCGGTGGAGCTGGTCGACCAGCTTCATCCCGACCTCACCTTCCTCGACATCCGCATGCCAGGCAAGACCGGCATGGAAGCGGCGCGCGACATCGGCGACCGCAGCCAGATCGTGTTCGTCACCGCCTACGACCAGTACGCGGTCGAGGCCTTCGAGCGCGGCGCGGTCGACTACGTGCTCAAGCCCACCGAGCCGGAGCGCCTGAGGGTCACCGTCGACCGCCTCAAGCAGCGCCTCGAGCGTCCGGGCGAGAAGGTCAACGACAGCGTGCAGCAGATGCTGTCGCAGCTGGCCGAAAAGATCGCGGCGCCCAAGCAGAAGCACCTGCAATGGATCCAGGCCAGCATCGGCCAGGACCTGCGCATGATTCCGGTGGAAGACATCCTGTTCTTCCGCTCCGACGAAAAATACACCTGCGTGCAGACCGCGTCGTTCGAGGCCCTGATCCGCAAACCCGTGCGCGACCTGGCCGAGGAGCTCGATCCTTCGCTGTTCTGGCAGATCCACCGCGCCACCCTGGTCAACGTCAACGCAATCGAAGGCGTGACGCGCGACATCCGCGGCCGCCACCTGGTGCTGGTCAAGGGCCGTCCGGAAAAGCTCGAAGTCAGCCGCAGCTTCCTCCACCTGTTCAAGCAAATGTAGATCCCGCGGGCGTCCGTGCGCGGCGTCCCGACCAGTTGTCGTAGAGTCAAGCTTTACCGAACTGGACAGGACGTTTCATGAGCAAGACGCGCAAGGACTCCCTCTTCCTGGCCGCCGGCGTGCTGGGCGCATTCAGCGCCGGCCTCGCCGTCGGCCGCGGCATTTCCAGGGCCGGAACCACCTGCACCGGCTTGCCCCGTGCCAGCCTGCTGGACACCCTCGCCCTCGGCCTCGAGGTCTTCGCCCCGGTCGTGGCGCAGGGCGTCATCATCCGCCGGCCGCCGATGGTGGCGCTGGCCGAAAAACTCGACCTCGACCGCCGCGCCGTGCAGCGCATGCAGAAGCTGCGCGACAAGTACGGACGCGGCCCCCTGATGCTGCCCCTGCCGATCCGCAAGCAGGCCGTGGTGCTGGACCCGCGGCATGCGCAGCGGGTGCTGGACGGCTCGCCCGCCCCCTTCTCGCCCGCCAGCACCGAGAAGCGCGGCGCCCTCTCCCACTTCGAACCGAAGGCGGTGCTGCTGTCGGAGGGCGCCGAACGGTCGGAACGGCGCCGCTTCAACGAGGCGGCGCTCGACACCGCGCATCCGATGCACCGGATGGCCGCCGGCTTCCTGCCGCTGGCCGAGGAGGAAGCCGCGCGCATCCTGGAGGCCGCACGTGCACAGGGGCGCCTCGATTGGGACGTCTGGTCGCAGGGCTGGTATCGCCTGATCCGCCGCATCGTGCTGGGCAATGGCGCCGCCGAAGACCATGAGCTGCAAGAAATGATCACACGCCTGCGCGGCGCGGCCAACTGGGCGGGCTTCCATCCGACGATGCGCGGCAAGCGGGAACGCTTCCTCGAGCGCATCCGGATGTATCTCGACCGCGCCGAGCCGGGCAGCCTGGCCGGCTTCATGGCCCAGATCCCGCGCAACGCCCTCACCGCGCCGGAGCAGCAGGTGCCGCAGTGGCTGTTCGCCTTCGATGCGGCCGTGATCGCCAGCTTCCGCGCGCTGGCCCTGCTGGACACTTACCCGGACCAGTTGCAGCGCGCCCGCGAAGAGATCGCGGAGCGGTCCGGCAAGCCGCAGCTGCCCTTCCTTCGCGCCACCCTACTGGAAGCGCTGCGCCTGTGGCCGACCACGCCCATGGTGCTGCGCCAGAGCCGTGAGGAAACACAGTGGGAAGACGGCGCCATGCCGGCGGATACCGGGGTGCTGATCCACGCCCCCTTCTTCCACCGCGACGACGCCCACCTGCCGTATGCCGACCGCTTTACGCCTGAACTGTGGCGCGAGGATTGGGAGGGAGGCGTCAAGCGCGACTGGCCCCTGATTCCGTTCAGCGACGGGCCGGTGATCTGTCCGGGGCGCCACCTGGTCTTGATGACGGGCAGCCATCTGCTGGCGGCCCTGCTCGAGAAGCACACGCTACGGCTGGAAAACAAGCGGCTCGATCCGGCGCGCTTGCCGGGGACGCTCGACAACTTCGGCCTGCGTTTCCAGGTTTCGTAGGGTGGCCGGCTGTGCCGGCCGCGCGTTCAACTCCCCCGTGACTAGCCAAAGCGCGTGGTTTCAACGGTGGTTTGAACGCGCGCACGGCGGAGCCGTGCACCCTACGGTTGTGAGGTATCAAGCACACATCGCCCCCCGCCACGTAATGTAGAGCTCCCGGCCCCGGCCACGACACGCAGCTCTTCCCGCATGACTCCACAGCGACGCCAGCGCCGCCGCACGCCAGGCACGGCGGTTCTCGTAGTGAGCTTCCTGGGCGGCTATTGCGCCAGCCAGGCGGCTGCGGCAGTGCGCCGCGCACGCGCCGTGCGCCGCACGCCTGCCGAGGTGCGCCGGGTTGACGGGCGCCGCATCGTCCACAGCGCCAGCGACGCCATCCTCTCCATCGACGAGGAGGCGGTGATCGTGTTCGCCAACCCGGCCGCGGCACATATGTTCGCCACCAGCGTGGCGAACATGCGGGGCAGCTCGCTGGCGCGCTTCATCCAGGCGCCGGGACGCGATGCCAATTTGCCGCTCGACTATTTTCCTGCCGGCGGAGGGCGGGCCGGGCGCCGCGCCACCGACTACGCCGTCACCGGCATCCGCGCCAACGGCCAGCTGTTCCCGATCGAAGGCTCGATCTCCAGCATCGAGCAGGACGGCCGCCTGGTCTACACCGTGATCCTGCGCGACGTGTCCGAGCGCCACCTCGTGCAGCAGAAGCTGGCGCGCTCGCACGACCAGCTGCGCCAGCTGTCCTCGGCCCTGCAGACCATCCGCGAAGAAGAGCGCACCCACATCGCACGCGAACTGCACGACGACCTCGGCCAGCTGCTGGCCTCGCTGCGCATGGATCTCACCCTGTTGCAACAGGACCAGAAGCTGCCGGACGTGTGCCGGCGCCTGCTCGACGGCATGGAGAGCAACCTCATGACCGCCATCACATCGCTGCGCCGGATCGCAAGCAACCTGCGCCCGCGGGCCCTGGACGAGGGCGGCCTGTATTTCGCCCTGCGTGGCTTGCGCGACGAGTGGGTCGAGCGCCATGGCATCGAATGCGTGCTGCTGGCGGAGGAAGAGCAGCTGCGCCTCGACGATGCCGCCAGCACCGCCGTGTTCCGCATCGTGCAGGAAGCCCTGACCAATATCGCGCGACATGCGGATGCCACCCGCGTCGTCCTCAACCTCGACCGCACCGACGGCGAACTCCTGATCTGCATCCGCGACAACGGTCGCGGCATCAGCTCCGAAGACATGGAAAAGGTCGAGTCGCTCGGCCTGGTCGGCATGCGCGAGCGGGTCTGGGCCCTGCACGGCGAAATCGCCATCAGCGCCGACGAGCCGCCCGGTACGCGGATCGATATCTCCATCCCCGTCGGCGCCCACGACCACGTGGAGGCGCCGGCCAGTTGAGCGTTTGGCATATCAGGATGTCATCAAGCGGACATATTCCCCCCGTACTATCCGCGTCGATCCGAGTGCATAAGAACTCGACATCCTGTCCAAACCAAACTGGAGATCTACATGAAGTTTAAGTGCCTGGCAGCTGCGCTGCTGTCGTCCCTCCCGCTGTTCGCCCACGCCCAGACCAATGTGACCATCTACGGCGTGATGGATGCTGCGATCGCCGTGGAGAACACCGACACCCCGGGCGAAGGCCATCGTACTGTGATCAACTCGGGTAACCAGTCGAGCAGCCGCATCGGCTTCCGCGGTACCGAAGACCTGGGTAACGGCCTGAAAGCACTGTTCAACATCGAAGCCGGCGTCGCCCTCGACACCGGCGCCGCCGATTCGAGCCTGTTCGGCCGCCGCGCCGTGGTCGGCCTGCAGGGCGACTTCGGTACCCTGACCGTCGGCCGCGAGTACTCGCCGATCGCCGCCGTCGCCGCCGCCACCGACACCCTGGGCCAGGGCATGTTCGGCAGCAACCTGTCGGCCTTCGCCCGCCTGACCCGCCGCCTGGCCAACTCGGTGAACTACAAGAGCAACGCGCTCTCCGGCTTCACCGTCAACGCCGCCTACTCGACCGGCGAGAAGACCGTCGATCCTTCGGGCGACCTGATGGGCGCATCGCTGGAATACAAGAACGGCGGCCTGTACCTGGGCGCCGGCTATCACCAGATCGAACGCCTGGCCACCGGCGACGACAAGGAATGGGGCGCCGGCGCCGGCTACACCTTCGGCGCCTTCGAGGTCAAAGGTAACTACCTGGTCGCCGACCAGACCGGCCCGAACAACGAGTACAAGAACGCCAACATCGGCGTCGCCTACACCACCGGTCCGAACAAGTTCTTCGTGAACTTCCAGCAGCAGAAGATCGAAACCGGCGCCAAGGGCAACACCGTCTCGCTGGCCTACACCTACAACCTGTCGAAGCGCACCAACATCTACACGACCTACGCGCAACTGCGCAACAACGGCCGTGGCGTGTTCGGCATCTACTCGTCCTCGACCAACGTGACCCCGGCCGCCACCGCACTGGGCGCCGATCCGTCGGTGTTCACCGTGGGCGTGCGTCACAACTTCTAAGCACCCGCTGCCGCGTTCCGCGCGGCAGCAGGTATTCCCAAAGCCGGCTTTTGCCGGCTTTTTCATTCCTGAAACATTTCTTTCCGTCCCACACTTGACCCGCTCTCCTGAGGGCGGCTAATGAACGTGGCCGAAATTTCAAGTTTAATACGCGTGTAACAAGGATGCGGTGGTGCGCAGGCCGGTTTTCGGCCGTTTGCCCCATTACTGCGCACGATTGAAAAAATTAACGATTACTCAATATTGCTTCCGGTATGATCGTCAGCATTTCCGACAAATCGTGGCTCTCGGCAAAAGGGGTTAACGCATGAATACAGCGACACGGCGATTCGAAGGCTTCGACGTCCCGAACAGCGAAGACCAGATCGAGGCATTGCGCGACTGCATCGAGCAGCGCATCGACGAACTGCTGGAGGGCAGCGGCGAGCACGCCGACCTCCTCAACGCCGCCATGCGCGCCGGCGCCCTCAGCGCGGGCAAGCGCATGCGTCCCTTGCTCGTGATGCTGGTCGCGCGCGACCTCGGCTGCACCTCGCCCGCCCTGGTCGACGTCGCCTGCGCGGTCGAGATGGTGCATGCCGCCTCCCTGATGCTGGACGACATGCCCTGCATGGACAATGCCCAGCTCCGGCGCGGCAAGCCCGCCATTCACGTGCAGTTTGGCGAGGACGTCGCCATCCTCGCCTCGGTCGCCCTGCTCAGCCGCGCCTTCGGCGTGCTGGCCACCGCCCAGGACATCCCGCCCGTCACCCGCACCCGCCTGGTGGCGCGCCTGGCCGAGACCATCGGCACCCAGGGCCTGGTGCGCGGGCAGTTCGAAGACCTGCACGGCGGCGCGCGCAGCCCCGAGGCCATCGCCGCCACCAACGAACTCAAGACCGGCGTGCTGCTCGGCGTGGCGGTCGACATGGCGGCCATCATCGCCCAGACCGGGGAAGAAGTGGCGCGTTCGCTGCGTGCCTTTGCCCTCGCGGCCGGCCACGCCTTCCAGATCCGCGACGACTTCCACGACCTGCCCGGCAACGACAGCGCCGTCACCGGCAAGGACACCGGCAAGGACCTGGGCAAGAGCACCCTGCTGGTCTCGCTCGGCCTGGACGAAGCGCAGCGGCGCCTGGCCGGACACCTGACGGAGGCCGAGCGCCACCTGGTCGCGGCCCTCGGCATCCAGGCCGGCACCCGGCGTTTCGTGGCCGGCCTGTTCGCGCGCGGCGGCGCGCGCCTGCGCTTCGCGGGCGGCGCCATGCCCTTCGCCGACAGCGCCGCGACGCACGCGCATGCGCTGAGCGTCAACTGAAACCCGGGGGAAGCGATCGCATGGCGCATTTCGGTGTTGTCGCACCCGCCTTCTACAGCCACTTCAATGCGCTGGAAGCACTCGGCGGCGAACTCGTCGCGCGCGGGCACCGCGTGACCTTCATCCACCGGCCCGACGCCGGCCAGTACGTGCGCGACGCGCGCATCGGCTTTCACGCCGTCGGCGCCGACACCCACCCGCCCGGCTCGCTGGCGGAGTCCTTGCGGCGCGCCGCCAATCCGGGCGGGCCGCTGGGGCTGCGCCGCGTCATCCTCGACATGGCCGCATCCACCGACATGCTGTGCCGCGAACTGCCGCGCGCCATCGACCAGCTCGGCATCGACGCCATCGTCGCCGACCAGATGGAAGCGGCCGGCGGCCTGGTGGCCGAAGGCCTGGGCTTGCCCTTCGTCTCGGTCGCCTGCGCGCTGCCGGTCAACCGCGAACCAAGCATTCCCTTGCCCGTCATGCCCTTCGCTTACGAGGACAGCGAGCGGGCGCGCAAGATCGTCGACGGCAGCACCCGGGTCTACGACTGGATGATGGGCCCGCACGCACGCAGCATCGCGGCCAATGCCGCGCGCCTTGGTCTCGCGCCGCGCACGGGGCTGCACGAATGCCTGTCGCCGCTGGCGCAAGTCAGCCAGACCGTGGAAGATTTCGACTTCCCGCGGCGCGCGCTGCCGGCGCACTTCCACCATGTGGGTCCGCTGCGCCCGCCGGGCATCCAGCACCTGCCCGAGCAGTCGCGCATGCCGGCGATCGCGGCCGGGCGGCCCTTCGTGTTCGCCTCGCTCGGCACCCTGCAGGGCCAGCGTTTCGGCCTGTTCCGCCGCATCGCCCATGCCTGCCGCGAACTCGACGTCCAGCTGCTGATCGCCCATTGCGGCGGCCTGGAAGCACCCCAGGAACGCGCCCTCGAGCAGGCCGGCGCCACGTGGGTGTGCGCCTTCGCGCCGCAGCAGGCCGTGCTGGCGCGCGCCGATGCGGTGGTCTCGCATGCGGGCTCGAACACCGTCATGGACGCCATCGCCGCGCGCACGCCGATCCTGGCGCTGCCGATCGCCTTCGACCAGCCGGGCACCGCCAGCCGCGTCGTCCACACGGGCATCGGCCTGAAGGCCTCGCCACAGTTCGCGTCGAGCGGCCATATGGCGAAGCTGTTGAAGCGCCTGCTGGAAGAATCGACGTTCGCCGACAATCTGGAACGCCTGTCCGGCAGCATCGCCGCCAGCGGCGGCACGCGCCGCGCGGCCGACATCATCGAAGCGGCGCTGCAGCTGCGCGGCGTCCCGCGGGAAGAAGTGGCCAGCCTTGACTAAGCCCTACGACCTGATCCTGGCCGGCGGCGGGCTGGCCAATGGCCTGATCGCCTGGCGCCTGCGCCAGCAGCGCCCAAGCCTGCGTATCCTGCTGCTGGAAGGCGGGGACAGCATCGGCGGCAACCATACCTGGTCCTTCCACGACAGCGACCTGACGGCCCAGGAATGGGCCTGGATCGCGCCGCTCGTGACGCAACGCTGGCCGCGCTACCAGGTCGGTTTCCCGCAGCTGGAACGCACCCTGGAAGGCGGCTATGCCAGCATCTCCTCCGAAGACTTCGCCCGCATCGTCTCGGCGGATCTCGGCCCAGGCCTGAGGACAGGCGCGCAGATCACCGGCCTGACCCCGTCCTCCGTCACGCTGGCAAGCGGCGAGGTGCTCGCGGCGCGCGCCGTGGTCGACGGACGCGGCATGCGCGCGACAAGACACCTGTCGCTCGGCTACCAGACTTTCCTCGGCCAGGAACTGGTTCTGGCCGCCCCGCACGGCCTGCAGGCGCCCGTCATCATGGACGCCGGCGTCGAGCAGCAGGGCGGCTACCGTTTCGTCTACCTGCTGCCCTTCGGGCCGGACCGCATCCTCGTCGAAGACACCCATTACGTCGACAGCGCCGCCTGGGAGCCGGAGCGCCTGCGCGCCAACATCGCCGCCTACGCCGCCGCGCGCGGCTGGCAGGTGGCCAGCATGCTGCGCGAAGAACACGGCTCGCTTCCCATTGTGCTGGCGGGCGACTTCGACGCCTGCTGGGACGAGATGCAGGGCCAGCCCTGCTCGGGCCTGCGCGCCGCCCTGTTCCATCCGACCACCGGCTATTCGCTGCCGCACGCGGTGCGCCTGGCCGACTACATCGCCGGCCTCCAGGACGACGCACTGGACGCACCGCGTCTGTTCGCCGCCATCCGCGAGCAAGCGCGCCTTGCCTGGGAAAGCCAGCGCTTCTTCCGCCTGCTCAACCGCATGCTCTTCCTTGCGGGCAGGCCGGAATCGCGCTGGCGCGTGATGCAGCGTTTCTACCGCCTGCCCGCGCCGCTGATCGCGCGCTTCTACGCCGGCCGCCTGCGCTTGCAGGACAAGGCGCGCCTGCTTTCCGGCAAACCGCCGGTGCCCGTGGGCGAAGCCTTTGCAGCAGCCATCAAGATCCATCCCGACCAGATCAGGAAACCAGCATGAACCAGAAGAAGAACGCAGTCGTCATCGGCGCCGGTTTCGGCGGCCTGGCGCTCGCCA
Source organism: Massilia sp. BKSP1R2A-1 (assembly GCF_050586525.1). NCBI lineage: Bacteria > Pseudomonadati > Pseudomonadota > Betaproteobacteria > Burkholderiales > Oxalobacteraceae > Massilia > Massilia sp. BKSP1R2A-1. Next base: position 230,135 of record NZ_JBOBRE010000001.1, on the reverse strand, counting down.
TCCGCCTGCAGGCCGCCGGCATGCAGGTCACGCTGCTGGAAAAGCGCGACAAGCCGGGCGGCCGCGCCTATGTCTATGAGGACCAGGGTTTCGTGTTCGATGCCGGCCCCACCGTGATCACCGACCCGTCCTGCATCGAGGAGCTGTTCACGGCCGCCGGCAGGAAGCTGTCCGACTATGTCGAGCTGCTGCCGGTGAAGCCCTTCTACCGCCTGTGCTGGGAAGACGGCAGCCACTTCGACTACGCCAACGACCAGGAGGCGCTGGACCGCCAGATCCACGCCCTCAACCCGCGCGACGTGGAAGGCTACAAGCGCTTCCTGGCCTACTCCAAGGCCGTGTTCGAGGAAGGCTACCTGAAGCTGGGCGCCGTGCCCTTCCTCTCCTTCCGCGACATGATCTCGGCCGGCCCGCAGCTGGCGCGCCTGCAGGCCTGGCGCAGCGTCTACAGCCTGGTCTCGAAATTCATCGAGGACGAGCACCTGCGCCAGGCCTTCTCCTTCCACTCGCTGCTGGTGGGCGGCAATCCCTTCGCCACCAGCTCGATCTACACCCTGATCCACGCGCTCGAGCGCCAGTGGGGCGTGTGGTTCCCGCGCGGCGGCACCGGCGCCCTGGTGCGCGGCATGGTGAAGCTGTTCGAGGACATCGGCGGACGCATCGAAGTCAATGCGCCGGTGGCCGAGATCGAGGCGAGCGGAAAACGTGTCACCGGCGTGCGGCTGGAAGACGGCCGCCGCTTTGCGGCCGACGCCGTGGCCTCGAACGCCGACGTGGTCCACACCTACGACAAGCTGCTCGGCAAGCACCCGCGCGGAAAGGCCGAGTCGGCATCGCTGCGCGGGAAGCGCTTCAGCAACTCGCTGTTCGTGCTCTACTTTGGCCTGGACCACCATCACGAGCAGCTCCAGCACCACACGGTCTGCTTCGGCCCGCGCTACCAGGGCCTGATCAAGGACATCTTCGGCGGCAGGGAACTGGCCGAGGACTTCTCGCTCTACCTGCACGCGCCCTGCGTCACCGATCCTTCGCTGGCCCCGCCCGGCTGCGGCAGCCACTACGTGCTGGCCCCGGTGCCGCACCTGGGCAATGCGCCGATCGACTGGGAGGTCGAAGGTCCGCGCTACCGCGACCGCATCTTCGACTACCTGGAAGAGCGCTACATGCCGGGCCTGCGCAGCCAGCTCGTCACCAGCCGCATCTTCACGCCCTTCGACTTCCGCGACCAGCTCAATGCCCACCACGGCTCGGCCTTCTCGCTCGAACCCATCCTGACCCAGAGCGCCTGGTTCCGCCCCCACAACCGCGACAGCGAGCTGGCCAACCTCTACCTGGTCGGCGCCGGCACCCATCCGGGCGCGGGCGTGCCCGGCGTGATCGGCTCGGCCAAGGCCACGGCCGGCCTGATGCTGGAAGAAGTGCGCGCAGCGCGCCGCGAGGCGGTGCCGGCATGAGCGAAGCCCTGATGGAGCACGCGACGCGCACCATCGAAGTCGGCTCGAAGAGCTTCGCGGCGGCCGCGAAACTGTTCGACCCGGCGACGCGGCGCAGCGTGCTGATGCTCTATGCCTGGTGCCGCCACTGCGACGACGTGGTCGATGGCCAGGAGTTGGGTTTCAATGTGGCGAATCCGCAGCACGATGCGGCCGGCGCCCTGGCGCTGCTGGAAGACCAGACCCGCCGCGCCTATGCGGGCGAGCGGATGCGCGACCCCGCCTTCGCCGCCTTCCAGGAAGTCGCCCTGCGCCACCGCATCGCGCCGCGCTACGCCTTCGACCACCTGGCCGGCTTCGCCATGGACGTCGCCGACGCGCGCTACGAGACCTTTGACGACACCCTGCGCTACTGCTACCACGTGGCCGGGGTGGTCGGCCTGATGATGGCTTCCATCATGGGCGCGGTGGACGAAGATGTGTTGGACCGCGCCTGCGACCTGGGCCTGGCTTTCCAGCTCACGAATATCGCGCGCGACATCGTCGAGGATGCACGCATGGGCCGCTGCTATCTGCCGGCCCAGTGGCTGAGGGAGGCCGGCATCCCGCGCGAGGAACTGGCCGAGCCGCGCCATCGCGCCGCCCTGGCGCTGCTGGCTGCGCGCCTGGTCGACCATGCCGAACCCTATTACGACTCGGCGGCCGAGGGCGTGAAAGCCCTGCCCCTGCGCTCGGCCTGGGCGATCGCCAGCGCGCGCAATGTCTACCGCCAGATCGGCATCGAAGTGAAGCGCCGTGGGGCCCACGCCTGGGACCAACGGGCCGGCACCAGCAAGGCGGCGAAGGTATGGCTCCTGTTGAAAGGCGGCGCGAGCGCGCTCAGTTCGCGCGGTCGCGGCTTGCGACCGCGTCCGGCTGGCTTGTGGCGCCGTCCGGGCGCGGCTGACGCTGCAAGCGTCCTCCATGCAGCGCATGCAAGTCCTGCTTGAGCTTGGCCACGGGCGGGGCGTACAGGAAGCCGAAGGAGACCGCGCCCTCCCGTCCCTCGACCGCATGGTGCATGCGGTGGGCCTGGTAGAGGCGCTTCAGGTAGCCGCTCCTGGGCGTGTAGCGGAAGGGCCAGCGCTGATGCACCAGGCCGTCGTGGGCGATGAAGTAGAGCGCCCCGTAGGCCGTCATGCCGGCGCCGATCCACTGCAGCGGGTAGAAGCCGCGCGTGCCGAACCAGATCAGGGCGATGGCCACGCCGGCGAACACGACGGCGTAGAGGTCGTTTTTCTCGAACCAGCCAGTGCGGGGTTCGTGGTGCGACTTGTGCCAGCCCCAGCCGAAGCCATGCATGACGTACTTGTGCGCCACGATGGAAAACACTTCCATCAGCACGATGGTGGCGAGGACGATGAGGGTATTGGTCAGCATGCCGCAAGCCTACCACACCGGCCGCATTGCACCGTTGCCATCGGTACAAGCCTGCGGTTCATCGACGGTACAGATTTCGCTTAAAAACTATCTAGAAAGGATCACCATGCGCAGCGTTTCCACCGCCCTCCTCGCCTTCGTCCTTGTTCTCTCTACCGGCCAGGCGCTGGCAGCCGCCACGGTCGAGGTCCGCGTCTCGGGCGTGACGGCCAAGGGCAAGGTCAACGTCGCCGTCTGCGACCGTGAACGCTTCCTCAAGCAGTGTGTCTACAGCGCCTCGGCGCCGGCCCAGGCGGGCGAGACCGTGGTCACCCTGAAGGACATCCCCGCCGGCACCTGGGCCGTACTGGCCTACCAGGACGAGAACGAAAACAGGGAACTGGACCGCAACTTCATCGGCATCCCGAAGGAAAACTACGGCTTCAGCCGCAACCCGGTCAGCCGCTTCGGCCCGCCCTCCTTCGAGGATGCCGCGATCGAGCTGCGCGAGGGCGCCAACCCGGTCGCAATCAAGCTCCATTGATGTAATCGCGCACCGAAACCGTGCCGTCATGCGCTACCGGATGGCGCATGCAAGGGCCGCCTGTATCGCCTTGGCGCACGCGGCAGTGCAGCAAAAAATAACAATAGGAATTAGATAATTCTTCGGGTATCGTTGCTCTCCATAACAGGCCGGGCAACGTTTCCGGCCGTCTATCGATGACATTTGTTGCTATGGGGAAGATGTATGAATGAGTTGGTGAACCTCATTAACGGCTGGGTCTGGAGCCCCGCCCTGATCGCGCTCTGCCTGGGCGCGGGATTGTATTTCTCGATCCGTTCGCGCTTCCTGCAGCTGCGCCACGTACGCGAAATGACCCGTCTCATGATGGACGGCAAAAGCTCCGACCAGGGCGTGTCTTCCTTCCAGGCGCTGACCATGACCCTGGCCGGCCGCGTCGGCACCGGCAACATCGCCGGCGTCGCCACGGCCATCACCTTCGGCGGCCCGGGCGCCGTGTTCTGGATGTGGGCCGTCGCCTTCCTCGGCGCCAGTTCGGCCTTCGTTGAATCGACCCTCGGCCAGGTATACAAGGAGTCGATCGACAAGCAGTTCCGCGGCGGCCCGGCCTTCTATATCGAGAAGGGCCTGGGCATCAAGTGGTACGCGGTGCTGTTCGCCCTGGTCACCATCCTCGCCACCGGCGTGCTGCTGCCGGGCGTGCAGGCCAACTCGATCGCCGAAAGCCTCAAGACCGCGGCCGGCGTCGACACCACGGTCACCGGCGTCGTGCTGGCCATCGCGCTGGCTTTCATCATCTTCGGCGGCGTCAAGCGCATCGCCACTTTCGCGGAATACGTCGTGCCCTTCATGGCGCTGGGCTACATCGTGGTGGCCTGCATCATCGTTGCCATGCACATCGACCAGCTGCCGCATGGGCTCTCGCTGATCTTCACCTCGGCATTCGGCTTCGACGCGGCGTTCGGCGCCATCATCGGCATGGCGATCCAGTGGGGCGTGAAGCGCGGCGTGTACTCGAACGAAGCCGGCCAGGGCACTGGCCCGCACGCCTCCTCGGCGGCCGAAGTGAGCCATCCGGCCAAGCAGGGCCTGGTGCAGGGTTTCTCGGTCTACGTCGACACCCTGTTCGTGTGCTCGGCCACCGCCTTCATGCTGCTCATCACCGGCCAGTACAACGTGCAGGCGCCGGACGGCACGGCGATGTTTACCGGCGTGCAGGGCGTGGCCGCCGGCCCGGGCTATGTGCAGACGGCGCTGGAGAACATCATGCCGGGCTTCGGTTCGCTGTTCGTGGCGATCGCCCTGCTGTTCTTCGCCTTCACGACGATCGTGGCCTACTACTACATCGCCGAGACCAATATCGCCTATCTGAACCGCGTTACCAAGCGTCCCTGGATGGCGTTCCTGCTGAAGGTAGCCATCATCGGCGCCACCTTCTACGGCACCATCAAGACCGCCGACGCCGCCTGGGCGCTGGGCGACCTCGGCGTGGGCCTGATGGCATGGCTGAACATTGCCGCCATCCTCCTGCTGCGCAATGTCGCCTTCAAGTGCCTGCGCGACTATGAGGCGCAGAAGGCCCAAGGCAAGGATCCGGTCTTCGATCCGGTGGCGCTCGGCATCGAGAACGCCGACTACTGGGTCAAGCGCGGCGCCTCCGCCCAGCCTGACCCGCTGGCCGGCAGCACGGCGCCGGCCCCGACCACCGGACGCTGAATCCCACCTGTTTCCGGCCCGAAAGGGCCGGAAATCATTTATACTGTCCACGGGTGTTCGTACCGGCGGTACGGCAGGATGCGCGATGGTCGGGCCGCCACGCGGGACTATCCTCGACCATCATGTACACCTTCCACTTCGCTCGCCCTTCCCTCTCCCCGCTTCGTCATGCCGCCCGGGAGGCCGCATGATCCGCATCGAACGCCCCCTTTCGCACACCTTCAGGGAATTCATCGAATCGAGCAAGTCCGGCGGCATCGTGCTGATCCTGTGCACGATCGTCTCCCTGTCGATCGCCAATTCCGCCCTCGGGCCCGCCTATCTGGGCTTCTGGCACCAGTACTTTGGCGGCCTGAGCATCGAGCACTGGGTCAACGATGCCCTGATGGCGATCTTCTTCCTGCTGATCGGGCTCGAGCTGGAGCGCGAGCTCCAGAACGGCGAACTGTCGGACCTGCGCAATGCGATGCTGCCCATGGTGGCGGCCGCGGGCGGCATCGCGGTGCCGGCCTTGATCCACTTCGGCCTGAATGCGGGCACCGCCACCCAGGCCGGTGTCGGCATCCCGATGGCGACCGACATCGCGTTCGCCCTCGGCGTGCTGGCCCTGCTCGGCAGCCGCGTGCCGGCCTCGCTGAAGATCTTCCTGACGGCCCTGGCCGTCATGGACGACCTCGGCGCCATCGTCGTCATCGCCCTGTTCTACACCAGCGACCTGTCCTTCCTCTATTTGCTCGGGGCCCTGGCGGTGTTCGCGGGACTGCTGGCCATGAACCGCCTGCTGCGCGTGATGGCCCTGCTGCCCTACCTGCTCGGCGGTGCGCTGATGTGGTTCCTGATGCTCAAGTCCGGCGTGCACGCGACCATCGCCGGCGTCCTGCTGGCCTTCGCTATTCCCTATTCGTCCAGGGAGGACGACGCGCAATCGCCGTCGCACTGCCTGGAACACGTCCTGCACAAGCCCGTCACCTTCCTGATCCTGCCGGTTTTCGCACTGGCCAATACCGGCATCGTGATCGGCGCGGGCTGGGCCGCCGACCTCCTGAGCGCGAACAGCATGGGCATCATGCTTGGCCTCATCGCCGGCAAGCCGGTCGGCATCTTCCTGTTCAGTTTCGCCGCGGTGGCGCTCGGACTGTGCCGGCTGCCGCTGGACCTGGCATGGCGACACATCCTGGGGGCCGGCCTGCTGGGCGGGATCGGCTTCACGATGTCGATCTTCATCACCAACCTCGCCTTCGCCGGGGCGGCGGAGGCGATCAACGCGTCCAAGATGGCGATCCTGGCCGCCTCACTGGTGGCGGGCATCGCCGGTTTCACCTGGCTGAAATTCCTGGGCGCCCCGCTGGCGACCGACCGCGATACCGGTACCATGGACTTCGAAGTCTCCGACGGGCATCCGCGCTGAGGGCGGCGCATGCGCATGAAAACGGTCCTGCACCCGGCGCGCGCGGTGACGCTCGCCTTCCTTGCCGCGATCCTGGGCGGGACCTTGCTCCTGATGCTGCCAGCGGCCCACGCGGACGGCGTGGCTGCACACTGGGGCGTGGCCGCATTCACGGCGGTGTCGGCGGTCTGCGTGACCGGCCTGGCCGTCGTCGACACCGGCACCTACTGGTCGGGTTTCGGGCAATCCGTCATCATGCTGCTGTTCCAGCTGGGCGGCTTCGGCATGATGACGGCGGCGACGCTCCTCGGCCTGATGGTGAACCGCTCGCCCCGGCTGCGCACCAGGCTCATGACCCAGGCCGAATCGCGCACGCTCGCGCTGGGCGACGTGTCGAGCGTGGCGAAGGTCGTGCTGGTCGTGACCTTGCTGGTCCAGCTCCTCATCGCAGGCGCGCTCATCCTGCGCCTGCACCTGGGTTATGGGCTCGACTGGGCCGCGGCGGGATGGTCGGGACTGTTCCATGCCGTGTCGGCGTTCAACAATGCCGGCTTTTCCATCCATGCGGACGGACTGGCGCGCTATGCCGGCGACGCCCTGATCCTGGCCCCGGTCATGATCGCCATCGTCATCGGGGGCATCGGCTTCCCGGTGCTGCACGACCTGCGCCACCGCTGGCGCGATCCGCGCCACTGGTCGCTGCACAGCAAGCTGACGCTGATCGGCACCCTGGTGCTGCTGGCCGGAGGTTTCCTCGCCTCGCTCCTGTTCGAGTGGGACAATCCACGCACGCTGGGGCCCTTCGATGTCGCGGACAAGCTCCTCAACAGCCTGTTCTTGTCGGTCTCGGCGCGTACGGCGGGATTCAATGCGCTCGACATCGGCGCCCTGACGCATGAAAGCTGGGCCCTGCATTACTTGCTGATGTTCATCGGCGGCGGCAGCGCGGGCACCGCGGGCGGGGTCAAGGTCGGCACGGTCGCGGTCCTGTTCCTGCTCGTGCTCGCCGAAGCCAGGGGCCACACCGACACCGAAGCCTTCGGCCGGCGGGTGGGCGCATCCGCGCAGCGCCAGGCCATCACGGTGCTGGTCCTCGGCAGCGTGGTGGTTGCCCTCGGCACCCTGGCGCTGCTGCGGGTTTCCGACTTCCCTACCGACCAGATCATCTTCGAGGTCATATCCGCGTTCGGCACCGTCGGCCTCTCCACCGGCATCACGGCCCAGCTGCCGCCGGCGGGACAGTTCGTGCTGGCGCTGCTCATGTTCACCGGCCGGGTCGGAACGATCACCCTGGCGGCCTCGCTCGTTCTCGCCGAGCGCCGCATGCCTTACCGTTATCCAGAGGAGCATCCAATTGTTGGGTAGAATTTTTACGGAACAGTTCGCCTTTTCCGCAGGCGACAGCGTGGTCGTCATCGGTCTTGGACGTTTCGGCGGCGCCGTCGCGCAGTCGCTGGTCCGGCTCGGACACGACGTCATGGGCATCGACCTCAAGGAAGAGCTGGTACAGCTCTGGGCCGAGCGCCTTACCCATACGGTACAGGCAGACTCGACCAACGAAAACGTCATGCTCCAGCTGGGCGTGGCAGATTTTTCCCATGCAATCGTCGGCATCGGCTCGGACCTTGCCGCCAGCCTGATGACGCTGATGGTCCTGACCGAACTCGGCATCAAGGACATCTGGGTCAAGGCGATGACGCCCGAACATGGCCAGATCGCCCAGCGCATCGGCGCCCACCACGTGATCTATCCCGAAGCCGACATGGGCGCGCGCGTGGCCCACCTGATCACCGGCCGCCTCATCGATTTCATCGAGTTCGAGGACGGCTTCGGCATCGCCAAGATCCAGGCTCCCGTCGAAACCCATCACCTGACACTGGCCGAGTCTCATGTCCGGTCGCGCTTCGGGGTGACGGTCGTCGGGGTCAAGCGCGCCAACGAGGATTTCGAGCACGCCCTGCCGGAAACCCGCATCCTGCCGGCAGACCTGCTGATCGTATCGGGGCCGACGCGCAAGATCGAAGTATTCGCCGCAGGGGAAAGGAAAGGCAGGAAGAGCTAGCTGTACCGGGGAGCCTGTACAGTCCTTCGGCGCTCGCCGGCTTTCGACGTCACGTCTATTGTTCGACGCCTCCATCCAGCATCGCAAGCAGGCTGGCCTTGTTGCCTCCTGCCGGCCAGCCGCTAAGCTGCTTCACGACCTTGCCGTCCTTCAGCAGGAAAAAGCGCGGCACGTTGGGGACGTCGACTGCCTGCCATCCGCCGACGCCGTAGGGAACGCGCATCGGGATCGTGGGGTTGTTGGTGTTCCACTGTCCGACGAAATCGGCGGAGAATCCGGCGCGCGGCGGCGTCACCAGCACCAGGCCGGCCTGCACCATGCGTGCACGCAGTGCGGCGTCCTCGCGCAGCGCCGCCAGGGCGTCGTGGGAGAAATGGCAGCCCGCATCGACGACCATCACCAGCTCGGCGCCACGCGGATGCGGCAGCGCTTCGCGCACCAGTGTGTTGTTTACTGCCTCATAGCGGTAGGCGCTGCGGCCCTTGAAGCGTGGCCCGAGGGAATCGCGCACCGTGGGAATCGTGTTCGCCGCCAGGTGCGGCTTTCCGGCCACGAAGGCCCTTGCCTGTCCGAACTCGCGCGCCTCGAGCATGCTGCGCAACACGGTTTCGTCGACGGTGCGGCTGGTGTCGACGCCGCGTGCCCGCAATTCCTCGTACACCGCCATCAGAAACCGTGTAGCGACGGAATCCTTCCTACCTTGCGCCGCAAGCGCGGCGGCGTCGAAGTACGGCAACAGGTCGCCAAGCGGGAGCTCACGCAGCGTGTGCCAGGAAGGGCGCTCACCGAAGACGGCGACGAAGCGGCGCTCCAGGCGGGCGTCGTCCGACGCCGTCACGGCCCCTGCCGTATCCTCGCGGCGCCTGTTCCCTTCCTCCACGAGGCGCACGATCTGCGCGAGGCGCGCTTCGGCATCCGCCGTCGGGGCTGGCAGCCGCAGCGGCGCGCCGATGGCGTCCCTGGTCACCATGGGAAGATAGGCGTCGGCATCGATGAAGGCGAGTACCGCCGCGATCTGCGGGACTTCCAGTTCGCGCACCAGCGGCTGTCCGCTGAAGGTGGTGAGTCCACGCTCGTTCCACCGCAGCGACTGCAGGAAGCGCCGCTTGCCGTAGGGCGTGAGCGCGTCGAGTGGGCTCGGCTGGCTGGAGGCGAGGACGGACTCCAGCTGGGCCGCGCTGCGCACGACGGGCGCCGCGGGTTCCGCAGCCTCTGCGGCCAGGGTCCAGCAAGCAAGCGATACCAGAATGGTTCTGCGAACGAAGCGGCCAGGCATGGTTCCTCCCAGGTGATGTGCTCGTTCGAGTATATCGGCGACGCCCCTGGAAAAGCGGGCCCGCCCACACTTTATGACGGGCGGGTAGCCGCGGGCGCCGCCTACACCAGGGCGATGGTGCCGTACTGGGCGTTGAACGAGACCTTCGTCAGGTCGACACCGGTCAGCTGGACGATCAGGTCCTGGCCGGCCGCGAAGGCAGCCGCGGACTCGGCGCCGCTGTCGACGACCACATAGGCGTTGCCCTGGTAGCTGAACCAGACGGCCTCGCCGGCACGGGCCTGGGTGATGGCGGCGTCGACGTAGTTCGAGAACACGGCGGTCGCATCGTCCAGGCTGGCGAAGCCGCTCACGGATGCGGCGGCGCCATTGAGCCACTTGAGTTGCAGCAGATCCCCGGCAGTGAAGTCTTTCACCATCGAGTAAGTGGACGCGAACACAAATCGAGGGCTTAGGCGGGAAGGATAGCATCAGGCCATAAAGCAGAAAGGAGACAAGGCACCAGCAACATTTCCTTACAGCTGAGTAACCGCGCTTTACGCCTTAGCAACAGACAATGGGCTCCCCTCATTTCGACGCCTGTCCATGAAACGTCTGCCGCTTGCCCTCGCCACCGCCCTGCTCTTCTGCCTGCCCGCCGCCCGGGCCATTCCCATTTCGGACTGGCGCGCCGACGAGCTCCTGATGCAGGCGCCGGAAATCAGGAAGGAACTGGCCCTGAACGAGAACCAGCGCCTCCTGTGGGAACAGAGCGAACGCAAGACCCGCACCATCCTGCGCACGCGCAAGGAGCGCCGCGAGGCGCTCGACGCGGCAGCCAGGGCATTGGCAGGCGACCCGGCGGGCGACCTGCGCACGCTTGCCGCCCCGCTCGACGCCGACGCGGCGGCCACCCAGGCCGAGGACCTGGCCTTGCGGGAAACCTGGTTATTGATGAACGACGCACTCGACGACGCGCAGCGCACCAGGCTGCTGGCGCATGTGCGCAGCACGCTGGAGCGCCAGCCGGGAGGCCCCGGCGGCGAAGGAAAGCCTGAGCGCGGCAACCGACCGGAAGGCGGCGGCCGCGGCCGTGGCGGACCGGGCGGCGCCGGCGGCATGCCGGGCGGCGGCAGCCCGTCCGGCAGCGGCGGCATCAATATCGGCGGCAGCCGCGGCGGATTCTAAACCTACACCGGTGTCAGGTCAACTACACCGGTGTCAGGTCTGACATTCGGACACGAGCTCGAGCGTTATTGACGCTGACTGTTGAGCCCGTGTCCATTTGTCAGACCTGACACCGAGGTGTTGATTCTCGGCCTTATTTCAGGCGGCAGGTCAGCAACTACACCGGTGTCAGGTCTGACATTCGGACACGAGCTCGAGCGTTATTGACGCTGACTGTTGAGCCCGTGTCCATTTGTCAGACCTGACACCGAAGTGTTGATTCTCGGCCTTATTTCAGGCGGCAGGTCAGCGCCCAGCAGGAATCCCAGCGGCCGATCTTGATCTCGCGGACGGCCGTGCCGAGGCGCTTGCGCAGGGCGCTGTCGGTGGGGTAGTTCTTCGGCAGCTCGTGGCGATTGCCGTCGGCGTCGACGAACTGGGCCCAGGTATTGCCCTGGGCATCGGTGCGTGCGACCGTCGGGCTGGCGCCCTCGACGTATTCGTCGTCGATCAGCACCAGCAGCGTATCCTTGCCGATGCGTGAACGCAGGCCGGCCAGGAAGGCGTCCTGCTGTTCCTTCTTCAGGTGCGACCACAGGAAGCCGGCGAACACGGCAGTGATCTTGCCGCCCTCGGCAATGTCCGCCGGGATGTCCAGCGCGTCGACCACGCGATAGCGCACATTTTCCAGCCCCTCGCCATGCTCGCGGGCCACGTTCAGCATGGCTTCGCTGGCGTCGGTGGCGATGACCTGGGTGGCCGTCTCGGCGATCACATCGGTCCAGTAGCCGGTGCCGCAGCCCAGTTCCAGCACGGTGTGGCCGCGCATCAGTTCCGCGACCTGCTCGGCGACGTCGTCGAGGTCGTCCTGGCGGTCTTCGTCGCTCTCGTCGTGGAACTGGGCGTCATAGTGGTCGGCGATTTTCGTGAAGAAATCAACGACCGAATTGCTAGTGCTCATAAATTTTCCTTGTTAAAGCTCGTAGTTCTCGCCGCCGCGCATCGCCGACTCGACCATCTTGCGGTTCAGGGTCGGGGCCAGCAGTTCGATGAAGGTGTAGATGTAGCTGCGCAGGTAGGCGCCCTGCTTCACGGCTACCCGCGAAATGTTCATGCCGAACAGCTGGCCGACGGGAATGGCGCGCAGGTTGCGGTCGCGTTCCGGGTCGAAGGCCATGCCGGCGATGATGCCCACGCCCATGCCCAGCTCGACATAGGTCTTGATGACGTCCGCGTCGATGGCCTCGAGCAGCACGTCCGGCTTGAGGTTGCGCAGGCCGAAGGCGTGGTCGATCTTGCTGCGGCCGGCAAAGGCGGCATCGTAGGTGATCACCGGGTAGGAGGCGATCTCTTCCAGCGAGACGGCCTTCGAACGGGTCAGCGGGTGGTCCGGCGGCACCACCAGCACGTGTTCCCACTGGTAGCACGGCAGGGTGATCAGGCCCTCGATGGCGGCGATCGACTCGGTGGCGATGGCCAGGTCGGCCTGGTCGTTCTTGACCATGTCGGCGATCTGCTTCGGATTGCCCTGCAATAAAGACAAGCGCACCTTGGGGAACTTCAGCATGAAGGCCTGCACCACCTTGGGCAGCATGTAGCGCGCCTGGGTGTGGGTGGTGGCGATGGTGAAGCTGCCGCTGTCGTGGGCCGCGTATTCCTTGCCGATGCGTTTCAGGCTGTCGATTTCCTGCATGATCAGCTCGACCGACTGCAGCACCAGGCGGCCGGGCTCGGTCAGCCCGCGGATGCGCTTGCCGTGGCGGGTGAAGATGTCGACCCCGAGCTCTTCCTCGAGCTCGATGATGGCTTTCGAGACCCCGGGCTGGGAGGTGAACAGCGCCTTGGCGGCGTCGGTCAGGTTGTAGTTCTGGCGGACGGCTTCGCGCACGAAGCGCAGCTGGTGAAGGTTCATGAAGAGTGGTCGATGGTTGGTATGGTTCTTGTCAATGCGGCAGCAGGTGACATTTTAAGATGCTTATTCGAGTTACGCATATAAGCAAATGAAATCTCCGTAGTTTGGAATATATAGCGTGGTGCTTACACTTGACCCAACATTTAACGGGTGGACAATGTTTGCCCCATTGGACGAGACCATGTACCGCTACGACCACTACGACCATCTCATCGTGCGCGAACGCATCGCACAGTACCGCAGCCAGGTGGAACGCCGCCTGTCCGGTGAGCTGCTTGAGGAAGAATTCCTGCCCCTGCGACTGCAAAACGGCCTGTACATGCAGCGCCACGCCTACATGCTGCGTGTCGCCGTGCCCTACGGCCTGCTGGCGTCGCGTCAGATGCGCATGTTCGCCCATATCGCGCGCAAATATGACCGTGGCTACGGCCACTTCACCACCCGCCAGAACATCCAGTACAACTGGATCGAGCTGGAGCAGACGCCGCAGATCCTGGAAGACCTGGCCTCGGTCGAGATGCACGCCATCCAGACCTCGGGCAACTGCATCCGCAACATCACCACCGACGAGTTCGCCGGCGTGGCGGCCGACGAGATCATCGATCCGCGCCCCTTCGCCGAGATCCTGCGCCAGTGGAGCACCTTCCACCCCGAGTTCATCGCCCTGCCGCGCAAATTCAAGGTGGCGATCAACGGCGCCGTCGAAGACCGCGCCGCGATCGCCATCCACGACATCGGCCTGACCCTGGTGAAGAACGATGCGGGCGAAGTCGGCTTCAAGTTCATGGCCGGCGGCGGCATGGGCCGTACCCCGATCCTGGGCTCGGTCATCCGCGACTTCCTGCCCTGGCAGCACCTGCTGACCTATACCGAAGCCGTGATGCGCGTGTACAACCAGCACGGCCGCCGCGACAACAAGTACAAGGCCCGCATCAAGATCCTGTTGAAGGCCGTGGGCGTCGAGGAATTCACCCGCCAGGTCGAAGAAGAGTGGCAGGACCTGAAGGACGGCCCGGAAACGCTCACCCAGGAAGAATTCGACCGCGTGGCCCAGTGGTTCCAGCCGCACGGCTATGCCCAGCTGGAAGACATCGATCCGGCCGCCCAGCACGCCGACAACCGCGCGTTTGCCAACTGGATCAACCGCAACGTCAAGCCGCACAAGGTGCCGGGCTACGCCGCCGTGGTGCTGTCGCTCAAGAAGACCGGCGTGCCGCCGGGCGACGCGACCGCCGAGCAGATGGACTTCGTGGCCGATCTCGCCGACAAGTACAGCTTCGGCGAACTGCGCGTGACCCACGAGCAGAACCTGGTGCTGGCCGACGTCGAACAGAGCAAGCTGTTCGAACTGTGGCAGCTGGCGAAGGCCAAGGGCCTGGCAACGCCGAACATCGGCCTGCTGACCGACATCATCGCCTGCCCGGGCGGCGATTTCTGCTCGCTGGCGAATGCCAAGTCGATCCCGATCGCAGCCGCCATTGCGGAACGCTTCGACAACCTCGACTTCCAGCACGACATCGGCGACATCGAACTGAACATCTCGGGCTGCATCAACGCCTGCGGCCACCACCATGTGGGCGCCATCGGCATCCTCGGCGTCGACAAGGACGGCAGCGAATGGTACCAGGTGTCGATCGGCGGTTCGCAAGGCAACACCTCCGCCATCGGCAAGATCATCGGCCCGTCCTTCTCGGCCGTGCAGATGCCGGAAGTCGTCGGCCGCCTGCTCGAAGTCTATGTGCGCGAACGCTTCGAAGGCGAGCGCTTCGTCGACACCGTGCATCGCCTCGGCATCACGCCATTCAAGGAACACGTCTATGCCACGCCGATCGCGGCGGGCGAACTGGTTGGGGAAGACCACTATGCCTAATTTTGTCGTTCATAAGCAGATCATCAAGCATCGCGAAGTGGTCGACGACGACTGGAGCGTGTTGCGCCTGGCCGAGGGTGAGACGCCCGACGCCGTCGAAGTCCCTGAAGGCAAGTTCATCGTGCCGCTGACCGTGTGGCTGGCCCAGCGCGAGACGCTGGGCCAGCGTGCCGCCATCGCGGTCTGGCTGGCGCCGGACGAACAGGCGGCAAGTATCAAGGACGACCTCGGTCGCCTGGCCCTGGTCGCCGTCGACTTCCCGAAGTTCTCGGACGGCCGCGGCTACTCGACCGCCTTCAATTTGCGCAAGCGCCTGGCGTACACGGGCGAGCTGCGCGCCATCGGCGACGTCCTGCGTGACCAGCTGTGGCCGCTGTCGCGCGTCGGTTTCGACGCCTTCGCGACCCGCCAGGACCGCAGCATCCACGACGCCCTGAAGGGCCTGACCGTGTTCTCGGAGACCTATCAGGCATCGGTCGACCAGCCGCTGCCGCTGTTCCGCCGTGCGCCGCGCGGCGCGCCGCCGGAACTGACCGACATCGGCGCGGGCATCTGAAGGACGCACCATGAGCGACCTGCACCGCCGCGTCGAAGAGACGCAAGCCATCCTGGCGCGCATCGCCCGCGATCATTCGCCCGCCGTGTTCGCCTCCAGCCTGGCGGCCGAGGACATGGTCCTGACCGACCTGATCCTGAAAGCGAAGCTGCCGATCGGCATCTTCTCCTTGGAGACCGGCCGCCTGCACGCCGAGACGCTCGATATGCTGAACCGCGTGCGGGACACGTACGGCATTGACATCGCCCTGTTCCGGCCCCAGCCCGACGCGGTCGAGGCCTATGTGGCGCAGAACGGCCTGAACGCCTTCTACGACAGCGTCGAGATGCGCAAGGAATGCTGCCGCATCCGCAAGGTCGAGCCCCTGGGCCGCGCGCTTGCGGGCAAGCAGGCCTGGATCACCGGCCAGCGCCGCGCCCAGTCGACGACCCGCGCCGAGCTGGCCGTACAGGAAGACGATGCGGCCCACGGCATGCAGAAGTTCAATCCCCTGGCTGACTGGTCGGAGGAAGATGTCTGGGAGTATCTGCGCACGAACAATGTGCCATACAACGCCCTGCATGACCGTGGCTACCCTTCGATCGGCTGCGAACCCTGCACCCGCGCCATCCAGCCGGGCGAGGATGTGCGCGCCGGACGCTGGTGGTGGGAAAACCCTGAATCCAAGGAATGCGGCCTGCACCTGGTCGACGGCAAACTTATTCGCATTACATCCGTAGCGGCCTGAGCCGCTGCAAACAGGCAAACAACATGACGACCCTACTCGACAATCCGGCCGTGCTCACGGACGTGAATGCGCGCCACCTCGACGCACTGGAATCCGAGGCCATCCACATCCTGCGCGAAGTGGCGGCCGAATGCAGCAATCCCGCCCTGCTGTTCTCGGGCGGCAAGGACTCGGTCGTGCTGCTGCGCCTGGCCGAGAAGGCCTTCCGTCCGGGTAAATTCCCCTTCCCCCTGGTGCACATCGATACCGGCCACAATTTCGACGAGGTGATCGCCTTCCGCGACGCTCGTGTGGCGGAGCTCGGTGAGCGCCTGATCGTCGGCTCGGTCGAGGATTCGATCAAGCGCGGCACCGTGCGCCTGCGCAATCCGCAAACCGACTCGCGCAATGCGGCCCAGGCCGTGACCCTGCTGGAAACCATTGCCGAGCACGGCTTCGACGCCTGCATCGGCGGCGCCCGCCGCGACGAAGAAAAGGCCCGTGCGAAAGAGCGCATCTTCTCCTTCCGCGACGAATTCGGCCAGTGGGACCCGAAGGCCCAGCGTCCGGAACTGTGGGACCTGTATAACACCCGTGTCCACCCGGGCGAGAACATGCGCGTCTTCCCGATCTCGAACTGGACCGAACTCGACGTGTGGCAGTACATCGCCCGCGAGAAGCTGGCCCTGCCCTCGATCTACTTTGCCCACGAGCGCCAGGTGATCCCGCGCAACGGCCTGCTGGTGCCGCTCACCCCGCTGACCCCGGCGCGCGAAGGCGAAGCGATCGAGACCCGCACCGTGCGCTTCCGTACCGTCGGCGACATCTCCTGCACCTGCCCGGTGGCGTCCACCGCCGCCACGGTCGAGAACATCATTGCCGAAACCGCCGTCACCGAAGTGACCGAGCGCGGCGCGACCCGCATGGACGACCAGACCTCGGAAGCGTCGATGGAAAAACGCAAGAAGCAAGGATATTTCTGATGAACGCCATGACCGACAATCTCAAGCAACGGGGCCTGCTGCGCTTCATCACCGCGGGTTCCGTCGACGACGGCAAGAGTACCCTGATCGGCCGCCTGCTGTTCGACAGCAAGGGCATCTTCGCCGACCAGCTGGCCGCCGTCTCGCGCTCCAAGCACAAGCGCACCGTGGGCGACACCATCGACCTGTCCCTCTTGACCGACGGCCTGGAAGCCGAGCGCGAACAGGGCATCACCATCGACGTGGCCTACCGCTACTTCGCCACGCCGAAGCGCAAGTTCATCATCGCCGACACCCCGGGCCACGAGCAGTACACCCGCAATATGGTGACCGGCGCCTCGACCGCGGACGCCGTGATCATCCTGGTGGACGTGTCGAAAGTGAAGCTCGGCGACGACGGTTCGGTGACCCTGCTGACCCAGACCAAGCGCCACTCGACCATCGCCAAGCTGCTGCAGATCGAGCACGTGATCGTGGCCGTCAACAAGATGGACCTGGTGAACTACGACCGCACCGTCTACGAGCGCATCGTGGCGGCCTACCGCGAATTCGCCGATTCGCTGGGCCTGAAGGACGTCACCGCGATCCCGCTGTCGGCACTCAGCGGCGACAACGTGGTGGACCGCTCCGAGAAGATGGCCTGGTACGAAGGCCCGACCCTGATCGAGCTACTGGAAGGCCTGTCGGTCTACGACGAATCGCACGCCGCCCCCTTCCGCTTCCCGGTGCAGCTGGTGGCGCGCCACAACGGCCACGAAGCCAACGACTTCCGCGGCTATATGGGCCGCATCGAATCGGGCAAGGTCTCGGTGGGCGATACGCTGGTGGTCCAGCCCTCGGGCCAGACGGCCACCGTGAAGGATATCGTGACCTTCGACGGTTCCCTGCAATCGGCGACCGCCGGCCAGTCGGTGACCCTGCTGCTGAACGAATACCTGGACATCTCGCGCGGCGACCTGCTGGCAGGCAGCGAACAGCCGGCGACCCTGCTCAAGCAGGTGGTGGCGGACATGTGCTGGATGTCGGACGAGCCGCTCGATGCGCGCCGCAAGTACTGGATCAAGCACGGCACCCGCCAGACCGCCGCCAAGATCAAGCAGGTCGACAGCATCCTGGACGTCAACACCCAGCAGCGGCATGCGGCGGAAGGCCTGAAGCTCAACGACATCGCCACCGTGCAGCTCACCGTGCAGCAGCCGCTGGCCGCCGACGCCTATTGCGACAACCGCGCGACGGGCGCCTTCATCCTGATCGATGAAGTCACCCACCAGACCGTCGCTGCGGGTATGATCCGACTGGATCAATAAGCGAAGGGGTGCCATGGCGGGGCTGGGCAAAGTCTATCTGGTAGGAGCCGGACCCGGCGCCGCCGACCTCATCACCGTGCGCGGCGCGCGCCTGCTGGCGCAAGCCGACGTCGTGCTCTACGACGCCCTCGTCACCCCCGAGATGCTGGGGTTGTGCCGCCAGGCGGAGCTGATCTCCGTCGGCAAGCGCTCGGGCCAGCGCTCCACCGCGCAAACCCTGATCAACGAGCAGCTGGTCGACTGCGCCGGCAGATACCAGTGCATCGTGCGCCTGAAAGGCGGCGACCCGATGCTCTTCGGCCGCGCCGACGAGGAATTGCGCGCGCTGGAAGCGGCCGGCGTCGAGGTCGAGATCGTCCCCGGCATCACCACGGCGGTTGCCGCCGCGGCGGCCTCCAAGCAGCCCCTCACCAAGCGCGGCGTGGCGCGCAGCGTCGCCTTCTTCACCTCGAGCACGGCGCCGGGCCAGCCCGACCAGCGGGACGCCGCACCGCCCGCCCTTCCCAAAACCGACACCCTGGTGCAGTACATGGGCGGCCGCGAAGCCTCCGCCACCGCCGAGCGCCTGCTGGCCGAGGGCCGGCGCGCCGGACTGCCCGTCGTAATCGTCGAGAACTGCAGCCGGCCCGACGAGCGCATCGTACGCATGACCTTGCAGGATCTGGCGCGCGGCCTGGAGCCCGGCCACGGCCCGGTGCTGGTGATGCTGGGCGAAGCCCTGGCCAAACGCGAGCACCAGCCCTGAAGCATTGTTAAAAATTATCTACCGACAGTCAAAAATTCTCGATTGGCTGATAGTATGAAGCATCCAGGACACTATTTTGAGGGATGCCATGGGCAATGTCGAACGCCTCCAGTTCGGCAAGAGCATGGTCGCCTTCGACGTCGACGGCACCGCGGGCCAGGCCTACCGCATCTACCAGGCGGCGTTCGACCGCAAGCCGGACGCGGGCGGCCTGGGCGCCTGGATCCACGTGCTCGACCACGGGACGTCGCTGGACACGGTGGCGGGCGGCTTCCTGGCCAGCGGAGATTTCGCCGAGCGCTACGGCAACAATCTCACGAACGACCAGTTCGCGACGCGCCTGTACCAGAACGTGCTGCACCGTGAGCCCGAAAAGGGCGGCGATGACCACTGGACGCTGGTGCTGGCGGCATTCGGCGAGTCGAACGAGAACAAGGCGCAGGTGATCGGGGCCATCCAGGACGGCATGGAGTACACCCTGTTCGGCGCCTGAGCGACACGCGGGACTTCATAGCCCGCCGTGCGGCCCCAGAAGGCGTGGATCGTACCCCCACTTCCTGACCTTGTTCGCTTTGATGTGCCGGGTATCGGGATGTCCTGGATTGATCAGCACATTGCATTCTTCGGGCACGATGACCGAAGGAACCAGCATCACCGCGCTTTTGTTGCTCTTCAGCCAGGCATCCCCTTCGTCAAGGCTGATTCTGCCGGTCGGGATGGCGTCCCAGCCGATCTGAGGCACGATCAGGCGGGCTGCCTTTTTCCAGACTGCGGTCGGTATATCGAGTTCGACCAGGTAGCGGTTCAGGGGCAGTCCGCCGGCCTTGAGATGGACGAACGTCTCCAGCACGGCGAGGGAAATATTCGATGCACAATAGACCATGGCATTGCCCTTCCTGTTCCAGCGTCCGCCGGAAACCTTGGCACCGGCTCCGGACAGATCTTCCGCGGTGTAGTCGGGTGTGTCGGTGGCAATTCGCCATGCCTTCATGCGTAGGCCCCGGTCTGCATCGTCTTGAGCAGACTGGAGATCAGCTCCTGCCCCTCGAAGGTGTCCATGTACTCGGCGGGGGTATGTCCCCCGAGGGCCGGGATCGGTTCATCCATCCAGCGGGCTACCCATTTCCTCGCATCGAAGTCCTTCATCGCTTCGGGGTCGCCGGAGTCCGCAAGCATGGCCTCTACCTGGCCAATCAACTTGGCCATGCCGATCACTTTTTCGCTCTCTTCCCGTGACAAGGGCTGGTGCAAGGCCGCCTTGCGATTCACCGTCGCCGGTGCGATATCGAGCATGCGGCATACCTTTTCCTGCGTGATGCCGAGCTGGACAATGAACACCTTGAAGTCTTCAGCAGGAACGCCCTGGCGAATGCGGTCGATGCGAGATTGGGGACTGCTCAAAAAAACATCGTGATAACGAAGCACCCAGTGCTGAAAACTGTCCCTCTCGTTCCCTTCTTCCGGAGTTTTCGCTTTCCTTCTACTGCGCATTACCGGAGCGGCGCTTGTCGTCCTGGACAATGCCGCCGGGGATCGGCTGACGGGGCTCTTCATAATTCCTCCCATTTGAGCAATCAGTATAACTCAAATGAGCGGCATGATCTTATCCTGCCACGGCCTGGGCGATGCCTGGTGCTGGTGGTGCTCAGCCGTAAGGCGTGAACTCGATGCCGTTCTGGATCAGGCCAATGACCTGGGCCTGGTTTTCCGGGCTTTCGCTGAAGAAGGCCAGCAGCTCGCCGCGCGAGAAGCCGAGGTCCAGTGCGTTCATCCAGAAGTTGTAGCCGCCCGCTTCCGGTGCGCGGTGCAGGGTGTTCTCGTACAGCAGGGTGACGAATTCCGCATTGCTGGTCTGCGCGCCGTAGGTACGGGCGAACTCCGCGCTGGCGGTGAAGCCGGCCGCGGCCTGCGCCAGGGTCACGCCGTTGTCGATCATCTTGATCCAGAAACCCAGACCGCCGGCGTCCGGCTCGCGGTCGAAGGCGGCCTTGTACAGCCGGTAGGCCTTGCCGGCATTGCCGTCGATGTCCAGCGCCACCGACACGTCCTTGAAGGCCAGGCGCTCGACGTTGACCAGGCTGTCGGTGCCGCCGACGCCGGAGCGGTCGACCACGGTCGCCGCGTTGCCGGCGCGCGAGATCGCGTACATGTTCTTGCTCATGCCGTAGGACACGGTGTCGATGCCGCCCAGGCCGTCGAACTTCTGGCTGCCGGTGCTGGAGCTGAACAGGTTGGCGCTGTCGTTGGCCAGGCTGCCGCCCTGGCCGGACAGCACGCGCGCCTCGATGTAGGAGGCGCCGTCGGCCTGGGTGTCGACCCAGGCGCTGGCGAAACCGCCGCTTGCCAGGGCGGTCACGGCCACGTGCGACTGGTCGCCCTGGCGCATCTCGTTGATCGCGAATTCGCAGGCGTCGCGGGCCGCGCCGTCGGAGCCGAAGCGGCGGCCGAACACGCCGTTGCCGTCGAAGTCGCCGGACTGCGATTCCCAGGTGACGACGAAGCCGCCGTCGGACAGCGCGGTGACGTAGGCGTCGAAACGGCCACCGCCGCCGTCGACGTTCGCCTGGGTCATGCCGCCGACGCGGTTGCCGGCAGCGTCGAACATCTGGAAGAAGATGTCGCTGGCGGCATAGCCCCAGGGCGAGTTGGCATAGCTGTCCCAGGCCACCACGAAGCCGCCGCCGGCCAGCGTCGTGATCGACGGCAGCGGGGCCGCGGTCGCCAGGGTGGCGGCCAGGCCGTCGCCGCTGGCGAGGAAAGGTGCGCCGCCGTTCAGGGCCGCGTAGACGTTGCCGTCGCCGAGTTCGCCCCAGCTCACCACATAGCTGCCGCCGACTGCCGCCAGGCTCGGGCTGAAGGCGGTGCCGAGGTTGCCGTAGACCTGCTCGCCGGCGAGCAGGTTCCCGGCCGCATCAGCCGTGCGCACGTGGATCTGGCCGCCGACGCGCCAGGCAAAGGCAAAGCCGCCGTTCTGCAGGGCGACGACGTCGGGCATGCCGGTGTCGCCGCCGGCACCGACCATGACTTCCTGGCCGAGATTGCCCCAGGAATCCGTGATGCGGTAGCTCACGCGCGGCGTGCCCCAGGCCATGCTGGTGTAGGCGACCACGGCGCGGCCGTCCGAGAGCGCCGCGACGCTTGGGGAGCTTTCCGTCACGCCGTCGCTCGCGGCGGTGATCGCGAACACGCCGGTCGCCGCGCCGCCCGAGGCGTCGCGCACCTGGGCGTTGATGGCGCCGTCACGCGACTCCCACACGGCCAGGAACTGGCCGGTCGACAGGGTGGCCAGTTCCGGGCTGGCGCCGCTGCTGGCCAGGCCCAGGCCGAGGTCGCTGCCGAAGCCGTCGAGCTCGCGCGTGCTGCCCGCTTCCACGTTGTAGATCAGGGTTTGGGTAAAACCGGTGCCGGCGCGCGGGTTGCCCCAGGCGTCGAGCTGGTTCTTGTCGTAGTAGTGCACGGTCACCGTGGTCGCGGCGCCGACCTCGGGCAGGAGGGCCGCATTGTTCAGCACCAGGCGCGCCGTCTCGTCGATGGCCGGATTGTAGGCGATCGAGAACAGGCCCGGGTTCGACTGGGCGTCGATGACCCAGCGTCCGCCGGTCAGTGGGCCGGTGTCGACGGCGGTGAGCGTGGCGGCAACGGCGCCGCTTTGCAGGGAAGTCAGCAGGGTGTCACGATCGTCGACGATGCCGACGGGCGCGTAGTCGATAATGCTCATTGGGGATTTTCCTGGAAAGCTGGCAGCGCAGAACGCGCTGGCCTGAACAGGTCCCAATAATGCCGCACGGCAAGCCGACTTGAAATGGAGAAATTACATTCCGCATGGAAATATCGCGCGGATACAACGGAACATTGTCGCGCTTGCCAAGGGTGTTACCCCCTTGTCAGCAGCCGACTGGGCAGGGTGCCTGTCAGGGCGTCATTACAGCTCAGGAAACGCCAAGGCTGCGCACGCAGTAGTCGCGCATCGCGGCCTGCACGCCGGGGTCTTCGCCGATCGCACCGGCGAGCTGCAGGCGCAGGCCCGGATGGGCCGCACGGATCTGCTCGGCCAATGCCGGCAGGTCGCGCAGCAGGTGGCCGCCCTTCCCCAGGAAGACCGGCACCACGGTGACGTCATCGACGCCGTCCGCCACCTGCGCCGCCACCGCCTCCGGCAGGCGCGGCTCCATCAGTTCCAGGAAGGCCAGCGTGACCGGCGTGCCGGGCAATTGCTCGCGCAAGCCATCACGCAGGCGCTCGAAGGGGGCGGCCCAGCTGGCGGCGCGGGCGCCGTGGGCGAACAGGACCAGGGCGCGTTTCATCAGTGTCTCTCCACCCACCACAGGGCCCCGATGGCCAGCAGCGAGAACAGGATGCTGGGCGCCGCCGCCGTGAAGAAGGCCGGCAGGGCCGTGAGCACGCCCAGGTGCGAGAACAGGGCATTGAGCAGCAGGAAGCTCACGCCGATCATGATGCCGACAAAGATCTTCAGGCTCACGCCGCCGCTGCGGGTGTGCAGGTAGGCGAAAGGCAGGGCCAGCGCCATCAGCACCAGGATCGACAGCGGGTCGATGATTTTCTTCCAGAAGGCCACCTTGAAGCGGTCGGTCTCCTGGCGGTTCTCGGCCAGGTGGCGCGTGTACACGGCGAGCTCGTTGGCCGACATGCGTTCGGGGTCGGAACGCGAGACCGACAGGATCTTCGGCGTGATTTCCGACGCCAGTTCCAGCGACTCGAGCTTGCGCGTGCTGACGGCCAGGGTCTCCTGGCCGAAGGCGGCCTGCAGGCTCTGGCCCTCGGGACGCGGCGTGCCCGGCGCGGGCAGCGCGCGGCTGTTGCTGAACAGGGTTTCGCTGACCCCGGTCAGGCGCCAGGTGTTGTTGCCCTGGTAGCGCCCGCCCGTGGCGGTGATCAGGGCGCGCATGCGCATGTTCGGGTCGAATTCGTAGAGGCGCACGTCGACCAGCTGGCCGTCCGGACGGATCTGGCGCACGTTGAAGAAGCGCGTGCCGATCACCGGTCCCTTCACGCCCTCGGTGTGGATGCTGTCCTTGGTCCACATGCCCGAGCGGAATTCGGCGGACAGGGTGGATCCCTTGGCGGCCAGGCGCACGCGTTCGGCCAGCGGCGCGGTACGCGGCGTGATCAGCTCGCCGAACACGAAGGCGACCAGCACGAACAGGATGCCGACCTTGAACACCATGGACGCCGCCGTGCGCGTCGACATCGAGGAGGCGCGCATGATGGTGAATTCCGAGCTCGAGGCGAACTGCGCCATCGTGTAGATGGTACCGATCAGGGCGGCCACCGGCATCACCTGGTAGACATTGCCCGGCATCTGGAGCAGCACGTACATCAGCGCGTTCTGGAAATCGTAGCCGCCCTTGCCCACCGAGGGCAGCTCGCCGCTCAGGTCCATGAAGGAGATCAGGCCGAGGAAGGCGACCGCCACGAAGGACACGGCCTGGATGATGCTGACCGCGAAATAGCGTTGCAGGATGGTCATTGCGCCTCCACCTTGGCCGGCGCCGACACAGGCGGATGCACGATGCGCCTGCGCTTCCAGGCGTTGATCAGGACCAGCGGATGCCAGCGGTGGTTGACGTTCAGGCGCCAGGCGAACAGGGCCAGCACGGCCAGCGCGGCTGCCAGGTGCAGCGGCCACCAGGCCATGGCGAAGTCCAGCTTGCCGCGCTGGACGCTTTTTTCCAGCAGCTTGGTCAGGTTGTTATAGGTGAAGAAAATCAATAGTGCCAGGATCATGTTGGCCGAGCTGCCCGCACGCGGATTGACGAAGCCGAGCGGGATCGCCAGCAGCATCAGCACCAGGCAGACGATCGGGGCCGAGATGCGCGAGAGCAGTTCGGCGCGGGTGTACTGGTTCTCGACCTGCAGCAGGCTGGATGTGGGCAGCGCATTGATCGGCGTGTCGGCGCCCAGCACCGGCATCTTGGTCGCGACCCGCATGCTGTAGCGCTCGAATTCCATCGACTGGAAATCGGCCTGGCCCGGCGTGCCCTGGTAGCGGCGGCCATTGGTCAGCACCAGGTACTGTCCGCCCTTGGCGTCGGTCTCGATCACGCCCTCTTTCGCGACCACGACGGAGTTGCGGTTGCCGTCGTTGGAGTTGACGAAGACGTTCTGCACCACGGTGGCGCCGGCGGTGGAGCGTTCCACGAAGAAGACGCGGTCGGAGGACGAGGATTCGCGGAACTGGCCCGGGGCCACGCGTTTGAGGTCTTCGCGCTTCTGGAAGCGCTCGACGAATTCGGTGCGCTTCATGGCCGCCCAGGGCGTCACGACCAGGGCCAGCACGGCCACCAGGGCCATGATCGGCAGGCCGAAGGTCAAGACCGGCCCGATCCAGCGGCGCAGCGACATGCCGGAGGCGAACCAGACGACCATCTCGGAATCGCGGTAGCTGCGCGTGACCGCGGCCAGCACCGCGATGAAGGTGGTCAGCGTCAGGATGACCGGGAGGTAGCTGAGGATGGCGAAACCGATCAGGGCCAGCACGTCGCCTGATGCGACCTTGCCGCCGGCGGCGCTGCCAAGCACGCGGATCAGGGTCCAGGTGACCAGGACGGTGAACAGCACCGTAAAGGTGGCGCCGGCCGAACTGGCCAATTCACGTTGCAGGGCGCGTCGAAATATCATTCAATAAATAGCTATAATTGCTGGTTAAGAGCGCGTGCCCAAAAGGCATTCGTGCTCAAAAATTACCGAACCGGAGAACCAAAAATGGACTTTAGCATAAAAGCATTCGACACCAAGAACACCCTCGCCGCAGCGAAAGCGGGCGTCGTGGCGGTCGCGGTGTTCGAGAACAAGAAGCTGTCGCAAGCCGCCCAGGCCCTCGACGCCGGCGGCGAGATCACCGCGGCGCTCAAGTCCGGCGACATCAGCGGCAAGGCCGGTTCGACCCTGCTGCTGCGCGGCCTGAAGGGTGTCGGCGCGGCGCGCGTGCTGCTGGTCGGCATGGGCGCTGACACCCAGATCGCCGAAAAGACCTTCACCACCGCGGTCGGCGCGGCGCTGAAAGTGTTCGGCACCCTGGGCAGCCAGGATGCCATTATCGCATTCCCGCTCGTGGATGTGAAAGACCGTGACGTCAACTGGGCGGTGCGTCTACTGGTGATCGCGGCCAATGAGACCGAACACCGCACTGATACCCAAAAGAGCAAGAAGGATCCGGCCGTCGCCGGCGTGCGCAAGATCGTCATCGCGGCCGACGCCGCGAATGCCGCCACCGCGCTCAAAGGCACGCTGGCCCAGGCCATCGCCATCTCGAACGGCATGCAGCTGACCAAGGAACTGGGCAACCTGTCGCCGAACGTCTGCACCCCGACCTACCTCGCCAACACCGCGCGCCAGCTGGCCGACGAGTACGGCTTCGACATCGAAGTGCTCGAGCGCAAGCAGCTGGAAGCGCTGAAGATGGGCAGCTTCCTGTCGGTGGCCAAGGGCAGCGACGAGGCGCCGAAGTTCATCGTGCTCAAGCACATGGGGGGCAACAAGAAGGATGCGCCGGTGGTCCTGGTCGGCAAGGGCATCACCTTCGACACCGGCGGCATCTCGATCAAGCCGGGTCCCGGCATGGACGAGATGAAGTACGACATGTGCGGCGCCGGCTCGGTGCTGGGCACCTTCCGCGCCATCGGCGAGATGGGCCTGAAGCTGAACGTGATCGGCATCGTCGCCGCCTGCGAGAACATGCCCTCGGGCCGCGCCTCGAAGCCGGGCGACATCGTGACCTCGATGAACGGCCTCACCATCGAGATCCTGAACACCGACGCCGAAGGCCGCCTGATCCTGTGCGACGCCCTCACCTACGCCGAGCGCTTCAAGCCGGCCGCCGTGGTCGACATCGCCACCCTGACCGGCGCCTGCATCGTCGCCCTGGGCCACCACACCAGCGGCCTGTTCACCCGTCACGACGAGGCGCACGACGCGCTGGCCCAGGAACTGCTGGACGCCGGCAAGCAGGCCGGCGACGTGGCATGGCGCTTCCCGCTGGGCGAGAACTACAACGAGCAGCTGAAGTCGAACTTCGCCGACCTGGCCAATATCGGTACCCCGGGCGCGGCCTCGATCACCGCGGCCTGCTTCCTGGAGAACTTCACCCGCAAGTACACCTGGGCCCACCTGGACATCGCCGGCACCGCCTGGAAATCGGGCGCGGCCAAGGGCGCGACCGGCCGTCCGGTGCCGCTCCTGACCACCTTCCTGCTGAACCGCGTGTGAAATAAAATTTCACCTGCACGGCCTTGGTGAAATATTCTTTCACCAAGAAAAACAGCCCCGCTTGCGGGGCTGTTTGTTTGTGCGGGCACGTTCAGAACACCGGGCCGTTCACCCGCTGCTCATAGGCCACCGCATCCTGCGATTTCACCGGCTGCAGCAGCACCGTGTAATTCGCCGGATAGGAATAGCCCGCCCCCGAATGACGGTCGACCAGGGCGCCCAGGCCGGCGCTGATGACGACATTGCCCATCAGGCTCGTCGTGTCCGCCCGCGATCCCAGGCTCTCGCGCGCCACCGCCAGGCCGTCCTTCTTGCAGGTGACGGTGAGCGGTCTGGTGCTGCGGGTGACCGTGACCCGGTTCGGCAGGACCACGAACCAGCGGCCCATGTCATTGCTCAGCACGCAACCCACGCCGCCGACTTCCTGGAAGTCGAGCACGGCATGCAGTTCGAGCTGCTGCTGGGGAGAATCGGACAGCGTGGCGCAGCCGCTGAGAAACAGCGGCGCGGCCAGCAAGAGGGAGAGATAACGCGACATGGAACCCGCCAAAAAACACTTCATGCCCCATTTACGGCAGGCAAGAGGAAAGTCTGAAGGGTCAGTCGCGATCGAGCGGCGCGAAGCGTGGGGTGGCCACGCCGTCATGGATGACGGTTTCGAAGAAGGCCGCCTTCGGGCGCACCCACACGGCGCCGTCCTGGCCGCGGTAAACCATCACGGGCGTGTGGTCCGCTTCCAACACGGCTTCGCAGACCAGCTCGTAGAGCCCGCCCTTGTAGTGGCGGTAGCGAGTGGGCGCGGCCAACTCAGGCCTTGGCTTCGGCCACGTCCTTCTGCTTTTTCTTCAGGCTCTGGATCACCTTGAGCACGCCTTCCATGCCGGCGGCTTCGTCCAGTTCGCTGAAAGCGTCCAGCACTTCGTTGAGCACGCGGTTGCGGACCGCGGCTTCGTCCTGGGTGACGGCGCCCGCTTGCGGCTCCCTGGCGAACTTCGACGGGGCTTCGGCGGCTGCCTTGGCGCCGTGCGTCAGGGCTGCCTGCCAGATCACCCAGCGGCGCTGGGTTTCATAGACGAGATACTCCTCCGGCTTGTCTTCGCGGCGGCGGGTGATGTGGCCTTCGCGCTGGGCCCACGCTTCAAATGCAGTGCGCATTTCAGTCCTTTGTAAATCGGCGTCCGGTTTCATCATCTGCTATCGAAAAAACAATATTTCGCAATATAGCATTTCAGGCTTCCCTACCCGTCCGCACGATTGCGCGGACATTCAAGAAATTCCGAACTGAGGTCAGTCTGCAAATAGTACAACGTTAGTTGCATCAACGCAATTACTCTATTCCCGTAAAGAAACAGTGTTACATGCTCCGGCGCTAGTTTAATGCTTTTACGAATGGTTTTACAGCCCCGTTTGCATAAAACTGCCACATTCTTTTAGTATTCTATTAAGTGATTCTAACATAGCAAATTGCTTCGCACGCAATATTGTGGGCATCTCAACAACAATTGCCTTATTACAGGCATCAATACAACTGTCACATTGGCGTATTTTATTCAGCACACATAGTCGGTTTGCCATCGATACGGAAAACCTGCGGTCCCGGCCCGGCTTGCAAACGGTTATGATGCCGCTTTGTTTATTTGCCATATTGCTGCGCCGACCATGAAGATCGCCACCTGGAACGTCAATTCGCTGAAAGTCCGCCTCGCCCACCTGCTGAACTGGCTGGAAGCCAATCCCGTGGACGTGCTCTGCATCCAGGAAACCAAGCTCACCGACGACAAATTCCCGGTCGCCGAACTGGAAGCAGCCGGCTACCGGGTCGCTTTCACCGGCCAGAAGACTTATAACGGCGTCGCCATCCTCTCGAAGCACCCGATCGAGGACGTACAGAAGAACAATCCGCTTTTCGAGGACGAGCAACAGCGCATCCTGGCCGCCACCATCGGAGGGACGCGCATCGTCTGCGCCTACATGCCGAACGGCCAGGAGATCGGCAGCGACAAGTTCGCCTACAAGATGGCCTGGCTGGCCGCACTGAAGGAATGGATCGCGCAAGAGATGGCGGCGCATCCGCGCCTGGCCCTGCTCGGCGACTACAATATCGCGCCGGAGGCGCGCGATGTGCACGATCCGGCGGAATGGGAAAACCACATACACTTCACGCCGCCCGAGCGCGAAGCCATGCAGGGCCTGATGGACATGGGCCTGCAGGATGCCTTCCGCCTCTTCGAGCAGCCGGAGAAGCAGTACAGCTGGTGGGACTACCGCCAGATGGCCTTCCGCCGCAACCGCGGCCTGCGCATCGACCACATCCTGCTGACCAAAGAACTGGCCGAACGCTGCAGCGCCTGCCACATCGACCGCGAGACGCGCAAGTGGGAGCAGCCCTCGGATCACGCGCCGGTGGTCGCGACGCTGGCGGACTAGCAGCGCCAGCGCCCGGCGCGCACCATGCGCTTCCTCGAGCTGCTCAGGCAGTCGCTGGAAGCGCGTCCCTGGCGCAATCCCGCGTGAGCAGCAGGCGCGCCGCCTGGCTGGCTGGCAGCGGCCGCGCGAACAGGTAGCCCTGGGCATACTGGCAGCCGTGGCCGTGCAGCAGGCCGGCCTGCGCTTCCGTCTCGACGCCCTCGGCCACCACCGACAAACCGAGGCTGTTCGCCAGCGCCATCACGGCCGCGACGATGGCGCGGTCTTCCGCACTCGCCTCGAGTTCGCGCACGAAGGCGCGGTCGATCTTGATCTTCCTGACCGGGAAGCGCTTCAGGTAGGCCAGGCTCGAGTAGCCCGTGCCGAAATCGTCGATCGACAGGCGCATGCCCATGCCGTTCATCTGGCGCAGGATCTCGAGCGTCTGCCCGCCGTGCTGCATCAGCGCGGTCTCGGTGATCTCGAATTCCACCAGCGCGGGGTCGATCCCGGTCTCGCCGACGATGCAGCGGATCGAGTCGACCAGGCCGTCGTGCATGAACTGGCGCGCCGACAGGTTGATCGCCAGCGGCACGGCGGCCAGGCCCTGGGCCTGCCAGGCCATGCTCTGCTCGCAGGCGTTCCTGATGACCCATTCGCCGACCGCCACGATCATGCCGTTCTCCTCCAGGATCGGGATGAATTCGTCCGGTCCGACCAGCGTCTCGCCGCCGTCCTTGCCGCCCCTGCGCCAGCGCAGCAGCACCTCGAGCGCGTGCAGGCGGCGCGATGCCGTGTCGACGATGGGCTGGAAGTGCAGTTCGAACTCGCCGCGCTGGAGGGCGCCGCGCAGGCTCGATTCCAGCTCGAAGCGGCGCGCGGCCGCCTGGTTCATGCGCTGGTTGAAGAACTGGTAGTTGTTCCGGCCCGCCGCCTTGGCGTGGTACATGGCGGCGTCGGCGTGGCGCATCAGGGTGTCGACGTCGGCGCCGTCGTCCGGGCACAGGCAGATGCCGATCGAGGGCGAGATGTGCAGGCTGTGGCCTTCGAAGGGAACGGGGGTGGCCAGGGCCTCGATGATCTTGCCGGCGACCTGGCCGCATTCCTCGGCGCCGCCGACGTCGGGCAGCAGCACCACGAATTCGTCGCCGCCCAGGCGCGCCACGGTGTCGCTGTGGCGTACGGCCGTGCACAGGCGCTTGGCAACCTCGCACAGCAGGTAGTCGCCGGTCGCGTGGCCCAGCGTGTCGTTGATGTTCTTGAAGCGGTCCAGGTCGATGAACATGACGGCAAGCGTGCGTCCGTTGCGCTGCGCCGAGCGCACGGCGCAATCAAGCCGGTCCGACAGCAGCGCGCGGTTGGCCAGGCGCGTCAGACTGTCGTAGTACGCCAGATGGTGTACGCGGGCCTCGGCCTGGCGCCGCTCCGCAATTTCCTCGCGCAGCAGCTTGTTGGCGCCGGCCAGCTCCGCGGTGCGCGCGGCCACCCGCAATTCCAGCTCGTCGCGCGCGCGCCGCACCGCCTCGGCGGCTTCGCGCCGCGCCGTGATGTCGTCCAGCAGCCAGACGCTGCGTCCGCGCTGGTCGGCGACGTCGAACAGGCGCCCCGACAGGCGCGCCCAGAAGCGCCGGCCGTCGCGCCGCCGCAGTTCGACTTCGGTCGTGTGCACCTGCCCCGCCGCGAAGCTCGTGGCCGTCTCGGCGCGCGCGGCCAGGAAACCGGCCTCGTTCGGGTAGAGGGCGGCGACCGGCGCGCCGTCCATGCCGCCGGCCTCGGCGCCGAACAGCTCTTCCATCTTGCTGTTGCAGTGCAGGGTCACGCCGTCCTCGACCACCGCGATGCCCAGCACTGCGTTGTCGAGGATGGCGCGGTTCTCCATCAGCGCATTGCGCAGCTGGATCTCGTCGGCGCGCTCGCGGGTCCGGTCCTCGATCATCCAGATCGAACCCTGTTCCGGATCCTCGGCATTGAACAGGTAGCCGTTCATCTGCACCCAGATGCGCCCGCCGTCGCTGCGCACCATTTCGGTCTCGGCGCGGTAGGCGTGTCCGCGCGCAAGTTGCGGGTACGCGGCGTCGCCCATGGCGGCAAAACTCTCCTGGTCCCGATACAGGATGCGGGTCGAGCGGCCCAGCGCCTCGCCGTCGCGGTAGCCGAACATGGCGCCGAAGGCCGGGTTGTAGCGCTGGATGACCCGACTGCGCGCGAACATGATGCCGATCGGGGCATTGGTCATGATCGCCTGCACCTCGATCATGGCCTGGCGCGTCTCGGTGACGTCCTCGACGATCCAGATGGTGCCGGCCTCGCGCGCGTTCGGATCGACAGCGCGGGCGCGCAGGCGCGCCCACATCATCGTGCCGTCGCGGCGCCGGAAGGGATACTCGCCCTTTTCAAACAGGCCGCCGGTGGCGAGCACGGGATAGGCTTCGTCGGTCAGCGCCTGGTAGGCCGCGTGCGAGCCGAAGATCTCGGCCGGATGCATGCGCGCGAGCTGCGCGTAGGAATAGTCGAGCATCTCGCAGATGCGCGGATTGCAGGACTTGAACTGCCCGGGGAGCGTAAAAACGATGCCGACCGGCGCGTTTTCGAGGATGGCGTGCTGCTCGCGCAAGGCGACGCGCAGCATCGCATGCTCGATGTCGCGGGCGGAATCGCTGTCGTCCGCAAAGGGCAGCTCGCTGGCGTATCGGTCCATGGTGTCGTGATTGTCGTCCGGCTAACTTGCCTTTTAGCAATCATAAACCACAAACCGCTTTGTCTCCAAAACTAACAAACACAAAATATGGGCCGCGTTGTTGCGGCCCATCAAAGTGACTTCAATCAGAAGCAATCGCCGGGCACGCGCACCCAGCCTTCCATCAGCACGCGGGCGCTGCGGCTCATGATCGCCTTCGCGACCTGCCACTCGCCGTCCACCTGCACCGCCTCGGCGCCCACCCGCAGGGTGCCGGAGGGGTGGCCGAAACGCACCGCGCTACGCTCGGTGGCCCCTCCTTCGCCACCGGCCGCCAGGTTGACCAGGGTGCCGGGAATGGCGGCGGCGGTGCCGATCGCCACCGCCGCCGTGCCCATCATCGCGTGGTGCAGCTTGCCCATCGAGAGCGCGCGCACCAGCAGGTCGACGTCGCTTGCCGCGACCTGCTTGCCGCTGGAAGCGACGTAGTTGGCCGGTTTCGCCACGAAGGCCACCTTCGGCGTGTGCTGGCGCTTGGCCGCCTCCTCGATGCTCTTGATGAGGCCCATGCGCACCGCGCCATGGGCGCGGATCGTCTCGAACATGGCCAGCGCGCGCGGGTCGCCGTTGATGGCCTCCTGCAGCTCGGTGCCCTTGTAGCCGATCGCTTCGGCATTGACGAAGATGGTCGGGATGCCGGCGTTGATCATGGTCGCCTGCAGGGTGCCGACGCCGGGCACCTCGAGCTCGTCGACCAGGTTCCCGGTCGGGAACATCGATCCGCCGGCGCCCTCCTCTTCGGCCGCCGGGTCGAGGAATTCGAGCTGTACTTCGGCCGCCGGGAAGGTCACGCCGTCGAGTTCGAAGTCGCCGGTTTCCTGGACTTCGCCCTTCGCCATCGGGACGTGGGCGATGATGGTCTTGCCGATGTTCGCCTGCCAGATGCGCACGGTGGCCATGCCGTCCTGCGGCAGGCGCTCGGGGTCGACCAGGCCGCTCGCGATGGCGAAGGAGCCGACCGCCGAGGACAGGTTGCCGCAGTTGCCGCTCCAGTCCACGAAAGGCTTGTCGATCGAGACCTGGCCGAACAGGTAGTCGACGTCGTGGCCTTCGCGCTCGCTCCTGGCGACAATGACGGTCTTGCTGGTGCTCGAGGTGGCGCCGCCCATGCCGTCGATCTGCTTGGCATAGGGGTCGGGGCTGCCGATCACGCGCAGCAGGAGCGCGTCGCGCGCCGCACCCGGCACGCGCGCGGCTTCGGGGAGGTCTTGCAGGCGGAAGAAGACGCCCTTGCTGGTGCCGCCGCGCATATAGGTGGCGGGGATCTTGATTTGGGGGGTATGGGCCATGTAAGTCCTTTTGGGGCGTTTCAGACGCCGGTTGAACGCGTGGGCGGAGGACCGCCCACCCTACGCGTACCGGTTTTGCAGGGTGGGCGATCCCTCGCCCACGCGTTCACATCACGTGTGCGATGACGCGGCAGCTTTGGGAGCCGACGATTCCAGGAAGTCCTGCGCGAAACGCTGCAGCACGCCGCCCGCGTCGTAGATCGCCACTTCCTCGGCGGTGTCGAGACGGCAGGTCACCGCCACCTCGACGCGCTCACCGTTGCGGCGATGGATGACCAGCGTCAGGTCGGCGCGCGGGGTCCGCTCGCCGATCACGTCGAAGGTCTCGGTGCCGTCGATGCCCAGGCTCAGGCGGTTCACGCCCGGCTTGAACTCGAGCGGCAGCACGCCCATGCCGACCAGGTTGGTGCGGTGGATGCGTTCGAAGCCTTCGGCCACGATGGCTTCCACCCCCGCCAGGCGCACGCCCTTGGCCGCCCAGTCGCGCGAGGAGCCCTGGCCGTAGTCGGCGCCGGCGATCACGATCAAGGGCTGCTTGCGCTCCATATAGGTCTCGATCGCTTCCCACATGCGCGTGACCGTGCCCTCGGGCTCGACACGCGCCAGCGAGCCGGCCTTCACATTGCCCATGGCGTCGCGCACCATCTCGTTCTTCAGCGTCGGGTTAGCGAAGGTCGCGCGCTGCGCCGTCAGGTGGTCGCCCCGGTGGGTCGCGTAGGAGTTGAAGTCCTCTTCCGGCAGGCCCATCTTCGCCAGGTATTCGCCGGCGGCCGAATCGAGCAGGATGGCGTTCGACGGCGACAGGTGGTCGGTGGTGATGTTGTCGCCCAGGACCGCCAGCGGACGCATGCCCGCCAGCGTACGCTCGCCCGCGAGCGCACCTTCCCAGTACGGGGGACGGCGGATGTAGGTGCTCATCGGACGCCAGTCGTACAGCGGGCTCACGCTGGCGCCGTCGTCGACCACGCGCGCGAACATCGGCGTGTAGACCTTGCGGAACTGCTCCGGCTTGACGCTGCTCGCCACCACCGCATCGATCTCGTCGTCCGACGGCCACAGGTCCGCCAGGCGGATGTCGCGGCCAGCGGCGTCGACGCCCAGCACGTCCTTCTCGATGTCGAAGCGGATGGTGCCGGCGATCGCATAGGCCACCACCAGCGCCGGCGAAGCCAGGAAGGCCTGCTTGGCATAGGGATGGATGCGGCCGTCGAAGTTGCGGTTGCCCGACAGGACGGCGGTCGCGTACAGGTCGCGCTCGATGATTTCCTGCTGGATCGCCGGGTCCAGCGCGCCGCTCATGCCGTTGCAGGTGGTGCAGGCAAAGGCAACGACGCCGAAGCCCAGCTTTTCCAGTTCCGGCATCAGGCCGGCTTCTTCCAGGTACAGGGCGACCGCCTTCGATCCCGGCGCGAGCGAGCTCTTGACCCAGGGCTTGCGCAGCAGGCCCGCACGGTTGGCGTTACGCGCGATCAGGCCGGCCGCGATCATGTTGCGCGGGTTGTTGGTGTTGGTGCAACTGGTAATCGCCGCGATGATGACGGCGCCGTCGGGCATCAGGCCCGGCTCGTTCTCGACCACGCCCGAGATGCCGCGTTCGGCCAGTTCCGAGGTCGGCACGCGCTTGTGCGGGTTCGACGGACCGGCGATATTGCGCACGACCGTCGACAAGTCGAACGAGAGCACGCGCTCGTACTGGGCGGTGGTGAGGCTGTCCGCCCACAGGCCGGCTTCCTTGGCATAGGCTTCGACCAGCTGCACCGTCTCTTCCTCGCGGCCGGTCAGGCGCAGGTACTTGATGGTCTGCTCGTCGATGTAGAACATCGCGGCGGTGGCGCCGAATTCCGGGGCCATGTTCGAGATCGTGGCGCGGTCGCCCAGGGTCAGGCTCGACGCGCCTTCGCCGTAGAACTCCAGATAGGCGGAGACGACCTTCGACTTGCGCAGGAACTCGGTCAGCGCCAGCACGATGTCGGTGGCGGTGATGCCGGGCTGCGCTTTACCCGTCAGCTCGACGCCGACGATGTCCGGCAGGCGCATGTACGAGGCGCGGCCCAGCATGACGCTCTCCGCTTCCAGGCCGCCCACGCCGATCGCGATCACGCCCAGGGCGTCGACCATCGGGGTGTGGGAGTCGGTGCCGACCAGGGTGTCCGGATAGGCCACGCCCTGCTCGCTCTGGATCACCGGCGACATGCGCTCGAGGTTGATCTGGTGCAGGATGCCGTTACCGGGCGGGATCACGTCGACGTTCTGGAACGCTTTTTTCGTCCACTCGATGAAGTGGAAGCGGTCTTCGTTGCGGCGGTCCTCGATGGCGCGGTTCTTCTCGAAGGCATCCGGATCGAAGCCGCCGCACTCGACGGCCAGCGAGTGGTCGACCACCAGCTGGGTCGGGACCACCGGATTGACCAGGGCCGGGTCGCCGCCCTGAAGCGCGATGGCGTCGCGCAGGCCGGCCAGGTCCACCAGGGCGGTCTGGCCCAGGATGTCGTGGCAGACCACGCGCGCCGGGAACCAGGGGAAGTCCAGTTCGCGCTTGCGTTCGATGATCTGTTTCAGGGCGTCGCTCATGCTGGCCGGGTCGCAGCGGCGGACCAGGTTCTCGGCCAGCACGCGCGAGGTATAGGGCAGCATGTCATAGGCGCCGGGCTGGATGGCGTCGACCGCGGCGCGCGTGTCGAAGTAGTCCAGCGAAGTGCCTGGGAGGGGTTTGCGGTGATTGGTGTTCATGGCGGTACTCACGTGATTGGCCGGCGCGGGATCTCGTCCCGGCCGGCCCTATCTTGTCGAAGCTTACTTGCGATCCGCGATCGGCACGAACTGCAGGTCTTCCGGACCCACGTAGTTCGCGCTTGGGCGGATGATCTTGTTGTCGATGCGCTGTTCGATGATGTGCGCCGACCAGCCGGAGGTGCGCGAGATCACGAACAGCGGCGTGAACATGGCGGTCGGCACGCCCATCATGTGGTACGACACGGCCGAGAACCAGTCCAGGTTCGGGAACATCTTCTTGACTTCCCACATCACCGATTCCAGGCGCTCGGCGATGTCGAACATCTTCATCGAACCGGCTTCCTGCGACAGCGAACGCGCGACTTCCTTGATCACCACGTTGCGCGGATCGCTGATGGTGTAGACCGGGTGGCCGAAGCCGATCACGACCTCCTTGTTGGCCACGCGGTTGCGGATGTCGGCTTCGGCTTCGTCGGCGTTTTCATAACGCTTCTGGATGTCGAGGGCCACTTCGTTGGCGCCGCCGTGCTTCGGACCGCGCAGGGCGCCGATCGCGCCGGTGACGGCCGAGTGGATGTCCGAACCGGTGCCGGCGATCACGCGCGAGGTGAAGGTAGAAGCGTTGAACTCGTGCTCCGCATACAGGATCAGCGAAGTGTGCATCGCGCGCACCCAGGAGTCGCGCGGCTTCTCGCCATGCAGCAGGTGCAGGAAGTGGCCGCCGATCGAATCGTCGTCGGTTTCGACCTCGATGCGCTTGCCATTGTGGCTGAAGTGGTACCAGTACAGCAGCATCGAACCGAAGGACGCCATCAGGCGGTCGGCGATGTCGCGCGCGCCGGCCAGGTTGTGGTCGTCCTTCTCCGGCAGCACGCAGCCGAGCACCGACACGCCGGTGCGCATCACGTCCATCGGGTGGGCGCCGGCCGGCAGCGCTTCCAGCGCGCTTTTGACGGCCTGCGGCAGGCCGCGCAGCGATTTCAGCTTGGCTTTATAGCCCTTCAGTTCGGCCACGGTGGGCAGCTTGCCGTGCACCAGCAGGTAGGCGATCTCTTCGAATTCGCAGGTGGTCGCCACGTCCAGGATGTCGTAGCCGCGATAATGCAGGTCGTTGCCCGACTTGCCGACCGAGCACAGCGCGGTATTGCCGGCGGCGACGCCGGACAGGGCCACCGATTTCTTCGGCTTGAAGGTGGGGGTCTCGTTGTTCTGGGTGCTCATCGTCTCGGTCTCCTTATTGGGCTTTTTTCTGGGCGAACAGGGCGTCGAGTTTCTGCTCGTAGCTATGGTAGTCGATGCGGTCGTACAGTTCGGCGCGGGTCTGCATCGTGTCCAGCACGTTCTTCTGGGTGCCGTCGCGTCGGATCGCGTTGTACACGTTCTCGGCGGCCTTGTTCATGGCGCGGAAGGCCGACAGCGGATACAGGGCGATGCTCACGTTCGCGCTACGCAGTTCGTCCAGCGTGAACAGCGGGGTCGCGCCGAACTCGGTGATGTTGGCCAGCACCGGCACCTTGACGGCATCGGCGAACTGCTTATACATCTCCAGGCTCGTCATCGCTTCGGGGAAGATCATGTCGGCGCCGGCTTCCACGCAGGCGACCGCGCGCTCGATGGCGGCGTCCAGGCCTTCCACGGCCAGCGCGTCGGTGCGCGCCATGATCACGAAGTCCTCGTCATGGCGGGCGTCGGCGGCGGCCTTGACGCGGTCGACCATCTCGTTCTTGCTGACGATTTCCTTGCCCGGCCGGTGGCCGCAGCGCTTGGCGCCGACCTGGTCCTCGATGTGGCAGGCGGCGGCGCCGGCCTTTTCAAGGCTGCGCACGGTGCGCGCCACGTTGAAGGCGGAGGCGCCGAAGCCGGTGTCGATATCGACCAGCAGCGGCAGGTCGCACACGTCGGTAATGCGGCGCACGTCGATCAGGACGTCTTCCAGGCTCGAAATGCCCAGGTCCGGCAGGCCCAGCGAACCGGCGGCGACGCCGCCGCCCGACAGGTAGATGGCGCGGTAGCCGGCGCGCTTGGCCAGCAGCGCGTGGTTGGCGTTGATGGCGCCGATGACCTGCAGCGGGGATTCTTCCTGGACGGCCTTGCGGAATGCGGCGCCGGCGGAGTGATGAGTCATGCTGAACCTTTCAATGATGCGTTGCTCGAATACGTGTAGACAATGCAAACGCCGTGCCAGTGCCGCTTCAGTCACAAAATCAGTGACTTAGCGCAGAAGTTCCAAGCTCCGATGTTTCAGCGAAACACGTCCTGAAACGCAGAATGAAACATTGTAACAATAAAAAAACCCCGCCGCAGCGGGGTTTCGCGTCGAACAGGAAGGCTCAGTGGGCCGATGCGGCGGCGGCGCCGATACCGGTTTCCGAACGCACTTCCTGCGCTTCGAAGCCGGCTTTGTCGATCGCGGCGCGCGGGCTCTTGTCGGTCACCGAGAAGAACCAGATGCCGATGAAGCCCACCGCCATCGAGAAGATCGCCGGCGAGGTGTAGGGGAAGATCGGCGCGGCGTTGCCGAGCACGTCGACCCACACCGACTTCGACACCAGGGTCAGGATGACGGCGGTGGCCAGGCCCAGGAAGCCGCCCACGGTGGCGCCGCGAGTGGTGCACTTGCTCCACAGGACAGACATGAACAGCACCGGGAAGTTGGCCGAGGCCGCGATCGCGAAGGCCAGCGAGACCATGAAGGCGACGTTCTGCTTTTCGAAAGCGATCCCGAGCAGCACGGCGATGACGCCCAGCGCCAGCGTGGTGATCTTCGAGACCTTCAGTTCGTCGGCGCTGTTGGCCTTGCCCTTCTTGAAGACGGTCGCGTACAGGTCGTGCGAGACGGCCGAGGCGCCCGACAGGGTCAGGCCGGCCACCACCGCCAGGATGGTCGCGAAGGCCACCGCCGAGATGAAGCCCAGGAAGATGTCGCCGCCCACGGCCTTGGCCAGGTGCACCGCCGCCATATTGTTACCGCCCAGGAGCTTCCCGGCCGCATCCTTGAAGTCCGGATTGGTCCCGACCAGCACGATGGCGCCGAAACCGATGATGAAGATCAGGAGGTAGAAGTAGCCGATCCAGGTGGTGGCCCACAGCACCGACTTGCGTGCTTCTTTCGCGCTCGGGACGGTGAAGAAGCGCATCAGGATGTGCGGCAGCCCGGCGGTGCCGAACATCAGCGCCATGCCGAAGGAGATCGCCGAGATCGGGTCTTTCAGGAAGGTGCCCGGGCCCATGATCGAGTCGCCCTTGGCGTGCACCTCGGTCGCGGTGGCGAACAGCTTTTCGGGGCTGAAGTTGTACTGCGCCAGCACCGAGAAGGCCATGAAGGAAGCGCCTGCCAGCAGCATGACGGCCTTGATGATCTGCACCCAGGTGGTCGCGGTCATGCCGCCGAACAGCACGTAGACCATCATCAGGATGCCGACGATGACGACGGCGATCCAGTATTCGAGGCCGAACAGCAGCTTGATCAGCTGGCCGGCGCCGACCATCTGCGCGATCAGGTAGAAGGCCACCACCACCAGGGTGCCCGAGGCCGCGAACACGCGGATGGGCTTCTGGTGGAAGCGGTAGGCGGCGACGTCGGCGAAGGTGTAGCGGCCCAGGTTGCGCAGGCGCTCGGCCATCAGGAAGGTGATGACGGGCCAGCCGACCAGGAAGCCGATCGCGTAGATCAGACCATCGAAACCATCCAGGAACACGGCGGCCGAAATGCCCAGGAAGGATGCGGCGGACATGAAGTCGCCCGCGATGGCCAGGCCGTTCTGGAAGCCGGTGATGCCGCCGCCGGCGGTGTAGAAGTCGGAGGCCGAACGGGTCTTGGCCGCGGCCCACTTGGTGATGAACAGGGTCAGCACCACGAAGATCGCGAACATGCTGATCGCGGTCCAGTTGGTGGCCTGCTGGGTGGCCTGGCCGAGGTCCGGCGCGGCGAGTGCGGCGCCGCTCGGCAGCAGTGCGCCTGCTGCGAGGAGGTGGCGGGCGTTCATGCGGCCACCTTCGTCTTCGCGAGCGCGCGGGCCTTGATGGCCTCGGTCAGCTCGTCGTATTCGCCGTTGGCGCGGCGCACGTAGATGGCGGTGACCACGATCGTGAACAGGATCACGAAGATGCCCGCGGGGATGGCCCAGGTCATGACGCCCGAACCGATGCGGGCGCCCATGAGTTCCTTGTCGAAGGCGCAGAGGAGCGTGAAGCCGTAGTACACGACCATCATGCTCCAGGTGAGAATCCAGCCGAAGCGCGAACGCTTGGCGACCAGCTTGCGGTAATCGGGGTCGGACTTGACCCGCTGTACGACGTCTTGTTCCACTTGTGTCTCCTGATATTTATGATGCCTTTTGCTGCAGGCTGAGACCCATGCTACGGGCCTGCCCTTACCTCAGTCTTACGGCCTACTTACGCGAAACTGACAGGCCATCGTTTCAACATGGAAGGGCCGCTCGCGAATCGGCTACACTTGCCGCCATGCCCTACTCCACCAGCCCGCAGGACAGCGGCGACAAGCCGGTCATCTGGACCGTGTCGGTATCGCGCCTGTCCGACCTGTTCCGCGACATCACGCTCGAATACGACCACCTGGCGACGATCGAGCCGCTGCAGCTCGGCTTCGAGGAAGCGGCGCGCACCTTGCGCGAGCGCCTCGCCCTTGAGCCCTGCGACGTGGTGATCGCGGCCGGTTCCAACGCGGCCTACCTGCGGGGCCGGATCCCGGTGCCGGTGGTGGTGGCCAAGGCCAGCGGCTTCGACGTCATGCAGGCCCTGGCGCGGGCGCGCCGCGTGTCGCCGCGCATCGGCGTGATCACCTACCAGGAGCCCTTGCGCGAACTGGCCGATTTCGCGGCCACCTTCGGCATCGACATCGCCCAGCGCAGCTACGTCACCAAGGAAGACGCACGCGCCGGCATCAATGAAATGAAAGCGGCGGGCATCGAGGTCATCGTCGGGGCGGGATTGATCACCGACCTGGCCGAGGAGGCCGGCCTCACCGGCGTCTTCCTGTATTCGGCAGCCTCGATCCGCCAGGCCTTCGACGATGCGCTCGAGATGGCGCGCCTGACGCGGCTGGAAGCGAAGCGCGGCCGCCAGGTGCGCAACGACGACACCCGCCGCGCGCGCCGCGGCCTGCACGACCTGCGCGGCGATTCCGCCGCCATGGAGCGGCTGCGCCAGACGGTGCTGCTGTACGCGCGCTCGCCGGCCACCGTCCTGATCCAGGGCGAGACCGGCAGCGGCAAGGAACTGGTGGCCCAGGCCATCCACCGCGAAGGCTTGCGGCGCGCCGCCAACCGGCCTTTCGTGGCGGTGAACTGCGGCGCGATCGCGGAATCGCTGCTGGAATCGGAACTGTTCGGCCACGAGGAAGGCGCCTTCACCGGCGCGCGCCGCGGCGGCCACGCGGGCCTGTT
Source organism: Massilia sp. BKSP1R2A-1 (assembly GCF_050586525.1). Taxonomy (NCBI): domain Bacteria; kingdom Pseudomonadati; phylum Pseudomonadota; class Betaproteobacteria; order Burkholderiales; family Oxalobacteraceae; genus Massilia; species Massilia sp. BKSP1R2A-1. The sequence continues at coordinate 188,319 of NZ_JBOBRE010000001.1, read as the reverse complement.
CGAGGCGGCCGACGGCGGCACCCTGTTCCTGGACGAGATCGGCGAGATGCCGCTCGGCCTGCAGACGCGCCTGCTGCGGGTGCTGGAGGAGCGCGAGGTGATGCGCGTCGGCGGCACGCGGCCGGTGCCGATCTCGGTGCGCGTGATCAGCGCCACCCACTGCGACCTGGAAGCGCGGGTGCGCGAGGGACGCTTCCGCGCCGACCTGTTCTATCGTCTCGCGGTGCTGCGCCTGGCCCTGCCGCCGCTGCGCGCGCGCAGGGAAGACATCGTGCCGCTTGCCGAATGGTCGCTCAAGCATGCGCTGGCGGCCGTCGATGCGAAGCCGCATCCGAACCTGCATGCGGAGATCCGGGCCTGCGCGCCGCTCTTGGAAGCGTACGACTGGCCGGGCAATGTGCGCGAGCTGCGCAACCTGATGGAACGCCTGGCCCTGTTCCTGGCCGGCGAACCGCTGCAGGCGCTGACGCCAAGTTTCCTACTGTCGATTGCCCCAGAGCTAGGTGCCGGCAAGGACAGCCCTGCCATCCCGCTGGCGGATCCCGCCCGGGAAAGCCTGGCCGAGGTGATGGCGCGCTTCGGCGGCCAGCGCGACGCCGCCGCCCGCCACCTGGGCATCAGCCGCACGACACTGTGGCGTCGCTTGAAATCGGAAAACCTATCCTGATCAACACTACGGCCGCAAAGCGCCGTATCATGACATTTTTGTATTGTGTACGGCACGGCGCCGACCGGCGCCCTCTCTTCGTCCAGCGCCGCCCATGAAGCGGCGCGCAGCCCGGGCAACGCCCGGCCTTCCGGAGGCACTATGCAACATGCGTCGCAAGCTGCACTGTTTTCCCTGATCGGCGACACTCCGCTGATCGAAGTGACCCGCATCGATACCGGCCCCTGCCAGCTGTTCCTGAAACTCGAATCGCAGAATCCCGGCGGCTCGATCAAGGACCGCATCGGCCGCGCCATGATCGAACAGGCCGAGCACGACGGCCATTTGCAGCCCGGCGGCACCGTGGTCGAGGCCACCGCCGGCAATACCGGCCTGGGGCTGGCCCTGGTGGCGCGCATCAAGGGCTACCGCGTGGTGCTGGTGGTGCCCGACAAAATGGCGGCCGAGAAGATCCTGCACCTCAAGGCGCTCGGCGCCGAGATCCACCTGACCCGCTCCGACGTCGGCAAGGGCCACCCCGCGTATTACCAGGACTACGCCGCGCGCCTGGCGAAAGAGATTCCCGGCGCCTGGTTCGCCGACCAGTTCAACAACCCGGCCAACCCGCGCGCCCACGAAACTACCACGGGGCCCGAGATCTGGGACCAGTGCAACCACAAGCTCGACGCCATCGTGGTCGGCGTCGGTTCTTCCGGCACCCTCACCGGCCTGTCGCGCTACTTCAGGAAGACCCAGCCCAACCTCGAATTCGTGCTGGCCGACCCGCAGGGCTCGATCCTGGCCGACTACGTCAACACCGGCGTGCTGCGTACCGATGCGGGTTCCTGGGCGGTCGAGGGCATCGGCGAGGACTTCATTCCCGGCATCGCCGACCTGTCGCGCGTGAAGAAGGCCTACACCATCCCCGACGAGGAAAGCTTCGCCACCGCGCGCCTGCTGCTGCGGCAGGAAGGCATCCTGGCCGGCTCCTCGACCGGCACCCTGCTGGCGGCAGCCCTGCGCTACTGCCGCGAACAGACCCGTCCCAGGCGCGTCGTCACCTTCGTGTGCGACACCGGCACCCGCTACCTCACCAAGGTCTACAGCGACGGCTGGATGGTCGACCAGGGCCTGATCGAGCGTCCCAAGCTGGGCGACCTGCGCGACCTGATCGGACGCCGCTACGATGCCGGCGAAGTGGTCACCGTCTCGCCCACCGACACCCTGCTCACCGCCTTCAACCGCATGCGCACCAGCGACCTGCAGCAGCTGCCCGTGATCGACAGCGGCGGGCGCCTGGCCGGCCTGATCGACGAATCGGACCTGCTGATGCACGTAAGCGCAGAATCGGAGAAAAGCGCGAACCACTTCAGCGCGCCGGTCTCCACCACCATGACCTCCTCGCTGCAGACTCTCCAGCCCACGGCCAGCATGGGCCACCTGCGCGAGATCCTCGACCGTGGCCTGACCGCCGTGATCCACGACGGCGAACGCTTCTACGGCCTGATCACCCGCTACGACCTGCTGAACCACCTGAGAAGGACGCTTTCATGACAGAGCAAAAGAAACACCTCTCCACCCGCGTGATCCACGGCGGCCAGGCGCCCGAGCCGGCGACCGGCGCCGTGATGCCGCCGATCTTCGCCACCTCGACCTTTCGCCAGGAGAGCCCGGGCGTGCACAAGGGCCTGGACTACGGCCGCTCGCACAACCCGACCCGCTGGGCGCTGGAGCGCTGCGTGGCCGACATCGAGAGCGGCAGTGCCGCCTTCGCTTTTGCCTCGGGCCTGGCCGCCATCGCGGCGGTGCTCGAACTGCTGCCGGCCGGCTCGCACATCGTGGCCGGCGACGACATGTACGGCGGCACCTTCCGCCTCTTCGAGCGCGTGCGCAAGGCAAGCGCCGGCCATAGCTTCAGCTACGTCGACCTGACCGATCCCGACGCCCTGGGCGCGGCTCTGCGGCCGGAGACGAAGCTGGTCTGGGTGGAGACGCCCACCAACCCGATGCTGAAACTCGCCGACCTCGCGAGCATCGCGGCGCAATGCCGCGCGCGCGGCGTGATCACCGTCTGCGACAACACCTTCGCCAGCCCCATCGTGCAGCGGCCCCTTGAGTGCGGCTTCGACATCGTGGTGCATTCGACCACCAAGTACATGAACGGGCACTCCGACGTGATCGGCGGCGTGGCCGTGGTCGGCCAGGAAGAACGCCACAAGGAGCTCGGCGAGCGCCTCGGCTTCATCCAGAACGCCGTCGGCGCGATCCAGGGCCCTTTCGACAGCTTCCTGGTACTGCGCGGAATCAAGACCCTGGCCCTGCGCGTCGAGCGCAGCAGCGCCAACGCGCTGGCCCTGGCCCAGTGGCTGGAACGCGAGCCCAAGGTACGCAAGGTCTTCTATCCCGGCCTGGAATCGCACCCCCAGCACGCGCTGGCGCGGCGCCAGATGAACGGCTTCGGCGGCATCGTCTCGATCGACCTGGCCACCGACCTGGCCGGAAGCAGGCGCTTTCTCGAAGCCTGCGAGGTGTTCACGCTGGCCGAGAGCCTGGGTGGCGTCGAGAGCCTGATCGAGCACCCGGCCCTGATGACCCATGCCAGCATCCCGGCCGAGCAGCGCGCCCAGCTCGGCATCGGCGACGGCCTGATCCGCCTGTCGGTCGGCATCGAGCACCTGGAAGACCAGCGCGACGACCTGCGCCGGGCGCTGGCGGCGATCTGACCATGGATGCCGTCCGCTGAGACATCCGGACAAGCGCTCCGCCTGCCCTTCACCCTGTGCCATCCCGCCGTCGTGCTGCCTCTTCATGAGGCGGCGCGCCGGCGCACGTCGCTGTCGGCGCTGACGATCGGCAGCATGGCGCTCCGAGACGACGCGCTTGACCCGCACCGTGCCGACCCGCACACTGAAGGCCCCCTACGAGGAGCTCACGATGACCCGCCACGCCTCCTGCAGCTGCGGCCAGCTCACGGCAAGCGTCGACGCCGAGCCGGTCCGCGTCTCGATCTGCCACTGCCTGGCCTGCCAGCGCCGCAGCGGCAGCGTCTTCGCCGCGCAGGCGCGTTTCTCGCGCGAGGCGGTGACAGTCGCCGGGCACTCCACTACCTTCGTGCGCGTGGGCGGCTCGGGGGCGCGCGCCACCTTCCATTTCTGCCCGCGCTGCGGGACCACGGTCTGGTACGAGGCCGAGGGATTGGAGGCCTTCCTGATGATTCCGGTCGGGGTCTTCGCGGATCCGGATTTTCCGGCGCCGGGCGTCTCGGTCCACGAGGAGCGCATGCACGCCTGGGTCATCCCCCCGCCGGACGCCGAGCACCACTTCTGAATCCATCTGTCCAGCCTAACCAAGGAAAACACACACCCATGACCATCCTGCGTCTCTTCGTCTTCGTCGCCGCAGTCTTCTGCCTGTCCCCCGATCCGGCCCGCGCCGGCGCTTCCGAGGCCGTCCCGCTTGCGATCGGGGAAACCTGGACCATCGATTCAACCATCCTCGGCGAGAAGCGCCGCATCAACGTCTACCTGCCGGCCGGCGCTGCGCCCGGCGCGGCGCTGCCCGTCATGTATATGCCGGACGGCGGCATGCACGAGGACTTCCTGCACGTCGCCGGCCTGCTGCAGGTCGGGGCCGGCAATGGGACGGTGCGGCCCTTCCTGCTGGTCGGCATCGAGAATACCGAACGCCGGCGCGACCTCACCGGCCCCACCGAGGTGGCGAAGGACCGCAGCATCGCGCCGCGGGTCGGCGGGTCCGCGGCCTTCCGCGCCTTCCTGCGCAAGGAGCTGCTGCCCGAAGTGGCGAAGCGCTACCAGGTGACGAGCGAGCGGGCGATCGTGGGAGAGTCCCTGGCCGGCCTCTTCGTGGTCGAGACGCTGGCGCTCGAGCCGGACCTGTTCGACAGCTATATCGCCATCGACCCGAGCCTGTGGTGGAACAATGGCGCGCTTGCGAAGCAGCTGGAGGCGCATGGCGCTGCCACCGCCGGCGAAAAAGCGCTGGTCGTCGCGGCCAGCGCAGACGGACAAGGCTTCATCGACCGCTCCGCCCTCGCCGCCGGATTGGCCAGGATGGGCAAGGTGCGCTTCAGCTACGACAGCTGGCCGGACGAAAGCCACGCGACGGTCTACCACCCCGCCGCACTGAAGGCCTTCCGCAGCCTGTTCAAGCCGGCGGTGACGGCGCCCTGAGTTCCGCGCCGTCCCCCATTCCATACCGCGCACGCCATTGCGCCCGTTGCGCTTGACCACATAGAGCTGGGCGTCGGCCGCGCCGACCAGCCCGCCCCCCAGGCGCAGCACCAGCAGCATGCCGGCCACGCCGGTGTCCCCCAGGGTGGCGAAGTCGGTGATGCCGAAGGCGACGTAAAATGCCACGGCGAACAGCAGGCTGGCTTTCAGCTGGGCATTGCGTTCAGGCAGGACGTGGCGGATGAAGCCTGCCTCGGATGCCGGGTCGGCAAACTCGGCGCGCCGGCGGTCGATGGTGAAGCGCAGGGTCAGCGGATCGGGTAGCGGCACGGCTTGGTTGCGGCGGGTACTGGGTTGAATCGACAGGATACCCGTCTCCCGAAAAACCGGCGAATCCGCTTCCCTGTAGAGTGGGCCGGCACGCTTCGGCTATGCTTGTCGCATGGCTGACCGATGCATGCAAAGGAGAGTCCCATGTCAGAATCGAACAAGGCAACGCTGGAACAGGCGAACAAGGCAGTGCGCAGCGGCGACAACGAAGGCTTCCTGGCCTGCTGCGCCGACGACGTCGTGTGGTCCACGGTGGGCGGCGAGACCCTGCGCGGCAAGGAGGCGGTGCGGGCCTGGATGGCGGAGGAATACGTCCAGCCGCCCGAGTTCACCGTGAACACCCTGATCGCGGAGGGCGACATGGTGGCCGCCCTGGGCGAGATCGTCAGCTACGACGACGGCGGCCGCCCGATCCGCAATGCCTATTGCGACGTGTGGCGCCTGCGCGAAGGCAAGCTGGCCGAGCTGAAGGCCTACGTCGTCCCGCTGGTCAAGTAAGCGCCAGCGGCGACTGCGCCTGCCCGCGCAGCTTGAAGGTCGCGACCAGCCCCGACAGTTCGGCGGCCTGGCGCCGCATCGACTCGGCGGCCGCCGCCGCTTCCTCGACCATGGCGGCGTTCTGCTGGGTCGACTCGTCCATCTCGGCGATCGCCCGGCCCACCCGCGCGACCCCGCTGGCCTGCTCGCCGCTGGCGGCGTGGATTGTGTCCAGAATGCCTGCCACCTCGTGCACGTGCCGCAGCACCGCGCGCATGGTCTCGCCCGCCGTGCCGGCGATGTCGGAACCGGCGGCGATCTGGTCGCTCGACTCGTGGATCAGCTTCTTGATTTCCTTCGCCGCCGTGGCCGAGTGCTGGGCCAGGTTGCGCACCTCGGCCGCCACCACCGCGAAGCCGCGCCCTTCGCTGCCGGCGCGGGCCGCCTCGACCGCCGCGTTCAGCGCCAGGATATTGGTCTGGAAGGCGATGCTGTCGATCATGCCGGTGATGTCCGTGATCTTGTCGGCGGCGGCCTTGATCGCCCCCATGCGCGCGGCCACCTGCTCGACCGCCTGGGCGCCCGCCGTGGCGACCGTCGATGCCGACTGGGCCAGGGCGTTGGCGGAGCGGGCGCTGGCATTGTTGCGGGCGATCGCTTCGCCCAGCTCGTCCATGGCGCCGACGGTCTGGCTGAGGGCCGCGGCCTGGCGCTCGGTGCGGCGCGACAGGTCCTGGTTGCCGTCGGCGATCTCGTTGGAGGCCGAGTCGATCGCCTGGGCGCCGACCAGCACCTGGGCCACCGTGGCCGCCACGCCGCCGGTCATGCCGTTCAGGGCGTCGAACAGGCGGCCGATCTCGTCCCGGCGCTGGTGGCGGATCCTCGGGCGCAGGTCGCCGTGCGCCACCTGCTCGGCCAGCAGCGCAGCCTGCCGGAGCGGGCCGACGATGCTGCGGGTGAGGAGCCAGGCCAGCATCGCGCCGACGCCGAGCGCCGCCAGCCCAAGGGCCAGCACCAGCGACTTGCCGAACACCGACGCCGCCGCCGACTCCTCGGCCAGGCGGTGTGCTTCCTGTCCCTCGTGCGCCAGGAGCGCCGCCAGCGCGCCGGTATATGCCTGGTAATGCCGTTCCCAGTCGCCGCCGACCAGCCCCTCGACGACCTGGGTCTGGCCGAACTCCTTGGCCTGGAACAGCGCGGCCTGGACCTTCGCCAGCGCCGCCTTGTGCCTGCCCGCCTCGGCGATGAGCTGCGCTTCGCGCGCCGAACGCGGCAGCTTGCCCAGCTTCGCCTCGAGCGCGGCCACATCCTTGCCGCCCTGCGCCAGCTGGGCGTTGAAGTAGTCGGCCAGCTCCAGGCTGTCGCTGCGGGCGATCGCGACCGTGCGCGAACCGTTCAGGCGCTCGGCGCCGAGCAGGTCGGAGCTGAGCTGCTGCTTGGCCAGCTTGTCGTAGACGAGGTCGGTGGTGAGGGCGTCGTTGGCCTGCATGCGCCACAGCGCCACGCTTGACAGAAGCAGGAGCAGGAAGAAGACGATACCGAAGGCGCCGAGGATCCGGGTGCCGGTCTGGAACGTGGCGAGTCGCATTGCAAGTACCTCGAAAGGATGATACTTGCACTATAGAAACTGATTATGACAGCGTGATGAATCGCGTCACAGGCGGCGGACAGGACGCTCACGCCCTGTCCGCGCGGCCTCATGGGATCAGCGCTGGCCGCCCTCGCGCTGGCCGCCGTCGCGCCGCAGCGCCGGGATCGCCGCCGGCTTCCAGGGCTTGACCGGCTGCTCCTGCATCTTCTTCTGCAGCAGTTCGATCGCCACTTCCAGCTGGCGGTCGCGGCCCGCGAAGGTTTCGTGCGGCAGGTTGTCGACCTCGACGTCCGGCGACACGCCCACGCCTTCGATCAGCCACTCGCCGTCGGCCGCGAACTGGCCGAACTCCGCCACCCGCGCCCGGCCGTTGTCGGCCAGGTTGTTGCCGTCGCTGAGCCAGACACCGGCGCCGGCGCTGCGCTTGCCGACCAGGGGCCCCAGCTTCAGGGCCTTGATGCCGGCCGCGAAGGTCTCGCCGTCCGAATAGGTCAGCTCGTCCATCAGCACCACCAGGTGGCCGCGGAAGGTATTCTGCATGTTCGATTGCGGCTGGTTGCCGTTCGCGCTCCAGAAGGCCCAGGAACGGCGCAGCAGCTTCTCGATGATCCAGCTGTCGATGTTGCCGCCGTTATTGCGGCGCACGTCGATGATCAGGCCTTCCTTGTTGATGTTGGCGTAGAAGTCGCGTGCAAAGGCGTTGATGTCGGAGGTGCTCATGGCGCGCAGGTGCAGGTAGCCGATCTTGCCCCTGGAGGCGGCGTCCGCCTGCTGCGCCCTGCCCTGCTCCCAGTCCGCATAGCGCAGGCTGGCGTGGCGGGCCATCGAGACCGGCGTGACGATCACGGCGCGCGGCCTGGCGCCCGGGCTCTTCACGTGCAGCAGCACCTGCTTGTCGGCCTGGTCGAGCAGCAGGTCGGCGATGTCGCGCGCTTCGCTGAGCAGCTTGCCGTTGACGGCGGTGATGATGTCGCCTTCCTTCACGCCGACGTCGGGCCGCGCCAGCGGGCCGCGTTCCTGCGGCAGTTCCGGTTCGCTGCGATAGACGCGGTCGACGCGGAAGCCGTCGGCCACGCGCGAGAGCACCGCGCCCAGGCTCGAAGGCACGCCTTCGCCGGTGGCGCGGCGGATGTCGCCCGGGACGATCTGCGAGTGCAGCGCGCCGAGTTCGCCCACCATCATGCCCAGCACGTCGTTCAGTTCCGCGCGGTCGGTCACGCGCTCGACCAGCGGCGCGTACTTGCCGCGCACGGCGGTCCAGTCGATGCCGCGCATGTTCGCGTCGTAGAGGAAGTCGCGGTGCATGCGCCAGGCGTCGTTGAACATCTGCGTCCACTCCAGGCGCGGATTGGTGCTGATCGCCCAGTCGTCGACCTTCACCCGCGCCTTGCTGACGTCGGCCGGCGCCTTGGCGCCCGCCGCCACGATCAGCATCTCGCCCGGACCGCTGGCGTTGAAGGTGCGGTAGAAGACGTGCTTGCGGTCGCTGCTCAGGCCGAATTCGCGCACATTCGCGGCAAAGGTTTCCGGCTGCGGGCTGCGGCGCGAGATCTCCAGGGTCTTGAGTGTGCCGCTGCGGCCGTTGTCGGAGTCGAGGATGTAGAGGCGCTTGTCGTCGATCGCCAGGGCGCGGTAGTTGCCCGGCGCGACCGGCACCTCGTAGAGGCGCTCGCGCAGGCCGGCGTAGTCGACGGCCGGCACCGGCGCGGCGGCCTTGGTCTTGTCGCCGGCCGCGCTGACCGCTGCCGCGGCGGCGGCCACGGCGGCCGTCTTGTCCGCCTCTTCCTTGCCCGGCGTCGTCACCGCGGTACGCGCCGCGCTTTCGGGCGACTGCTCTTCCGGCTTGGTCAGCTCGTCCTCGGGCTTGAAGGGGAAGCGCACGCCCGGCTGCAGCGCCAGCGCGTAGACGCCCACGCGACGGTCGAACACCGGCCCCATATTGCGGTCGCCCCAGGGGCCGCCATTGCTGACGTTGAAGTTGCGCGCCGAGAGGAAGTACAGCCACTTGCCGTCCGGCGAGAACACGGGCGAATCGGCCGTGTAGCGGTCGGTGGTCACGAAGGCCATGGTCTTCGACGGCAGGTTGTACATGCCGATCTGGTTGCGCTGCTCGCTGCTGCCGACCCGCACGAAGGCGAGATTGCGGCTGTCCGGCGACCACACCACCTGGTCCGGGCCGTCGGCGCCGACCTGGCGCGCGTCGTCGATGATCACATTGGTCTTCGCCTGCAGGTCGAGCAGCCAGGTGCGGCCCTTCTTGTCGGTGTGGGCCAGCCACTTCCCGTCGGGCGACGGATAGATGCCGGAGCGGTGGCTGGCGCCGTCGATCGTCAGGCGCTCGCCCTTGCCCGAACCGTCGGCCGCGTAGCGCCAGATCTCGTTCTCGCCAGTGCTGTCGACAAAGGCGTAGACCCATTTGTCGTCGTGGCTGAACACGGCGCTGCGGGCGCGCGCGCCTTCCGGCACGGCGATCTCGACGCGGCGGTAGCTGCCGGTGCCGGCGATGGTGACGCGCCCGCGCGCCGTCAGCACGATGCGCTCGGCCTTGTTGGCCACGTCGATATTCGTCAGCGCCTCCAGGGGCGAGCGCACGCGGCGGGTGCGCTGCTGGTCGAAGTCGGACACCAGGCTGGCCTTGACGATGCTGTCGCTGCCGCTCGCGATGTCGAACACGCGCAGGTCGGCGCCCAGCTGGTAGGCGATGCGGCCGTCGCCCAGCGAGGCGGTGCGCACGTCCCAGTCGCTATGGTTGGTGTGGACCTTGCGGTCGCTGCCGTCGGGCAGCGCGGACCAGATATTGTCGGAGCCGCCGGCATCGCTGATGAAATAGATGCGGCCCTGCCACCACATGGCGCGGCGGTTGTTGGCGTTGTCGCCCTTGAACAGCGGGGTCGCTTCGCCAGATTTACCCAGCTCGTAGCGCCACAGCTGCGCATGGGCGCCGCCGCGGTAGGCCTTGACGTTATCGTTGGTCATGGACAGGCCCATGCGCGTGAAGAACACGGTGCGGCCGTCGTCGCTCAGGACGGCGTCGTTGGCGTCGGCCAGGGGCAGCACACGGCGCGTCAGCTTCACTGGATCGAGCGCCGCGACCACGCGGTGTTTCGAGGGACCGGTCGAATTCTCGGTGCTCACCAGCACCTCGCCCTGCGCGGTCCAGCCCAGCACCGTCACGCCGCCGTTCTCGAAGGTGATGCGCTTGGGCAGGCCGCCCTCGATCGGCATCACATAGGCTTCTTGCGCCCCCTCGTAGGAGGCCGCAAAGGCGATCGACTTGCCATCCGGAGAGATCGCCGCCTGGGTCTCGGCGGAGGGGTGCGTGGTCAGGCGCGTGGCCTTGCCGCCGGCCAGCGTGGTGCGCCACAGGTCACCTTCGGCGGTGAAGACGACGGTGTCGCCGCGCACGGCGGGGAAGCGGAAGTACGGGTCTGCGGCGGCAGCCTGGCTGCCGATGAGCGCCAGCGACAGGGCAAGGATGGTGCGGGGCACGTTCATGTTCGATGTGGCAAGGGTTGTTGAAGCGGAAGAGTGTGCCACACGTGCACGCGAGCGCGGCGTGCATACATGCAAAAAAAGGATGTGTGCGAGATAAGTACGTTATCCGGCGAACTGATGAGATCTGACATCATCAGCCGGATTTGACTAGCAAGCGAAACCGACCGAGGTTTTCAGGCGATCGTTTTCCTCACCCCCAATCCGGCGGCACAGCGAGAGTTATACGACGCGTCCTGTCGAGCTCACTGTTTATATTTTCGCCGACGCTGGAGCGGAAGAGATGAGTGTCGCGCCGCACGAAGTCTTGTGTCCTTCGAATGCCACGGGGACTCCGGCGATCAACACAGCTGGATCGCCTTCCGCGATGACGCATGGTGAATGTCCGCTGATCGGACACACGCACGCGTCCCCTTTTCGAGCGACTGCAAGGCCGTGGGCGAAGGATGACCCTGAGGCTATCAGTACTTTACCGCCGTGACTGGTGGCGTCGCCGATTCGAATGATGCCTTTCATGTTCCACCTTTGCTAAAGACTGCGATTCGTTCGCTTGTAGACCAGCTTGGAATGTCGGGTCTGCGTTGATGCCGATTGGCTTAGTAGAGCCTCAGCTCTCTTTGTGCCATCGCCAGACAGTCAATCCATAGGCAGAGCCAAGGTTTGCCATGGGTTCGCCGAGTCCATAGGAGTGTTCCGTTGCATTTACATCCTGGGTTTGCCAAACGCCTGCTCTCGGGCAAGGCTGACCAGCTTTCGCAAGCAAATCAGGACTTGATTCCTGCTGACGAACGGACGGTAAAAAGGGATGGCTTGCCGTGGCGACGGCTACTGTCTTGGCACTAGGTAAGTAAGCGCCTTCTGCTTTAAGCTCATCCTTGGTTTTTAGGATCCGGAATGCCGGTTGCATCCTCCTCCCCTTGATTGCAAACGTCAAACTGTGCCTTTCCAGTCCCGTGTCGGGATACCATATCCCGGTCCAAGGTACTTCTTCTCCTGTTGTACACGTGACTGCTCTGTCGACGATATATTCAGGTAGCGGGTCAGGTAGCGCCCAGGCGGTGAGCAATTTATATCGGTTGGTACTTGAATTGTAGGTCTTGACAATCTCTTCGCCAGGAAATCCATCATCATCGTTCGCTCGTTCGGGACAGTCAGGGTCCGGATCAAAAAAGCAGTCGGCTGCCGTCATTGCGTTGTTAAGCACGTTTGTTAAATGCCTAGCGTAAGTCATCAGTCGACCGATCTTTATCTCGCTAAACTCCAGGTATTCGCTGTGCGTCATCCAACCACTAAGCGGTTGTTCCATCATGCCGCGCACATCACCTCCAACGCAACGGGCAGTGTCCCAAATAAGCCTATAGTCGCCATGTTCCGCAAGTTCAGCACCTTTACAAAAATCATGCGCTAGCGTCTTGAATGTATCGAAAATCTGGTGGTTTTTGCCAAAGCAGCAACTTTCCTAGAAACGGCCAACGTGCCAAACCATTTAATCGTATTTTCACACTCCAGAGCCGCGGCCCGAAAGAAATTAATCGATGCGAATAAATTCCAGATGGCTGCTTCCAGATTTATACTTCTCACGCAATTCTCCAAAAAAGAACAGGTTGTAAGGTCGGTACAGTCAAACAGAATTCCCTATGTTTTTTGAAGAGAATAGTCCGTCGCCCCACCAACTCTACTAGACCTATGATAAGTGGATCTGTAATCCGGGAATGCAGTTTGTTGATCGTTTTAAAGTCGAACCTAAACATGTTTGCTGACTGATTGACTTAGTGAAATTTTAGCCAACGCCAGACTGTCAATCCGTATGCCGAACCAAGATTGCCCATCGTATCGCCCGCACAATAAGTTCGCTCTGTTGCCGTAATATCGCCAGCTTGCCAGACCCCCGCTCTTGGGCATGACTCACCTGCTTTCGCCCATAACTCATGATTTATGTTTTTCTTTTCTGTGGACGCTACGATCGGGTGCCACGTGGTGGGCACAGCGACTGTTTGCGCGTTACCCCAAATGCCTTCAGCGTGCATTTCGTCTGCAGTCTTCGTGACTCGATATGCTGGTGGCATACGCAGCCCTTTAACAGCAAAGGTAAGACTGTGCATATCTATACCAGTGTTTGGATACCAAACTCCTGTTCGCGGCACTTCGTCTCCAGTTCTACATACGATCGATGGGTCGATTTTGTAATCTGGTAGCGGAGTAGGAAGCCGCCAAAAATTGGCTTCAAACCAGTTTGCATAGCCTTCAAATACTTCGACAATCTCACCTCCGGGAAATCCGTCATCGTCATCCGATCGTTCAGGGCACTCGGGATCCGGATCGAAGTAGCTATCTGCCGCTGTCATTGCATTGTTGAGCCCTCGGGTAATTTGACTAGAGTAAGCCAGGATTCGAGACATCCTGACATTAGTGAACTCATGCTCTTCGGCCTCTGTCATCCAGCTATGCAGTGCTTGTTCCAGAAAACCCCGAGCGTCCCCCCGAACGGCATCGGACATCCTCCAGATGAACTCGTAGTCGCCCAATTTCGCCAGCTCTGCACCTTTACGAAACTCACTAGCTCGCCGCTTGAACGTATCGTAGATCTGATTGTTTCTTCCAAAGTTTGCGACACGGCGCGCAACAGCAAGTGTCCCAAACCACTCCATTGTCTTTTCGCATTCGCGAGCGGCATCTTCAAAAAATTCTGGCGACGTGAATAAGTTCCAGATTGCGGCCTCGAGGTTTAGATCGCGCATCATTAGACTCTCCAATAAACGGGCTTACAGTGCTGATGGGACGGTGAGCAATATTCGCTTGGCTTCCTGTGGAGTGAAGTCGCTGGCTCCCCAACCAGTTTCAGTGGGTCCGGTAATATGCGGGTCCGCGATTTTCGATCGTAACTTCGTCGGAACCGCGGCCCCTGTCACATCAGTAAATTCCACTCGCCGATCAACTCCCTCGCGTGTCTGTATCGGCAAACCAGTCTCGCGGTCGATTCTGGGCAATGCTTGAACCATCTCATCTCTCTTTCCCGGATAGAAAACGATTTGCTCCCCCCCTCCCTCGAGGTAATAGTCAGTTCCATCAAGCTCCTGACTGGCTGCCGGGCCGCGCCAGACAGGCAACTCTTCTCCAGCTTTGATTTCATATTCGACTACCCAACCGTTCTGGTTCCATTCAGGCTTCACTGCAAACCGACTCCGCCACTCGTCCCGATTCTTCACTGCTTTAAACTCCGCTTCCGTCATCCAGAACATACCTCCGCCTTCATTCGATGGATCGACAATACGGTACAGCTTGGCTGGTCCCTTGATCGCGTCAGCTCGTAAACCTTTTGCCTCCTGGGAAAACGTTTTGATAGCGCCAGCGTCTATCTTCGGATGACCAGGGTGCACTCGCATCAGCTCATTGACCTGTTCTAAGGGCATCTCTATTGGCGGGTACTTCATCCTCTTCCGCCGCTTTGTTGCCCATCTTGGCGGATTCGCATTAATTAGCTTGGCCGATCCAGACTGCGAAATCGGAGCAATCCATCCCCGATTGGTGCGGTAAGTTTCGACCTTCCAGGCTTGATCATCCAGCTTTTTCACAATTATCTTCAGCACGGTTTTTACAGGTTTCGCAAAAGTCGTGACGGCAGCGGTGAAAACACTTCGTTTAGCATCGGTAAAGCGCATCAACTCATCAAGACGTTCGCGAATATTGCTGGGCAAGATCGGTCTGATCTTCCCCAACAAAGCTCTGAGATCTTCGAACTTCTCATCCAACATAGCTTTGAGCTTCGCTGGATCAACTTTGTCTCCAGCTTCACGGATGGTCTCTGCCATGAACTTATAGATATCGGGCAGCTTGCCATCCGTCGCCCATTTCGCCACGCGGTTGTGCTGCAAATATTCGCTAATCTTCGGCAGCGCGGCATCGCATGCGCGGCCAGCAGCCGCTATCAGCTTGCTTGTATTGGTGATGTCGTCAGCGTGCTTGGCCAGCGGCTTCAGGTACACCCAGACCAAGCGCAGCGCGCTTTTTACCACGGTACCGAACTCTGGAATGAAGCCGACCACCGTCGTCGCGATGAAAAATAACGTCACAGTGTTTTTCGGATCAGCGCGGTACTGCCGAATGTTGGCACACAGATCACGCAAGTCGCACAACGTATCGACGACAGGAATCAAGGACACCACCATGTCGAATCCGATCTGCCCGGTCGTTCGCTCGGCATTGAAATCGCCCTGAAGCGCACCCCAAATCCATTCGCCGAGCCCGATATCGTCCGGTTTTGCCTGACCGTGGACTTCATTGAGCGCATCGAGTGTCTGGTCAGCCATCATTTCCTCCTCGGGTCACGCGAGGTATCGATCGGATCCGGCTCTTGGGCCAGGAGTGGCTCGAGTCCCGACATCAAGTCTCCGACCGTCGGCCGCGGTTCGTCCTTGGCACCGGGCGAGTTGTGGTAAACGACCTTCGAGACCGTATCGGGCAAGTTACGCTCTTCGGCCATTCCTGCACCGTCGAGCGTGCCGTCTTTTGTCTGTCCGCTTCCGAAATGAAGGGTATAGGGCACGCCCGCCATTGGCGCACCCTGGTGACCGTCGAGATCCAACTTGAGCCAGTTCGTATGCTCGGCGGACGGGAAGAAAGGCAGTTGTGCCTCCTGCTGCGCAGGGCCATCCCATTTGTGCATGCCCGCCTTTACCGTGAAATCGCCGGCGCAACCGTGTTCGATCTTGCCGTCGGCAATCTTGATATACGCTCCGCCGCATAGAAGCGTGATGCTCTTCTTCGCTGCGATCACGATCTCACCCTGGCTGGCGGTGATCTTCACATCGCGATCTGCTGCG
The DNA here is from genome assembly GCF_050586525.1 of Massilia sp. BKSP1R2A-1. Lineage (NCBI taxonomy): Bacteria > Pseudomonadati > Pseudomonadota > Betaproteobacteria > Burkholderiales > Oxalobacteraceae > Massilia > Massilia sp. BKSP1R2A-1. Next base: position 172,773 of record NZ_JBOBRE010000001.1, on the reverse strand, counting down.
ATGGCGATGCTGTCCTGCTGCGCCTGAATGTCCAGCTTGCCCATACGGGCAATGTGCTTTATGCCGTCCTGGTGTGCAAATAGCGAGATGCCCTTGCCGGCCTGAATGTTCATGCCTTGTCCAGCAAAGGCCTGGAAATGCTGCTGCGCCACGATAGTCTGCTGTCGCCCGCTGTAGTTGACAGACGAGCCGGGCGTTCCACAGACAAAGCCACCAGCGGCATATTGCGCAATCAACGGCGCACCCGCTTGCCCTGCGTCGCTTGCGCCAGCATTCTTGGCTTGGTCGGCGTGTTGCAAATCCTTGGTCAGCTGCCGATGTGGCGCGAGGTCAACAGGCATGGCTTGATGCTGCTCGGCGAATTCGCCCAACTCCTTGAGCAGGCCCTCCGAGCCTTCCAGCAACGCCAGCAAGGGCTCGCGCTCGAGCTGCTTGCCCGAAGCGCCGAGCATCGCTTGGGTTGTGAACAGCATGAGACGTGCTGCGCGCAGAACGACAGCATGGTCACTGCGCAGTTCCGCCCCTTCACCACGCGCTTCACCCTCCCCTTCTCTTCTTGGATGCGTCAGCCATCCAAGATTGAGCTGACTGTGGCCGTGTTCACTTGCCAGCTGTGCACTGATCTGCCCCGGAGTATCGTCCAGCCTCAGCTGGTTGCACCGCATTCCCTGCACTTCCTTGCTCTTAATTCCCGCCAAGAAGCGGTTTCCGGGCAAGTCGCCCGCATGACTGAACGTCGGCGGAGGGGTAACGCCTCCGTGTACGCGACCAATAACAATTGGTTTGTCAGGATCTCCGCCCAGGAAGTCCACCACCACCTCGTCGCCGACCCGAGGCAGGCTGATGGCGCCCCAACGGTCGCTTGCCCAATGGCTGGCAACGCGCACCCAAGCAGAATCCCGGTCGGTATTGCTGGCGCCCGCGCGGTCAAGGTGATCCTCTTCACGGGTTCCAGGAAACCTCAGCTTGATTCGTCCCAGCGAATCGCAGTGCACTTCTTCGCCAGGCGGTCCGACCACGACAGCCGACTGCAGGCGTACGCGCGGCAGGTCGATGTGAGGATCGTAGCTTGGCACGATCGGGACGCCGCGTCGGACGCAAACGAAGCGGTTGGTGTATCGGACGTCGCGCTCACCGCTTGCGTCACCAAGTTCCTGAACCGCGGGCAGTTGTTCCCAGGCGTTTGCCGAGAAAAGGCGTTGCGCCCGTTCATCGACGTCCTTTGGCAGATTGTTCTCGGCGACCACCGACAGGTCGGTCAGTACGAACTCGCGTTCGTTCTCCGGGTGTGTGTCGATGTCCGGCTGATCGTCTAACCTGAACCACTGTCCGACACACAAATCGCGTACACCGCTCTCACCATGAAAGCACTTGGCCTCGTACTCCTGGCGTTTCATGCGCAATTCGCCAAGCCTCTGGAAGTCCAAGCTGTCGTCGCCTACATGCGGCGCTTCGATCTGATAGTCATCCAGGCTGAACGCAAATTGGTCGCCAGCCTCCCCCTGTTGCATGGTGGTGGGCGACAAGGTCGACATCATTTGACCTTGAATGTAATCCCAACTTCTCCGGCTGCTGCGACCCGCCCTCAACGAGCGCACGCCGCACCAGTTGAAGACGCCATCGCGCATCTCGGTAGCAGCATCGCGGTGAAAGCGCACCGTGCCGGCACGATTCTGTTCGAGCGACTGCGGCGCGTCGAACAGCACAAGCGTATGAGAAGCTGTCGCCGCGCTCCGGGATTCCGGGGCCTGACCAGGCCGGATGAACCAGGCGATCCCGCGGCGTTTCCAGAGGCGGCGCAAAAACGCAGCGTCGGACTCGTTGTGCTGCATCGTGAATTCGCGCGCAGGATACGTACCCGTGATGCCGGAAGTATCGAGGTCAAAAACCTTTGCCAGAATTGGATTGAATCCACGCCATTCGCGGATCAAAGCCGTCGATATATCGACTTCATTCTGGCTACGGAAGATGCGGGTATTGATGCGGCGGTCCATCAAGGCTAGGCCGTCGCGCACAAGCAATTGATAGCTCGCGAGTCCACCATCGCTCTGTCCGGCAGATGCCTCGGAGACAATGCCGCATACCGAACGAAGCTCTCCTCGGTCGGTGACGAATTGTACTTCCGCAGGAAGTGCAATGAAGTCCTTGAGCGGCAGTCCGGCTTGTGTCGAAACGCATAGAAGTGTGTAGTCGATGCCGCCGCAAAGCGCTTCACGGCCGCAGACCCGCTTAACGATCAACACGTCATCCAGGGTCGATTGCGGATGCGACAAACGTAGGCGGATCGGACGATGCGATTGAGTCAGTCCGAACGAGAGGCTGGCGACGTTTAAAAAGTCCATGGAGATTCTTCCTATGAACACTAAACGTCAAAAATGCCAGACACAGTGTTGGCCGATCTTGATGACAGTCAACCTGTGTTTTCATGACCCCACGTGGCTTATGTTGAGACGAAAAAAAAACCGCGCCGAAGCGCGGTTTATTGTGAGACCGACTCTTATTCGATCTCGACCGTCTCGGCCGGAGCCGGCGGTGGAGCTGCGTCCCCTTCCGGGAACTCCAGCACGACATCGTCCTTCTCGTTCAGGTCCACGGTGATACGGCCGCCGTTGACCAGGCGTCCGAACAGCAGCTCGTCGGCCAGGGCCTTGCGGATCATGTCCTGGATCAGGCGCGACATCGGACGGGCGCCCATCAGCGGGTCGAAGCCCTTCTTGCCGAGGAACTTGCGCAGCTTCTCGGTGAAGACCGCTTCTACCTTCTTCTCGTGCAGCTGCTCTTCCAGCTGCATCAGGAACTTGTCCACGACGCGCAGGATGATGTCCTCGTCCAGCGCGCGGAAGCTGATGATCGCGTCCAGGCGGTTGCGGAACTCCGGCGTGAACATGCGCTTGATGTCGGCCATCTCGTCGCCTGCCGCCTTCGAATCCACGAAGCCCACCGAGCGCTTGGTCAGGCTCTCGGCGCCCGCATTGGTGGTCATGATGATGATCACGTTGCGGAAGTCGGCCTTGCGTCCGTTGTTGTCGGTCAGCGTGCCATGGTCCATCACCTGCAGCAGGATGTTGAAAATGTCCGGGTGGGCTTTTTCGATCTCGTCCAGCAGCAGCACCGCGTGCGGCTTCTTGGTGATGGCTTCCGTCAGCAGGCCGCCCTGGTCGAAGCCGACGTAGCCCGGCGGCGCACCGATCAGGCGCGACACGGCATGGCGCTCCATGTACTCGGACATGTCGAAGCGCACCAGCTCGATGCCCAGGATGAAGGCCAGCTGCTTGGCGACCTCGGTCTTGCCGACGCCGGTCGGACCCGAGAACAGGAAGGAGCCGATCGGCTTGTCGGTCTTGCCCAGGCCGGCACGGGCCATCTTGATCGCGGCCGACAGCGCCTCGATCGCAGGATCCTGGCCGAACACCACGTTGCGCAGGTCGCGGTCGATGGTCTGCAGCTTGCTGCGGTCGTCCTGGTTGACGGTCTGCGGAGGGATCCGCGCGATCTTCGCGATGATGTCCTCGATCTCGGTCTTGCCGATGGTCTTCTTCTGCTTCGACTTCGGCAGGATGCGCTGGGCTGCACCGGCTTCGTCGATCACGTCAATGGCCTTGTCCGGCAGGTGGCGGTCGTTGATGAAGCGGGCCGCCAGCTCGGCCGCGGTCGACAGCGCCGACGCCGAATACTTGACGCCATGGTGCTCTTCGAAGCGCGACTTCAGGCCGCGCAGGATCGCCACGGTCTGCTCGACCGACGGTTCGTTCACGTCCACCTTCTGGAAGCGGCGGCTCAGGGCGTGGTCTTTCTCGAACACGCCGCGGAATTCCGTGAACGTGGTCGCGCCGATGCACTTGAGCTGGCCGTTCGCCAGGGCAGGCTTGAGCAGGTTCGATGCGTCGAGCGTGCCGCCCGAAGCGGAACCCGCGCCGATGATGGTGTGGATCTCGTCGATGAACAGGATGCCGTTCGGGGTGTCCTTCAGTTGCTTGAGGACGGCCTTCAGGCGCTGCTCGAAATCGCCGCGGTACTTGGTGCCGGCCAGCAGCGCGCCCATGTCGAGCGAGTACACGACAGCGTTCTGCAGGATCTCGGGCACGTCTTCCTGGACGATGCGCCATGCCAGGCCTTCCGCGATGGCGGTCTTGCCGACACCGGCCTCGCCCACCAGCAGCGGATTGTTCTTGCGGCGGCGGCACAGGATCTGGATCACGCGGTCGACTTCTTCCTCGCGGCCGATCAGCGGATCGATCTTGCCGTCGGCAGCCGACTTGTTCAGGTTCTGGGTGAACTGGTCGAGCGGGCTTTCCTTGGCCTGGCCTTCGACCTGCGCTTCTTCCACGCCTTCGGACGCCTTGGTGGTGTCCATCTGCTGGTCCTTGCGCACGCCGTGCGAGATGAAGTTGACCACGTCGAGGCGGGTCACGCCCTGCTGGTGCAGGTAGTAGACGGCATGCGAGTCCTTCTCGCCGAAGATCGCGACCAGCACGTTGGCGCCGGTGACTTCCTTCTTGCCGTTCGAGGCCGACTGCACGTGCATGATCGCGCGCTGGATCACGCGCTGGAATCCGAGCGTCGGCTGGGTGTCGACCTCGCCCGTGCCCGGCACGGTCGGGGTGTTATCACCGATAAAATTAGTCAAGGTCTTGCGCAGGTCTTCGATATTGACCGCGCACGCACGCAGGACTTCGGCGGCTGATGGATTGTCGAGGAGGGCCAGGAGCAGGTGTTCCACGGTGATGAACTCGTGGCGCGCCTGACGGGCTTCGACAAAGGCCATGTGTAGGGATACTTCAAGTTCCTGCGCAATCATACTTCCTCCATCACGCACTGCAGGGGATGCCCTGCCTTACGCGCATGCGTTAAGACAAACTCCACTTTGGTACACGCTATATCTTTGGAAAACACCCCACACACACCCTTGCCGTGACGATGCACGGAAAGCATGATCTGGGTCGCTGTTTCGCGATCCTTGTTGAAGTACTCCTGGATGATCGCAACCACAAATTCCATCGGCGTGTAGTCGTCGTTCAGCAACGCCACCTGGTATAGAGGGGGCGGTTTTACCGTCTGCCGTTCCAGCAGCTGTTCAGTGTCATGCTTGGTAGCCATGGGACGTATTCTAATGCTTTCAAATTCAGTGCCAAGCGTAAACATCAGCTCGTTTTCATGTGCTTTCCATCTTACGCGTTTTCCGTTGAATGCGCAGATGGCGATCCAATTGACGAAATCAAGAGTCGCGTTACCTCTGCCGTGAAAAATTTGGCAATAACCACGCAAAAGCTCTTGACTTGCGTGGTTATTCAACCAACAATGCAGCTATCGACCTGTACTTATGTACTCGTTGATAAGAAGTGAGCAGGCTGAGGAGGGGGCAAGAAGCTTCTTGCTTTTATGGCTCGTGTGATTTGTTTTTACTAGAAAGTTTTCTTTATGGCAACTGGTACTGTTAAGTGGTTCAATGATTCCAAAGGTTTTGGCTTCATCACTCCTGATGACGGCGGCGAGGATCTGTTCGCGCACTTCTCCGCAATCAATATGAACGGTTTTAAGACCCTCAAAGAAGGTCAAAAAGTCCAATTCGAAGTCACGCAGGGCCCGAAAGGCAAGCAAGCTTCCAACATCCAGGGCATGTAATCATCCCCCTCCCGGAAGCAAGAAACCCCGCCACGGCGGGGTTTTTTTTCGCCCGCGGCGCCCACCCTCTCTCTTAATATAGAGAGACTACTCCGAAATGAAGAACAGCCCCGGCACGGCACGCGCCGGAGCCCCGCATCCTTCGATCCGGATTACATCTGCTCGATCATCACCTCGCCGAAGCCCGAGCACGAAACCTGGGTCGCGCCCTCCATCAGGCGGGCGAAGTCGTAGGTGACCTTCTTCGAGGTGATCGCCTTTTCCATGGCGCTGATGATCAGGTCGGCCGCCTCGATCCAGCCCATGTGGCGCAGCATCATCTCTGCCGACAGGATGAGCGAACCCGGATTCACGTAATCCTTGCCCGCATACTTCGGCGCGGTGCCGTGGGTGGCTTCGAACATGGCCACCGAATCCGACATATTGGCGCCCGGCGCGATGCCGATGCCGCCGACCTGCGCGGCCAGCGCGTCCGAGATGTAGTCGCCGTTCAGGTTCAGGGTGGCGATCACGCTGTACTCGGCCGGGCGCAGCAGGATCTGCTGCAGGAAGGCGTCGGCGATCGAATCCTTGATGGTGATCTCACGGCCGGTCTTCGGATTCTTGAACTTGCACCATGGGCCGCCGTCGATCAGCTCGGCGCCGAATTCCTTCTGGGCCAGGGCATAGCCCCAGTCGCGGAAGCCGCCTTCGGTGTACTTCATGATATTGCCCTTGTGGACCAGGGTCACCGAAGGCTTGTCGTTGTCGATCGCGTACTGGATCGCCTTGCGCACCAGGCGCTCGGTGCCTTCGCGCGAGACCGGCTTGATGCCCAGGCCCGAGGTCTCCGGGAAGCGGATTTTCTTGACGCCCATCTCTTTCGTGAGGAACTCGATGACCTTCTTCACGCCCTCGGAGCCTTCGGCCCATTCGATGCCGGCATAGATGTCTTCCGAGTTCTCGCGGAAGATCACCATATCGGTCTTCTCGGGCTGCTTCAGCGGCGAGGGCACGCCGGCGAAGTAGCGCACCGGGCGCAGGCAGACATACAGATCGAGTTCCTGGCGCAGCGCGACGTTCAGGGAACGGATGCCGCCGCCCACCGGCGTGGTCAGCGGCCCCTTGATGGAGACCACATAATCCCTGACCGCGTCCAGGGTCTCGCTCGGGAGCCACACATCCGGGCCGTACACATTGGTCGACTTCTCGCCCGCGTAGATCTCCATCCAGCTGATCTTGCGCTGGCCGCCATAGGCCTTGGCCACGGCCGCGTCGACCACCTTGAGCATCACGGGGGTGATGTCGATGCCGGTGCCATCGCCCTCGATATAGGGGATGATCGGATTGTCGGGCACGGTCAGCGAGGAATCGGCATTGACGGTGATTTTCTGGCCGTCGGCCGGGACCTTGATGTGTTGGTACATGTGTTCTCCCAAGTGGTCGCATTCGCAGATGCCGTTCGCAGGGAGGCATCTGAATTACAATGTGGACTACGGCTGCAAGTCTTGTATAAGACTTCGGTGTGGTGGTTTGCATTATGCACCAGTATTTCCCACGGCGCCATTGAACACCTTATAGCCCAGCCTGCCCTCCCACTACTTAAGCTGTTTTACCTTTCATGCCCCTGATTCTGTTCAATAAACCCTTCCAGGTCCTGTGCCAGTTCTCGCCACAGGAGGGCCGCGAATCGCTCGCGGACTACCTCGACATCCCGGGCATCTATCCGGCCGGGCGCCTGGACGCGGACAGCGAAGGGCTGATGCTGCTGACCGACGACGGCAAGCTGCAGCACAAGATCGCGCATCCGGACCACAAGGAAGCCAAGACGTATCTGGTGCAGGTGGATGGCGTGGTTGACGCCGCCGCCCTCGCCCGCCTGCAGGCGCCGCTCGACCTGGGCGACTTCGTGACGAAGCCGTGCAAGGCGGTGCGCATCGCCGAGCCGGACTGGCTGTGGCCGCGCAATCCGCCGATTCGCGCGCGCCAGGACAAGCCGACCAGCTGGATCGCGATCACGCTCGAGGAAGGCAAGAACCGGCAGGTGCGGCGCATGACGGCGGCGGTGGGCTTGCCGACCCTGCGCCTGGTGCGCAGCAGTATCGGGCCGTTCTCGCTCGCTACCCATCCACTGATGCCTGGGGAGCATATCGACGTGCCGGCGTCGGCGCTCCGGTAGGGTGGTCGGCTTCGCCGACCGATCGTTCAAGCAGCGTAAAAATGGACGATACGCCGCATTTCAGCGTGTATTTGGACGCGCGGTCGGCTTCGCCGACCACCCTACGGTCAATCGATTAAGGTTTTGACCATCACCCTGCCATCCGGCAACGGACTCTCCTGACGCACCATCAGCTGCGTGGCCTTCGCAAACCAGAAGGTCGACTCGCTCCCCGGCCGGTTATAGTCGGTCTTGACCACCCAGCAGTCCACCGGCCCGCCCGGGCCCGCGATCGTGCTTGAGCCCGTCACGCGGAAGGAATAGCGCTGCGGCGCCAGGCTCCCGCCCGGATGGTAGAAATTGATGCGCGCATCCAGCCCCTCGGCCAGCGGCAGCGCCTGCAGGAACTCGATATCGGTCTCGAAGTTGTAGGTCGGCTCGCTCGAGGCCACCGACAGGTCCTTGTGGGCATTCTCCGCAAGCTCCTTCATGCCGGTGATCTTGTCCGGCGCGAATACGAAGCCCTCCACCACGCGCTTGCCATCCATTTCGCTGACGCGCTGGTGGCTCAGGGGCCGGAAGGTGCCCGCCTCGAACCAGGAATCGAAGGTGCGCACCGACGGTTTCGGCAGCACACCGTCCCAGCGCTGCACGATGCGCATCTGGCGCTTGCCTTCGCGTTCCTCGAAGCGAATCTCGCGGGTCCAGATGTCGATCGGCTGGTTCGCGCCGGTGCCTGGCGTGCGCATGAAGCGCAGGTAGTGGTGGGTGCCGGGTTTGACGAGGTCGAAGCGCGGCAGCTGGCTGCCGACGTCGACATTCAGCACGGCCGCCTGGCTGGACAGGGACAGGCCGAGGACCAGTGCGGCAAGGAGGGAACGATACGGGACAGGCATGAGAGCTCCGGGGCGAAGGAATGCGATCGAGTATCGGGCCTGTGTATTCGCGGCCGCAAGAAAAAACGGATATGCATGCAGACGGCAGGCATGAAAAAACCCGCCATCCATAGGAGTGGCGGGTTTCGCACATCCGGCGCGGCGAACCGCGCGGGAGGAGATTACGCTGCGAAGGATTCCAGCGCGGCGTTGAAGGTCGCGCTCGGACGCATCACGGCCTTCACCTTGGCGTCGTCGGCCTTGTAGTAGCCGCCGATGTCGACCGGCTTGCCCTGCACCGCCAAGAGTTCCTGGACGATCTTCTGCTCGTCGGCTGCCAGCTGCTTGGCCAGCGGCGCGAACTTGGCCGCCAGTTCGGCGTCGTCGGTTTGCGCTGCCAGTTCCTGGGCCCAGTACATCGACAGGTAGAACTGGCTGCCGCGGTTGTCGAGCTCACCGGTCTTCGGCGACGGCGACTTGCGGTTGTCCAGCAGGCGGCCGGTAGCGGCGTCGAGGGTCTTGGCCAGGATCTTGGCCTTGCCGTTGCCGGTCTTCAGGCCCAGGTCTTCCAGCGACACGGCCAGCGCCAGGAACTCGCCCAGCGAATCCCAGCGCAGGTGGTTTTCTTCCACCAGCTGCTGCACGTGCTTCGGCGCCGAACCGCCCGCGCCGGTTTCGTACATGCCGCCGCCGGCCATCAGCGGGACGATCGACAGCATCTTGGCCGAGGTGCCCAGTTCCAGGATCGGGAACAGGTCGGTCAGGTAGTCGCGCAGGATGTTGCCGGTCACCGAGATGGTGTCCAGGCCGCGCGAGACGCGCTCCAGGGTGAAGCGCATCGCACGGACCTGCGACATGATCTGGATGTCCAGGCCGCTGGTGTCGTGGTCCTTCAGGTAAGTCTTGACCTTCTTGATCAGCTCATTCTCGTGCGGACGGTACGGGTCCAGCCAGAACACGGCCGGCATGCCCGAGTTGCGTGCGCGGGTGACCGCCAGCTTGACCCAGTCGCGGATCGGCGCGTCCTTCACCTGGCACATGCGCCAGATGTCGCCCTTCTCCACGTTCTGGCTCATCAGGACTTCGCCGGTGGCGAGGTCGACGATGTTGGCCACGCCGTCTTCCTGGATCTCGAAGGTCTTGTCGTGCGAGCCGTATTCCTCGGCCTGCTGCGCCATCAGGCCCACGTTCGGGACGGTGCCCATGGTCTTCGGATCGAAGGCGCCATGCCATTTGCAGAAGTTGATCACTTCCTGGTAGATACGGGCAAAGGTCGACTCCGGGATGACTGCCTTGACTTCCTTCAGGCGGCCGTCGGCGCCGTACATCTTGCCGCCGGCGCGGATCATCGCAGGCATCGATGCGTCGACGATCACGTCGTTCGGCGAATGGAAGTTGGTGATGCCCTTGGCCGAGTCGACCATGGCCAGCGCCGGACGGTGTTCCTGGCAGGCGTGCAGGTCGCGTTCGATTTCTTCGCGCTGCGAGGCCGGCAGGTCGGCGATCTTGTTGTACAGATCGGCCATGCCGTTGTTGACGTTGATGCCCAGGCTGTCGAACAGGGCGCCGTGCTTCTCGAACGCCTCCTTGTAGAACATGCGCACGCAGTGGCCGAACACGATCGGGTGCGAGACCTTCATCATGGTGGCTTTCACGTGCAGCGAGAACAGGATGCCGGTGTTCTTCGCGTCTTCGATCTGCTTCTCGTAGAAGGCCAGCAGGGCCTTGCGGCTCATGAACATCGAATCGATGATCTCGCCGGCCTGCAGGGCGACCTTCGGCTTCAGGACGATGGTCTGGCCCGACTTGGTGACCAGTTTCATCTTGACGTCGCGGGCGGCGTCCAGGGTCATCGACTTTTCGCCATGGTAGAAGTCGCCGTGGGTCATGTGCGACACGTGGGTGCGCGATGCCTGCGACCATTCGCCCATCGAGTGCGGGTTCTTGCGTGCGTATTCCTTGACGGCCTTCGGCGCGCGGCGGTCCGAGTTACCTTCGCGCAGGACCGGGTTCACGGACGAGCCGATGCACTTGGCGTACTTGGCCTTGATGGCCTTCTCTTCGTCGGTCTTCGGGTCGGCGGGATAGTCGGGCAGCTTGTAGCCCTTGGCCTGCAGTTCCTTGATGGCGGCGGTCAGCTGGCCCACCGAGGCCGAGATGTTCGGCAGCTTGATGATGTTCGCGTCCGGCTCGAGCGTCTTCTTGCCCAGTTCGGTCAGGGCGTCGGGGACGCGCTGCTCCGGCGTCAGGTTCTCCGGGAACTGCGCCAGGATACGGGCAGCGACCGAGATGTCGCTCTGCTCGACCTTGATGCCGGCAGGCTTGGTGAAGGTGCTGACGACGGGCAGGAAGGCGTGCGTCGCCAGCAGCGGCGCTTCGTCGGTCAGGGTGTAGATGATGGTCGGATCACTGCTCATACGCTTTTTCCTCGATGATCGCGCGGGTGGCGCGATGGCTGAAAACGGTGGTAACGCTCCCTGTCTTGATGAGGTCTTCTATAAGACATAAGACGGGCGTTTCACATTATGCACCAGTATTTTACTGTGCGCCACGGTTTTAAGATATCCATGCCCCCTGAAATCCGCCCGCCGTCCGAGGCGTTAGCGGAAAAACAAACGCAAAAACCCGCCGGGACCGAAGTCGGGCGGGTCTTGCTCTGCACAGAACTGCCTGCGCGGCCCGGGGGCCGCACGCACCTCGCTAATTAAGCGGACAGTGCCTTCAGGGCAGCAGCCAGACGGCTCTTGTGGCGGGCTGCTTTGTTCTTGTGGATGATCTTCTTGTCAGCGATGCTGTCGATGGTCGACACGGACTGCTGGAAGATGGTGGTTGCAGCAGCCTTGTCGCCAGCCTGGATGGCCTTGCGAACTGCCTTGATTGCGGTGCGCAGGGTCGAACGCTGTGCCGAGTTGTGCGCGTTTTGCTTAACTGCTTGACGAGCGCGTTTGCGCGCTTGTGCGGTATTTGCCATGAAATTTCCTAAATCGGGGTCAAGTTGCGTTTGCAAACATTCGCGAGTGAAACTGGCATCTTGCGTGCCCGCCCAACGATTCGTGTCTGCTAACAGAATTCAGTACAGCCCACGATTATAGCGAAGGAAACGGTTCAGGGCAATTCATAAATGCATAAATGTCTCCACCGGGGCACGTGCCAGGGTATTGCCCAAGTATAATCGCCCGCCATGAACCTGCTCCGTACCCTCGCCGCCATTTCCAGTATGACCATGGTGTCCCGCATCACCGGTCTGCTGCGCGACAGCCTGTTTGCCGCCACCTTCGGCGCCTCGAATTTCACTGACGCCTTCAACATCGCCTTCCGCCTGCCCAACCTGCTGCGGCGCCTGTTCGCCGAAGGGGCCTTCTCCCAGGCCTTCGTGCCCATCCTCACCGAGTACAAGAGCAAGCACGGCCAGGAAGCCACCAAATCCCTCGTCGACCATGTGGCGACCGTGCTGATCTGGGCCACGGTGCTGACCAGCATCGTCGGCATCCTGGCGGCGCCGGTGCTGATCTACCTGATCGGCGGCGGCCTGCAGCGCGAACCGGCGGCCTTCGACGCCGCGGTCCTGATGACGCGCATGATGTTCCCCTACATCGCCTGCATGGCCTTCGTGGCCCTGGCCAGCGGCGTGCTCAATACCTGGCGCCACTTCAAGATCCCGGCCTTCACGCCGGTGCTGCTGAACATCTCCTTCATCGTCTCGGCCCTGGTGCTGGCGGACTACTTCGAGCAGCCGATCTACGCGATGGCGGTGGGCGTCTGCGTCGGCGGCCTGGCCCAGGTGGCGATCCAGATCCCCTCGCTGGTCAAGCTCGGCATGATGCCGCGCCTGTCCCTGAATCCCTTTGTCGGCCTGCGCGACAGCGGCGTGCGCCGCATGCTCGGCAAGATGGGGCCGGCCGTCTTCGCGGTGTCGGCGGCCCAGATCAGCCTCCTGATCAACACCACCATTGCGGCCAGCCTCGCGGCCGGCGCGGTGACGGCCCTGCAGTACGCCGACCGCCTGATGGAGTTCCCCACCGCCCTGCTGGGCGTGGCGCTGGGCACCATCCTGCTGCCGAGCCTCGCCAAGGCGAATACCGAAGGCGACACCCAGGAATACTCCTCGCTGCTGGACTGGGGCCTGCGCCTGACTTTCCTGCTGGCCCTGCCCTCCTCGGTCGGCATGGCGACCCTCGCCGTACCGATGATCGCCACCCTCTTCCACTACGGCGTGTTCGATGCCGGCGACGTGGCGGCGTCCTCGATGCCCCTGATGGCCTACAGCGCCGGCCTGCTCGGCTTCATCCTGGTGAAGACCCTGGCGCCGGCCTTCTATGCGCGCCAGGAAGTGCGCACGCCGGTGAAGATCGCGGTGGGCGTGCTGGTGGTAACACAGCTGCTGAACCTGGTCTTCGTGCCGCTGCTGGGCACGGCCGGCCTGGCCCTGTCGATCGGCCTGGGCGCCTGCATCAACGCCTCCTTCCTGTATGCCGGCCTGCGCCGCCGCCAGATCTACGTGCCGCAGCCGGGCTGGGGCAAGTTCTTCGTGAAGCTGCTGGTCGCCGTCGTCGTGATGGGCGCGGTGTGCTGGTTCGGCCAGCTGCAGTTCGACTGGATCGCGCTGCGCGCCACGCCGCTGCTGCGTGCCGCTGCGCTGGCGGCCATCATCGCGGCCGCTGCCGTCGCCTACTTCGCGGTCCTGATGCTGCTGGGCTTCCGCCCGCGCGACTTCAAGCGCCGCGCGAAATAAGCGCGCCGGTTCCGCAGCACCGGCACGTCGCGGCGCGACTCAGCGGCCGGAATCCTGCGACTGGCCGGGCGGCTCCTGGGGTTCCTCAGGCGGCTCTTCCGGCGGCGCGGGCGGCTCTTCCGGTGGCGGTTCGTCCTGCGGCGGTTCCGGGTCCGGCGTCGTGGGCGGCTGCGGCGGCGGTGGCGTGGCCGGTGGCGTTCCCGGCCGGCCGGGCGCATTCGGCTGGACCCGCACGGGCGCCCCCGTTTCCTGCGCCATGAACTTCCATTCCGACAGATATTCCCGGTTCTCGAAGCCCGAGAACCGCGCGTCGAAATTCGCCTGCTTCAGCGGCGTGGCCTGCGACAGGCTGTGCACGCCGAGAATGGGACCACTCTCCCCTGCCCGCACCAGGCCCCACTCGGCCTTGCCGGTGACCGGGTCGATGAAGATCTTGCGCAGGTGGCGGCGCGGGTTCGGGAAGCGCTTGTCGCGCAAGAGCTCCTCCAGGGTCAGCGGCGCGCGCGGCTGGCCGCGCGGGGTGGCTTTCGCATAGCTGTCGAGGGCCGCGCTGAACTGTGCGCCCGTCTCCAGCAGCTCCTTTTCCAACTGGGCGCGGCGCAGCAGGGCGTCGACCTTCAAGGTGGCCGCGCCCACCAGGCCGATGATGAAGACGAAGACGATCAGCCCGAGGTAGGTGAAGCCCCGTTGACGCGCCTTACCACTCCGCATAGGGCTGCCCCTTGCGGTCGTTGCCGGGCGCGCCGCTGCGCACATTGCCGACCATGCCCTGCTCGCCCTCCGGCGGCGGCTCGACGATCCAGCCGTCGCGCGATTCGAGGATCGGGTCCATCGGCAGCTCGCGCAGGTACTTCTTTTCCACCAGCTGCTCGAGCGATTCCGGGTAGCGTCCGGTGTCGGAATGGAACTGGGCGATGATGGCGCGGGTGTTCCTCAGGTTCTCCTGCAGGATGGTCTCGCGGCTGCTGTCGATGCTGGGGAAGAAGCGCGGCACGGCGAGCGTGAGCAGCAAGGCCACGATGCCCAGCACCACCAGCAGTTCGATCAGGGTGAAGGCGCGCAGGCGCCGCGGCATCGTCATCGTCACCACCGCCGGTAGGGAATGCCGTTCAGGCCGGGCTTCTCCGACATCGAGTACACGTCGTAGACATCCTCGCCCTCCTTCGGCTCGTCCGGTTCGCTGGCGTAGCTGCGCTTGCCCCAGGTGTCGGCATCCGGGGTTTCCGGGTCCGTGTAGAACGGGTCGCGCGGCAGGCGCCGCATGAAGTAGATCTTCGCTTCCTTCGGACTGCGCATGTCGCGCACGCCCTCGACCAGCATCTCCAGGCGCGGCGGATAACCGGTCGCCCCCGCCGCCTTCGCCACGCGGCCCTCGTCGCTCGCCTTTTTGTAGGCGTCGATGCCGGCGCGGATCTCGCGCAGCGAGCGGCGCAGCTCGGCCTCGTCGCGGCGCTGGGACGTGATCTGCGCCACCGGCACCACCATGGTTCCCAGCAGGGCCAGGATTGCGAGGGTGACCAGCAGCTCGATGAGGGTGAAGCCGCGCCTTGCCATGCTTACTGGACCTGTGTATTCGTGGCCGGCGGCGGCGCCGGCACCGGCGTCACCTGGATGGCCGGCTGCCCGGCGGGCGGCGAGCTACCGGATGGCAAGGACGGCAGCTGCGACGGCGGCACCGAGAACGGACGCTCGCTTGCCGGAGGCGGCGCCGGCGCCGGCGTTGGCGTGCCTGCGGGAGCCGCGCGCGGCGCCGTGCTCACGGTGACCGGCAGCTGCACCGGCGCCCTCACCGTGCTGTCCGGGCGGCGGCGGAAGCTGGCCTCGGTGCCGGCGCCGAATTCGGAGGCGCCGGCGGCCGGACGCTGCACGGTGCGCACCAGGTGCGGCGTAATCGACAGCACGATCTCGGTGCGGTCCGTCTGGTCGCGGGTGCTGCCGAACAGGCGGCCCACCACCGGCAGGTCGCCGAAGCCCGGCACCTTGC
Source organism: Massilia sp. BKSP1R2A-1 (assembly GCF_050586525.1). Lineage (NCBI taxonomy): Bacteria > Pseudomonadati > Pseudomonadota > Betaproteobacteria > Burkholderiales > Oxalobacteraceae > Massilia > Massilia sp. BKSP1R2A-1. Next base: position 157,423 of record NZ_JBOBRE010000001.1, on the reverse strand, counting down.
TGCCGCTGGAGCGGTCTTCGTTGCTGATCAGGCCCGCCAGCACCTGGTTCTCGCCATCCTTCAGCTGCAGCAAGGTGGTCGCCGAGCGGGTGCCGATGCGGTAGGCGACGCTGCCCGAGCGGGTCGTCACCGCTTCGCCCAGGGTGCTCACCTCCAGGGAGATGCGGATGCCGACTTCGTTGTTCAGGTAGATGGTCGGCTCGACGTTCAGGGTCAGGCCCACGTCGACGTAGTTCGGCGTCTCGGAGGCGAAGCCGCCCACGCCCGAGGACACCGTGGCCGAGATGTTCGGGATCTTCTCGCCGATCACGACCTTGGCCTTTTCCTTGTTGCGCACGCGGATGCGGGGATTGGCCAGGGTGTTGGAATCGCCGTCGGCCTTGTTGGCGTTGACGGTGGCGACCGCGCCGTCGACCATGACGTTGGCCTGGTTCAGGTTGCGCAGCTGGCTGATGGTGACCGGTTCGCCGTCCAGGCCCGCCAGCGGCGCGAAGGACAGCGCACGCGGCCAGGCGATGCCGAGGTCCATGATGCTGCTGCGCTTAATCTCCAGCACCTCGACCTCGAGCATGACTTCCGGCTCCGGCACGTCCTGCAGGGCCACCAGCTGGGTCGCCACTTTCACCGCTTCCGGGCTGTCGCGCAGGATTACGAGGTTGAGCTTCTCGTCGACCACCACGTCGCGCGACTTCAGGATGGTTTTAAACGTGTTGGCGATGTTCTTGGCTTCGGCGTTGGCCAGGAAGAAGGTCTTGACCGTCATCTCCTGGTATTCCTTGAGCTTGGCCGGCACGTTCGGGTAGATCAGGATGGTATTGCCGTCCATGACCTGGCGCTCGAGCTGGTTGGTCATCAGGAGGTAGTAGACCGCCGCCTCGACCGTGCTGTTCTTCAGGAAGATGGAGCTGCGCGCGTCGGCCTTGACGTCCTTGTCGAAGATGAAGTTCAGGCCCGAGTGGCGCGAGATGATCTCGAAGATCTGCTTGAGCGGCGCGTCGCGGAATTCCAGGCTGATCGGCTTGCGGAAGGACGCCGCCAGCGCCGCCTCGCCGGTGGGCGCGCTGCTCGCGGCCGCATCGACCTCGATCTGCAGCAGGCGCGCCGCCTCGTGGCTGGGGCGCTCGGTCAGGATGGCGCTCAGCTTGTGGCGCGCGATGTCGTATTCCTTGCGCTCGAAGGCCGCGCGGGCCGCGTCCAGCATGCCGGCGTGGCGGCGGTCCGCCTCGACCTGGCGCAGGCCGGCGCGGGCGCGCTCGTTGGCCGGGTCGAATGCCAGCACACGGCGGTACGCCCCCAGCGCCTCCTCGACCTGGCCGGCCGCCATCGCGTTCTCGGCCTGCAGGACCAGGCGCGTGGCCGCCTTGTCGCGCGCGGCCAGGAAGGCGGTGCGGTATTGCGCATTGCCCGGGTCGGCGGCGACCGCCTCCTGGTACTTGGCCAGGCCGGCCGCGACCTGGTCCTGGGCCAGCAGCGCATTGCCCTCCTGGTAGGCGCGCTGCCCTGCGCAGCTGGCCAGCAGCAGGACCCCGAAGGCCGCGCCGAGGGCGCGAACAGGTATGCGAAGCATCAGTCGAATACTCCAATATTGAGCTGCTGAACCTGGTTCAGCGGCAGGTAGGTCAGGGTCAGCACCGGCGGCTTGATCGCGTCGACCCGGTAGGTGCCGTCGATCACGGCGGCCTCGCGCACGAGGTAGGTGCGGTCGCCGCGCGCCAGGAAGATCTCCCACCTGCCTTCCTGCAGCGACTTGCCGATATAGGTGAAGGGCAGCGGCGGCGCACTCGGCGGCGGTGGCGGCGGCGCGGCCTGCGCGGGCGGCGGGGGCGGCGGCGGCGGGGTCCAGTCCTGGCGCCCGAACACGGCCGGACCCTCCTGGCCGAAGCGCTCGCCGCCGCCGATCAGGGTCTCGCGCGGCTGCAGCCGCAGGATCGCGGGCGCCGCGTCTTTTCCCGACGCGCTTCTCACGCCCGGCGCCGCCGGCTTGATTGCCGCGCGTTCGACCGGCTCGGCCACGGCATCCTCGGGCGTCTTGTCTCCAAAGACCACCAGGCCGGCGGCCAGCACCAGGGCCACGGCCATCGCGATGTGGCGCGGCTTCATTGGGTACCTCCCGGGCCGGCCGCCGCCGACAGGTAGAGGGTGAGACGCAGGCGCGCCTCGACGTTCTCTTCGCGGATCGCGTCGCGGCGGAAGTTCACGTCGTCCAGCGAGGCGTGCGGCAGCGCGCGCAGGACGTCGAAGGCGAAGGCCCAGATCGCGTCGTAGCGGCCCTTGACCGGCAGGTTGATCTGGTAAGTGGTGAAGCCGCCGGCGCGATCCTCGCTGCTGCGGTATTCGCCCTGGCGCAGCGCCAGCCCATGCCGGTCGGCCAGCGCGAACACCTCCTTCAACTGGCGCTCCACGCCGCGGCGCTGGCCCAGCGCGCCATGGAAATGCGCGAGGTTCTGGTCGGCGCCCGGGGCCGGGGGCGGCGGCGGCGGCGGGGCCGGGCGGGCAGCCGCGGCGCGCGCGGCCGCGTACTCGTCCGCCACCCGCATGCGCGCCGCGCCCAGCCAACTCAAGGCGACGATACAGCCCAGCAGCAGGAGCACGGCGGCGGCCAGCACCGGGTTCATGCGCGCCACCGCGACCCGCAGGCGCAGCCACAGCGAGGCCAGCGAGACCTGCCTCATTGGCCACCCCACTGGGCGATGAGCTGGAAGCGCAGCGGCCGGTTCGGATCCTGCTCGACGATCTCGTGGCGGCTCAAGGTCACGGCGCCGAACCAGTCCTGCTCTTGCATGCGCGCGACGTAGGCCAGCATGTCGTCGGCGTTGCGGCTTTCCGCCGTGATGCGCAGGGTGCGGCGCTTCGCATCGGGTTCGAGCGCCAGCAGGGCCACGTTGTCCGGGGTCGCGGCGCGCACGGCTTCGTGCAGATCGCGCCAGGGCAGGTTCAGCTGCATGATGGCGTCGTTGACCGCCCGGGCCTGGGCCTCGGACACCATCACCTTCGGCGTGGCCACGACCGGCAGCGGCCGCGCCGCGGTCGACCTTGCCGCGAGCGCGGCCTGCAGGGCGTCGAGCTCGGCCTGGTCTTCCTGGTAACGCGAGAAGGTCATCACGGTAGTGAAGCACAGGGCGGCCACCGCGAACAGGAAACCGGCGCTGCGCGGCGGCGTGCGCAGCAGCGTGCGGCGCAGCGAGCGCGGTGCGAAATCGATCTGGACGCGTTTCATTCTCAGGCTCCCGTGCCGGTGCGGGCCAGCAGCGCGTGCAGCGGCCAGCCGGGGACGGGGTCTTCGTCCTCCAGCAGGGTGCAGGCGAACTTCAGGCGGCCGCTGGAACTCGCCCAGCCGCGCGGCGCGGGGCCGCTCAGCTGCAGCCGCTCCGGCCGGCCCACGCCCACCCGCAGCGCCTCGCGCGCGACGTGGGCTTCCAGCCATTCGCGGTCGGCGCCATCCGGAATCACGGCGGTGCGCACGGCGGCGAGCAGCACGCCATCGTAGGCGGCCAGCGACAGCACGCCGCCGTGGACCAGGCCGAACCACGCGCCCGGACGGCGCCGGCGCCTGGTGGCGTTCAGGGCCGCGACGAATTGCGGCGCCACTTCGACGAGGTAGAAGCCGTGCTCGCGCGCGAGCGATTCCAGCAGCGCGAGCAGCGCTTCCGGCACGGCCGCGGCCAGGAAGGGCTGGCTGGCGCTCCAGTCCGCGCTGATGCGCCAAGGCGCGGGCATCGCGCCGAACAGGGCTTGGAAACGCAGGGCAGCCGCGGCCTGCAGGTCGCCAGGACGGGTGGCGCCCGCCGGCGGCGGCACCTGCCACAAGCGCACCAGTTCGTCGGCCAGCACCACGCTCAGGGGCCAGCGGCGCAAGCCATTGTCCGCGGCCGCTTCCTGCAGCAATGCGCGCAGGCCGTTTTCCAGCGCGTCCGGGGCGCCCGCCTCCACCGGCTGCACGGCCAGCACCACGGCGGACGGCGTCGGCCATCCGCCCGTGCGCAGCAGGGCGAGGCCATCCGGCGCGATGCCGAGACGCAGCGACTGTCCGAATCTCCTACGCATGCAAGGTCACCCGCTTGATCTCGTCGATGGTGGTGGCGCCGCGCCGCACCAGGTCCAGCGCCGCCAGGCGCAGGCTGCGGGTGCCGTTGGCCTGGGCCGCGGCCTTGATGCGGCGGATCGGCTGCTTGTCGACGATCAGCTCGCGGATCTCGTCGTTGAGCGTGAGGATCTCGGCGATCGAACGCCGTCCCCGGTAGCCGGTGCCGCGGCAGTCGCCGCAGCCCTTGCCGCGCATGAAGACATAGCCGGCGACGTCCTCGCGCGCCAGGTGGACCGAGGACAGTTCAAGCGTATCCGGCTCGTAGCGCGTGGCGCAGTGCGGGCAGTTCATGCGGATCAGGCGCTGGGCCCAGATGCCGTTCAGGGCCGACACGAAAGCGTAGGGGTCGATGCCCATGTGGGTGAAGCGGCCGAACACGTCGAACACGTTGTTGGCGTGGACCGTGGTCAGGACCAGGTGGCCGGTCAGCGCGGACTGCACCGCGATCTCGGCGGTCTCGCGGTCGCGGATCTCGCCGACCATGATTTTATCGGGGTCGTGGCGCAGGATCGAACGCAGGCCTTTCGCGAAGGTCAGCCCCTTTTTCTCGTTGACCGGAATCTGCAGGATGCCGGGCAACTGGTACTCGACCGGATCCTCGATGGTGATGATCTTTTCGCGGCCGTTGTGGATCTCGGTGAGCGCCGCGTACAGGGTCGTGGTCTTGCCCGAGCCGGTCGGCCCCGTCACCAGCAGCATGCCGTAGGCCTCCTGGGCCAGGGTGCGCAGGGTGGCGAGCGACGGCGCGTCGAATCCCAGCGCTTCGAGGGTGAGGGCGCCATAGGATTCGATCATGGCGCGCTTGTCGAGGATACGGATCACGGCGTCCTCGCCGTGGATGCTGGGCATGATCGAGACGCGCAGGTCGATGTCGCGCCCGCCGGACTCGACCCGGAAGCTGCCGTCCTGGGGGATGCGGCGCTCGGCGATGTCGAGTTCGGCCAGCACCTTCAGGCGCGAGATGATGTGCTCGGCCAGCTCGACGCCGCCCACCGTGGCCGCATGGTCGAGCACCCCGTCGACCCGGTATTTCACCGCCAGGCCGCTGGCGGTACTCTCCAGGTGGATGTCCGAGGCGCCGGCCTTGAGCGCATCGTAGAGCGTGGAATTGACCAGTTTGACGGCCGGGCTGCCCGCTTCCGAGACGGAAGCGAAGGACAGCACCTGGGCCGACTTGCCGTCGCGCCGCGCATCGCCTGCTCCGCCCACCAGGCTGTCGACCGCGCGCGCCGACTCCTCCTGCTTGGAGAGATAGGCCTGGATGTCGGACTGCAGGGCCAGCGACAGGGGCAGCGGATTGCGCGGGGTGGCGCGGGCCTGGGCGCCGAGCCAGGTCTGCAGGTCGAGGTCGAAGGGGTCGGCCAGCACGCCGGAAAGGCGCCCCGCCCCGTCGCGCAGCAGCACGCAGTGGCGCGACATCGCCTGCGCCAGCGGCAGCAGGTCGAAGGCCGGCACCGAGGCCAGCATGGCGGCCGTCTCCATCACCGGCAGGCCGAAGGGCGCCGCCAGCTCGCGCACGATCTGGCGCGGCTCGCGGCCGGTCAGTCCTTCGAGCTCGGCCACCAGGCCGCGGCGCGAGGCCTGGGCCAGCGCGCGGGCGCGGGCCAGCAGGCCGGGGTCGAGCAGATTGTCGGCGGGCTGGACGCTCACGACATATCCCCGGCGAGGTCGAAGATCGGCATATACAGCAGCACCACGATGGCGCCCACCACCAGGCCGATGGCCGCCATCAGCAGCGGCTCGAAGGTGCGGGTGAAGCGGTCGATCCAGCGCGTGATCTCGCCGTCGTAGAAGGCGGCCGACTGGGTCAGCATCGGCCCCATGTCGCCGGTGCGCTCGCCCACGCGCAGCATGCGCAGCGAGATCGGCGTGGTCAGGCCGTTGGCCTCGAAGGCGGTCGACAGCGGCTGGCCCGATTCGACCGCGGCGCGCGCGCTCATCAAACTCTTGCGCAGGTTGTTCGACACCATGGGCTGCACGGTATCGATGGCGCTGACGATGGTGATGCCGCCCTCTGTGAGCATGCCGAGCGTGAGGTAGAGGCGCGAAAGTTCATAGATCCGGGCGCGCTCGCCGATGCCGGGCAGGCGCGCCAGCATGCGCGCCACGCCGCCGGTGCGCAGCAGATGGCGCACCCCGGCAACCGCGCCGGCCAGGAGCAGCAAGGCGGTCATCAGAATGCCCGTGCCGTGGCTGGACGCGAACTGGCCCCAGTCCAGCAGCAGCTGCGACATCCAGGGCAGCGAACGTCCGGCGCCATGGTAGACCTCGGCGAATTTCGGCACCACGTACCCGATCAGGAAGGCGCTGACGCCGCCGCCGACCATGAGCAGGATGACGGGGTAGATCGAGGCGCTGACGATTTTCGAGCGCACCGTGTCGATGCGCTGCTGGTAGTCGATGTAGCGGCTCAACGCGCGCGGCAGGTCGCTGGTGCCTTCGGCGGCGCGCACGATGCCGACATACAGCGGCGGGAACAGGTCGGGCTGGGCGGCCAGCACGCTTGAAAAGCGCTTGCCTTCGCGCAGGCCGCCCAGCAGGCGTTCGAGCACGCCGCGCGCGCCCGGGCTGGCTTCCTTTTCCAGCAGCGCCTCGAGCCCCTCGACGATGCCCAGGCCCGCATTGAGCAGGGCCAGCAGCTCCTGGCTGAACAGGACGATGGCCAGGCCCCCGCCCTTCTTGCCGAAGCCGGCGAAGGGGCTGGCGCGCGCCGGCTCGATGCTGCTGACGAAGAGGCCGCGCGCCTCGACCTGGCGGCGGGCGTCGACCGCGTCGGCGGCATCGACCACGATGCTGGAGATCGACATGTCGGGCGCGAGGGTGCGAACGGCGAACTGCATGAAGACGGGCCCGGGGAAAATCAGGAAATCGGTTCGATCAGGGAAGCGCAGTATACCGCCGGATTATTGCGAGGAGATGTCGGCATTGTCGCCGCTGCCGCCCGGCTGGCCGTCCTTGCCCAGCGAGACGATCTCGTACTCGCCCTTGCTGCCCGGCGCGCGGTACTGGTAGGGGTGGCCCCAGGGATCCGGCGGGACGCCCTTCTTCAGGTAGGGGCCGTTCCACTTGGCGCCGGCGCTGGGCGGCGCCGTCATGAGGGCGCCCAGGCCTTCCTCGGCCGTCGGGTAGCGGCCGACGTCGAGGCGGTAGGTGTCGAGCGACTTGTCGAAGGCTTCGATCTGGGCCTTGGCCACCGTCACCTCGGACTTGCCCAGCTGCGAGAAATACTTGGGGCCGACATAGGCGGCCAGCAGGCCGATGATGACGATCACCACCAGCAGTTCGAGCAGGGTGAAACCCGCCTGGCGGGCGCGCTGTTGTGAAAGGGCTTGCATCCGACCTGCTCCTCGTGACTCTTCCATGCTTCGTTAGTAAGCGTGCAAGAAGGCTAACACGCCCTCCTGAACGCCGACAAGATTTCTTTACATTGTGCCATCAAACGCGGCAGCCGCCCTGCCGCCGCGGCCGGCCAGGGACTTGCCTTGACGCCGCTCAGCGCGGGGACGGCGAGGAGGCGCCGAGCTGGCAGGCGCCGGCCGTGCAGACGGCGCCCGGGTCGGGGATATGGCGGCAGGTCGACACCATGCCGCTGGCCTGGTTCTGCGCCTGGCGTTCGGCCTTGTGGCGGGCGGCCAGTTCGAGCAGGGCTTTTTCGTCGGTACGCGTCAATGAATACGGCAGGTACTCCTGCGGGCCGCCGCAGGGGTTGGCGCCGATCGCGACGGTGCGGCACTGGCCGTGCTCGGTACAGGTGGCGTCCCTGGTCATGGCGCGGATCCGGGCCAGGGTGTCGCCGGCCGGCGCGGCCGCCGCATTTGCCGGGGCCTGGACCGGCGCGCGTGCCGGGTCCTGGGCATTGCTTGTGCAGGCGGCGCAGCCGAGGAGGAGGACAAGGATGAGTGTTCGCATGGCTTCATCTTCCCTTCTCTGCCAAATGTGGTCAAGCGAATCACGATATGCACGGCCGTTCGTGACAGAAAGAAAATCTGGCGTTTTTTACGTCGCGGCAGAGCAACGCTGGTTGTTGCTATACGTCATCATTTGCCTTGGAGAATTTTTTATTTCGTTTGGGCACGAAAAGCCATCTTCACCCAACTGCGCGCAACTTCGTTCAATTCTATTTCTAAATCTTAATCTTTGCTGTTCGATAACGAAATAAATTGAGCACCGGAAAAATTTACTCACTACAATAGCTTCATTACCGACGAGCTTGCTCTACACGCACCATGAACTTCTCCAGCCCCCGTACCGTTACCGCCATCGCCCTGACCGCCCTCCTGACCGCTTGCGGCGCAGGCCAGCAGGAAGCCGGGATGCCAACGCAGCTGGCATCGACCGTGATCAGCGCCCCGGCGACCACCCCTGTCAGCGCCGTTCCGGCCGCCGGCGCCCCTGCCGTCGCCGCCACCGGTCCGAACATGCCGGCGCCGGACTGCGCCGCCGAAGGTTGCGCCAGCCTGCGCATCATCGACGGCAATGCCGAAGCCTTCCGCGTCGACGCCATGCGCCGCGCCGCCAACGCCGGCGAAGCCACCCAGTCCTGATTCCTCCCGGCGGCGCCGTCCGGCGCCGCTTCTCTCACAGCAGCCGCAGCTCAAGGCACCGGGCCACCGCATGGGCCCGGTTCGCCACGCCGAGCGCGCGGTAGATGCGCTGCAGGTGGTTCTTCACCGTCAGCCCGCTGATTCCCAGGGCCTGCCCGGCCTCCTCGTTGCTCCGTCCCGCCCGCACGCAGGCCAGGATGGCCAGCTCGCGCGCGCTCAATGGCCGCAGCGGCTGCTCCACCCTGCCCCGAGCCAGGGCGCGCCCCGGCGCGCGCAGCAGTCCCATGTGCAGGTAAGGCAGCAGGAGCTGCAGGAAGTGTCCATGGCGCGGCCCCGGCCGGAACGGCAGGCCGAACAGCGCGAACAGGGTCGCGCCGTGTTCCAGCGGCGCGCTGCCATGCACCAGCACATTGTCGAAGCCGCTCTCGCGCAGCAGCGCCAGGCAGCCGGCCAGCTGTCCGGACGGCGCGTCCGGGTCGAGCACGGCCGGCAGGCCAGGACCGGCGCGCCAGGCCTCCGCCAGTTGAACCCCGAACCTGGCGAGCAGGTCCAGCGCACTGCCGTCGAGTACGGCGCGGTGCAGGCATTCGCTGCGCACGACATGTCCGCCGCCGTCGAGCTGCAGGCACAGCAGGGCTTCGTGCGGCAGCAGCGCCTGCAGCGGCCCCTGCGCCCACAGGAACAGGGAGCGCAGGTCCGCCAGGTCGACGCCGGACTCGATGGTCCGCAGCAGGTATTCCTGCTCCAGCTTGCTGAGGATGACCATGCGACGCTTCAGGCGGCCGATGGCCAGCGCAGGCGCGGCCGCGCCGGCCAGGCGGCGAAGCGGTAGCCGGTGCCGCGCACCGTCTCGATGTGGCCCTGGTGGCTCGCGCCCAGCGCGGCGCGCAGGCGCCCGACGTGGGTGTCGACCGTGCGCTCGTCGACCACCGCATGGCTGCCCCAGACGCCGTCGAGCAGCTGGGAGCGGGTGAAGACGCGTTCGGGGTGGCGCATCAGGAAGGCCAGCAGGCGGTACTCCAGCGGACCGAGGGCGATGCGGCGCGCGCCGATGCTGGCGCGCTGGGTGCCGGGTTCGAGGCGCAGGCCGGCCAGCTGGACCGCATCCAGGCAGGGCTGGGGCGCGCGCCGGCGCAGCAGCGCGTGCATGCGCGCCAGCAGTTCGCGCGGGCCGAAGGGTTTGCAGAGATAGTCGTCGGCGCCGGATTCCAGCGCCAGCACCTTGTCCGCCTCCAGGCTGCGCCGGCTCAGCATGATGGCCGGCAGCTCGCGGGTGCGCTGCCGGGCGCGCAGGCGGCGCAGCAGGGCCTCGCCGCTCTGCCCCGGCAATTCCCACTCGAGCAGGAGCATGTCCGGCAGGCGCTCCTCGAACAGCAGCCAGGCCGCTTCGGCGCTGGCGCAAGACGAGGTCTCGTAACCGGCGGCGCCGAGATTCTGCAGCAGCAGGCGCTGGATCGCGGGATCGGGGTCGAGCACGAGGACGTGGGCGGACATGGGCGACGGCGATGTCTGGATGCGTTGATGAATCGACTATGCCGCAAGCGCCGCAAGCTGATAAATACAATTTCTCTTAAGAATTTATTCCTTTTTGCTATAAATGCAAACACCTGCCGAAGCAGGTGTTCACATTGCCTTGCTTAAGAGAGAGTCGCTCAGCGGCGTGCGTAACGGCGCGTGAGGCCGAGCAGCAGCAGGCCGGTGGCCAGCAGCGCCCAGTCCGACGGCTCCGGCACGGCGGTCACATCGACCGCGCCGCTCGGCACGTCGACCACATCGTCCAGGCCCGGCATCAGCTCGATGCGCACCAGGGCGCCCAGCAGGTTCTCGTAGGTCTCATCCAGCAGCCCGATGCTGAAGGTGGTGCCGTCGCCCAGGTCGGCACGGTCGAAGCTGACTTCGAACTGGAACAGGCCGCCCGGTTGCAGGTCCAGCAGCACGGCATTGAAACCGCCGCCATTGCCGATGGTGAAACCGCCGGGCAGGTCGCCCGTGGCCTCGCCGTCGAGGGTGAAGCCGGCGAAGTCGCCGCTCAGGCCGTTCACATACGCCGTGGCGGGACCGGCGCTGCCCAGCCCCAGGAACTGGAGATCCAGGAAGCGGGCCGTCGAGAAGGATGGCGCGGAGGTGTCGATCGCGACCTTGTACAGCGGACCGGCGAAGGCGGGCATCGCGCCCAAGGCAAAGGTAAGGGCCAGCAGTGCGCGGGCGAAGAGTGCTTTGGTGTTGAACATGGTGTGTTTCCTGTATCTGTATTAGTAGGTGCCCGAGATCAGCTTTGCGGTGTAGTTGATCGCGGCCTTGGCCGGGTTGCCGAACACGGTCGTGACGGTCACCGTGGCGCCCGGCGCCAGGCCGCCGCCCGGCAGCGTGAAGTAAGGCGCACCGCCCTGCTCGCCCGACTTGTTGTCGAGGGTGACGCCGGCCGTCAAGCCGTCCAGGCGCAGGTGCAGCGGGCCGGTAAGCAGCGCGCCGCTGGTGTTGGTGAAGCTCACGGTGCCGCTGTACTTGCCGGTGGCGCGGTTCAGGCTCACGCCGCTGCGCACGATCTTCACCGAGGCGGTCACGTCCACGGTCGGCGCGGTGAGGTTCAGGCTCAGCACCACCGGGTCGTGGTCCGAGGCCCGGTAGGCGCCCTCACGGTAGGGGTCTGACGGCGTGTCTCCCAGGTTGTAGTCGAGGGTCTCCGGCTCGTCGGCATTGTTGTGCCACTCGGCGGCGCCCGCCACCTGCGCGCTCAGGCTGTTCGTCGCCAGGGCGTGGTCGAGGTAGCCTGCGGTGCCGTCGAACACATACGAGTAGGGCATGCCGGCCGGGCGCACGAAGCGCTCGATCTGGTTGACCATGCCGCTGGCGGTCAGGTGATTGATCGGGTTCTCGAAGGCGTAGGCGTTCAGGTCGCCGATCACCAGCACGTCCGGGTCGCCGGAGGCCTGCACCACCTGCGGCAGGAAGTAGCCCGTCAGGCGCTTGGCCTGGTTCAGGCGCGCGGTGTCCCAGCAGCCCTGGCCGTTGCCCGGGTCCGCATCGCCGCCGCTGGCGCCGCCGCAGCCGCCCTTGGACTTGAAGTGGTTGACCACCACCGAGAAGACGCCGCCGTTGCCGGCCTTGAAGGTCTGGGCCATCGGCGGACGGTTGTTGACACGGTCGCCGTCCGACAGCGCCCCGCCCTGCAGCGTGAGCACGGCCGGCTTGTAGATCATGGCGACGCGGATGGCGTCGGTGCCGGTCGTGGCCGGGGCCGGCACCACGGCATAGGTGGGCTGGCCGATGGCGGCATTGAGCTGCTCGACCAGGTAGCCGACGGCCACGTCGCGGTTGTTCTGGATTTCCATCAGGCCGACCACGTCGGCATCCAGGGCCTTGAGCGAGGCGACGATCTGCTTGCGCTGGCGCTCGAACTCGGCCAGGTTGTCGGCGCCGCGGCACTCGCCGGCCGAGGTGGTGCTGCCGACGGTGCAGCCCTGGCCGGTCTTGCCCCAGGCGTCGCGGCCGTTGGTGAAGGTGGTGAAGAAGTTCAGCACGTTGGCGCTGGCGACCTTCACACCGGCCGGCAATTGCGGCGGCGCGCTGCGCGGGTTGTCGCGCGCGAAGCGCGGCTCTTCCGTCGGCTGGACCTTGAAGGCCGCGCCGCCGCCGCCGATCGCGCCGTAGTCGAGCACGCCCGTCAGGCCGCTCACGGTATCGCCCGCGCGCACGGTGCCGTCCTCGAACAGGTAGGGGATCACGGCCGGGGTGCTGAAGATGCCGTCGTCGAGCACGATTTCGTTGGCGGCGTTTTCCTTCGCCAGCGCCGCCGCTTCCGGCGAACCGGCCGGGTGACGGTTGGTCGGGTTCTCGCGGCGGCCATGGGACAGGGTCAGCTCGCCGCGCTCGCCCAGGTATTTGTTCTGGTTGACGGTAAGCGGCGTCACGAAGCGCACCAGCATGCCCTCGTAGCGCGCCAGGTCGGCGTTCGGCAGTTCGACATTGGTCGGGTTGATGCTGCCGCTGCCGACCTTGTTCACGGCGGTGAGCTCGGTGAATTCGGTATAGGTGCGCGGCGCGCTGCCCGGACGGTATTCGACCACCTTGCCGGTAATGCGCACGCGGTCGCCCACGGCGATGCCGGTGACGAGGGCGGCGTTGCTGTTGAAGACGTAGATGCCGTCCGAGGTGGTCGGGTCGCCGTCGCCGTTCGGGTCCTGCAGGAAGAAACTGTTGCCCAGCCTTGCCGTGACCACGCCCTCGGTCGACTGCACGGTGTTCGCGTAGGGGCTGGCGGCGCCGCTGCCCTGGATCTGCGGGATGCGCAGCTGGCCGGCCACGCCGACGTTGACGATGCAGCTCGCCTCCTGGCCGGCATCGTTGGTGAAGCTCACCTTGACCGGGTAGTTGCCGGTGGCGAGGCTGGCGTCCGCCACCAGGGTCACGCTGGCGCTGCCGCCGGCGCCGCTTGCCGGGGTGAAGCCGGACAGGCTGATGCCGGCGACGGCGCTGGAGACGATGGCCGCATTGCTGACGATGCTGTCCTTGTCGCTGGCCTGCAATATTGCGGAGGCTGCACTGCCCTGCTGGGCCGGCAGGCTGGCCGGGCAGTTCAGGACGATCGGCGCGGCGACCGGACCGTTGTCGCAGGCAGCGAACGGGGTGGACTTGCGGCGCGGCGCGATGGCGCCGGCCGTGAAGTCGGCGGCGTTATTGTCGGTATCGATGCAACCCGCGCCCTTGCGCGAGATGCTGGTGGTAGCCGAAGGGGACGGCGCGGCCGCGGTCTCGGAGACGTTGGCATTGCCGAAGCCGACGATCTCGACCATCGACGCGTCCGCGCTGCCTGCGGGAATGGAAGTCGAACGGGTCGAGATCGAGACGCGGCCGGCGCTCGCGCCCATGCTGAAGGCCTTGCTGTCCAGGTCGCCATTGTCGAGGGTGCTGCCGTTGTTACCGGTCGCGAACGTGATCAGGTAGTACTGGCCGGGCTCGAGCGTGTCGGCCGGGAGCGCCAGCACGCTGCTGCCGCCAGTGCCGGTAGCCGAATGGTAGTGCAGGTAGAGGCCGGACAGGCTGAGCGGCTCGGCGCTGCGGTTGAACAGCTCGATGAAGTCGCGGTTATAGGTGGCGCCGTTATTGCCGCCGGCGCCGTAGATCTGGCTGACGACGAGGTTGTTGTCGGCGTAGGCCGTGGCGGCCAGGCCGGCCAGCAGCGTCGCCAGCAGGGTGCGGCGCGGCAGGATCGATGCAACGAGGTTTTTCATGAAGGTCCCGGGTCATGGTGAGGTGTTAACAAATGCATATTAAATGCACAAATTGACAACATGATGACCACGGATTGATCCGAACGGACCAATCCTCTTTCCGGGTGATGCAGTGGGGCTCAGCGTCCTCGCGGACCGGCCCGATACGGCGCGGCCAGCGGCTCGCCGATGAACAGCCCCTGCGCCGGCCAGGCCACGCTCTTCCAGTAGGCTTCGATGGCGCTGTCGCCGCCCAGGTAGCGGCGCAGCAGGACGGTGGGATTCGGGAATTTCTGCCAGTGGTTGCAGGGCTCGCTGACGGTGCCGTAGCTGGCCGTCGCCCCCGCTTCCAGCCAGCGAAGGCTGCTCATCTGGCTCGTGCCCAGCAGGTCGCCGCCCAGCGAGGTGAGGTGGTCGGCCAGGGCTCCGGGCACGAACTGCAGGGTGTCGAGCTTGGCGACCTGGGCCATGCCGGTCTGGTAGATCAGCACGTCGCGCGCGCCCTCGAGCACGTCGCCCTGGATCACCTTCGTGGTGAGGCGGCGCGCCGGCACCCTGCCCGGCGGCGGGAAGAAGCCGGCGCGGCTGTTGCGCGCCTTTTCCGAGGTCGCCAGGTAGTAGGCGGTGGCCGGCACGGTGCGGAAGCCTGCCGCCACGCCGCGGTCGATCAGGGCCTTGGCTTCCTTCACCGAGCTGATCGGCAGCAGCATCGAGGGCCGCATCGCGTGGTCCTTGAACGGTTGCGCCGACTTGCTGTTGAAATAGGCGCTGGGCTGGCCGGCGGCGCAGGTCTTGGCGCACTGGGCGCCGTCGAAGCCCAGGGTATAGGCGCCGGTCAGGGAATTGCAGTCCACCGCATAGGGCGCGGTCCAGATCATCAGGACGGCCTGGATGGTGGGGCCGAGCTTGCTGTCGATTTCTTCCTTCAGCAGGCGGAACTGGGCGGGCGTGAGGCGCTGCGGCTTGCCGGGAATGCGCACCTTGATGACGTTGGCGGCCGGGATGTCGCGGCGCTGGCGGTAGTAGGCGCCGACGGCGACGCTGTCCGGATCGTCCTCGTTGATGACGATGGCGAGCTCGTTCGGCTTGAGCCCGGCCAGGGCGCCTGGCGCATGCAGGGCCGCGGCGCAGCCCAGGACGAGGGAGAGCAGGAAGCGGAGCAAGGCGCGCAGGCGCAGGGGCATCGGTCGCAAGGTCGTCGCTAAAAGAATGATGTCAGGAATCGAGCGCAGGCAGGCCTCAGCTGCACCTGCGCGCGCAGCCGCACATCATGCCATAGCTTGCCATTCTGTCAGCTCACGCATGGCCGGCGTTTTCCGCCGCCCTGCCCTGCCTCAATGCCTGGCTGGCGAGGCGGCGCGCGCCGGCACGGCCTTGCGCTGCCGGCGCCGCCAGGCGGTGAAGCCGAGCAGGCCCAGGCCCGCCGCCAGCATGGCGTTCTGGCCGGGTTCGGGCACCAGGGAGATCGAGTAGACCTCGAGCGCATCGACCCGGAACAGCTGGCCGCCCGTGCTGCCGTCGATGATGCTGATGCCCTCTTCGCCCCCGCCATAGCTCACCTGCCAGGAGAGGGCCGCGTTGAGGCGGTCGTTGACGAACAGATCGGGGCCGGCGCCGAAGGTCGGTCCGTGGTTGGGGTCGTTGTAGGTCTGGCGGATGCCGCGGCTGGGCAGGATGTTGTCGCTCATGACCTGGCGCCACAGCTGCGCATCGGTGTAGTTGAAGATGAAGGCGGTGCGCTGCCAGTCATTCGGCGTTTCGTGCCAGCCGTCGCTGGAAGACCAGCTCTGCGGATTGTAGCCGCCGATGATCCAGCTGTTGCCGAGGTCGTTGCTGACCTGGAGCAGCGTGAAGGTCATGCCGGCGCCGTCGGCCGCGCTGTGGAAGTCGCGCGAGTTGTGGCCGAATTCGCGGGTGTAGATGTTGCGCAGGTCCAGCGGACCGGCGCCGAGCCAGCGTTCGAGCTGGCCATACAGGGTCAGGTCCAGCAGGGTGCCGCCGTTCTGCGCCTGCGCCGCCGGCGCCGCCAGGCCCAGGGTCACGGTCATGGCCAGGGTACCGGCCGCAACGAATGATTTCATGGATTTCCCCTCATCGGTTCACGTCGGGGAATTCTACGCCCGGGTTGACGCGAGGGTTCGCACGGTTCCGCCGTGCAAGCGCGGATGACCCCGCCACCTGGCGGCGGCGGGGCCGGACCCCGATCAGGCGCGCTTGTAGATGTCCTCGAAGCGGACGATGTCGTCCTCGCCGAGGTAGCTGCCCGACTGCACTTCGATGATGTGCAGCGGCAGCTTGCCCGGGTTTTCCAGGCGGTGGTTCATGCCGATCGGGATGTAGGTCGACTCGTTCTCGGACAGCAGGCTGACGGTGTCGCCGCAGGTCACGCGCGCGGTGCCCGAGACCACGACCCAGTGCTCCGCGCGGTGGTGGTGCATCTGCAGCGAGAGCTTCTCGCCCGGCTTGACGGTGATGCGCTTGACCTGGAAGCGGTCGCCCGCATCGATGCCCTCGTAGTGGCCCCAGGGGCGGTAGACGCGGGTGTGGTGCAGGTGCTCGGTACGCGCCTTCGATTTCAGGTGGTCGACCACCTGCTTGACCCGCTGCACCTGGTCCTTGTGGGTCACCAGCACCGCATCCTGGGTTTCGACCACGACGATGTCTTCGACGCCGACCACGGCCACGATGCGCGATTCGGCGCGCACCAGCGAATTCTTCACGCCGTCCAGGTAGACGTCGCCGCGCTGGGCATTGCCGTCGGCGTCCTTGGGCTGGACTTCCCACAGCGCCGACCAGGAACCGACGTCGTTCCAGCCGATATCGGCCGGCACCACGGCGGCGTCGCGGGTCTTTTCCATCACCGCATAGTCGATCGAATCGGACGGGCTGTCGGTGAAGGCCTGCTCTTCCAGGCGGCAGAAGTCGAGGTCACGGTAGCCGGTGCTGACGGCCTTCTCGGCCGCGAGCGCGATCTGCGGCGCATGCTGCTGCAGCTCGTCGAGGAAGCGCGAAGCGCCGAACATGAACATGCCGCTGTTCCAGTAGTAGCCGCCTTCGTCCAGGAAGCTCTGCGCGGTGGCGGCATCCGGCTTCTCGACGAAGCGCGCGACGGAGTAGCAGTCGCCGCAGTTGGCGACCGCTTCGCCGCGGCGGATGTAGCCATAGCCGGTTTCCGGCGACTTCGGCACGATGCCGAAGGTGGCGAGCTTGCCCTGGCCCACCAGGGTCACGGCGCGCTCGACGGCGTCGCGGAAGGCGGCGCCGTTTTCGATCACGTGGTCGGCCGGCAGCACCAGCATCAGCGCTTCCGGGTCGATGCTCTTGAGGTAGTTGGCGGCGGCCGCCACCGCCGGCGCGGTGTTGCGGCCGACAGGCTCGAGCAGGATGCCCAGCGGCGTGATGCCGATCTCACGCAACTGCTCAGCCACCATGAAACGGTGGTCATTACCGCAGACCACCAGGGGCGCCATCACTCCCGGCCAGCCGGCCACGCGTTGCGCGGTTTCCTGCAGCATGGTCTTGTCGGCGACCAGGGGCAGGAGCTGCTTGGGCAGTACCGCACGCGACAGCGGCCACAAGCGGGTGCCGGCGCCGCCGGAGAGGATGACTGGGTAAATTTTCATGCGCTAACTTTCTCTGAAATTTTTTCTACTTCGGTACTGGCCTGACTGGCTTCTTCCTTGCGGCGTGAGCGACGGCGGTCGCGCGCGTTGACCCATTCCTCGGACGAATATTCCGAGGCATGTTTCATTTCGCCCTTGCGGTCGACACTGTAATCCTTGAAAACTATCATTTCATGCAATGTTACATCATGCAACACCCGTGTGTATTCGAACAAGACGCTGCGTACCACCTCCGCGCCTTCGCAGATGTGGCTGCCGTGGCCGATCCAGGTCGGGCCGACGATGCGGGCGCCCGCTTCGATGCGCACGTTGGAACCGATGTAGACCGGACCCTCGATGGTGGTGCCGTTCCAGTCGATGCTGGTGTTCAGTCCAGTCCAGACGCCGGGCTCGATCTGGATGCCCGGCACGTCCATGTGGTTGACTTCGCCGGTCAGCACCGTCTGCAGCACTTCCCAGTAGTCGCTCATGGTGCCGATGTCGAGCCAGTTGAAAGGACGGCCCTGGGCGTAGAACGGCAGGCCGCGCTCTGCCAAAAGGGGGAAGAGTTCGGAGCCGATATCGAAGGGCACGCCCGACGGGATCAGGTCGATGACCTCGGGCTCGAAGATGTAGATGCCGGTCGAGATGAAGTTGGACTTGGCTTCGGCCTCGGACGGCTTTTCCTGGAACTCGGTGATGCGGCCGTTGGCGTCGGTGACCACCACGCCGTATGAGGAAACCTTGTCCCACGGCACCTCTTTCGTGATGACGGAGGCCATGGCGCCCTTGCGGCGGTGCTCGAGCAGGGCGGCCTTCAGGTCGAGGTCGATCAGGGCGTCGCCGCACAGGACGATGGTGGTATCGTCGAAGAAGCCGCCGAATTCCTGGATCTTCTTCATGCCGCCGGCCGAGCCGATCGGTTCCGGCACCACCGCGCCATCGTCCTTGATATAGCCTTCGAAGGAATAGCCGATCTGCACCCCGAACTGCTCGCCTTCACCGAAGTACTCTTCGATTTTTTCGTGCAGCCAGCTGACGTTGACCATGATTTCGGTCACGCCATGCTTCTTAAGGTGTTCGACCAGGTAGGCCATCACGGGTTTTCCCAGCAGCGGGATCATGGGTTTAGGCAGGTCATAGGTCAGCGGGCGTACACGCGTGCCCTTGCCTGCAGCGAGAATCATGGCTTTCATCAGACCGTCCTTAATGTAAATGAGTTTGTTTACTTGGCTGTGGTTTGGTAGCGCCAGACGTCGGCGCACATTTGAGCGACATCACGCTCGGCAGTCCAGCCCAGCTCTTCGCGCGCCTTGGCCGGATCGGCGTAGCACTTGGCCACGTCGCCGGGGCGGCGGTCGACGATCTGGTAGGCGATCTTGCGTCCACAGGCTTGCTCGAAAGCGCGCACCATTTCCAGTACGCTGTTACCGCGGCCAGTGCCGAGGTT
This sequence comes from Massilia sp. BKSP1R2A-1, assembly GCF_050586525.1. Classification (NCBI taxonomy): domain Bacteria; kingdom Pseudomonadati; phylum Pseudomonadota; class Betaproteobacteria; order Burkholderiales; family Oxalobacteraceae; genus Massilia; species Massilia sp. BKSP1R2A-1. The sequence continues at coordinate 138,533 of NZ_JBOBRE010000001.1, read as the reverse complement.
GTAGGTAACGATGCCCGGCCCCTTGGCCAGGCGATCGAGGGTCTTCACGTGGCCGATCGCGAGATCGACCACGTGGATGTAGTCGCGCAGGCCGGTGCCGTCCGGCGTCGGGTAGTCGCCGCCGAAGACGGACAGCTTCTCGCGCTGGCCGTTGGCGACCTGGGCGATGTAGGGAACCAGGTTGTTGGGGATGCCGCTCGGCTCTTCGCCGATCAGGCCGCTCTCGTGGGCGCCGACCGGGTTGAAGTAGCGCAGCAGGGCGATGCGCCAGTCGGGCTCGGCCTTGGCGAGGTCGCGCAGGATGTCTTCGATCATCAGCTTGCTGCGGCCGTAGGGATTGGTGGCCGAGAGCGGGAAGTCTTCGCGGATCGGCACCGAGGCCGGGTCGCCGTAGACGGTGGCCGAGGACGAGAACACCAGCGACTTGACGCCGAACTTGGCCATGGTCTCGAACAGGATCACGCTGCCGTTGACGTTGTTGTCGTAGTAGCGCAGCGGCTGGGCCACCGATTCGCCGACGGCTTTCAGGCCGGCGAAGTGGATGACGGCCTCGACCTTGTGCGCTGCAAAAATGCGCTCCATGGCCGCGCGGTCGCGGATGTCGGCTTCTTCGAAGACGAAGGGCGTACCGGTGATCTTCTGCACCCGTTCCTGCACCGAGACCACGGCATTCGAGAGGTTGTCGACCACGACGACGTCATGGCCGGCCTGCTGGAGTTCGACGACGGTATGCGAACCGATATAACCCATACCGCCAGTAACCAGGATCTTCATGTCTTTTTGCTCTCAGTGATATGTGAAATGTATTAGTAAGATGACAATCAATGGCTAAGCATATCACGGCGACGGCGGAAATCCACGCACGCTAGCGCAGCTGCTGTTGCAGCGCGGCATGGCGGTCTCCACGTCTCTTGTTCTTGTGAGGGGCAAACTACGGACGGCTTCTGTGGCGTCCTTTATCCCTGCTTGACCTGCTTGCCTTTGAAGGCTTCCTTGATGAACAGGCCTATGAAAGCCATGTCCTCGATGAAGTAGCGCCGGAACATGCGGCGCGGCTCCTGCAAGAAGCGGTAGAACCACTCCAGTCCGGATTTCTGCATCCAGACCGGCGCCCGCTTGACCTTGCCGATGGCGACATCGAAGGTGCCGCCGACGCCCATTGCGAAAGGAATCCGCATATGGGCCTGGTATTTGCCGAGGAATTGTTCCTTCTTTGGCGAGCTGATCGCCACGAACAGCAGGTCGGCGCGGCTGGCGCGGATCTGCTCGGCGACCAGCGCCTCTTCCTCTTCCCCCTTCCAGTAGCCGTTGCGGTAGCCGGCCAGCACCAGGCGCGGATACTTGCGCTGGTAAGTCTCGGCCACCTTGCTCACGACTTCCTCGCGCGCGCCCAGCAGGAACACGCGCCATCCTTTTTCGCCCGCGCGCCGCATCAGCGCCTCGAACAGGTCGACCCCCGCCACCCTTTCCTTGAGCGGCTTGCCGAGCAGGCGCGAAGCCCACACCACCGGCATGCCGTCCACGTTCACCAGCGCGCAGTCGTTGATGATCTGCCGCAGTTCCGGATCGCGGCTGGCCTTGACCAGCTTGTCCACATTCACGACCACATGCTGATGGGGCAAACCGGTGGCAATGAATCCCTCCACCTTGCCCAGCGTCTCTTCCATTGTCAGGTTGTCGACCTGGCAGCCCATCAGCGTGATGCGGTCATTCATATGCTTCCTCTCTATTCGGTCTTTTGCAGCTCCGCTGCAAGCACGGCCACGATGCGTTCGGCCGCCTTGCCGTCCCACAGTTGTGGACGGCGGCCCTGCTTGCCATCGCCGCGCAAGACCTTCCTGGCTTCGCGCACGATGACTTCCGGATCGGTGCCGGCCAGGACATTGCTGCCCTCCTCGACCGTCACCGGGCGTTCGGTGTTTTCGCGGATCGTCACGCAGGGCACGCCCAGCGCGGTGGTTTCTTCCTGCAGGCCGCCACTGTCGGTGAGGACCACGGCCGCGTCCTTCCACAGGTTGAGGAAGGCCATATAGGCTTGCGGGCCCGCCAGGGTGACGTTCGGGCCCAGGTCGATGCCGAATTTCTCGATGTTCGCGCGGGTGCGCGGGTGCACCGGGAAGATCAGCGGCAGTTCCTCGCCGATCTGCTTCAGGGCGCCGGCGATGCGGGCAAAGGTGACCGGGTCGTCGACATTGCTCGGGCGGTGCAGGGTCACGACGCCGTAGCGCCCTGCCCCATGCTGGGCCTTGAAGCCGGCGGTCTCGAAAGCGGAGGTATCGGCGCTGGCCAGTTTCTCGGCCTGGTAGAGCACGTTATCGACCATCACGTGGCCGACGTAGTGCACGGCGGAGTCCGCCTTGCCTTCGCGGCGCAGGTGTTCCACGGCGGCCGGCTCGGTGGCGAAGAACCAGTCCGAGATGCTGTCGGTGACGAGGCGGTTGATTTCTTCCGGCATGCTGATGTCGCCGCTGCGCAGGCCGGCTTCGACGTGGGCGACCGGAATCACGAGCTTCTTGGCGACGATCGAGCAGGCCAGGGTCGAGTTCACGTCGCCCACCACCAGCACCGCGGCCGGGCGCTCGGCCATGCACAGCTCCTCGAAGGCCACCATGATCTTGGCAGTCTGCTGGGCGTGGCTGCCGCCGCCGGCGGCCATGAAGACGTCCGGCTGGGGAATGCCCAGTTCCTCGAAGAACACGTCGTTCATTTCGCGGTCGTAGTGCTGGCCGGTGTGGATGATCTTGAACGACAGGGTGCGTTGTGCCTGCAGGGCGCGCACGATCGGCGCGATCTTCATGAAGTTCGGACGGGCACCAGCGACGAGGTAAATCAGCATTTGGACACTTCCCTTAATAATTATATATTTATTAACTGAGTAGTTACTTTTAAGAAATCTTAAAGAATTACTTACATTAATGCAAAAACGTTATTGTAAACCTGCATTCGACCGGAACGGCGGACGATACGCTCGTGATCCGCAGCACCTCGCAGGGCCGCTTGGACTCGTAGGTGCGCGAGCACCAGCCCAGCGGCGGGTTCTCGGCCCCGCGCACCAGTTCCAGCTGCAGGTCGGCGCCACTCGCCTGCATCTGCAGCACGAAGCGCTTGCCGCGTACCGACAGGCCCTGGCTGGTCAGGCGCACGTCGAGTTCAGGCGCGAAGTGCCAGAACTGCTCGACCTTGTGCGGCTTGCGTCCCGACACCTCGTCGCGCACCGTCAGGGTATTGCTGGCGCCGTCGAAGCGCACGCTGCGCGCGTGGCGCACCGGATCCGCCAGGCGGGTGTAGCCGCCGTGCGAGCCGCGGAAATCGAAGTCCTGGGGCGAGCTCGGCATGCGCTCGATATGCGCATGGGCCTTGCGCAGCCACATGAAGCGGCCGCCGCTCACCGACTGGTCGAGCCCGTCGATGCGCACCGTGTTGTGGCTCGAGGTGCCGCGGAAATAGTCGCGCCACTTCTGCTCCTGCCAGTAGGAATACGTCCCCGGGTCGATCAGGCATTCCTCGCCCGCGATCGACAGGGTCAGCGCCAGCGCGTCGGCGTGGCCGTGGGCCGCGATGCCGAGGTAGCCGAGCGGCCCGCAGTCCAGCATGCCCTTGATCTCGCTCGCTTCGCCGAAGTGGTTCCCGAAGAGGAAATAGCCGCCTTCCGGGAAGGCCCAGCCGGTGTCGACCTCGTACGGGTCGCAATCGGGGCGCTTGCCCGGCAGCGCATGCAGCAGCCACTGCACGCCGGGATGCCTGTCCGCCGCGCCGCCGAAGACCGTATCGCCCAGCGCCAGCAGTTGCGCGGCGCGGTCCATGCCGGAAGCGTCCAGGCGGAACACGCAGCCGTCGTCGGCGTCGCCCACGTTCGGCACGTTGCCGCCGACGTCGCGCACCGAACGCAGGAAGCGCATGGCGCGCTGCAAGGAGGCCCAGTAGGGGCGCGGGAAGGGATTGCCCGTCGCCTGGCCCATGAGGCCGGCGACGAACAGGAATTCGCTCGAGAAGATGTGGTAGGCAAACGCCTGCTCGCGGTTGACGCCGTCGCGCGTGAACTGGATCTGGGCCTCGCGTTCGAGCTCGCGGCGCGCCTGCGCCAGCCAGTCGCTTGATTCCTTCCAGCAGGGCCAGGTGCTGGCGCCCACGTACAGGCCCGCCAGTTCGCCGATCAGGTGGTTGTTGGCCGAGGAATGGCGCGACAGGTGGCGCGCGATGGTGCGGCAGTGGGCGTGGATGCTGTCGAGCCAGTCGGCGCGCAGCTTCTGGCCCGATTCTCCCGCGAACAGCTGGCTGGCTTCGCCGCCCGCCAGCTGCCACACCAGGCTCCAGTTGATGAGGCGGATGCCCAGTTCCAGCGAGCTGGTCCAGTTGGGGCCGGTCAGCGGCGGGCATTGGTCGAGCCAGCTGCGCAGCTGCTGTTCCAGCGCATGCAGCCAGCGCACGTCGCGCGAGAGAGTCCAGGCCTGGGCCAGGCGCACCAGGTGCAGGTGGCGGTTCAGCTCCCAGACATGCTTGATGTCGCCGACCAGCTGGCGGTTCGTGATGGCGATGTCGCCGCCATACACCGCGGGGCCGGTGACGCCGGTTTCCGGGTCGCGGTTCCAGGCCGTGGGCACGCCCACGTCGAAGCGGCGCTCGGCGAACAGCACCACGTGGCCGGCGCAGATGCGGTCCGCGTCCGCCAGCAGGGCGTCGATTTCCCGAGGATCGAGGGCGGGGACGCCGGTAACGCCCAGGGTCAGGGCGCGCGGCAGCGGCGCGGGCGCCGTGCGGCCGGCCATGCGCCGCCCCATCCTGGTCGCGGCCGCCTGGCGCACGCGGTAGCCCACTTCGGCCACCGACATGCAGCGCAGCCGGTTGACCAGCCATCCGATCCTCATCGTTCCATTCATTGCGTCCCCCTCGCTATGCGACCTCGTCGCGAAGCTGTTTATAGACCGCCGATATCTGCTTGACCACGGCACCGGACTCGAATCTCTCTTCGATTGTCTTGCGTGCCCGCGCTCCCAGGCGCTGCCGCTCTTGTTCGTCGCCGAGGATGCGCGCCAGGGCAGTTGCCAGCCCCTGCGCGTCGCCCGGCTGCACCATCAGGCCGTTGTCCTGATCCTTCACCGCGTCGGGAATGCCGCCGACGCCGCTTACCACGATGGCCTTGCCGGCCGCCATCGCTTCCAGCATCGCCATCGGCAGGCCCTCCGCATGCGAGGGCAGGCAGAACACGCTGGCGCGCGCCAGCTCCTCCTGCTTGCGCCCGCTTGTCACCCAGCCCAGCATCGTCACGCGCTCGCCCACGCCCAGCTCCTCGGCGCGCCGCTTCACCTGTTCCAGCTCGCCCTGCCCGCCGATCGCCAGCTCCGCCTGCGGGAAGCGCTCGCGCAGCAGGCCCAGGGCTTCCACCAGTTCATAGATGCCCTTGCGCGGCTCGACCTGGCCGAGGAAGAGGATGCGGCCGGCTTGCACCTCGACTTCGGGCGCGGGTGGCAGCGGCACCGAATTCGGGACCACCACCACCCGCGCCGCCGGCGCGAAACCGCGCAGGAAATCCGCCCAGCGGCTCGACAGCGCGATCACGGTCGAACTGTGTTCCAGCGTGTGGCGGATCCAGCGCCGCATCAGGCCATTCGAGCCCGCCACGAAATCGTCGAAGCAGGCGCCATGCAGGTGGAACACCGTCTTGCAGCCGCGCGCCCGCGCCAGCGCCAGGAGGATGGACTTGCGGACAAAACTCCCCTGCGAGGCCGCATGCGCATGCACCACGTCGGGCCGGCGCGCAAGAGCAAGCAGGGTGCCCCACACGCCCTTGAGGAATGCGCCGACCTTGTGCGCTTTCGTGCCCTCGGCATGGGTCGGCACGTAGCACACGCCTTCGCGCTCGAACAGGCCATCCTGGCGCAGCAGCGACACCACGGTCGCCACGCCGCCGCGTCCCTCGGGGTCGGTGCCCAGCATCAGCACGCGCGGCGCCGTCAGCCTTGCCGCCGGTGCTGCTGGAGCCGATGCCCGGTTCATGCCGCCCTCGCCTTCAGGGGTTTGCAAAATAGAAATTGTTTTGGATAGTACAACAGTGTTTTCTCCGGGAAGCGCACGATTCGAACCGGCTGGTACGAACGGCGCAACTTGTGGTAAGGCCGCTATCGTTCGGGCGTAGCGCCAGGAAGGATTTTTGTGTACGTTTCAGCAACAATCCGGCCGAGAATAGCATAGGTCCGGTGGCTCCTAACGTACGCTGGCCCACGTTTCGCGTACTCGGCAGCCAGGGCTTTGTCCTCCAGCAAGCGCCGGATCGCCGCGACGAAGGGGCCGGTTTCCATCGGCACGCACAGGCCCGCCGCGCTTTCCTCGACGACGAGGCGCTGGTCGGGGATGTCGTTGGCGACGCTGGGAATGCCCAGCGCCAGATACTCGACCAGCTTGGTCGGCGAGGACACGTCGAAGAGCACGCCACGCGGGATCGGCGACAGGCCGACCTCGGCCCGCACCGCGTAGCCCAGGGCTTCCCGCTGGGGCAGCCAGCCGGTGAGCAGCACGTGGTCCTCGATGCCGCGGCGGGCGATCTCGGCGCGCATCCAGTCCATTTCGTCGTTCGAGGCGGCGTCGCCGGCGATGACGACCAGGGCATCGGGGTCGGTCGCTTTCAAGGCTTGCGCCACGTCGAGCAGGAAGTCGGAACGGCGGGCGCGGGCGATGCGGCCCAGGTAGAGCACCACGCGGCGCCCGTCGAGGCGCGGGTCCCGACTCGGGATCACGGCAGCCCGGTCGAACACGCCGTCGTCCACGCCCATGGGCACGGCCGTCATGCGGCTGCGCCTGAAGCCCTTGGCCGCCAGCCAGTCGGCCATGGCTTCGCTCTGGACGAAGATGTGGCGGGCCCTGGGCAGCACCAGGCGGTAGATGACGAAACGCGAGGCGGCGGCGCGCAGCGCATGCGCGCACCATGTCAGGCCCCGGAACTCGTCGCGGCGCACTTCGAAGCCTTCGACGATGGGGAAGGACATCCAGTAGACAAAGGGGACGCGCAGGATGCCGGCGGCGATGCGTCCGAGCAGGCCCGAGGCGATCTTGTCGCGCACCTGGATGCAGTCGGGCCGGATGTGCGTCAAGGCGCGCAGCAGGCCGCGCAAGTCCCACAACGGCGAGAGCACGGCCGCGAAGCGCGAGCGCAGGCTGCCGACCAGGTGCATGCCGCCCGCCGGCCAGTCGCCCGTTTCATTGCCGCCCGCCTGCCCCACCAGTTCCGTGTTGACGCCATAGCGCGGCATCTCGCTGCCGAACAGCGTGCGTACGTCGGCGCGGGCCGGCGGCAAGGGATCTCGGACGATGAAGGCGATGGACAGGGGCTTGCGCATACGGTTGACCTGGTGTTCGAGCCAGCCGATTCTAGCGCAGCCATTCGACGGCACGATTCGGCAGCATCGGCCTTGTGTGCGCTGCAGCACATCCCGGCGAAAAAAGCCGGCCTGGCCTTGCCGCGCTCATGGCCAGCGGTTCGTGGAGTCCGCTGCTACAATCGCAATATGGGAATGCGCCGCAACACAGTCGTTCTTGCCGCATGGGCCGCCTTGCTTGCCATCCTGATGGCGGTGCTGGCGCCGACGCTCTCCCATGCCTACGCCAAGCCGGACGGGACCCGCTATATCACCGTCGAAGTCTGCAGCGCCACCGGCATCGCCACGACGCACCAGATGGCGGTCGACGACACCGGCGACGTCCCCGCAGCGGACCATGGCTTCGAACACTGCCCCTTCTGCCAGACCGGCGCCAGCCCCGTCGTATTGCCATCGGCGAGCTTCCAGCTCCCTGTGCTGGCGGGCGCCGATCGCCACCCTCCTCTCTTTTATAGCGCCTCCACGCCCCTGTTCGCATGGACGGCGGCGCAGCCACGCGGCCCGCCCGCGCCCTGATCCGACCTTCGCGCCCGCGCCTGCCGCGGGCTTCGTCGCACCGTGACCGGTGCCGGATCATCACGCCTGATGGCGTACGAGAGAGCTGCACATGACTTCATTCCATCTACGGGCGCTGGCCATCGGCTGCGCCTTTTCCCTGCCTGCCCTGGCGCAGGACGGCCTTCCCACCGTCGAGATCACCGGCAGCGCCCCGCGCGCCGGCCTGCTCGACCTCGACACGCCGGTCGACACCGGCAGCCGCCTCGGTCTGAGCGCGCGCGAAACGCCGGCCAGCGTCAATGTGGTCGACCGCGCCGCCATCGAGCTGCGCGGCGCCCGGGACACCCAGGAAATCCTGCGCGCCCTGCCCGGCGTCACCGCCCACAATGCGCCGGGCAATGTCGGCGTCTTCTACCGCGGCTTCGGCAGCGGCTCGATCAGCCAGCTGTTCAACGGCATCAACGTCCAGTACGCGATCGCCGCGCGGCCGGTCGACAGCTGGATCTACGAGCGGGTCGAATCCATCGGCGGCCCGTCGAGTTTCATGTCGGGCTCCGGCGCCGTGGGCGGCACCATCAATTACATCACCAAGACCGCCGAGCGCCGCGAATTCGGCGAAGCCCAGCTGCGTGTGGGCGTCGACGGCCTGCGCGAGGCATCCTTCGGCCTGAACCGCCGCGTGGACGACACCCACTTCGCCCGCATCGACCTGAACCGCCGCGGCAGCGACAGCTGGATCGAAGGCAGCGCTTCGCGCTCGACCCAGCTCGCCACCTCGCTGCGGTCGGACTTCAGCCGGGTCTTCACCCACCTGCTCGCCTACGAGTACCAGGAAGAAGACGTCGACCGTCCCTACTGGGGCACGCCGCTCCTCAACCCCGTGGCCGGCCGCGCGCGCATCGACGAAGGCACGCGCTTCAAGAACTACAACAGCCTCGATGGGGTCTATGACCAGCGCGTGCACTGGCTGCGCTCCGTATCGCAGGTGAAGCCGGACGAGCGTACGCAGTGGACCAACACCGTCTACGCCTACGACGCCCTGCGCGACTACCGCAACGTCGAGACCTACCGCTTCAACCCCGACAATACGGCCGTGATCCGCTCCGGCATCCTGCTGCAGCGCCACGACCAGCGCGTGGTCGGCAACCGCCTCGACGGCAGCCGCCGCGGCACGCTGCTGGGGCGCCGCAGCGACTGGGCCTACGGCGTGGACATCAGCTACAACCGCCAGACGCGCTTTCCCAACAGCCTGTCCACTACCGTGGGCGCGGTCGATCCGTACCGATTCACGCTTGAACACTTCTTCGACCTTCCCGGCATGGCGCCCGGCTTCCGCCCGGACCGCGACAACCGCGTGCGCACCCTCGCCGCCTACCTCGAAAACCGCACCGCCCTGGCTCCAAGCGTGCACCTGGTCACCGCCCTGCGCCACGAGCGCATCGGGCTCGAACTCACGAACCGGCGCGACGTCACGGCCGCCAACCCCGCCAGCTTCGAGCGCCGCTACCGCCCCACCACGGGGCGCGCGGGCCTGGTCTGGGACGTGACGCCCGGCGCCATGCTCTACGCCCAGTACGCGACGGCGGCCGATCCGCCTTCCGGCGTGCTGTCCACCGCCTCGTTCGCCGACGTGCGCAACAACAGCGAACTCACGCGCGGGCGCCAGGGCGAGATCGGCGCCAAGCTGGACTTCTGGCACGGCAAAGGATCGGCGACGCTGGCCGCCTACGACATCAGCCGCAGGAACATCGCCACGCAGGACCCGAACAACAGCACCTTGACCATCCTCGTCGGCGAACAGACGGCGCGCGGCGTCGAGCTGGCGGCCGGCCTGCAGCCCACGCGCCAGTGGTCGATCCAGGGCAACCTCACCAGGGTCGAGGCGCGCTACGCGAACTTCCGCCAGGGCGGCGTTTCCCTGGCCGGCAAGACCCCGACCAACACGCCGGAAACGGTGGCCAACCTGTGGCTCGGATGGGAACCCGTCGCCGGCGTGAAAGCGAGCGTGGGCCTGCGCCACGTGGGCCACATCTACGCGGACGCCGCCAACACGGTCGACTGGCCCTCGTATACCCTGGTCGATCTGGCCTTGAGCGTGAAGCTGCGGCCCGACCTGCTGCTCACCGGCCGGGTGCGCAATGTGGGGGACCGCCTCTACGCGGCGAACATGGCGGCCACCATGGCCTACCTCGGCGCACCGCGCAGCGCCGAAGTGGCGCTGCGCTACAGTTTCTGAGGCGCGCCATGTCAATGCCAACACTGAAACGCCTGCTGTTCCTGACCCACCGCTGGCTGGGCATCGTGCTGTGCGCCTTCTTCGCCATGTGGTTCGTCTCGGGCGTCGTCATGATGTACGTCGGCTATCCGAAGCTGACGGAATCGGAACGCCTGCAGCACCTGCCCCGCCTCGGGGAAGGCCAGGGTCTGCTCGGCCCTGCCCAGGCCCTGGCCACGGCCGGCGTGCATGCCCCTCTGGAGAGCCTGCGCCTGGCCGCCGCCGGCGGCGGTCGTCCCGTCTACCTGGCCGATCCTGCGAACGCGGGCGGCAAGAAGAAGGCCGGCAGCGCCACCATCGTGATCGACGCCCGCAGCGGCGCACGCCTCGACAGCTTCGGCCGCGAGGCCGCGCTGGCGGCGAGCAGCGCCTGGGCCGCCCCCGGCGTACGGCTCGATTACCTGGACGCGGTAATGGAAGACGCCTTTACCCACTCGCGCGGACTGGACGGCCACCGTCCCCTGCACCGCGTGCAGCTGGGCGACGAGGCGCAGACCCTGCTCTACGTGTCCAGCCGTACCGGCGAGGTGGTGCGCGACGCGCCGCGTCTCGAGCGCCTGTGGAACTACGCCGGCGCCTGGATCCACTGGCTCTATCCATTGCGCGACAATGTGTTCGACCGCTGGTGGACGGACATCGTCAACTGGCTGTCGATCGCCGGCATCGCGATGGCGCTCAGCGGCACCGTGGTCGGCGTGCTGCGCTGGCGCTTCACCCGCCCCTACCGCAATGGCGCACGCTCGCCCTATCCCGGCGCGATGATGCGCTGGCACCATATCGGCGGCCTGCTGTTCGCGCTCACGACCATCACCTGGATCTTCAGCGGCCTGATGTCGATGAACCCCTGGAAGGTGTTCACCAGCGAGGCCGCGCCGCTGCGCATGGACGCGCTGGCGGGCGGACCGCCCACCCTGTCCATCGACGTGCTGGCCGGCGCCACGCCCCAGGCACTGCTGGCCGCCGCACCCGGCGCGCGCGAACTGCATTGGCGCCGCATGCTGGGGCGCACCCAGGTACTCGCCTATCCGGCCGGCGGCAGCCCCCTCGTACTCGACGGGAATGCCAGAGCCGCGCCCGTGGACGTGGCGGCGCTGGCATCGGCCGCGAGCGGGCTCCTGCCTGCGCGGGTAGCCCGCATCGAACGGCTGGATGCCTACGACCTGCACTACTACGCGCGCGCCGACCACACGATGACGGGCGGCTTCGAGAAGCCGCTGCCGGCCCTGCGTGTCGTCTTCGACGATGCAGACAAGAGCTGGGTCCACATCGATCCGCGCACCGGCGCCGTGCTGGGCCGCAGCGACCGCCACAAGCGCGCCAGCCGCTGGCTGTTCGCCATGTTGCACAGCTGGGATTGGCTGCCCCTGCTGGAGCGCCGGCCGCTGTGGGATGCGGTGCTGGTCGTGCTGAGCCTCGGCGGCCTCCTGATGAGCGTGACGGGCATCGTCATCGGCTGGCGCAGGCTGGGCCGCAAGCTGGGCAGCTCAGGCCGCCCGCGTATCCTTCCATTCCACCAGGCGCCGCATTAGCTCGGCGCTGGCCTGGCTGTCGAGCTTGCGGCAGAAGTGGGCGCTGGAGGCGCGGATGCGTTCGAAGTCGGCCCCGTCGAGGACCTTGGGATTGCGCGCGCCCTGCTCCGGCCACTGGACGTAGCGGAAGTTGTCGCTCAGGACGCGGCTCGCGTAGGGCGAGTGCATGACCAGGGTCTGGAAGAACAGCTCGTCCGGGCACTGCACGGTACGGCACAGCCTGGACAAGCGCGGGTGCGCATCCGCCAGGCGCAGCACCTCGGCCACGCAGCCGCGCGACAGCGCCCACCAGGACGAGCCGCCGTGCGGCACGAGGCCATCCGGCATGCGGCGGCGCCGTCCGGTGAGGCGCAGCAGGGCATTGGCCGCCCTGCAGGCAAGGCGCTCCAGGCTGCCGCCTCCTTCGCGGTGGAAGAACTGGTAGCGGAAATCGACCTTCCAGCCATCCGGACCGATCGCGGTGGTCTCGATGAGTTCGCGCTCGCGCACCCGCGCCAGCTCGCGCTTGAGCAGGGCGTTCGGCAGCAGCGGGAAGTCCTGGGCCGACAGGAAGATCACCTTGTCGAAGCCGGGCTGTTCGCGCAGGATCTGGCGCAGCGACGCCAGCGTGGCCTCGACCTGCGAGAAGCCGCCCCAGCGCACGTCCACGCGGTCCTCGACCAGGTGGACGTTCGGATGCAGGTCGGCGGGATCGATCGCGCTCTTGCGGTCGAGGTGGACGTAGACGAGGAAGTCGGGGTCGCTCAGTTGCTGGACCAGCGCGTTGAGCTGCTCGACATCCTTGTGCGCGGCAATCAGGAATACCTGTTTCATCTGGAGACTCTCGGGACCAAAAAAAATCCCCCGCAGCGCGAGCCGCGGGGGATCTCGTGCGCGCCGAGTCTAGCACGCACCTGAGCGGGACAGCGCCCGCTACATGGCTTAGTTCAGCGTCACCGACTGGCCGCCGACGGTCACGGTACGCACCGAACCCGAGGTCGTGATGTTCACGGCCGGCTTCTTGCAGCCCGGATCCAGCAGCACCAGGTATTCGACCGCCTGGTTGGCATTGCCGCGCTGGTAGAAGGCGCCGTGGTCCTCGACCACATTGGCCTTGGCGCCCGGGCCGATCCACTTGTCGAAGGTGGCGGTCGGGGTCAGGGAGCGCATGCACAGCGACTGGCCGCCGGCGGACACTTCCACGTTCAGCGCGTCCTTCTTTTGCATGATGGCCGGGGTGTGCACGTTCCATTCGTAGGTGCGGGCCACGGTGCTCGACAGGCGGTCGCGCACCAGGATCGCGTTGCCGGCGTTACGCAGGTGCCAGACCTGGCGCTTGGCCATGGTCAGCTGGCCGCCATACGACGGGGTCGCATCGCCTTCCGCGTAGTCGTAAGTCGGCTGGGCGGTGAAGGCCGTGATCTTGCCGTTGCGCTGCAGCTGCTCGCGGTAGCCGTCCACCATCTGGCCCTTGCCGCCGTCGAAGGTGATCGCGTTCTGCGAGCGGGTCTGGTGGTACCAGTCGTTCCAGTACGGCGAGCCGTACCAGTCGTAGTAGCCGGCCTTGACCAGCAGCGGCTGGCCGGCAACCGACAGCAGCAGGCCGTTCTGGTCGCCGTGGCTGTGGTTGAAGGAGCCGTAGGGGCTGGACTTGAAGAAGGTCGAGGTGCGCGAGTTCGAGCCCAGGTCGCTGTGCATCGCCACCCAGCCGATGCTCGGGTAGTAGGCCGAGTTCGAAGGCGGTTCATAGACCTTGGTGTAGCTGACCGGCAGCGGGTACTCGGCCTGCAGCAGCGACATCGCGTCTTCCATGCCGGTGGTGTTCTTCACATACCAGGCGGCGCGCGGCGACCACATGCGCGAGGCAAAGGCGCGGAACACGCGCTGGTCCGGCTTGGTCTCGGAGGCGTCGCCGAAGGCGTGGGTGCGCGCGCCCGGCGGAATGAATTCCATCGCGAAGTCGAGGAAGCCGAGGGTCCAGGGCTTGCCGAAGAAGTTCACGCCGCTGGCCTGGGTGAGCGGGTCCCACAGGGCCAGCAGGTAGCCGGCCGCGTACTCGCCGTAAGCGGTGCCGTTGGCGTAGCCGCCTTCCGGGCCGCTCCAGGGGTTCGGGCTCAGCGCGTAGGCGCGGAACGAGAAGTCGAACCAGGCCTGGGCTTCCGGGATGTCGCCCAGGGTCAGGGTCGAGATCAGGACCAGGAACACCATGCTGGTGTTGCCGTGCGAGTCGAAGGGGTACTGGTCGAGGCGGCCGTTGTCGCCCGCCAGGTTGTTGTAGATCTCGGTGGTGCGGGTCTTGATCGAGGCGAGCCAGCGCTGCTTGCGGGTGCCGTCGAGCGAGCTGCCCAGCAGGTCCATGGTCTTGGACAGGCCCCAGGCGATCTGGCGGGTGGCCTGGTCCTGGTTGTAGTAGCTGGTCGGGCCGGCCGGGTTCAGGGCGGCCAGCTCGTCGCCGCGGCGCAGGGCCTCGGTCAGGTAGACCTGCTCGCCCTTCAGGCGCCACATCGTCGCTGCCGCTTCCATCTGGCGGCTCGCCTCGTTGATGCGCTGGCGCACGTCGGTCTGCTGGTTGGCCATGGCGGCGGTCAGCGGCGAAGAGATGACGATCGACCAGCGCGAGTCGCTCAGGCTGGGCACGGCCGTGATCTGGGCTTTCACTTCGTTGCCCAGGCGGCTCAGGTAGGACTCGAGCGCCGTCTTCTTGGCATAGTTCCAGGTCGAGAACGGCGTGAACGAGGCCGGCATCGAGCGCGGACGCGCTTTCGAGAGGATGCGGTTGCGCAGGGTGGCGTTGTCAGGCACTTCGAACACATTCGAGCGGCTGGTGATCGAGAAGGTGCGCGGGTTCGACCACTCGTTGCTGCCCGCCGGGCGCACGCGCCAGGTGTAGTTGCCCAGGGCCAGGGCCTTGGTCGGCAGGTACCAGTTGCGCGCGACGGTGACGCGGGTCGGCGTGCCGCCGACCGGGGTGATCTCGAGCTCGTAGCTGGACGGGCCGGTGGCATGGCGGGCCCAGGTGAAGCCCGGCGGGTTCTGCGCCTGCATCTGGTTCATTTCAGGCTTGGCCTGGACAACCAGAGGATCGTTCGACTGGACCCAATCGGCGCGTGCGGCAGCGCTCGCGAACAGCGAGACGAAAGCAGCGGCCAGGACGAGGCTCTTCCGAGATACTTGCATGTGGGTTACTCCGAGAAAAATCGTGATGTCGTTCACCGCACCGGGTCGGCCGGCGGGCTCGAGAATGTTTGCCTGTACTTACCGAATGAAGACGGCGACTTACTTTCTTGCTGTACCTTTTTTGCGGTACTTGACGGGGTTTATGCTACCCCAAAGTAAGTTGAGTGCAGGAAAATTCTCTAAAGAAATCGCACATTTTTCGCTTGCTTTGCGGAAATCCCACGCTAAAAAATCAACTCTTTCCGAACAATATTTGCAGGCTTTTAATGGGTGTAATTTTCCTGCAAAGACAAAAGCGCAAACCTGTCAGATTGCTACGACAGGCCTGGCGTTTGTCAGGCTGCCACCGATCTGGCCTCGGCCTGCAGGCCGCGCATGCGCTTCAGGTAGCGCAGGCAGTAGATACCGAAGGACAGCGGCGCTTTTTCCATGTAGCGGCGGCGCACGTTGAATTCTTCCTGGCGCGCCTTGATCCGGTTGGCCGAGGACACGCTGCCCTCGTGATCGCGGAACACGGTCAGCGGCTGGTCGATCATGACCGGCCTGGCGACCGCGCCCAGGCGCAGCCACAGGTCGATGTCCATCGCGTACTTCAGCTTTTCGTCGAACGTGCCGACCCGTTCGAAGGCGGACTTGCGCACGAACACCGCCGGATGCGGGATCGAGGCGCGGCCGGCCACGAAGGAGCGGTAGGAGAAAGGCGGCATGGCGTAGGGCGGGACCATCTTGCCGTCCTTGAGGATCTGGATGTTGCCGAACACCCAATCGACCGGCGCGCCGCCCTTCCCTTCTTCGAATGCGCGCTTGACCACGGCCAGCACGTCGGGGCCGTTGTAGTAGTCGTCCGAATGGAGGTGGGCGATGTACTCGCCGCGGGCGGCCTCGATGCCCTGGTTCATGGCGCGGCTGATGCCGCCGCCGACGTCGCGCAGCACCCGCTTGTTGCCGGGCTTGTCGCGCATGTAGGCCGCGATCATGTCGAGGGTGCCGTCGGTGGAGCCGCCGTCGACGAAGATGTGCTCGAAGTCCTGGCAGGTCTGCGACTGGACCGAGGCCAGGGTGTCAGCCAGCGTGGCGGCGCTGTTCCAGGTGCACGTAACGATCGAAAAGGTTGGTTTGCTCTGCATACAGCTCCAGTAACTGAGGTAAGAGACGCCCGGCATCCGCCCCGAAGGAGGCTGGCGGCACGCGCTGTCGCGGTGGTTCGGCAAGCTGGGCGCCGACGCGCTCGACCAGCTCGTCCATCGTGGAAGCCAGCTGCAGCTGGCCCTCGTATTGCTGGTAGGCGGCCAGCTCCGGGGTGCCGCCGCGCGCCAGGGCCACGCACTGGCGGCCCAGCGCCAGCGCTTCCAGCACCGTGGTGCTGCAGGCCTCCTCGCACACCGAGGGCACCACCGCCAGGTGGGCGCGCGCGGTGAGCGCCAGCGCCCCGTTGTAGTCCTGCCAGCCGAGGAAGCGGACATTCGGGCCGGCGTAGCGCGCTTCCAGCGCCGCGCGCTGGGGGCCGTCGCCTGCGATCGTCAGGCGCGCATGCGGCGGCAGCCGGCCTTCGGCCGCCGCCAGGAACTCGCCGAAGCCCTTGCCGGCATCGACCCGCCCGACCAGCACGATGTCGCCCGGCTCGGGCTCCGGGGCGGCCTGGGCGGCGCGCAGCAGGCGCGGATAGTCGACGAAGTTGTGGATCACGCGGCAGCGCGACAGGTCGGCGTCCGGCACCGCGCGCAGGAACTGGCGGCGCAGGAAGTCCGAGACGAAGACGGTCTTGTGGCGCGCAAAGGCGCGCGCGGTCTGGCTGCGGTAGCCGGTGACGGCGATCGCGGTGACCGACTTGCGCATGGTGCCCGCGCGTTTGTTCTGTCCTGTGATGCAGGCCGAGCAATCCCCCGGCACCAGGTTGTCGCACACCGTCTCGTCACGAAAGCGCAGGTGGGTCAGGCACTCGCTGCCCTGGTCGTGGCGGGTCTGCACGTAGTTGATGCCCTCCTCCACGTGCAGGCCCACCATGGGCACGTGGCCGTGGTAATGGACGACGTCGAAGCCGGGGGCGTGCTGGTTGATGGCGGCCGCGATCTTGCGCGCGAAAAAGGGGCGCTTGAGCGGATTGAACACGCCCATCTGCAATTCCTTCCAGCCCGGGCGCGCGTAATCGAAGCCGGGACGGAAATGCCCGCGAAAGCCGATCTGCTCGGCGCAGCGCTCGATGCCGCGGTCGTTGCGGCCGAGGATCTCGACGTCGTGCCCCTCGGCCAGCAGACGGTTGGCCAGCGTGACCACGTGCTTGCCGAGACCGCCCACCTGGTCGCCCGGCAGATCTTCCGACACCATCAGGATGCGCATTGTGCCCTCCGCTTCTGAACCAAACTCCACTCTCCTTTGACATGCATTCGATGCTGGGTTCACCCGGCAGGCTGCCAGCGCGCCTTCACGCGCGACCAGGCCATCAGCCGGTCGTCGCGCTCGACCACGAACAGCAGGCCGTGCACGCCCAGGAGCAGCACGGTCACGCCCAGGATGAACAGGAATTCCGCGACGCCGCGGTCGAACAGGGTCTCGGCCGTGCTGGCGGCGATCGCCACCAGCGCCACCCCTGCCACGCCCGGCGCATAACCCTGCGACAGCAGGCGGACCAAGCTGGTCGGCACCGTGCGGCCGTGCACGTAGACGATGAAGGCGGCGGTGAACAGGACCGAGCCCGCCAGATGCCCCCAGGCGGCGCCATCGATTCCCCAGCCGGCCACCCCAAACCAGACGATGGCCAGGCCCGCCAGGGCGCGCGTCACGGCGAACAGGCCGGATACGCGCGGGTGGCCCATGCCGTCGTTGACCAGGGATGGCAGGCTGGTGAGCGAGTCGACGAACTGCGACAGCGCCATCACGGCCAGCACCAGGGCGCCGTTGCGGGCGAAGTCTTCGTTCATCCAGTAGCGCAGGATCTGGTGCGCGAACACGGCCACCAGCACCAGGATGGCCGCATTCAGGAAGACGACGTAGCGGGTCGCCTTCAGGTAGGCGCGGTCCAGGCGCGCCAGCTCGCCTTGCGCGGCCATCGCGCTGGCGGCCGGGAAGAAGACGCCGGACAGCCGGAAGGTCAGGCTCAGCACCCGGTTGGCGAGCGTGGCCGCCACCGTGAAGTAGGCCAGGCCCGTGACCCCGACCAGGGCGCCGATGATGAGCTTGTCCGCGTGGGCATACGAGAGCGTTGCGAAGCGCGACAGGAAGGAGTAGGCCGAGAAGCCGAGCAGCGCCCCGCGCGCCCGCGCGCCCGGCCAGCGCAAATGAAAGCCCGGCAGCAGACGTTTCACGGCGCGCCACAGGATGGTGCAGTGGATGCTGCTTGCGATCACGCGCAGCAGCACCACCTCGAACAGGCCGTAGCCCAGCAGCAGCACACCGACCGTGGCGATCGGCACCAGGGTCCCGAACACCATTTCCACGCGCGCCGAGATGTCGTAGCGCATCAGGGACTGGGGCACGCTGTTCAGGTAGCTCTGGACCTGGCCCAGCAGGAAGCCCAGGGCGGCCAGGCGCAGGGTGGCGATCGCTTCCGGGACCAGCGCGGCGGGCACCGAGAATACGCTGGTCACGAACCACTGCGCCCCCAGCAGCAGGCCCAGCGCACCCAGCACGCCGATGATGGCGTAGGTGGCCAGGCCAAAGGACAGGGTCTCGTAGACGCCCTCCTCGTCCTTGCGCGCATTGTGCTCGGCGATGTATTTCACCGAGCCGGCGGTGACGTTGATGTCGATGACGGCGAAGTAGCCGACGATGGCCGTCACCAGCGAGTACACGCCGTAGCTCGCGTCGCCCAGTCCTTTCACGACCATGGGCACGGTGGCCAGCATCACCAGTGCGGGAATCGCGGCCCCCAGCAGGTTGGACCAGGCGTTGCGGGCAAGGCGCAGGTTCATCAGGCAGCCACCAGGCGCGGACGCGGCACGAACGGTTTCACCGCCGGTTTCGTGGCGGGCGCCACCTTGGCCACGGCCATGGCCAGGTAGGGCAAGGCCAGGCAGATGGCCAGCATCTGCGTGGTGCGCACCTGCGGGAAAGGCGTGCCGATCAGGAAGTCGGGAATCATGAAGGCGATGCCCGCCACGCCGGCCGTGGCCAGGCCGAGGAGCTCGGGCGGCAGCGTCTTCAGGGCCCGCCGCGCGAACAGCACGAAGGCGGCGATGGTGCCGATCAGGAGGAAGGTGCCCAGCAGGCCGCTCTTGAGCGCCACGTGCAGCACGCCGCTGTGCA
The DNA here is from genome assembly GCF_050586525.1 of Massilia sp. BKSP1R2A-1. Classification (NCBI taxonomy): domain Bacteria; kingdom Pseudomonadati; phylum Pseudomonadota; class Betaproteobacteria; order Burkholderiales; family Oxalobacteraceae; genus Massilia; species Massilia sp. BKSP1R2A-1. Next base: position 119,463 of record NZ_JBOBRE010000001.1, on the reverse strand, counting down.
GGAAGAGGCCGCCGTCCGGATTGTTCTGCCAGGAGATGTACTGGTAGCCCGTGTACCTGCCCCAGGAGCCGATGCCCGTGATCGGCTTCGAAAGGAAGTCGGCGAGCGCGAACTTCAGTTCCAGCACCCGTTCGCTCTCCGGACCGAAGCGGCGTGACTGCATGTCGTAGACCAGGCTCGAGAGCCCCCCGCCCGCCCCCTTGGTCTGGGTCAGGCGCTGCACCGCCACATAGGCCAGCGCGGCGCCGACCAGCGGCAGGCCGCCGGTCATGAGCTGGATGCGGCGCTTGATCGGGAAGCGCATCATGATCACCAGGAAGGCCAGCAGGAAGCCGATCCAGGCGCTGCGGCGGTAAGAGAGCACGATGCACAGGGCGGTCGTGATCAGGGTCGCCCATTCGATGCCGCGCCAGAATTTCGGCCGGTCGGTCTTGACGGTCTGGAACAGGTGCACGGCGGCGATGGCGAAGGCGATGGTGCAGACCAGGCTGTCGTTGATGTCGAAGAAGGTGAGCCGAATCTTGATCGCGTTCATGTTCGCGTACACATTGTTCGGGTCACCGCCGAAGGCCGCCCAGCGCACCAGGCCGAACAGGGCGCGGCCCAGGCCCAGCAGCAGGATGAAGTGGGTCAGCTCGAGCACGTGCTCGCGGGTGCGGAAGGACAGCAGGATCAGGGAGATCAGCGGCGCCATCCAGACGATGTTCGAGAAGCCCTGGGGCGAGAGCGAATCCTTGAGGGGCACGTCGAGCATCATGGACACGCCGACGTGGCCGACCAGCAGCACGAACCAGCCGAGGAACCAGGGCCGGAGATTGCATTCCGGCGCCGGATAGCGCTGGAAACTGGCGGCGACCCGCGCGCAGGCCCAGGCGCCCAGCACGTACCACAGCAGCAGGCCGAAGAACAGCATGCCGGAGCCGCGGCTGTAGATGCTGCGGGTGGCGAAGATCGCCATATTCCCGTAGCTGGTCGAGTTCATGCAGAAATAGATGGCCAGGTAGGGATAGACCAGGAAGCGCGGCCATACCAGGCCGATGCCGATGCCTGCCACCGCGGCGATCGAGAGCCCGATGATGAAGGCCCAGGGCAGCGAGTAATAAACGTAAGGCAGGATCTGGTTCATCTAGGGGAGTTCCAGTTTATCCACGCGCAGGCGCTTGCGCCGCATGGCCCGAGCGTGCCTGAACCGCTGCACCTTCGAGGCCCGCGCCGAGCAGGCGGGTACGGTCGCGCGGCGCCATATTGCCCAGCATGTCGGTCACGAAGCGGTCCTGGATGCGCCAGGCCTGGGCATCGTTGGCCTGAATGGTCGAGACCCGCACCAGCATGCCGTCCGGGATCTCGCCCGACAGGCCGTAGGCCAGGCGGCGCAGCTTCTGCTGGATGCCGGTCTTGGTGGCGTGTTCGCCGATCGTGATCCAGTAGGTGATCGGTTCGTTGCGCTCGTGCAGGCGCGCGACCAGGCGCTTGACCGGCAGCTCGCCGAAACCGGTCGGCAGCTCGCCCTCCTGGTCCTTGACCATCTGGAAGCCCTGGGCCACGTAGCAGACTTCGGGCAGGTGCAGCTGCAGGGCCTTGCTCTGGTCGCCGCCATAGGCGATCGACAGCATCACGCGCTGGCCTTCGCGGTTCACATACGTGCGCGACAGGGTCTGGTCGTAGATCTTTTCCAGCACGCTCTGCTGCTCGGGGTCGGGCTGCAGCGGCACCACGTTCGGGTCGATGCGCCAGTCGCCGAAGCGCTGCGGGATCATCTGTTCCAGCGAGAACTGCTCGTGGGCCTGGGGCACGCGCGCCTTCGGGGTCAGGGCGCCGGTCAGGGCCGAGGTGCCGGCCATGGCCAGGCCCAGCACCAGGCTGATCGCAAAGCGGCGGTTCATGTCGCCTCCTTCAGGGTCGGGGTCAGCTTGCGCCCTCCTCCGCTTCCGGGTCCGCCGGAACCGCCTTCCCTGCGCTTGATCCACCACTGCAGGCCGTTGTCGACCGCCAGGATCAGCAAGAGCGCCGTGACGAACAGCACCATGCCGGCGAAGCCGTGCAGGAAGCCCTGGCCGGCGGCGTCGCCGAAGTAATAGGTGATGAGGGTCAGCGCGATCACGCGGATCACGTTGGCGGTGAAGGAAATCGGGATGATCAGGATCGCCAGCGTGATGTTGCGGAAGGCCGAGGGGTGGCGCATCAGGTTCAGGTAGAACAGGCCCAGCGCTTCCAGCGTGAGCAGGGTCTGCAGGCCGGCGCAGGCGTCGGCCACCAGCAGCTGGTACTGGCCCATCTGCAGTACCACGCCCGAGCGCGAGATCGGGTAGCCGAGGGCGAAGAGGATGTGCTCGGTCACCCAGGACACCGCCATCTTCATCGGCATGGTCACGGCGGCCACCAGCTCGCTCGGCAGCGGCACCATGAAGAGCATGAAGAAGAAGGGGAACCACAGCGCGCGCAGGGCGCGCGAACCGAATTTCAGCAGCACGATGGCCGCCATGACGAGGATGATCGAGGCGACCTCGAACATCAGGATCTTCTGCGAACGGCCCAGCAGGTGCGACATCAGGCCGATGGCCAGCACCGGCCAGCCGAGCCAGGTGTTGACGGGCGCGACGGCGGGATGGCCAATGGCGGCCAGCATCTCGGGCCATTTCCGCCAGATCAGCCAGATTGCCAGGAAGAAGATGATCGGGCCATGTCCCTGCTCCTCGCCGATCCAGGCGCCGGTGAACAGGTCGTAGAAGGTCGGCCCCAGCAGGATTGCCAGGCCGGCGAAGATGGGCCACCATTCGGGCAGCGAGCGGCGGATGCCGTCGATGCTGCCGGACAGGGTTTGCGGCAGCGCTGCGCCACGATCGTCGATGTCGGTGCGTGCAGTGCCGGCCATATCAGAACTCCACCACCACGGAGCCGACCACTTCGGCTCCCGATTCGGCCATCTGCTCGGCCATGCGGCTGACGTTGGCGATGCGGGTACGGTGCTTGCAGGCCACCAGCAGCACACCGCCGGCGCGCCCCGCCACGGCCAGGGCGTCGGCGCCGGAAGCGAAAGGCGGCAGGTCGTAGAGCACCACGTCGTAGCGCGACTCGAGCTGGGTATTCAGGTTGCGGAAGCCTTCGCGCGCCAGCAGTTCCTGCGGGTTGGGCGGCAGGGTCCCGGCCGGCATCAGGGACAGGTCCACGAAAGCCGGCACCCGGGTGATGACGTCGAGGTCGGCGCGGCCGGCCAGCAGGTCGGAGAGGCCCTGGCGCGGCTTGACGCCGAACATCTCCTGCTGGCGCGGGCTGCGCAGGTTGGCGTCCACCAGCAGGGTCTGCTCGCCCAGCTGGGAGAACACCACCGCCAGGTTGGCCGCGAACAGGCTGGAGCCGTCGTCGGGCGTCACGCCGGCAATGGCGAGGGCCCGGCGGCCGCGGGCGAACCAGCGCAGCATCAGCTGGCTGCGGATCGCGCGCAGCGCTTCGACCTGGGGCGAGAAGGGATCGTAGGCCGCCACCAGCTTGGGCGAGAGGTTGGTCTGCCCCTTCTGCAGATAGGGATAGGAGAACTGGCGCGCCAGCACCTGCTGGATGTCGTCCTCGCTCACCAGCCCCAGGCGCACGGCGGCTTCGCCGAAGCGGATCCCGAGGTCCTTCTGCATGCGCAGCACGCGTTCGGCATCGTCGAGAGTCAGCTTGCCCTGGTCCAGGAGCAGCGCTCCCATGCTCGACTCGGCAGCCGGGTCGTGGGGCAAGGCGGATAGCACGGATGAATTCATGGTCTGTCCTTGGTTGTCCTTCTTGTTCTGCGCTTGTTCAGTTCAGCTCAGTTCAGCTCAGTTGAGATCAGTTGAGCCGGAGCAGGCGGCGCGGCGTGATCAGGGCGCGGATGCCGCCGCCCTTCGGACGCTTGACGCGCCACTCGATGGTGCCCAGCACCGGGATGCCCAGCATGTCCTTGATGTCCCCCGTCGAGCGCACCGGACGGTTCACCAGTTCCAGCAGCAGGGCCAGGCCAACGCCGAGGATGGTGCCCAGCACGATCGACACCAGGGTATTGAGCAGCACGCGCGGGCCCGACGGCGCGGTCGGCGGCACGGCCGGGTTCAGGACCGAGATGTCCGACTGCTCGGACTGCGACTCGATGCGGGTCTGCGAGAAGCGCTGGCTGGCGGCATCGAAGGCGCGCTGGGCGCTGTCGAGGTCTTTCAGCAGCACGCCGAGTTCGTCGCGGGTGCGGTTCAGCTCGAGCACGCGGGTCTTCTGGGCGGCCAGCTCGGCGCGCAGTTCGGATTCACGCTGGCGGTAGACCTGGGCGTTGGCGCCCACGCTCTTCGACACGCTGCCCAGGGCGGCGTTCAGCTCGGCGCGCATCTTGCTCACTTCGGCCTGGGCCGACTGGTAGGCCGGGTGGTTGCGGCCGTAGCGCGAGGCGGCTTCGGCCAGCTTGGCTTCGCCGCTGGCCAGGCTCACGCGCAGGCTCTGCACCAGGGCATTGTTGGCGACGTCGGGCGAGCCCACGCCGGTGGCCATGCCGGCGCGCGAGCTCGCTTCCATGGCCTGGGTCTGTGCCGCGACCAGCTGGGCCGAGAGGTCGTTCAGGCGCGACAGTTCGACGTCGACGCGGTTGTTGTCGAGGCTGACGATGCCCTTCTCCTGCTGGTACTTGGACAGGCGGGCCTGGGCCGCTTCGAGGTTGTCGCGCAGCTGCTTGGTCTGTTCGTTGAAGTAGGCCGATGCCTTCTTGGCCGGCTCGGTCTTGAGCTGGACGCTGATCTTCTGGTATTCGTCGGCGAAAGCGTTGGCGACGGCGGCAGCAAACGTGGGGTCGGCGCCGCTGAAGCTGATGCCCACCACGCTCGACTCGCGCGACGGCATGATGTCGAGTTTCTTGAGCAGCAGGTCGGCCAGCCAGTCGCGCACCGAGCCCTTGCCTTCGCTCGCTTCGCGCCACTGGGCCTGCACGGCCGGGCTCGATGCGAGGCGCAGCGAGTCGACCACGCGCAGGGCCACGGTCTTGCTCATGATGATGTCCATCTGGGTGGCCATATAGCCCGGCATCAGGTTGCCCGGCATGGTGAGGCCGCTGACCGGGTCCACGCCCTTGTAGTTCAGCAGCACGGACGCGGTGGCCTTGTAGGTCTTCTGCTGCATCAGGCTCCAGCCCAGTGCGAGCAGGACCGTCACCAGCAAGGTCCCGAGGATGATCTTCTTCCTCGCGAGAAGGATGAGCAGGAATTGATGGACGTTCATGGCCTTACCTTTGCATCATTGCTTTGACAAGCGGGGTGGACAAAAACACTGCTGTTACTTCGTAGGGTGGCCTGGGCGGCGCCGTCGCTTCGCCGACCGCGCGTTCAAATCACGCCCGCATGGTCGCACCGGCATTTGGAACGCGTGGGCGGAGGACCGCCCACCCTACTTAGAACCAGGACTCGCGGACAACGATGACATCGTCAACCTGGACCAGATCATTTGCTTTGACATCAATCGTCACCGGGTTGCCGCCGGCATCCTTGCGGGTGATCTTCATGCCGTTGTTGCTGCCGCGAACGTTCAGCCCGCCGCCGGCCGCGACGGCCTGCTGCACGGTCATGCCGCGCTCCAGGCGGAACGGACCAGGGCGGGTGACTTCGCCGCTGACGTAGGCGCGCGGGGCGCGTTCGACGTAGATGATGTCGCCGCCGGCCACCTCGTAGTCCTTGTTGAGTTCACCCTTGCGCACCATCTCGACCACGTCGATGGTTTCGCGGGTGGTGTTGCCGTTGCGGGTGCGCACCAGGTTGATCATGTCGCCGCCCTCGCCGTGGATGCCGCCGGCCATGGCCAGCAGGTCGAGCACCTTGCGGCGCCCTTCCACCGCGTAGCGGCCCGGACGGTTGACATAGCCCAGCACCGAGACCTGCTGGCTGGCCAGGGTGGTCACCAGCATATTGACCTGGGCTTTCTTGAGGTAGCCGCCCTTCTCCAGCATGTCGCCGATCTTCTTCTCGGCGGCCGCCACCGACAGGCCGCCCACGGCGACCTGGCCCAGCAGCGGGAAGGTGATGTTGCCGCTCTCGCTGACGCGGGTCTCGAGCGAGAGATCGGGGCTGCCGTACACGGACAGTTTCACCACGTCGCCCGGTCCGAGCAGCACTTCGGCGGCGCCGGCGATCCCTACCGTCAGCACGAGCGCGGCAGCCATCATCCACTTCACGAATCGTTTCATGATTGTTCCTTCCCTTCGGTTCCGATATTGGTCGTTACTGAGTCGCGTGCCTGCTGCTTACTTCAGGCCCATCACACCGCGGTCGAGCGCGGCCTTGTCGGCCGAGGCCGCTTCCGGGACGGTGGCGGGCGCCGTGCCCGGCGCGGCGCCCGCCACCGTCCCGACATCGCCCGCAGGCGCCACCGAAGCCTGGCCCGGTCCGCCCGCGCCCGCCATCTGGGTCGCGCTGGCCGGTGCGGTGGCGCTCGGCGCATAGTCCTTGTTCAGGTAGCTGACCTTGGCGGTGCCGCGCAGGCGCTGGATCTCGGCGGCCGCCAGCTCCTTGTTCTTCTTGTTCATCAGGTACTGGCTGATCTGCGGTCCGGCGATGGCCAGGGTCACGGGCGCGTCGCGCACTTCGGCGATCGAGATCAGCATGGCGCGCTCGCCTTCCTTGACGACGAAGAGCTGGCCCTTGGGCATGCCCAGCAGCTTGGCCGAGAGTTGCGGATTCAGGTCGGCGGTGCTGCGGGTGACCTGGGCGCGGCCGTACTTGATGTTGCGGGCGTCGAGGAAGACGGCGACCTCTTCCAGGGACTTGGCCTTGTCGGCGGCGGCGCGCACTTCCGGGGTCAGGTCGCTCGCGGCGACGATCAGCTCGTTCATCGCGAACTGCTTGCGGTTGGCGAAGAACTGGGGATTCTTGTTGAAGTAGTCTTCCACTTCGGCGGCCGAGGGACGCTGCGGCTCGCCAATGCGTTTCTGCATATAGGCCTGGGCGATGATCAGGGAGCGGGCGCGCTCGATCGCCTGCATCACTTTCGGGTCGCGGTCGAGCTTTTCCTTGGCCGCTTCGGACTCCAGCAGCTCGCGGTCGATCAGCGCCTGCAGGATCTGCTTGCCGGCCTCGCCCTGGCGGGCGGCCGGCACGCCGGCGCGCTGCATTTCCTCGTTCAGCTGCAAGACCGTGATTTCCTCGCCATTCACGCTGGCCAGCGCCTGGCCAGGTTTCGATTCCGCGGGTTTGTCCTTGTCGCCGCAGCCCGCGAGGCCGGCCGCGGCCAGCACCAGCGCCGCCGTGCCCAGCAGGCGCCTGGAGGTGGAGAGGGAGGTATGCTTGGCTGCAAAATGGAAGGTTTTCAAGATAGTGTCCTCGACGTTGTCCTCGGGCCTGCGCCCTGCTTGTTATTCGTACCGCTCTTTCGTGCAATGTCTCCGGAAAGGGCGCTCATCCATTCTGGGTTCCGCACGATTCGTTCTCTGTTCGTCAACTAACGCTCTGCTGTTCTACGGCGCCGCCCCGTGCCCCACGGAGCGGCGCGCACCTCATGCCGCTACCGCCGCCGGCTCCCGCTCGGCCTCGCTGCTTTCCACCGCCTGCTGTTCCAGGAAGGCCTCGTAGGCGCGGCGCAGGCCGTCGGCCAGCGGCGTGCTGGCGCGCCAGCCGAGGGCGGCCAGCTTGGAGACGTCCAGCAGCTTCCTCGGCGTGCCGTCCGGCTTGCTTGCATCGAAGACGATGCGGCCGCGATAGCCGACGGTCTCGCCCACCAGGCGGGCCAGTTCGGCGATGGTGACGTCCTCGCCGGTGCCGACGTTGATGTGCGAATGCATGGGGTCGGTGTTCGCGGCGTACACCTCCATCGGCAGGTTCATCACGTAGACGCTGGCCGCGGCCATGTCGTCGACGTAGAGGAATTCGCGCATGGGCTTGCCGCTGCCCCAGATCACCACTTCCGCCGCCCCGCCCGCTTTCGCCTCATGGAAGCGGCGCAGCAGGGCCGGAATCACGTGGCTGTTCTCGGGGTGGTAGTTGTCGCCCGGGCCGTAGAGATTGGTCGGCATGACGCTGCGGTAGTCGGTGCCGTACTGGCGGTTGTAGCTCTCGCACAGCTTGATGCCGGCGATCTTGGCCATGGCATAGGGTTCGTTGGTCGGCTCGAGGATGCCGTTCATCAGGTATTCCTCGCGGATCGGCTGGGCCGCCAGGCGCGGGTAGATGCAGGAGGAACCGAGGAAGAGCAGCTTGTTCACGCCGGCGCGCCAGGCTTCATGGACGACGTTGGCCTGCACCATCATGTTGTCGTAGATGAACTCGGCCGGGTAGGTATTGTTGGCGTGGATGCCGCCCACCTTGGCCGCGGCGAGATACACCTGGTCGATGTTCTCGGTACGGAAGAATTCGCGCACCTGGGCCTGGTCGGTGAGTTCCAGTTCCTGGTGGGTGCGGGTGACGATGTTGGTGTGACCCTGGGCGCGCAGCACGCGCACGATGGCGGAACCGACCAGGCCGCGGTGGCCGGCGACGTAGATGCGCGGCTCGTTCTGCTTCTGCTGAATGTTCAACACGATTACTCCAGTGAAAGTGCAACGTTGTAGCCATGCGATGCCAGCAGCTTGTGGCGGCGCGCCGTGTCGAGGTCGTGCGCCACCATTTCCTGCACCATCGCTTCGAAAGAGGTTGTGGGCTCCCAACCGAGGCGTTCGCGCGCACGGCTCGGGTCGCCCAGCAGGGTCTCGACCTCGGTCGGACGGAAATACTGCGGATCGACGGCGACGATGGTCTGGCCGACGACCACGCCCGGCGCCCTGTCGCCGTGGATGCTTGCCACCAGGCCGCGCTCGTCGACGCCCTGCCCTTGCCAGGCGATCTCGATGCCGAGCTCGTTCGCCGCGATCTCCACGAAGCGCCGCACCGAATACTGGCGGCCGGTGGCGATCACGAAGTCCTCGGGCTTGTCCTGCTGCAGCATCAGCCATTGCATGTGCACGTAGTCGCGCGCATGGCCCCAGTCGCGCAGCGCGTCCAGGTTGCCCAGAAACAGCTGGTGCTCCAGGCCTTGCGAGATATTCGCCAGCGCGCGGGTGATCTTGCGGGTGACGAAGGTTTCGCCGCGGCGCGGGGATTCGTGGTTGAACAGGATGCCGTTGCAGGCATACATGCCGTAGGCCTCGCGGTAGTTCACCGTGATCCAGTAGGCGTAGAGCTTGGCCACCGCATACGGACTGCGCGGATAGAAAGGCGTGCTCTCGCGCTGCGGCGTTTCCTGCACCAGGCCATAGAGTTCCGAGGTCGAGGCCTGGTAGAAGCGGGTCTTCTTTTCCAGACCCAGGAAGCGGATCGCCTCCAGCAGGCGCAGGGTGCCGATCGCATCGACGTCGGCCGTGTATTCGGGCGATTCGAAGGACACCGCCACATGGCTCATGGCACCCAGGTTGTAGACTTCGTCCGGCTGCACCTGCTGCAGGATGCGGGTCAGGTTCGAGGTATCGGTGAGGTCGCCGTAGTGCAGGATGAAGCGCGGATTGTCGGCGTGCGGGTCCTGGTAGATGTGGTCGATGCGGCCGGTGTTGAACAACGAGGCGCGGCGCTTGATGCCGTGCACTTCATAGCCTTTCTCGAGCAGCAGCTCCGCCAGGTAGGAGCCGTCCTGGCCCGTCACACCGGTGATCAACGCTTTTTTCATATTCTTCTTCCCGTGCAGAACCAGACCAAGCCGGCCCCGGCAAGTTGCAAACTCATCAACGATTCTACGCAGCTGGCATGGTCATGCAAGCAAGTATGCAATCGTGCGTGTGGCGTTTAAGTCAAGCCTAAGCGATTTATTTCCAAAACGAATTTAAAGTGTTTTCACCAGTAAATGTCGACAGTTTGTCGACAAATGATGAATTTTCTCAAAACCCGACCATACCCGGATTCTGTATTCGATGTCGCTAATGTCAACTGGTTCGGTAGGGTGGGCGGTCCTCCGCCCACGCGTTCAAATCAAGGTGGATTCGCCTGCGCAGCTACCCACAATCCAACGCCCACGCTACGAAAATCAGTGCGCGTTCTCGCGCGTCAGCACCACTTTCACCGTCTTGATGATGATCCACAGGTCCAGCCACAGCGACCAGTTGCGCAGGTAATCGAGGTCGTGCTGGATGCGCGCTTCCATCTTGTCCAGCGTGGCGGTCTCGCCGCGCAGGCCGTTGACCTGGGCCCAGCCGGTGATCCCGGGGCGCACCTTGTGGCGCAGCATGTAGCCCTTGATCAGCTTGCGGTACTGCTCGTTGTGCGCGACGGCATGCGGGCGCGGGCCGACCAGGCTCATGCGTCCCTGCAGCACGTTGATGAACTGGGGCAGCTCGTCGAGCGAGGTGCGGCGCAGGAAACCGCCGATTTTCGTGATCCGCTGGTCGTTCTTCCGGGCCTGCACGACCTTGGCGCCATCCTCGGTCACCGTCATCGAGCGGAATTTGTAGACGTAGATCTCTTCGCCATACAGGCCATAGCGGCGCTGGCGGAAGATGATGGGGCCGGGCGAACTGAGCTTGACGGCGATGGCGATCACCAGCATCAGCGGCGAGATCAGGAGCAGGATGATGCTGCCGATCAGGATGTCGCTGCCGCGCTTGATCACGCTGTTGAAGCCCATGAACGGCGTCTCGCTGATCGCGATCACCGGCATGCCGCCCACGGTGTCGAAGCGCGCCTGCATCAGGTCGAAGACGTAGACGTCGGGCAGGAAATAGACCGAGGCCGTGGTGTCCTTCAGCTCGTCGATCAGCTTGCGGATGCGCGGCTGGGCCGAGATCGGCTGGCTGATGAAGATCATCTTGATATTGTGCTGGCGCACGTACTGGCAGACGTCGGCCATGCCGCCCAGCACCGGATGCTTCATGTTCGCAGGGCGGCGCTCGTCGTTCCTGTCTTCGAAAAAGCCTTCCACTTCCATGAAGAGGTTGGGGTGACGCTCGCACACGCCGGCGAACTTGATGCCGACGTCGTTGCAGCCGACCACCACGATGGAGCGCACCTCGCGCGAGCGGTCGCGGCTGCCGGTGGCCTTGCGCACCGCCAGGTGGCTGGCCAGGATGGTGAGCGGGGTCGCGATGAACCAGGCCAGCAGCACCCGCTCGTCATAGAAATACTTCAGGCCGCTGGCCGAGCCCAGGAAGTAAAGCACGGCCATGGTCAGGCACCAGCCGAACACCGTGTCGCGCGCATAGGCCAGCATGCGGCCGCTGCGCCAGGTGCGGTAGGGATCGACGTGCTGGTAGACCGCCGACGAGATGAAGAAGGCCAGGATCATCAGCACCAGCGAATAGCCCGAGAAGGGCTCGCCGTAGTACAGCGTCGCCAGGTACAGGGTCCCCATGATGATCAGGGGGTCGAGCACGCGCTGGAAGAAGGAGATGATCGGGATATCGTTGACCGTCATGTGGACCTTCGTGATTGCTGCGGTGCTCAGAACAGCACGTTCGCGTTCACCATCACGGTGTTGGCGTCGAATTTACCCAGGCCCAGGTTCTGCGAACCGCTCCGGGACTGGTGCTGCCAGCCGGCCGAGACGGCGACCTTGCGCTTGGCCTGCCAGGTGGCGCGCAGGCTGGCGGTGCGCAGGGAGTCGCTCAGCTCTCCCCGTCCGCTGAAGGCCTCGCGCGGGTTGTAGGCGCGCTGCTCGTAGGCGGCATTGCCCTCGACCTTGACCTTGCCGGTGGCCTGCCAGGTGGCGCCCGCACTGACGCCGCGGTTCAGCGTATAGCTGACGATGGTGCTCTCGATCGGGGCGAACTCGCGCCAGAGCGAGGCGTTGTAGCTGATCTTGCCTTTCGGCGTGTAGGTGGCGTTCAGGCGGCCGTTGAAGCCGCTGGTCTTGCCTTCGCCGAAGGATAGCTGCTCGCGCCGCACATAGCCGGCCAGGGCCTGCAGCGTCGTCGAGCCGGTCGCATACCAGTTCACGCGCACCTTGAGTTCGTCCTGGGTGAAGTCGTCGACCAGCACGCCGGTGGCGGCGGGACGGCGGAAGGGATAGACGCCCTTGACCCGGCGCGCCACCAGGCCGACGGAACTGCCGCTCCTCGGCGTGTAGAGCAGCTCGGCCTCGCTCGCCCTCTCGGTACGGTTGTTCCAGCGCTGGCGCAGCAGCTCGTACTCGTAGCGGTCGCGCGTGAAGCCGGTGCGGATCTTCCAGCTCGGATGCATCTTGTAGCCGGCGTCGACCCACTGGCGGCGCTGCTCGCGCACATTGCGCTCGTCGCTGAAGAAGTCGGTGTAGGGCGCCAGGGTGCGGTTGTAGAGCGCCCCGACCTGCCCTTCGAACTTGTTGCCCACTTCCCAGAACCAGGTGCCCTGCAGGTCGCGGCCGTCGTAGTCGAGCTGCTGGAAGTGGTCGAAATTCACCTTGGAGGCCTTGGCGACCACGGCCACGCGCTGGCGGCTGATGCGCTTGTTGTAGACCACGCCCGCCTCAGCCTGGCGCCAGCGGTCGCTCTTCCTGCCGCCGAAAGCGGGGCGGTTGTCGGGCACGCGCAGCAGGTTGTCGTCGTAGCCCCAGCCGATGCCGCCGTACAGGCGCAGGCCTTCTTCGGGTTCGGCGGCACTGGCCGCGCCTGGCAGGAGGAACAATGCGCCGACCAGGGCCGGCAGCAGGGCCAGCGGGACGCGGGTAGGTGGGCGTGAATGCTTCATCTTGTTTGTCTTCTTGGAGGTCATTTCGCTGAGGGAATCACCAGAACTGCCAGCTGCCGGTCGCGACGACCCAGGCGCCGAGCATGCCGTTGGTGACAGCGTGGGCGAGCACGGCCGACCACAAGTTGCGGTGACGCATATAAAGGAGTGCATAGGCGACGCCGGCCACGATGCCGGCCAGCCACAGGTCGTGCTCGAAGCCGAACAGGACACTGGAAATCAGGAAACCCTTGATGCCGACCCGGGCCGGTTCCAGGGCCTCGAAGTCGGCCGCATCGGCCCAGCGCATCACGAAGGAGCGCCAGAACAGTTCTTCCATGACGGGCACGACCAGTGCGGCCCCGAGGATGCGGATGACGACCAGGGGCCAGTTCATGCCGCCTTCACCCGTCGGGTTATAGCCGGGGGTGGAGCCCACCGTCATCCAGGGCGCGTCGAGGTTGATCCAGAGCACCAGCACGAGGATGCCGACGGCAATCGCCATCAACAGTTGCGCCGGCTTGGGAAGGGGGACGTGCAGTTCGTGGTAGCGCCGCCAGAATACGGCCAGCAGCACGGCGACGACGCCCACCTGCACCGGATAGAGCCAGCGCAGCTCGGCGCGGGCAAAGCCGGCCCGCTCGAGCAGGTCGCCGAGGACGATGAAGAAGATGTAGGCGGCGAAAGGCAGGATCCGCGCCCAGGCGGCGCGGCTGAACAAGGGTGCGTCGACCGATAACGCAGGGCTTGCTGGAGCGGTACGGGATTCGTTGTGCTCGGTCATGTCCTCTGGTCGCAGGCGCCTGGCCTGCCGCTTATGATTTACATTTTGCTACTCGCCCCTGGCGCGGGCTTCGATGCGCTCCCAGCGATCCAGGGCGTCGAGCAGCAGTTCGTCGATCTCGGCGTGGCGCTCGCTCAGGCGCCGCGCATCGCCGGGATTCTGCTTGTAGAAGTCCGCCGAGTTCAGCTGGGCTGTGATGGCGGACTGCTCATCCTCGAGAGTGGCGATCAGCTGGGGAAGTTCCTCCAGCTCTCGCTGCTCCTTGTAGCTCAACTTTACCTTTTTGCCAGACGTACTCTGTGCGGTAGATGACATTTCGCTGTTTTTGGCCGGAGCGGCCGGCGCCGGCGCCTTCGGCGCAGGGGCCGGCGCGCTGGCTTTCACCCGCTCCCAGTCGGTGTAGCCGCCGACGTATTCGCGCCACAGGCCGTCGCCCTCGGACACGATCACCTGGGTCACGACGTTGTCGAGGAAGGTGCGGTCGTGGCTGACGAGGAAGACGGTGCCCGTGTATTCCTCGAGCAATTCTTCCAGCAGTTCCAGGGTTTCGATGTCGAGGTCGTTGGTCGGTTCGTCCAGCACCAGGCAGTTGGCCGGCTTGGCGAACAGGCGCGCCAGCAGCAGGCGGTTGCGCTCGCCACCGGAAAGCGATTTCACCGGCGAACGCGCGCGTTCCGGCGCGAACAGGAAGTCGTTGAGATAGGTCATCACGTGCTTCTTCTGGCCACTGATCTCGACCCAGTCGCTGCCCGGAGAAATCGTGTCGGCCAGGCTCGCCTCTTCATTGAGCTGGGCGCGCATCTGGTCGAAGTAGGCCACGTTCAGCTTGGTGCCGAGCTTGACGCTGCCGCTGTCGGCGGTCTCGTCGCCCAGGATGATCTTGAGCAAGGTGGTCTTGCCGGCGCCGTTCGGACCGATCAGGCCGACCTTGTCGCCGCGCAGGATCGTGCCCGTGAAGTTGCGCACGATGATTTTCTCGCCGTAGGCCTTGGAAATGTTTTCCATATCGGCCACGATCTTGCCCGAGCGCTCGCCCGAAGCGACCTCGAGCCTGACGGTGCCCTGCTGCTCGCGGCGGGCGGCGCGCTGCAGGCGCAGCGCTTCCAGGCGCCGCACGCGGCCTTCGTCGCGGGTCCGGCGTGCCTGCACGCCCTTGCGGATCCACACTTCTTCCTGGGCCAGGAATTTGTCGAACTTGGCGTTCTCGACTTCCTCGTTGGCCAGCAGCTCGCGCTTGCGTTCCTGGTAGGTGGTGAAATTGCCTGGGAAGGAAAGCAGGCGGCCGCGATCGAGTTCGATGATGCGGGTGGCGACGTTGTCGAGGAAGCTGCGGTCGTGGGTAATGAAGAGCACCGAGCCGCGGAATTCGCGCAGCAGCCCTTCCAGCCACTTGATCGAGGTGAAGTCCAGGTGGTTGGTCGGTTCGTCCAGCAGCAGCACGTCGGGGCCGGACACCAGGGCCACGGCCAGCGCCACGCGCTTCTGCATCCCGCCCGACAGGGTGCCCATCTTCGCTTCCCGGTTCAGGCCGAGGCGGTCGAGGGTGGTATCGACCTTGTGCGCCAGGTTCCAGCCATCGAGCGCGTCGAGCTTGAGCTGCAGCTCGTGCATGCGCTCCATCAGGGCCTCGTCGTTGTCGCCGCCGAACTGGCCGGTGATGGCTTCGTACTCGGCCAGCATGGCCTGCTGGTCGCCCATGCCGGCGGCCACCGCGTCGAACACGGTGGCTTCCGGATCGAAGACCGGTTCCTGCTCGACGTAGGCGATCTTGATGCCCTGCTGCATCACCAAGAGGCCGTCGTCGAGTTTCGAACGGCCCGAGATGATCTTCAGCAGCGAGGACTTGCCGGTGCCGTTGCGGCCGATCAAGCCGACACGTTCGCCGGCCTCGAGGGAAAAGTCAGCGTGGTCGAGCAGCGCGACGTGGCCGAAAGCCAGCTGCGCGGAAGTAAGGGAGATGACAGCCATGATCCGTGAACCTTGCGGCGCCAGGGCGCCGGTGAGAAATTAAGAGAAGCGTGCATTGTACCGGCTGGCCGTTGTCGGGTGGACGGGGGAATGTAGTCCAGTGGACTACATTCCCCCGTCCGCGCGTTCAACTGCCTGATGAACTGACGCGCCGCGACCAATCACCGTGTGGCTGAACGCGCGGACGGCGGAGCCGTCCACCCTACGAGGCCAACCAATTTGCGAGAGCACCCGCATCGACCGGCTTGACGAAATGCGCATCGAAGCCCGCCTCCGCACTCGCGCGCAGGTCATGCGGCTGCCCATAGCCCGTCATCGCCGCCAGCCGCACCCCTTCCAGCCCCGGAATCCGGCGCAGGCGCTGGGCCAGCTCCTTGCCGTCCATGCCGGGCAGGCCGATGTCGAGCAGGCAGACCTGGGGCTGCTCGAGGCGGGCCCGTTCCAGCGCCGCCTGCGCGCCGAACTCGACGCTGACCTGGTAGCCGAGCAGTTCCAGCAGCATGGCCGCCAGCTCGGCCGCGTCGACGTTGTCGTCCACCACCAGCACCCGTTGCACCTCGCCGGCGACGGGCAAGGCCGCGGCGCCATCCGGCGCGTCCTGGCCGGGCAAGGACAGCAGGGGCAAGCTCACCGTGAAGGTGCTGCCCCGCCCTTCCCCTTCGCTGGCCGCCGTCACCGATCCGCCGTGCAGCTGCACCAGGCTGCGCACCAGCGCCAGGCCGACGCCCAGGCCGCCCTGGGAGCGGTCCGGACTGCGCTTGCCCTGGTGGAAGAGCTCGAAGGCGCTGCCGACCAGTTCCGGCGCCATGCCGATGCCGTTGTCGCGCACCGACACGACGGCGCGGCCGTCCTGGACGGCGGCCTCCAGCACGATGTGGCCGTGCGCCGGCGTGTACTTCGCCGCATTGCCGAGGATATTGGCGAGCACCTGGACCAGGCGCTTGCGGTCGCCCGCCACGAAGGCGTCGCCGAGCAGGACGCGCAGCTCGAGCCGGTGGCCGCGGCCCTCGACCAGGGAGCGCACCTGCTCGACGGCGTCGTCGATCACGCTCGATAACTGCACCCTGTCCTTTTCCAGCGTCACCATGCCGCGTGTGACGCGCGAGACGTCCATCAGGTCGTCGATCAGGCCGGTCATGTGGGTGGCCTGGCGCGAGATCACCTTGCCGACCTGCTGCACCCGCTCGGACACGCCCGAGCCCA
Source organism: Massilia sp. BKSP1R2A-1 (assembly GCF_050586525.1). Classification (NCBI taxonomy): domain Bacteria; kingdom Pseudomonadati; phylum Pseudomonadota; class Betaproteobacteria; order Burkholderiales; family Oxalobacteraceae; genus Massilia; species Massilia sp. BKSP1R2A-1. Next base: position 102,924 of record NZ_JBOBRE010000001.1, on the reverse strand, counting down.
GCGTCAGCAGCGAGGCCGCGGTGACGATCGGCGCCAGCGGATTGCGCAGCTCGTGGGCCAGCATGGCCAGGAATTCGTCCTTGCGGCGGTCGGCCTGCTGCAACGCCTGCTGGGTCAGCTTCTGTTCGTGGATGTCGGTGCAGGTGCCCATCCAGCGCACGATGGCCCCGCTGTCGTCGCGCACCGGCAGCGCGCGGCCCAGCACCCAGCGGTAGTGGCCGGAGTGGTGGCGCAGGCGGTACTCGATCTCGTAGGTCTTGCCGGTGCGCAACGACTCGCGCCACTTTTCCCAGGCCAGTTCCCGGTCGTCGGGGTGGAACAGCTCGTTCCAGCCCTCGCCGTCGGTGGAGCCGTAGGGCACGCCCGTGAAGCTGTACCACTGGTCGTTGTAGTAGTCGTGGAAGCCGTCCGGCCGGGTCGACCAGACCGCCTGCGGCATGGCGTTGGCGATCTCGCGAAAGCGCAGTTCGGCTTCCTTGCGCGCGCTCACGTCGAGCGCCACGCCGGACAGCCAGGCCGCCTGGCCATCGGCGCCCAAGGCCACCTTGCCGCGCGCTTCCACGTGGCGGCAGATGCCGTCGCGGCCGCGGACACGGTAGGCGTCGCTGAAGGGCTCGCCGCTGGCCAATGCACGCGCGATGCGTGCCTGCACCTGCGGCAGGTCGTCCGGATGGATGGCCGCGAGATAAGTCTCCACCGGCGCCTCGACGCCATCCTCGTCGGACACGCCATACAGCGCGCGCAGGTTGGCGTCGGAAAGGAGACGGTTCGCACGCACGTCCCAGTCCCAGGTCGCCACGCCGGCCGCATCCAGGGCGGTCGCCAGGCGCAGGTGGGCCGGGCTGGAGTCGACCGTGAAGGACAGGCCGCGCACCCGGCCGTCCAGGTCGCGCAAGAGCGTGCCGGCGATCGCCGGAGTGAACGGCAGCTCGCGCAGGCGCGCGGGCCGCCCGGCCAGCGCCTCGTGCAGGACCGGCGCCACGACCGCCGCGGCTTCCGGCCAGGCTGCCGCGACCGGCCGTCCAAGGGATGCCGGGTGGTGCGCGCCCAGCAGCGGCAGGCAGGCGTCGTTGTAGAACAGCAGCCCCGCTTCGCCCCAGACGATGAAGACGGGATTGTCCGTGTCGAGCATGCGGCGCAACGCATACCGCAGCGCCGGTTCCCAGGTGGCGGGGTCGCCACAGGGCATGTCGGCCCAGTCAAGGGCGGCCATCACGGATTCGACGGCGCCAGGCCGCCCAGCTATGGGGAAGAACATGAAAGCGGACGCAGACGCGCAGGAGAGCGAAGCCGGCAGTATAGCCGAGGCTCAGGGGAAACACCGGGACGGGAAGGCAGAAATGGTGTCGCCAGCAGGAATCGAACCTGCATCTAAGTCTTAGGAGGACCTTGTACTATCCATTGTACTATGGCGACACATGCGCGGCAGACGCCGGCAGCCCCATATTGTACCAGCCGTCTTGCCAAATCAGAACAGTGGCGCGTGCTTTCCGCATTCCGCCCGTTAACGCCCATTAACGCCCGTTAACGCCCATTTACGCACGTTAACGCCCGTCGTCGATGCGCAGGCGCCCCTTCATGGAGGTCAGCATGCCGATCAGCGCCGACTTGTCCTCGGCCGGGATATCGGCCAGCATCTCGTCGATCCAGCGCTCGTGCACGGCCGCCATCTCGGCGAAGGCCGTGCGGCCGGCCGGGGTCAGGCGCACCGCCCAGGCGCGCCGGTCGCTGGGGTCGGGCACCCGCTGCACCAGCTTCTCGCGTTCCAGCTGGTCGGTGATGCCGGTGACGTTGCCGCCGGTGACCATCATGCGTTTCGACAGCTCGCCCATGCGCATGCCCTCCGGGTGGCGCTCGAGCTGGGCCATCAGGTCGAAGCGCGGCAGGGTGATGCCGAAGGCGGCGCGCAGGCGGGTGCGGATCTCGTTCTCGATGCGCACGGTGCACGAGAGCATGCGCAGCCACAGCTTGAGCGACTGGTGGTGGTCGGGCGTCAGGCGGCTGGCCAGGTCCAGCCCGGGTGCTTCATGCGGCTGTTTCGCTTCGTCCTGCCCTTGAGCATCCTTCATATGGTCCTCAGCCCTCATTGGTGCGCAATTTAAAGCGTTGCAGTTTACCGGTTTCGGTGCGCGGGAGCTGTTCGCGAAAGCGCACCACGCGCGGATATTTATAGGGCGCGATGCGGGCCTTGACGAATTCCTGCAGCGCCAGCGCGGTGTCGCCGGACGGCGCATGCCCGGGCTTGAGCACCACATGGGCCTCGACCACCTGGCCGCGTTCCGGATCCACCCGCCCCACCACCCCGCATTCGGCCACGGCCGGATGGTGCAGCAGGGCTTCCTCGACCTCGGCCCCGGCGATGTTGTAGCCGGCCGAGATGATCATGTCGTCCAGCCGCGAACGGTAGTGGAAGTACCCGTCCTCGTCCATCTCGTAGGCGTCGCCGGTGATGTTCCAGCCGTTGACGACGTAGTCGCGCTGGCGCGGGTCGTCCAGGTAGCGGCAGCCGGTCGGGCCCTTGACCGCGAGCCGCCCGATCACGCCCGGCCCGGCCGGCAGCCCGTCTTCGCCCAGGATGCAGGCGACGTAGCCGGGCACCGGCTTGCCGGTGGCGCCGGGCCGCACATCCGCGCCGGCGGCGGAGATGAAGATGTGCAGCATCTCGGTGGCGCCGATCCCGTCGATCATCTCGAGGCCGCTCGCCTCCTTCCAGGCCGCGCGCGTGGCCACCGGCAGCGCCTCGCCGGCCGACACCGTGCGCGTGAGGCTGGACAGGTCGAAGCGGCCGGCCAGCTGGGCCATCTGGCGGTAGAAGGTGGGCGCCGTGAAGCAGACCGTGGCGCGCTGTTCCTCGATCGCTTTGAGCAGGGTTTCGGGCGTCAGCTTTTCGATGAGGACCGCGCTCGCACCCACGCGCAGCGGGAACAGCAGCAGCCCGCCCAGGCCGAAGGTGAAGGCCAGCGGCGGCGTGCCGATGAAGACGTCGTCGATGCGCGCGCGCAGCGTATGGCGCGGGAAGCAGTCGCAGATCGCCAGCAGGTCGCGGTGGAAGTGCATGGTGCCCTTCGGGACGCCGGTGGTGCCGGAGGTGAAGCTGATCAGGCAGACGTCGTCGGCCGCGGTGTCGGGCGCGGCGAAGGGCGCATTGTGGGACGCCATGCGCGCTTCCAGTCCATCCGGCGAATCGGGGTCGTCGAAGAGCAGCAGCGGCAGCTCGGGACGCGCCATCGCGTCGACTTCGGCGCGCAGCGAGGCCGCCGACAGGACGGCGTCCACCTTCGCGCGTTCGGCGATGGTGCCCAGTTCGCGCGCGCGCAGCAGCGGCATGGTCGGCACCGCGATGCAGCCGGCCTTGATGACGGCCAGGATGCAGGCCGCCATCATCGGGCAGTTGGCGCCGCGCAGCAGCACCCGGTTGCCGGTGGCGAGCCTGAGGTCGCGGCGCAGCACGTGGGCGATGCGGTCGACCCGGGCGGAGAGTTCGGCATAGCTGAGGCGCTCGCGCGCCCCGATCAGGGCGGTGCGGCCGTTCCAGCCGCGCACGGCAGCCACCTGGAACAGCTCGGCCACGGCGTTCAGGCGCGGCGGGTACTGCAGCTCGGGCAGGTCGAAGCGCAGTTCCGGCCATTCCCCAATGGGCGGCAGCTTCGCGCGTGCGAAGCCGTCGGCGTAGCCGGAAGGCGCGAGCGGGAGGTCGTTGACGGCGGCGTCGGTCATGGCGGGGTCCCTGTTGAGGTTAAGACAACGGCCGCAGATACTTTAAATCTAAAGCAACTCAGTCAGCAAGCAGAATCGGCGCCGGCCTTGCGCGCGAGCGCGTCCTGGCGGTCCACTGCGGCCAGGGCCTGGGCGATGGCCTCCGGGCCGGCGGTACGCAGGCGCGCCGCGGCCTGGGTCAGGCCCAGGGTGGCGCAGCCTTCCGCCAGGCGCGCCGGTCCCGGCCCGCCGCCCTGTTGCGCTTCTTCGAGCTGGCGCCGCAGACCGGCCAGGTAGACCAGCAGGCGTTCGAGCGTGATGCCGAGACGCCCCGCCACCGCCTGCGGGTCCTCGCCGGACTCGCCGGCCGGCTGCAACCTGGCAAGCTGGGCGCGCACCTCGTCGATGCGGAAGGGTTTGGCGATATAGCCGTCGGCGCCGAGGCGCCCGGCCTGTCCCAGGGTCTCGGCGTCCGAGGCGGCCGAGACCAGCACGAAGGGAATGGACGCCGTGGCGGCGTCGGCGCGCAGGCGCGCCAGCAGGCCCAGGCCGTCGAGATGGGGCATGCGCAGGTCGCAGAACACGATGCCGGGCCGCAGCCCGCCCGCCAGCAGGCGCCAGGCATGCTCGCCGTCTTCCGCCTCCAGGATCTCCGCGCGCACACAGGCGTCGACCTGATGCATCAGCATCATGCGCGAGACCACGTCGTCGTCCACCACCAGGACCTTCATGCCGCCACCGTCGTATCGATCATGGCGGCATTATAGTGGGCCGGCAGCCGGCCCGGCGCTCAGGCGTCCTGGAACTCGGCCAGGCGCAGCCCGAGGCGCACGCCGCCCGCCACCAGGGCCCCGATATCGCCCGCGTCGGCGGCCGCTTCCAGCTCGGCGCACAGCGCTTCCAGCGCCTTTTCGCCCAGGTGGGCGGCGCTGCCGCGCAGGCCGTGCAGCACCCTGCCCGCCTCGCTCATGTCGCCGGCCGCGATCGCCGCATCGAGTTCGGCCCGGCGCCGCGGCAGGTCGGCGGCGAAGGCCGCGCGCAGGCGGCTGCGCAGGTCGTCGGCGCGGCGGCCCGCATTCGATTCCAGCGCCTCGCGCTCCGGCGCGACGCCAAACATGGCGTCGAGCGCCGCCATCGCCGACGCTTGCGCCGGCGGCATCGGCGGCAGGTCCACGCCGCGCGCCAGCTGGCGCTCGATGGCGCGCGAGACCTGGGCGTGCAGCGCGCACTCGTCGATCGGCTTGGTGAGGAAGGCGTCCATGCCGCTGGCCAGGTAGCGTGCCCGGTCTTCCTCGCTGGCGTTGGCCGTCAGGGCCACGATCATCACGTGGGCATCCGTGACCTGCGCATCCGGCGTGCCGCCCGCGCGGATGATGCGGGTCGCGGTGGCGCCGTCCATCTCGGGCATGCGTCCGTCCATCAGCACCAGGTCGTAGCGGGTGCGGACGCAGGCGGCAACCGCCTGGGCGCCATTGTCGGCGATGTCGACCTGGTGCCCCATCTCCTCGATCATGGTGCGGGCGATGATCTGGTTGGTCGGGAAGTCCTCGGCGCACAGGATGCGCAGGCGGTGGGTATGCGGTACACGCGGCGCGGTCTCCATCTGCGGCGGCTCGGCGCCGTCGGCCAGCGGTAGCAGCACGCTGAAGGTGCTGCCCTGGCCCACCACGCTGTTCACGCCGATCGAACCGCCCATCAGCGTCACCAGCTGGCGGCAGATGGCCAGCCCCAGGCCGGTGCCGCCGTAGCGGCGCGTGGTGCCGGCGTCGGCCTGCTCGAACTTCTGGAACAGGCGCGGCAGCGCTTCCGGCGCAATCCCGATGCCGGTGTCGCGCACCGAGAAGCGCACCATGTTCCAGCCCTCCCCGCGCACCTGGTCGTCGTCGCGGCGCTCGACCTGCACGCCGATGCTGCCCGAGGTCGTGAACTTGAAGGCATTGCCGACCAGGTTCACCAGCACCTGGCGCAGGCGGGTCGGGTCGCCCTGCACGAAACGCGGCACGCCGGCGTCCAGCGTGATCTCGAAGCCGACGCTCTTGCCGGCCGCCTGCTCCTCGAACAGGCCGGCCACCCCGCGCAGCGCCGCGTGCAGGTCGAAGTCGATGTTCTCGACACTGAGCTTGCCCGCCTCGATCTTGGAAAAGTCGAGCAGGTCGTTGATGATCGCCAGCAGGGCCTGGGCATTGGCCTGGCCGAGTCCGATCTGTTCGCGGGTGCCGTCGCGCAGGGCCGGATCGCGCAGCGCGAAGCCCAGCATGCCGATCACGCCGGCCAGCGGGGTGCGCATCTCGTGGCTCATATTCGCCAGGAACTCGGACTTCTGGCGGGTGGCATCCTCGGCGCGCTGCTTGGCCTGGCGCAGGAATTCCTCGTTCTCCTGCAGCGCGCGGTAGGCACGCGCCAGTTCGTTGGACTGCTGGCGCACCCGCCCTTCCTGGTCGCGCAGCTCCTCGGTCTGGCGCTCCAGCACGCGGTTCTGGCGCTCGACCTGCTCGGTGCGCGCGCTGACCTGCAGCGCCAGCTGCTCCTTCTGTTTCCGCAGGCCGGACAGGCGCAGGCGCACCCCGCCATAGGCCAGCGCCAGCACCAGGGCCAGCACGGCCGCGCGGAACCAGGGCGTGCCCCAGGGCGGCGGCTCGATGGTGATCGCCAGCGCCGCCACCTGCTCGCTCCAGACCCCGTCCTTGTTGGCGGCGCGCACCCGGAACACATAGGTGCCGGGGTCGAGGTTGGTGTAGGTGGCGAAGCGCTTTCCCGCGTCGGCCTGCACCCAGTGCTCGTCGAAGCCGTCCAGGCGATAGGCAAAGCGGTTGCGCTCCGGCGCGGCGAAGTGCAGCGCCGAGAATTCGAGCGAGAACACCGAGGCGCTGGGCGGCAGCGTGATCGATTCGGCATGCTCGATCGGCCCCTCGAGCAGGCCCGGGAGCGCCTGCTCGACCGGCTGGTTGAAGATCGCCATGCCCGTGATCACCGGACGCGGCGCGACACGGTTGTCGCGGATGGCGCGCGGATCGAAGGCGGTGATGCCGTTGAAGCCGCCGAAGTACAGGGTGCCGTCCCTGGTCCGCAAGGCCGCCCCGTCGAAGAAGGCGCCTTCGGTGATGCCGTCGGCCGCCGTATAGCTGCGCCAGCGCCCGCTCTCCGGATCGAAGCTGGACAGGCCGCTGGTGGTGCTGACCCACAGGCGGCCGTCGGCGTCTTCCAGGATCGCGGCCACCGCGTCGTCGACCAGGCCGTGCTGGGTCGTGTAGCGCACGAAGGAGACCGAGCCGTCCTTCGCCGTCACCATGCGGTTCAGGCCCACTGCCGTGCCGACCCAGACGTCGCCGCGGCTGTCCTCGAACAGATGGTGCACCTCGTCGTGGCTCAGGCTGGCCGCATCGTAGGGATCGTGGCGGAAGTGGCGGAATCGGCCGCCGGCGCGGTCCATCAGGTCGAGGCCGTCGAAGGTGCCGATCCACATGCGGCCGCGCCGGTCCTGCAGGATCGGGCGCACGATGTCGTCGGCCAGGCTGGCCGACCTGGCCGGGTCGTGGCGGTAGCTCTCGACCCGGCGGGTTTCGGGATCGAGCCGGTGCAGGCCGCCGCGGGTGGCGATCCAGAGGTAGCCGTCGTTCCCCGCCAGCATGCCGCGCACATTGTTGGCGTCGGCGTCGCCAGGCAGGCGCAGGCGCGAGAAGCTGCGCGTGGACGCGTCGAAGGCCGTGACGCCGGTGCGGCTGCCGATCCAGAGCCGTCCCGCGCGGTCGCGCGCGAGTGCGGCTGCGGGAACGTCGATGATGCTGTTCGGGTTGTCCGGCTCATGGCGGTAGATCGTGGTCTTGCCGGTGGCGGGGTCGACGTGGTTCAGCGCCGTGCCGGTGCCGACCCAGATCTTGCCGGCGCCCTCATCGGCGAGCAGCGCGCGCGCCTTGTTGTCGGCCAGGGTGTCGGGCGCCTCGTCGCGCCGCACGATGCGCGCGAAGCCGCCGCTGCCCAGATCCACGCGCGACACGCCCGCATACCAGGTGCCGACCCAGAAGGTGCCGAGGCGGTCGCGGTACAAGGCCGAAACCTGGTTGTCGCCCAGGCTGTGGCGGTCGGTCACCGCGTGGCGGTGGCTGTCGAAGCTGTCCTCGCGGCCGCGCCAGCGCAGCAGGCCGTCGTCGTGGGTGCCGATCCAGATCTCGCCGGCGGCGTCGCGGTACAGGGCCGTGATCCACCACGGGCCGATGCCGTCCGCGGGTCCGAAGCGGCGCACGGCGCCCGCCCTGGGCCCGCGCAGCTCGTGACGTTCCAGGCCGCCCAGGCGGCCCACCCACAGGCGCTGTTCGCCGTCGATCATCAGCGCATGCACGGGATTCTGGCGCGGGCCCAGGTTCGAAACGTGGTGCTCGATGCGCTCGCGCTTCGGCCCCAGGCTGTCCAGACCTCCGCCGGTGCCGATCCACAGGCGCCCCGCCGCATCCATCGCCAGCGCATTGACGTTGTCGTCGCTGAGCGAGCGCTCGTCGCCGCGCGCATGGTGCCAGGTGGTGAAGCGGCGCAGCACCGTGTCGAAATGCTGCAGGCCGTCGTTGGTGCCGATCCACAGCCCGTCCGCGCCGTCGCCGACGATGGCGTTGATGTGGCGGTTGCCGTTGCCGCGCCGGGAAGTCTCCTCGGGCGTGAACTGGGTAAAGGACTGGGTGATCGGATCGAAGAGGTTCAGTCCCCCGTCGGTGCCCAGCCACAGGCGGCCATGGCGGTCCAGGTGCAGCACCCGCACCCAGCTGTTCGACAGCGCGCGCGGCTTGCCGGGCACCGCGCGGTAGTTGATGAAGCGGTAGCCGTCGAAGCGCGACAGGCCGTTCTGGGTGCCGAACCACATGAAGCCGTCGCGGTCCTGGACCACGGCCAGCACCGATTCCTGGGCCATGCCGTCGCCGACCGACAGGTGCTCGAAGCGCAGGGTCGGGCGCGGCGTCGAAGCCAGCGCCGTGGCGCTCAGGACCAGCAGGAGCAGGCTGGCGAGAAGGCGGATCAGGGTCTTCATTCCGGGAAAAAGGCGAGCACGTCGTCGCGCCGGGCCAGGGTATCGCGTTCGCCGAGGCGGATCAGCTCGCGCGTGTAGCTGCCTTCGAACAGCAGGTAGGAGGCCAGCGCCGAGCCACGCGACTCCAGCGCCCCGATCCCGCCCAGCAGGGTGCGCACCGGCGCCGGCAGGCTGTGGACGTGGCGCGCGGCGATGTCGTCCAGGCGTTCCGAGGGCGCGATCACCAGCAGTTCCACACGCTTGAGCGGCAGCGAGTCACGTACCGCCGGCGCGACGCGCTCGAGGGTCTGGTTGATGCGCTGCAGGCGCTCGATGTCGGCCGCCAGGCTGTCCAGGAAAATCGAGGACAGCGCATGCCCGCCGATCTGCGCCAGGCTCGGGTAGCCGCTGTTCGGCAGCGGGTCGAGCGCGGGCTCGGACATGCGCCCCGCCCCCACCACCAGCACCCGGCTCGCGCCCAGGTGGATGGCCGGCGCGATCGGCGCCAGCTGGCGCATCGAGCCGTCGCCGCAGTATTCGCGCCGGCCGGCGAGGTACAGCGGCACGGCCGGGAAGATGAAGGGGATGGCGCTCGAGGCCAGCAGGTGCTCGACGCTGATCTGGGTCGCCAGCGCCAGGCGCTGGTGACGGTTCCAGGGCGCGATCTCGCGCGCGGCCTGGTAGAAGGTGATGTGCTGGCCGCTGCTGTACGAGGACGCCGTGATCGCCAGCGCATCGAGCACGCCGTCGGCCAGGGCCGCATCCAGGCGCGGCAGGTCGAGCGCATGGTGCAAGAGGCCGGCCAGCGGGGTGTTATCCAGCAGCGACTGCGGCGGCGACGCGTGCCATTTGCGCAGCAGCCAGCCGAACGAGAGGATCGAGAGCCAGCGCGCGCCCGAACGCAGCACCGCCAGCGAATCGGCGCGGTAGACCTGGTGGGCGGCCACGCCCTCCCACACACTGAGCAAGCCGCGCACGGCGCTAGAAAAGTCGTCGGAGCGGCAGGCCAGCGCGGTGGCGTTCAAGGCCCCGGCCGAGGTGCCGCAGATGATGTGGAAGGGGGAACGCAGGGCCGGACGGCCGGCATCCGCGAGGATGCGGGCGATGGCATGCATCACGCCGGCCTGATAGGCGGCGCGCGCTCCACCGCCTGTGAGGACCAGGCCTGTTTTCTCGATGCTGTCCACCTGCCAAGGGTAGCAAAAAACGGGTATCCCTTGGGAAATTAATGCTGAACGCCGAGCGAAGAGTTGGATTTCGCCGACGTTCGGCGGCACGGACGGTCTGACAGCCAACCGATTGACAAAAAGGCAAGATGCGCTACCCTTGGCCTTTCGCTCGCAGCCAGGCGGGCGCTCTTCAACACACCTCGGTGTCAGGTCTGACATTCAGACACGAGCTGAGCTTTAGACCGAGCCTAGCGCAGAGGCCGTGTCCGAATGTCAGACCTGACACCCTGCCTGTACCGTTGTTCTTGACGAAAAACGCTTTGCGCTGAGCGCGGCAATCGCATATATTTCTCATTCAGCATATTTTTCCGATTTTGAAAAATATGACGGAAGCGATTGTCCAACCGGAGATGCCAATGACCGCCCCTACCCGCTTCGCGCCGCTTGCCTGCCTCGCTATCGTCGTCGCCGCAACGCTGGGTGGGCTCACGCCTGCCGCCACGGCACAGGAGCCGTCCCTCGACGCGGCAAGGACCCGGCCCGCCCGGTGGACGGTCAGCGACGTCATGATCCCCATGCGCGACGGCGTGAAGCTGCATACGAAAATCTTTGTGCCGGCGAAACCGAAAGCGGCGCTGCCCATTTTGTTCCTGCGCACGCCCTACGGCATCGACGATTCGGCCCAGGCGATCGAGAGCCGCTACAAGGAACTGGCCGACGATGGCTACATCTTCGCCTTCCAGGACATCCGCGGAAAATTCGGCTCGGAGGGCGATTTCGTGATGCTGCGCCCGGCGCGCAAGGCGGGCGACACCACGCGCCTCGACGAAGGCACCGATGCCTGGGACAGCATCGACTGGATGCTGAAGAACGTCCCATCGAACAACGGCCGGGTCGGCATGCTGGGCAACTCCTACCTGGGCTGGACGTCCGTGATGGCCTCGCTCGAACCCCACCCGGCCTTGAAGGCGATTGCGCCGATGGCCTCGCCCGCCGACATGTGGCTGGGCGACGACTTCTACCACAACGGCGCCTTCCGCCTGAGCTATGGCTTCGAGTACGCCTACATGATGGAGGCCGGCAAAGGCAACGCCCAGTTCCCCTTCGATCGCTACGACACCTACACCTGGTACCTCGGACTGGGCTCGCTCGCCAACGTGAACCGCGACATCTTCGGGAACAGGATCGCGACCTGGAACGATTTCACGGCCCACCCGGACTACGACGCCTTCTGGAAGCGGCGCGCCTTCGCCACCGATGCGCAGGAGTTGAAGGTGCCCACCCTGAACGTGGCGGGATGGTGGGACCAGGAGGATTTCTACGGCCCGATGAAGATCTACGAAACGCTGGAAAAGCGCGATACACGCGGTCTGAACTTCCTCGTGGTGGGCCCCTGGAAACACGGCGGCGCGCGGGTCGGGCCGGGCGATTCGCTGGGAGCGATCGGCTTCGACAGCGCGACGGCGAAGTACTACCGCGAGCGGATCGAGATCCCCTGGTTCGCCTACCACCTGAAGGACCAGGGCAAACTCGAGCTGCCGGAGGCGCTGACCTTCGAAGCCGGCAGCAACCAGTGGCGGCGCTGGGAAACCTGGCCGCCGAAGACCGGCGTCGAACAGCGCAAGCTGTATTTCGGCGCGGGCCGCTCGCTGTCGTTCTCGGCGCCGCAGGGCGATGCAGCAGGGTTCGACAGCTATGTGTCCGACCCGGCCCACCCGGTGCCCTACCGCCACCGCCCGATCCAGGCCACCTACTTCCCCGGCGGCTCGGCCTGGTCGACCTGGCTGGTCGAGGACCAGCGCTTCGTCGACGGCCGTCCGGACGTGCTCAGTTGGGAAAGCGCACCGCTGGAGGCCGACCTCACCATCGCCGGCGCGGTCACGGCGAACCTGTTCGCCTCGACCACCGGCAGCGACGCCGACTGGGTCGTCAAGCTGATCGACGTCTATCCCGAACACGTTGCGAGCAACTGGCCGATGTCGGGCTACCAGCTGATGGTCTCCAGCGAAGTCTTCCGCGGCCGCTACCGCCAGGGCTTCGAGCAGCCGGCGGCGATTCCACCCGGCGCCGTGCTGCCCTACCCCATCGGCCTGCACACGCAGAACTACACCTTCCGCAAGGGCCACCGGGTGATGGTGCAGGTGCAGAGCAGCTGGTTCCCGCTCATCGACCGCAATCCGCAGACCTTCGTTCCCAATATCTTCGCGGCGAAGGACAGCGACTTCCGGCCGGCGACGCACCGCATCTACCGGTCGGCGGCCTACCCCTCGCATGTCGCGATGCCGGTGGTGACGCCCGCACGGTGAGCGGCGCACGGCCCGGACCAAGGGCTAGGCGCACAGCGCGACATGGTAGCTCGCATCGTTCGCGCAGGGACCGCGATGGGCGCGCGTCGCCGGTGACTCACGCACCATCGTCGGCTGCTCGTCGAGCAGCAGCGTCACCAGCGCCGCAACGTCGAGGCCATCGATCGCCGCCTGGAAGCGGCGCACCAGTTCACGGCACAGCCTTTCCTCACGCGCGGCCTCCTTTCTTTCCTCGCGCAGCCGCCGGCGCGCCCGTGCAAGATGCTGGCGCGCGTTCGCCGCCCTGGTCCCGAGCACGGCGGCGATGTCCGCATGGCTGCAGTCGAAGACCTCGTGCAGCACCAGCGCCAGGCGTTCGGACGGCGACAGGCGGGACCGCAGGCGGGCAAACGCGTCCCCGGCGTCGGCCTCCCGCAGCAGGCCCGCTTCCGGCAGCGCCGGCGCGGGGTCAGGCTGGAGTTCGCGGGCTAGCTGGGCCGCCGCTGCTTCGCGCGCGCGGCTGCGCAGCAGGTCGATCGAGCGCCGCTGCACGACCGTGGTCAGCCATGCCGCCGGCGTCAGCAATGCCTTGCGCTCGGCGCGCTGCCAGGTCAGGAAGCAGTCCTGCACGATGTCCTCGGCCTCGGCCGCGCTGCCGACGATGCGGCGGCTGATGGCGGTCAGGCGCGGGCGCAGCTGCTCGAACAGCAGGCCGTCCGGGTCGGCGGTCGATGGCATCACGGGTCTCCTCATGCGGTGGTGGTGCCTCTTGACGCTCGGCGGCGGTCGAATGTGACAGGTCCGGACTAAATTTTTTCAGGCGTCACATCCGGCGGGCGGCATGCGTCAAGCGGACAGGAATCGCTTCCGTGGTTCCACTCTAGCGCGAAAGGACGGACATGACAGCACATTCTTCCCTGGGCCTGGTGCCCACCGTGATCGAACAGACGGGCCGCGGCGAGCGCGCCTTCGACATCTACTCGCGCCTGCTGAAGGAGCGGGTGGTCTTCCTGGTCGGCGAAGTGACGGAACAGTCAGCCAACCTGATCGTCGCCCAGCTGCTCTTCCTCGAGTCGGAAAATCCCGAGAAGGACATCGCCCTCTACATCAATTCGCCCGGCGGCTCGGTCTACGCCGGCATGGCGGTCTACGACACCATGCAGTTCGTCAAGCCGGACGTCTCCACCCTGTGCACGGGTTTCGCGGCCAGCATGGGCTCCTTCCTGCTGGCCGCCGGCGCGATCGGCAAGCGCTATGCCCTGCCGAATGCCCGCATCATGATTCACCAGCCGCACGGCGGCTCGCAGGGCGTGGCCAGCGATATCGAGATCCAGGCGCGCGAGGTCTTGTACCAAAGGCATCGCCTGAACACGATCCTGGCCGAGCGCACCGGCCAGGCGCTGGCGCGGATCGAGAAGGATTCGGATCGCGACAACTACATGTCGGCGGCCCAGGCGGCGGACTATGGCTTGATCGACCGGGTGCTGGCCGGGCGCGAGGCTGGCTGAGGCGGCGGCGCCCTAGCGGAACCCGGCGGCAACCCGATCGACGGCCTCGCGCAGCCAGCGCTGCGACGGCTTTTCGTCGTTGCGCCGATGCCAGATCTGATGGAAGGCGACTTCCGGCAAGGGCACCGGCGGCGGGAACATGATCAGCTCGGCCGCCTGCGCCGAGTACAGGGCGACTCGCCGCAGCAGCGTCGCCGCCATGTCCGCTTCGCGCAGCAGCGCGGGCACCGCGAACATGTGCGGCATCGTCACCTGGACCCGCCGCTGCAGGCCGTGGTCGGCAAGCGCCTGGTCGACGACGCCGTAGCGGCTTCCCTCCGGCGAGACAAGGACGTGGCGCATTGCCAGGTAGGCATCCAGGTCGAGTTTGCGGCGCGCCTGCATGGCATCTCTGCGCACCAGCGTCACGAACTCGTCACGCAGGATCGGGCGGCTCAGGATGCGGCTCTCCTGCACGGTCGGCGCAACCCCGATCGCGAGGTCGATCTTGCCAGCGTCGAGCAATTCCACGGCTTCATCGCGTCCGGAGAAGGCGCGCACATCCACGCCCACGCCCGGCGCCTCGCGCGCCAGCACGCCCAGCAGCGAAGGCAGGAGGATGAATGCCGGATAGTCGGACAGGCCGAGCCCGAAACGCAGCACCGCCGTGCCGGGCTCGAAGCGCTCCGGCGGCGCGAGCACGGACTCGAACTCGCGCAGCGCACGCGCGACCGGTTCCGCCATCTCATAGGCGCGTGGCGTCGGCAGCAGGCCGGCGGCGCTGCGCTGGAACAGCCGGTCTCCGAACAGCGTGCGCAGGCGTGCCAGGGCCGCACTCATGGCCGGCTGGCTGACGTTCATGCGGACAGCGGCGCGCGTCACGTTGCGCTCCTGCATGAGCGCATCGAATGCCGCCAGCAGGTTCAGGTCCATGCCATAAAAATCCATGAATCGTATATTACTGTATCAGCTCTATTTGTTGGATAGATTTTACCTCGTCTCCATAATCCTCTCCAGGCGCCGACTACCGGCGCTATTCAAGAAAAGATATGCGATGACTTCGAATGCAGTGAACCAGGACGACAGCCGCCTAGCCAGGGAGCGCCGTGCCGTGCAGCGCCTGTATGACGCCTTCAGCCTGCACGACCCCGACCTGATCGACCAGGCCGTCACACCGGACTGGGACGACATTCCACTGGCGCCCGGCCAGGGGCCCGGTCCGGCCGGGATGAAGCCGGTCATCCGCAGCGTCATCGCCGCGTTTCCCGACGTCCGGATCGTGGTCCATGACATGGTCCAGGCGCCCGGCAGGATCGCGGTGCGCGGCGAAATCACCGGCACCCACGAGGGCGCGCTGTTCGGCATCGCACCGACCGGCAAGGCGGTGCGCTTTCGCATCCATGAATTCCACGCGCTCGACGGCGAGCGCATCACCACGACCTGGCACATGGAGGACTGGTACGGCCTGTTCCTCCAGCTCGGCCAGTTCCCCGCAATCTGAATTCACCAGGAGTCCACCATGCAAGCAGCAATGATTCGACAATTCGGCGCCGATGCCGCCGTGCAGATCGCCTCCCTTCCTCCACTCGTTCCTGCCGCGGGCGAGGTCCTCGTGCGCATCGAGGCGGCCGGGGTCAATCCGCTGGACCTCAAGATGATCGGCGGCCACATGCAGGCGGTGTTCCCGGCCCGGCTCCCCTACATCCCCGGCACCGACTTCGCCGGCAGGGTGGAAGCGGCGGGACCTGGCGCGCATGGCGTCCAGGTGGGCCGGCGCGTCGTGGGGCGCCGCGCTCCGGGCGACGGCGGGGCATTCGCCGGCTACGTGCTGGCGCCGGCCGACACGCTGGTGGCGATTCCCGACGCGATGAGCTACGAACAGGCCGCGGCCCTGCCGACCGGATTCGGCACCGCGCGCCAGGCGCTGTTCGATACCGGCCGCCTGCAGCGCGGCCAGCGCGTGCTGGTGCACGCCGGCGCCGGCGGCGTGGGCAGCTTCGCGGTCCAGCTGGCCAAGGACGCCGGCGCGCACGTGACGGCGACCGCCTCGGCCCGCAACCTCGAACTGCTGCGCGACCTCGGCGCCGACGAGGCCATCGATTACGTCAACGACGATTTCACGCGCCTGCCGCCCTTCGACCTCGTGCTCGACACCATCGGTGGCGACACGGCCATGCGTTCCTGGCGTGTGCTGCGCGAAGGCGGGATGCTGGCGACCCTGGTCGACTTCGCCATCGCCGCCCCCGCCGGCCGCCACGGCGCCTTCGTGTTCTTCGCCGAAGCGACGGCCGCGCTGCGCGAGGCGGTCGCGCTGTTCGGCAAGGGCGAGCTCGCCATCCTCATCGATTCGGTCCACCCGCTCGAGCAGGCCGGCAAGGCGCTCGACAGGGTCGCCTCCGGCCATGCGCGCGGCAAGGTCGTCATCCGGACCGCACGCTGAGGGAGGCCAGAGTGAAAGACATCAGGCAATCGGTTAGGGTCGCACTGGTCACCGGCGCCGGTTCCGGCATCGGCCGCGCGGTCGCCACCGCGCTGGCGCGCGCGGGGGACATCGTCTACGCCGGCATGCGCGACATCCACGGGCGCAACCGGCAGCGCGGCGCGGACTTGCTGGCGCTGGCGCGCGACGAAGGTCTTCAGCTCCGGCTGCTGGAACTGGACGTCCTGTCGGAGAGGTCCTGCCGCTCCGCGCTCGACCAGCTGCTTCTCGAACAGGGGCGCATCGACGTGGTCGTGAACAACGCCGGCATGCTGATGAGCGGCGTGACGGAAGCCTTCACCCCGGAGCAGGTCGCGCAGGTGATCGACACCAACGCACTGTCGTGGCTGCGGGTCAACCGCGCGGCCCTGCCGGCCATGCGGCGCCAGGGCGCCGGCACGCTGGTCTACATCGGCAGCACGACCAGCCGCATCCACGAGCCCTTCCTCGGCCCCTACGTGGCCAGCAAGGCGGCGGGCGACGCGCTGGCCGAGGTGATGGGCTTCGAGGTGCGGCCCTTTGGCATCGACAGCATCATCGTCGCGCTGGGCGCCTTCACGCGCGGCACCGACCACTTCAATCACGCGCATGGCCCCGCCGACGGCGCCGTGCTGGAGCAGTACGGCTCCCTTCCCGGGCGCGCCGCCGGGCTACCCGCGATGCTCGACGCCATCGACGCCGCATGCGGCGGTCCGCTCGACGTCGCGGCGGTCGGCGCGGCGGTGCGCGATGTCCTCGCCGTCGCGCACGGGCAACGGCCGGCGCGGATCACGGTCGATGCGCAGCACAAGGGCGTCGAGGAACTCGACGCCCTGCACCAGGCCCGGCAGGCGGATTTCCTCACCCGCATGGGACTGGACGACCTGCTGCCGGCGTCGGCCCGGCGATCGAGCCACCATCACGAGGCCGCGCAATGAACATGCACACCCACACCGGCAGGACGGCCATCGTCACGGGCGGTTCGCGCGGCATCGGCCGTGATATCGCGCTGCGCCTGGCCGCCCATGGCTGCGATGTCGCGATCAACTATCACGGACGCACGGACCTGGCCGAGGCTGTCGTGCGCGCGGTCGAGGCGCGTGGACGCAGGGCCATTGCCGTGCGCGGCGACGTGGCCGTAGAGGCCGAGGCGGAAGCCCTGTTCCATGCGGCGCTGGATGCCTTCGGCAGGATCGATGTCGTCGTCAGCAACGCCGGCATCATGAAGAACGTCCCGATCGAGGACGACGCCCTGGCCGACTTCGACGCCATCATGCGCACCAATGCCCGCGGCGCCTTCATCGTCCTGTCCAAGGCCGGCAAGCACCTCGGGGAGGGCGGGCGCATCATCGCCCTGTCGTCCAGCGTGATCGCCAGATCCACGCCGGGCTACGGCCCCTACATCGCGTCCAAGGCGGCGATCGAGGGACTGGTTCGCGTCATGGCGAACGAGCTGCGCGGCCGCGGCATCTGCGTGAATGCGGTCGCGCCGGGGCCGGTCGGAACGGAGCTGTTTCTGGAAGGGAAAAGCGCGGAACAGATCGCCGCGCTGGCGAAGATGGCCCCGCTCGAGCGCCTCGGAACGCCGGCCGACATCGCCTCCGTCGTCGCCTTCCTGGCCGGCCCCGCAAGCGCCTGGGTGAATGCGCAGGTGATCCGCGTGAACGGGGGATTCGCCTGATTTCCGTCCTGATACCAGGCTCGGCAGGCCGCGGCCCCGGCAGCGGGACGACACCGGAAGCGGCCGCATTGTGCTTGCGGTCGGCGCCTGCAGGGCTGATCGTCGGGCAACACCCGCAAACTCCTTGCATTTTTGAAAAGTGCGGTAGAGCCGGCCCTGTCGGTTCGGCCGCCGCTCCGGTATCATACGGGGATGAATGAAATTTCCACCTCCCCGTTTGTCATCGGTGTCGCTGGCGGCAGCGGCAGCGGCAAGTCAACGGTGACCCAGCAGGTGCTGGCTTCCTTCGGCGCCGAGATGGTCTCGGTCGTGATGCAGGATGATTACTACCGCGACCAGTCCGACCTCACCCCGGAAGTGCGCCGCAAGCAGAATTACGACCACCCGCAGGCCTTCGACTGGCCCCTGCTGGTCGAGCACGTCCGCGCCCTGCGCAATGGCGAAACGATCGCCATGCCGGTCTACGATTTCACGATCGACAACCGTTCCGACAAGACGATTGCCGTCAAGCCGGCGCCGGTCATCGTGATCGAAGGCCTGTTCGCCCTGTACGACGCGGACCTGCGCAAGATGATGTCGCTGAAGATTTTCGTCGACACCGCCCCCGACGTGCGCTTCATCCGCCGCATGCAGCGCGATATCGCCGAACGCGGGCGCACGACGGAGAGCATCGTCAACCAGTATCTGGAGACGGTGCGTCCGATGCACAAGCAGTTCATCGAGCCGACCAAGCGCCACGCCGACGTCATCCTGCCGCACGGCGCGAATGGCCCGGCGGTCGATGTCATCACCACCAAGGTCGCGAGCGTCATCGGGCAGCGCAAGCGCCCCTGAGCCGGCCAGTTCCCGACGGGGGCGTCAATCCCCCTTTGCAATCCCTTCCCGCCGAGGATCCGCCCCGCCATACCACAGCGGCACGCCATGCACCTCGATGCGCTGGATGCCGTGCAGCCCGGAGGTCTGCTCGCCCAGCCTCACCTTGTGCCCGCGCGAGCTCAACGCTTCGATGGTGGTGGACGGGAAGCGCCCCACTTCCAGTTCGGTCGGGCCGTTGCGGCTGCCGAAGTTCGGCAGCGAGATCGCTTCCTGCACGTTCAGGCCCCAGTCGAGGGTCCCGACCAGCACCTTGGCCACGTAGTTGATGATCGCCGGACCGCCCGGCGAGCCGACGGCCAGCACCAGCCTGCCGGTCTTGCGGTCGAACACGATGGTCGGCGACATCGCGCTGCGCGGCCGCTTGTTCGCCTGGACGCGGTTGGCGACCGGCCCGTCGGCGTCGCGCGAGGAGAAGGAGAAATCGGTGAGCTGGTTGTTCAGGATGAAGCCGTTCACGAACTGGCGCGAGCCGAAGGCATCTTCGATGGTCGTGGTCATCGCCAGGCCCATGCCGTAGCCGTCGACCACCGACACATGCGAAGTCGACGGGGTTTCGATGGCATTGTCCGTCCCCCAGGCGACGTCCATGCCGGGCGGTTTGCCGGCCGGCGCTTCGCCCATCGAACGCGCGCCCACCAGCCTGGCGCGCTGGGCCAGGTAACCCTTGTCGATCAGGCTCGGCAGGCCGCGGCCCGGCAGCGGGACGAAGTCGGTGTCGGCCGCGTAGCGGTTGCGGTCGGCGTAGGCCAGGCGCCCCACTTCGCTGAACACGTGCAGCGCCTCCGGGCCCGGCACGCCGGCCTTCGGCGCCAGCGCGCGCATGTCGAAGGTCTCGAACATGCCCAGCATCTGCGCCACCGCGATGCCGCCCGAGGACGGCGGCGGCATGCCGCACACCGTATAAGCGCGGTAGTCGCTGCACACGGGCGTGCGCACCTTGGGACGGTAATTCGCGATGTCGGATGCGCTGAGCAGGCCCGGATTGGTCGGGTGGCCCTGCACCTTGGCCGCGATATCGCGCGCGATGCGGCCTTGATAGAAGGCGTCGGCGCCGCCCTCGGCGATCTCGCGCAGCGTCTTCGCCAGGGCCGGGTTCCTGAGGATGTGGCCGACCGGCCAGGGCTTGCCGCCATTGCCGTAGAAGTAGGCGGCGGCTTCCTTGTCCTTGCGCAGGTGGACGTCGCCGGTGAGCAGCGCGTTCAGGCGCGGGCTGACCGCGAAGCCCTCTTCCGACAGCCTGATCGCGGGCGCGAACAGCGCCTTCCACGGCAGCTTGCCGTGCTCCTTGTGCGCCAGCTCGAGCATGCGCAGCACGCCCGGCGCGCCGGTCGAACGGCCGCCGACGATGCCCTCGGTACGCGACAGCGGCGTGCCGTCGGGACGTTCGAACAGGTGCTCGTCCGCCTTCGAAGGCGCGGTCTCGCGCCCGTCGAACGCTTGCGTGCGCTTGCCGTCGTAGTGCACGAGGAAGGCGCCCCCGCCGATGCCGGAGGATTGCGGTTCGACCAGGGTCAGGACCATCTGGGTGGCAATGGCCGCGTCGATCGCACTGCCGCCCTGCTTCAGGATCTGGTAGCCGGCTTCCACGGCCAGCGGATTGGCCGCGGCCACCATGTAGTTCTTCGCGGGCCAGCCGACTTTTTCTGCATAGCCGGTGGCGGCTTCGGGAGCGGCCTGGCGGGTGTCCTGGGCCAGCAGTTGCGGGCTTGCGGCGAATGCCAGCGCCAGGGCCAGCGCGGCCTGACGCAGAGTCATGTTCTTCAACATCGTTTCCTTAAAAAGCAAAGGGCGCGCGGTGTGCGCCGCGCGCCCGACATCTGTCAATCGTACAACAATTGAGAGATGGCTTCAGGATCGTTCCATGCAACCTTATTTCGGCTGCATGCGGATCGCGCCGTCGAGGCGGATGGTTTCGCCGTTCAGCATGACGTTCTCGATGATGGCCTTGGCCAGGTGCGCGTATTCCTTCGGCATGCCGAGGCGCGGCGGGAACGGGACCATCTTGCCGAGCGAGTCACGCACTTCCTGCGGCATGCCCATCAGCATCGGGGTCTCGAAGATGCCCGGGGCGATGGTCATCACGCGGATGCCGCTGCGCGCCAGGTCGCGCGCCATCGGCAGGGTCATGCCGGCCACGGCCGCTTTCGAGGAACCGTAGGCCGCCTGGCCGATCTGGCCGTCGAAGGCCGCGACCGAGGCGGTGTTGATGATGATGCCGCGCTCGCCGTATTCGCCGGCTTCGAGCTTGCCCATGGCGTCAGCCGCCAGGCGGCACATATTGAAGGTACCGACCAGGTTGATGTTCACGGCGCGCTGGAAAGCGTCCAGCGGGTGCGGGCCGTCCTTGCCGACGGTCTTGACGGCCGGCGCCACGCCGGCGCAGTTGACCAGGCCGCGCAGCGTGCCCAGTTTCAGGGCCGCGTCGACGACCGCCAGGCCATCGGCCTCTTGCGTGACGTCGCACTTGACGAACTGGCCGCCCAGCTCGGCTGCCAGCGCGGCGCCCGCCTCCGCCTGCACGTCGGCGATGACGACCTTGCCGCCCGCCTCGGTGATCATGCGCGCCGTGGCTGCTCCAAGGCCCGACGCGCCACCGGTCACGATGAACACATTGTTCTGAATTTGCATTGGTTTTCCCTTATAAAAGTTCTTTGCCCCGCTTCACGTTTACGTAAACGTCAAACAGCGGCATTGTAGCGAACTTTTGGCAAGAAAAACCATGCCGGGCCTTCACCCGGCTCAAAGACACTGGATCGTGGTGCCGTTGCTCGTGCAGGGACGACCGCTGCTGCTGGTGCCGGGGCCGCCTCCCGGCGGGATGTTATAGGTCGCGCCATTGGCGCCGGTGCAGGCGCCGCCCACGCAGCCGACCACCTGGGTGCTTTGCGGACCCACCGGCGCCGGGGCCACGCCGGACTCCACCTCGGCCCTGGGCCTGGGCTGGGGCGCGGCGATGCGCGGCGTGCTCTCGATGCGCTGCTCCACAGCGCGGCGCTTGGCCTGCGGCGGCCGCTTGGCCGGCTGCTGGCGTTCGTCGCGGGCCTTGCCCTGCTGCGGCTGGGTGCTTTGCGGCGCCGGGCGCGCCGATGGGTCTGAATCGATCGGCTTGCCGGTCGGCGGCTGGCCGGCGCGTTCTTCCTGGGCCTGCGGGCTCGCTTCGCCTCCCGCCTGGGTGCCGGACGTCGCCGGAGGGGTCTGCGGGTTCAGCACCGGACCGTAGCTGGCGCTGTCGTCGACCGGCTTGCTGGCGGGCGGCTTCGGCGAGGTCTGGGTCTGGGCCAGCGCGCTCGCCGTGCCGAGGGCGAACAGCACGGCAATCATGGAATGGATGGGACGCATGGTGCACCTCGATCGATTCGACTAGTGGACAGGTCATTATCTGCCCGCATGCGCCGCTTCGGCGCACAGGAAACAAATGCTCACATGATTGTTCGACGGTAACGGGCGGCGCTGCCTGGACCGTGCATGCGAAGATCGGATCACCCACATTCACAGGAGTTCAGATGAGCGAGTTGCAGATCGTGGATGGCGACCACGTGCGCGGGAATCCCGGCGCCGACATCACCATCATCGAGTACGGCGACTTCCAGTGCCCCTATTGCGCGCGGGCCTACCCTACCCTGGCCGAGCTGCAGCGGCGCTACGGCGAGCGGATCGCGCTGGTGTTCCGTCACCTGCCGCTGGGGATGCATCCATTTGCGCAAGGCGCGGCGGAAGCGGCGGAGGCGGCCGGGTCGCAGGGCAAGTTCTGGGAGATGCACGATAAATTGTTTGACTACCAGGCGCAGATGTCGCCGGGGCAGTTACCGCTGGCGGCCCAGGAACTGGGGCTGGACCGCGCGCGCTTCGACGAGGAGCTGGCGACGCGCAAGCACCGCGAGAAAATCAAGGCGCAGGCCGAGGACGGCAAGGCGGCGGGGGCGAGCGGGACGCCGAGCTTTTTCATCAATGGCGAGCGGTATCACGGGGATTCGGATCGGGAATCGCTGACGGCGGCCGTGGAGAAGTACCTGTAGGGGTGATCCGGTCCAGTGTTGTAGGGTGGGCGGTCCCCCGCCCACGCGTTCAGCTAGTGCCAAGAAGGACGATACGTCTGCTCAAGCGGGATTTGAACGCGTGGGCGGAGGACCGCCCACCCTACGTTCCATGCATGCGTTAACGAAAAACGGCCCCGCAGGGCCGTTTCATTTGATGCATGAACCGCTTATTCCGACAGCGCCGCGAAGGCGTTGTCACGCACCTGCTCGACCGGGCCGACGCCCGAGATCTTGCGGTACTTCGGTGCGCCCGGCAGGCCCGATTGCGCCCACTTGTTGTAGTAGCCGAGCAGCACTTCGGTCTGGTTGTGGTAGACGGCCAGGCGCTTCAGGACGGTTTCTTCCTTGTCGTCGTCGCGCTGCACCAGCGGTTCGCCGGTCACGTCGTCGAGGTTGTCGACCTTCGGCGGGTTGAACTTGGTGTGGTACACGCGGCCCGAGGCCGGGTGCGTGCGGCGACCCGACATGCGCTCGACGATCAGGTCGTCCGGCACGTCGATTTCCAGCACGTAGTCGATGCTCACGCCGCTGTCCTTCATGGCGTCGGCCTGCGCGATGGTGCGCGGGAAGCCGTCGAACAGGTAGCCGTTGGCGCAATCGGTTTCCTTCAGGCGCTCTTTCACCAGGCCGATGATGATGTCGTCCGACACCAGCTGACCCGCATCCATCACCTTCTTGGCAGCCAGGCCCAGCTCGGTACCCGCCTTGATCGCTGCGCGCAGCATGTCGCCGGTCGAGATCTGGGGGATGTTGAACTTTTCCTTGATGTAGTTTGCCTGGGTGCCTTTGCCGGCGCCGGGTGCTCCTAACAGAATGAGACGCATGAGTTTCCTAGATTCTTAGAGGATGTTGATAATTCTTATATTGGTAAACGATCGCGCTTGATGCCGCATTTGATGTATGTCTGGCTACCTTGACACGAAAGTTACCACAAAAGTCAGCTTTAACGCCAATTTCGGGGCCTTCCACCGGCAACTTTTGATGGTCCGCAGACAGGCCGAATTGGCGTCTTGAATGATCAGGCCGCGTAGTGTTTGCGCACGCGCTCCAGGTCGTCGGGGGTGTCGACGCCGCCCGGAGGCGCGCTGTCGGTCACGTGCACGGCGATCGGGTAGCCGTGCCATAGCACGCGCAATTGTTCCAGCGCTTCGATGGTCTCGAGCGGGGACGCTTCCAGGGCCGGATAGGCCTGGAGGAAGGCGTTGCTGTAGGCATACAGGCCGATGTGGCGCAGGGGCGCGTAGCCGGCCGGCAGAGAGTCTTGTGTCGCCGGATCGCCGGACCGGGCGAAGGCGTCGCGGTGCCAGGGGATGGTGGCGCGCGAGAAGTACAACGCCCGGCCCGCCTTGTCGAGCACGACCTTGACGATGTTCGGGTTGAACACCTCGGCCACCTCGTAAATCGGATGCGCGCAGGTCGCCATCGGCACGCCGTCGCGAATGCGGGCGGCGCAGGCGGCCAGCAGGCCCGGCTCGATCAGCGGCTCGTCGCCCTGCAGGTTGACCACCACCTCTTCAGGCGGCAGGCCCAGGGTCTGCGCTACTTCGGCGATGCGGTCGGTGCCCGAAGGATGGTCGGCGCGCGTCATGCAGGCTTCGATGCCGTGGGCGGCGCAGGTGGCCAGGATATCAGGATGGTCCGTGGCCACGATGATGCGGCTGGCGCCGGACTCGCGGGCGCGCTCGGCCACGCGCACGACCATGGGCTTGCCGCCCAGGTCAGCCAGCGGCTTGTTCGGCAGGCGGGTCGAAGCCAGCCGCGCCGGAATAATGACCGTGAAGCTCATACCGGCTCGATCTTGCGCGCCTGGTCAGCCCACATGATCGGAATCCCGTCGCGGATCGGGTATGCCAGGCGGTCCGGGCGGCAGGTCAGTTCCTGCGCTTTTTTATCGTATTCGAGCGGGCCCTTGCACAGCGGGCAGACTAGGATATCAAGCAGTCGAGCGTCCACGACATTTCTCCACGATTTGTTCGGCCAGCGCGGCATCGATCCGCGCCGTCACGGGCACGACCCACAGCCGCGGGTCGTCCTTCAGGTTATCAAGTTGCCGACATTTTACTGCATCCTTCTCCGTGATCAGGATGACATCGGCGTCGACGTGGTCGAAAGGCCGGTCGCGAAAGTCGTGGTGGTCCGGCAGCGGCAGCTCGTCGATCGCCAGACCGGCGGCGCGCAGCATGGCGAAGAAGCGTCCCGGGTTGCCGATGCCGGCCGCCGCGACGATGCGCTTGCCCTGCAATTGCGCCAGGGGGACGCCCGCGCCCGGACGGTTCAAGGGTTCGGCCAGGTCGCCCGCTAGCGCCATGCGGAAAGGCCGGCCGCCCACTGCGAGTGCGAGCGCGGGCGTGATCTCGGGGGCGTTGACGACCGTGAAATCGCGGCGGCGCGAAGGCGCTTCGCGCAGCGGGCCGGCCGGCAGCAGCCAGCCATTGCCGACGCCGCGGCCGTCGAACAGGACGATCTCGACGTCGCGCGCCAGCGCATAGTGCTGCAGGCCGTCGTCGGTGATCAGGACGTCGACCTCGGGGTGGGCGGCCAGCAGCGCCCTGCCCGCCTCCGCGCGCTTGCGCCCGACCACGACCGGGCAGCGGGCGCGTGCGGCGATCAGGAGGGGCTCGTCGCCGACGTCGGCCGGGTCGGAGTGCGGCGTCACTTCGCGCGGGCAGGATTGCGCACCACCGTGGCCGCGCGAGATCACGCCGGGACGCAGGCCGGCCGCGCGCAGTCTTTCCGCCAGCCAGATGGTCAAAGGCGTCTTGCCGGTGCCGCCAATAAAAATATTGCCGACCACGATGACCGGCACCGGCAGGCGCTCGCGCTTCTTGATGCCGCTGCGGTAGAGGAGCGTGCGCACGCCGGCCAGCAGTCGGAACAGCAGGGACAGCGGCAGCAGCGCGAGCGCCAGCGGGCCGCGGCGCAGCCAGGCGCGCGTGAGAAGCGATTCGAGATTGGAAGCCATGCGGATTGCGCGCAGCGCCGAAGCACCGCGCGCCGTTTATTTCTGGCCGCCGGTCTGGGCGGCGAAGGTCAGCTTGTCGAAGCCGGCCACGCGCGACGCTTCCAGCACGTTGATGACCATCTGGTGCATCGCGAACTGGTCGGCGTTGACGATGACGACCGGATCCCTGGCCGGCTGGCCGTTCGGGCCGTTGCGGGCGGCATTCCTGAGGTCCTCGGCCAGGCCGGCGACGCTGTGGAAGGCCACTGGCACATTGTTCACCGTGTAGTTGCCCTTGGCGTCAATGGTGACGTTGATCTCGAAGGGGCGCTCCTGCACTTTCTCGGCGTCGGCCGTCGGCAGGGTGATCTGCAGCTCGGTGAACTTGCTGTAGGTGGTCGACACCATCAGGAAGATGAGGACCACCAGCAGCACGTCGATGAAGGGAATCAGGTTGATCTCCGGCTCCTCGCGCTGGCGGCCGCGGCGGAAGTTCATCATTTGCGGGTCCCGTGGACGACGTCGACGAATTTCACGGCCTGCAGTTCCATCTCGACGATGAAGCTGTCGACCAGGGCGCGGAAGTGGCGGTAGAAGACCAGCGCCGGCATGGCGATGGCCAGGCCGAAACCGGTGTTGTACAGGGCCACCGAGATGCCGTGCGCGAGCTGGGCCGGGTTGCTGCCGCCGGTCGGGCTTTGCGCGCCGAAGATCTCGATCATGCCGACCACGGTGCCGAACAGGCCCATCAGCGGGGCGAGCGAGGCGATGGTGCCGAGCGTGGTGAGAAAACGCTCCAGGCCGTGGGCGACGCCGCGGCCGGCTTCCTCGATGGATTCCTTCATCACGTCGCGCGGCGCGTCGACGTTGCGCAGGGCAGCGGCCAGCACGGTGCCGAGCGGCGAATTCTGTTCGAGCTTGTCGACCACGTCCGGCGTGACTTTGCCGGCGCGGTAGACGCGGATCACTTCATCCAGCAATTGCTTCGGGAGGATCTTCTCGCGGCGCAGGTAGATCAGGCGTTCCACGATCAGGGCGACAGCGACGATCGAGGCGATCAGCAAGAGCCAGATAGGCCAGCCTGCAGCTTGGAAAATGGCGAGCAAGAGAAACTCCTGATGGGTAAGAAATCAATTCGCCAATGTAACAAGTTGCCAGCAGTGCGGCAAGTGCAGCCCGAAAGGGTTCTGCACAACTTCTGTGGATAAAAATGTGCGCAAGGCCCGCTCCTGGATCAAAGTGCCTTGATTTCAAAGGGAATTCTCCAGGTGCGCAAGAAAATGGCACTTGTCAGATGAGCTGGCTTCCAGCTCATCTGCGTTTTCCGGGACTGTTTTGATCCATCTCAACAATCCACACTTACGAACAAATTCTGTGGACAAAATTGTGCGCAATGGCCTTAAGCGAAACTTAAGTATTTGATTTAAATGGATAAATTTCTTCGGCGCAAAAATTAGGCAGTGGAGAATCCACATCAGGACCGCTAGCCTCTGTACGGTTCCTCACATTTTTTGTGGACAAAAATGTGAGCAAGGGCATGCTGGGAGAATTAAGTAATTGATCTATAACAGAAAACACGCAATGCACAACATTTAATCACTCGTCAGTATTGCAGGTGTTTATATGCAAAACCAGCACGGTTTGCATGAGTTCTTCTGCCTCAGCGACAGGTAGGCAAAGAAAATTCACATCTTCACAGTTTTTGTGGATAAGATTGTGATGAAGCATGTACCGCCAGTGCTAAGCCATTGATTTTATTGAATTCACTCCCCCCTGCTGCGGAAACAGGCAGAGGCGGAAACAGTGGGCCTCGACTGCGATTTATCCACGTATTCCCCCTTGAAAGAAGCGCCGCCCTCGGAAAGGAGCGGGTCCCGGCGTTCCGGTACTGACACCTTGTGCACACATTTTGTGGACAAAATTGTGTGCAAGGCCTACCCGAGCCGACTAAGTCCTTGATCTTATACAATAAAATTTCCTAGCGTCATTTTTAAGCAGTCAAGCGTCGAGAGTTCACCGAGGCGAGACTGCTGGCATCCGCCCAAAGCAAGTGACGAGCTATGCACACTTTTTGTGGACAACAATGTGCCCAAGGCAGGCATATGCACGCTAAGTCCTTGATGGATAAGGGAAGCGCATCTTGCGCACATTTCCTGCGCAGTCATGTGTCTTATGGATGAGTTGCCCACAGATTTTGTGGATAAAACCATGCCAAATGGCAAAGTGTTCTTCGCAAGTCCTTGATTTCAAAAGGTTTCAATAGAATGCATTGAAAAACAGCAAGAGCCCTTGGACACGCGCATCTGGCCGCGCACGCCTGCCTCCGGCGCTTGTCGTTTTGGCCAAGATATGACATAAGCATCACCTTTGCCCGCAATCCCGAACACCCCATGGAACGCCCGACCGACGCCGATCCCGCCTACACCGCTCCCGCCATCCTCACCGTGACGGCCCTCAACCAGCAGGTCGCGCGCATGCTGGAGCGAAGTTTTCCACTGGTGTGGATTGGCGGGGAAATCTCCAACTTCACGCGGGCCAGTTCCGGCCACTGGTATTTCACGCTGAAGGACGATGCCGCCCAGGTGCGCGCCGTGATGTTCCGCAGCCGCGCGCAATACGCGGGCTTCAACCCGCGCGAAGGCGACAAGGTCGAAGTGCGCGCCCTGGTGACCCTGTACGGCGCGCGCGGCGACTACCAGATCAATGTCGAGACCATCCGCCGCGCCGGTGTCGGCCAGCTCTATGAAGCTTTCCTGCGCCTGAAAGAGAAGCTCTCCGCGCAGGGCCTGTTCGACCCGGAGCGCAAGCGTCCCCTGCCCCTGTTCCCACGCACCATCGGCATCGTCACCAGCCCCCAGGCCGCCGCCCTGCGCGACGTGCTCACCGCCCTGCGCCGCCGGGCCCCGCATGTGCGGGTGATCCTCTACCCTGCCCCGGTCCAGGGCCAGTTCGCGGCGGACAAGATCGCCGAAGCCATCATGACGGCGTCCCGCCGCGCCGAGGCGGACGTCTTGCTGGTCTGCCGCGGCGGCGGCTCGATCGAGGACCTGTGGAGCTTCAACGAGGAATGCGTGGCGCGCGCCATCGACGCCTGCGCGATTCCCGTGGTCTCGGGCGTCGGCCACGAAACCGACGTCACCATCGCCGATTTCGCCGCCGACGTGCGCGCCGCCACGCCGACCGCCGCCGCCGAACTGGCGGCCACGCCGCGCGCCGACTGGATGGCGTCCCTGTCCAGCGACGCGATGGACCTGCGCCGCGCCATGCGCCGCACCCTGTCGGAGGCCAGCCAGGGCCTGGACAACTTCAGCCGGCGCCTGCTGAGCCCTTCCGCCCAGATCCGCCACCAGCGTGTGAAACTGCTGTCGATGGCGGCGGCATTGACCCATGCCGTCCGCACGCCCGCCAACCGCCACAACCTGGCGCTGGCGCAATTGCAGCAACGCCTGGCCCGCCACCGCCCCGATATGCGCGCCCTGCGCGCCCGCCTGGCGGCCGACGGGCGCCACCTGAACGCCATCCTGTGCAGCCAGGTCAAACAGCGGCGCGACGCCTTGAACGCCCTGGCGGCCCAGCTGGAATTGCTGAACCCCCAGCGCACGCTGGAACGCGGCTACGCCATCGTCAGCAACGCCAAGGGCGAGGTGTTGCGCGACCCGGCCCAGATCAAGGCGCGCAACAAGCTGACCGTGCGCCTGGCCGGCGGCAGCGCCCAGATCGGGGTTTCCAGCGTGCAGAGCCCGCCGGAGGCCGTCCCGGAGTAGCCAACCCTGCAACATCGCGCTATCCGGTTTAGAATAGCGCCGTCTTGGAACAAAACCTGTCCAACCCAATCAAGGAAGAAAACATGGAACATACCCTGCCGCCACTGCCTTACGCCAAGGACGCTCTCCAGCCGCACATCTCGGCCGAGACCCTGGAATACCACTACGGCAAGCACCACCAGACCTATGTCACCAACCTGAACAACATGATCAAGGGCACGGAATACGAAAACCTGTCCCTGGAAGAGATCATCAAGAAGTCCTCGGGCGGCGTGTTCAACAACTCGGCGCAGGTGTGGAACCACACCTTCTTCTGGAACTGCATGACCCCGAACGGCGGCGGCGCACCGACCGGCAAGGCGCTTGATGCCATCAATGCCAAGTGGGGCTCGTTCGACAAGTTCAAGGAAGAGTTCAACAAGTCGGCACTGGGCAACTTCGGCTCGGGCTGGACCTGGCTGGTGCAGAAGGCCGACGGCAGCGTCGACATCGTCAACACCTCGAACGCCGGCACCCCGCTGACCACCGCGGACAAGCCGCTGCTGACCGCCGACGTCTGGGAACACGCCTACTACATCGACTACCGCAACGCCCGCGCCAAGTTCCTGGACGCGTTCTGGAATGTCGTGAACTGGGACTTCGTGAACCAGAACATGGCGTAAGCCACGTCCTGTGTTCGTCCTGATTGAGTTCGCAGCAACGTGAAAGAAATGGGAACCACCATCTTTCGTTCCTGAAACCCGACATCACCAGGCTCAGAACCCTGTAGCACTCGGCCCGCTCCAAGCGGGCCGTTTCTTTTTGTGGTGGACGCATCGCCGACGCGTAATTGCGCTACTTTGCACGGGGCAGAACGCTTATAAATCTGTCCAATCCCGATAATTCAATGTAATTTCACTACAAAGTGTTGTTGTTGGCGCGGCAAAAAGTTTGTAAGCTAGGTCATCGAAGAATTTTTTGTGCGATGACCTTCTTGCGGCCCCTCCTTCCCCCCCGACCATCGAAATCAACAACGAGGATATTCATGAGACACGCTGCCCGCTCCCTTTCCCTTCTTGGCTTTGCTTTGTGCGCGGCACTTGCACCGCTGCACGCTAGTGCTCAGCAAACGCAGTCGGCGGCAGCCGAGCACGTTGCCTGGTCGCGCAGCGCGAATATCTACGAGGTCAATATCCGCCAATACACGAAGGAAGGTACGCTGAATGCCTTCGCCGCCCACCTGCCGCGTCTGCGCAAGATGGGCGTCGACATCCTCTGGCTGATGCCGGTCCAGCCGATCGGGGAAAAGAACCGCAAGGGCCCGCTCGGGAGCTATTACGCAGTGCGCGACTACACCGCCGTCAATCCCGAATTCGGCACGATGGACGACTTCAAGCGCCTGGTGAAGCAGGCCCACGACCTGGGCATGTACGTGATCCTCGATTGGGTCGCCAACCACACCGCGTTCGACAACCCATGGACGGTCGAGCACAAGGACTGGTACCTGAAGAACGACAAAGGCGAGATCTATCCGGTCACCTATACGGAGGGCGCCGAGCCGGAGTACTGGACCGATGTCACCGGACTCGACTGGAAGCAGCCTGGCCTGTGGAAAGGCATGAGCGAAGCGATGGCATTCTGGGTGCGCGAGACCGATATCGACGGCTTCCGCGCCGACGTGGCGGCCAAAGTGCCGACCGCGTTCTGGGAGCAGACCCGCGCGGAACTGGAAAAGATCAAGCCAATGTTCATGCTGGCCGAAGCCTGGCAGCCGGAACTGCACAGCGCCTTCGACATGACCTATGGCTGGGATACACTGGGCATCTTCAAGGACATCGCCAAGGGCAAGGCCGACGCACGCGCACTGCGCTCCTTCTTCGAGAAACCGCCCGTTCCCTATGCCGCGAGCGCCTACCGCATGCGCTTCACCAGCAACCACGACGAGAACTCATGGCACGGCAGCGACGCCGAGCACTATGGGCCGGCATTCAAGGCAATGGCGGTGCTGGCAGCTACGCTTCCGGGCATGCCCCTGATCTACGGCGGACAGGAAGGCGGCTTCGACAAGCGGCTGAAGTTCTTCGAGAAGGATCCGATCGAGTGGAAGAACTATCCGTATGCGTCCTTCTATGCCGGACTGCTCAAGCTCAAGCATGACAATCGCGCACTATGGAACGGCCAGTACGGCGGACCGATCAAGGTGCTGGAAACCGGCAACGACAAGGTGTTCGCTTTCCGGCGCGAGAAAGAAGGCAATGCGGTATCGGTCGCGGTCAACCTGAGCGCGGCGCAGCAGCAGTACCGCCTGCCGGGTAGCTCAGCGCAGCGCACGCTGGCGGCGTGGGATTACCGAATCGATGCGCCGACAAGCAAGAAGTAATGAAGCGCTGGATTTCTCGATTGGGAATTCAGCACAGGGTGCCCCCACGCATTCACCGGGTTCGGCCACGGCCTGGTCGGGCCGATCGGAGGACAAGCGGAAGCCGGCTTCGTGCTGCCGGGGTTCTTCAGCCGCGCTTCGCCTTGTAACCCTGTTTCCCGAGCTCGTCCACGATGCGTTCGACATGGTCGCCCTGCACTTCCAGCACCCCATCCTTGACCGTTCCGCCCGAGCCGCAGGCCGTGCGTAGCTGCTTGCCCAGTGCGGCCAGCGCCACCGGGTCGAGCGCCAGCCCTTTTACCAGGGTGACGGTCTTGCCGCCCCTCCCCTTGCTCTGGCGCGAGACGCGCGCAATGCCATCGCCCACGGGCGCGGCCGCGGCCGCGGCCTTGCATGCGCAGGCGGCAACCGGCTGCCGGCAGCCGGGACACATGCGGCCACCCTCCGTGGAATAGACCAGGCCGCCGTTCGAACTGTGTTTCATTGGTTTATGCAGGAATGTAGGTAAGTTTGATGACGTCGTCGATCCGCTCGTGCTCCATCAAGCGCAGCGGCGGACGCGGTCCGGCAAAGTATGGATTGCCCTGGCCGAGCACGACCGGGTGCAGGTAGATGCGGTATTCGTCGATCAGGCCGAGTTCCGTGAGGCTGTAGGCCAGCCCAGGACCGGCCACTTCGATCTCGCCCTCGTGTTCAAGCTTCAGCTGACGGATCGCGTTCTCGAGATCGTCCTTGATCAGCGTGGCATTGGGCCCCACCGATTCCAGGGTGCGTGAGACGACCCACTTCGGCTGCCTGCGCCAGGCCGCGGCAAAGGCCTTTTCGTCTTCGCCCCACTCGGGATGCTCGTCGTCCCAGTAGCGCATGATCTCGTACATCACGCGGCCATACACGCTGCCAGCCTGCCACTGCGCTTCCTCGATGAAGCGGCGGAACAGAGTGGCGTTCGGCGCAAAGGCCATGTGGTCGACGTAGCCGTCGAGGGACACGTTCATGCCGCATACAAGCTTTGCCATGCTGACTCCTTTCAGCTACTCTGCATGTGTCTATTTTACGCTGGCGCCAGATGCCGGCGCAGGAAGTCCACGCACACCTTCACCCGGCTTGAACCGGCCAGGCGCCGCGGATACACCGCCCACACGCCGGCCGGCTGCGTGTACTCGGGCAGCACCTGCACCAGCGCGCCCGAGTCCAGGTAGGCCCGCGCATCCCACTGCGATCGCAGCACGATGCCCGCCCCCTCCTCCGCCCAGCGCAGCGCGATCTCGCCATGGTTGGTCGACAGCGCGCCCGACACCCGCACCGTCTCTTCGCCATGGCGGCCATGCAGGCGCCAGGTGCCGAGGGGATGGTCGCGCTCCTTGATCGCCAGGCACTGGTGGCCGGCGAGATCCGCCAGCACCTTCGGGACGCCGTGGCGCGCCAGGTAGGCGGGCGCAGCGCACAGGATGCGGTGGTTGTCCATCAGCTTCCTCGCGACCATTTGCGGATGGATGTCGTCGCCGATGCGGACGTCCAGGTCGAAGCCTTCCGCCACCGTGTCGACCAGGCGGTCGAAGACCTCGAAGCGGATCTGCAGCTTCGGATGGCTGGCCGCCAGCTGCGCGATCACCGGCGCCACCACCTTGCGGCCGAATCCGAAGCTGCTGCAGATGCGCAGGCGCCCGGCCGGCTCGCTGTGGCGCTGCTGCAGCTCGTCCACCATGTCGTCGAGCTGCTCGAGGATGCGCTGGGCGCGGCCATAGACCTGCTCGCCGTCGTCCGTGATCACCACGCGCCGCGTGCTGCGCTCGAACAGCTGCACGTCCAGATTCCGCTCCAGGATGCCGACGCGCTTGCTGACAAAGGCCGGCGACATGGCCAGCTCGGTGGCCGCCGCGCTGAAGCTGCCCTTGCGGACGACCGTGACGAAGACCCGCAGATCGCTGTTCTCGACATTATTCACGATTCGTGTTCCATGAAGCCACAATACAAGGGATTATAAACGCGGCGTTTTCTTGCTACCCTGATGCGCATTCAACATCGGGAGACCACCATGAAGACCCACAAAATCGCCGTCATCGCCGGAGACGGCATCGGCAAGGAAGTCATGCCGGAAGGCCTGCGCGCCGTGCAGGCGGCGGCCGACAAGTTCGGCATCGCCCTCGAATTCGCCCACTTCGAATGGGCCAGCTGCGACTACTACCTCCAGCACGGCAAGATGATGCCGGACGACTGGAAGGGGCAGCTCGACGGCTGCGAAGCCATCTTCTTCGGCGCGGTCGGCTGGCCCGACACGGTGCCCGACCACATCTCGCTGTGGGGCTCCCTGCTCAAATTCCGCCGCGAGTTCGACCAGTACGTGAACCTGCGCCCGGTGCGCCTGATGCCGGGCGTGCCCTGCCCGCTGGCCAACAAGAAGCCCGGCGACATCGATTTCTATGTGGTGCGCGAGAACACCGAGGGCGAGTATTCCGCGGTGGGCGGCCGCATGTTCGAGGGCACCGAGCGCGAGCTGGTGCTGCAGGAAGCCATCTTCACCCGCCACGGCACCGACCGCATCCTGAAGTATGCTTTTGAACTGGCGCAGCGCCGGCCGAAGAAGCACCTGACCGCCGCCACCAAGTCGAACGGCATTGCGATCTCGATGCCCTACTGGGACGAGCGCGTCGCCGCCATGGGCGAATCCTATCCCGAGGTCCGCTGGGACAAATACCACGTCGATATTTTGGCCGCCCGCTTCGTGCTGTCGCCGGAGCGCTTCGACGTGGTGGTGGCCTCGAACCTGTTCGGCGACATCCTGTCGGACCTGGGTCCCGCCTGCACCGGCACGATCGGCATCGCACCGTCGGCCAACCTGAATCCGGAGCGTACCTTCCCTTCGCTGTTCGAACCGGTGCACGGCTCGGCGCCGGACATCTACGGGAAGAACATCGCCAACCCGGTGGCCATGATCTGGTCCGGGGCGATGATGCTGGAGTTCCTGGGATACAAGGAAGCGCACGATGCGCTGGTGCGGGCGATGGAACACGTGCTCGTGAACGGGCCGCGTACGCCGGACATGGGCAGCGATGCCAGCACCACGGATGTGGGCGAGGCCATCGCTGCGTATCTGGTTTCGTAGGGTGGGCGGATTCCGCCCACGCGTTCAAACCAGGTGTGAGCAGACGCGACGACTATTCATATTCCGGTTGAACGCGTGGGCGGGAGACCCGCCCACCCTACGGAAACCGGTCTGCTCTATTTGAGCAGGTAGGTATTGAAGAAGTCGATCCCCGAATAGAACAGGTAATCGGCATTCGCCTTCTTGCCGAAGCCGTGGCCCTCGTCATTGGCCGTCATGTACCACACCGGCGTGCCGTTCTTCTTCACGGTCGCGACGATCTGGTCGGCTTCCTGCCACGGCACGCGCGGGTCGTTCTTGCCCTGCACGACGAACAGCGGCTTCTTGATCTTCGCAGCATTGTTGGCCGGCGCGGTCGCTTCCATCCACTTGCGCATCTCCGGATCACGCTCGTCGCCGTACTCCACGCGGCGCAGGTCGCGGCGGTAGCTCTCGGTGCGCTCGAGGAAGGTGACGAAGTTGGAGATGCCGACGATGTCGATGGCGGCCGCGATGCGGTCCGCGTACATGGTCGACACGGCCAGGGTCATGTAGCCGCCGTAGGAGCCGCCCACCACCGCCACGCGCGAGGCGTCCATGTCGGGCTGGGTCGCGATCCAGTCGAGCAGCGCGCCGATGTCCTTCACCGAGTCTTCGCGCAGCTTGCCGTTGTCCAGCTTCAGGAAGGTCTTGCCATACCCGGTCGAGCCGCGCACGTTCGGGTAGATGACGATCAAGCCCATCTCGTCCGTGTAGTAGTTGTTCCGGCCCATGAAGCCCGGCGTCGACTGGCCTTCCGGACCACCGTGGATGTTGATCACGACAGGCCGCTTGCCCGGGAACTTGCTCGCCAGCGGACGGTAGACGAAGCCCGAGATGCTGCGGTTGTCGAAGGAATTCCAGCGCACCAGCGTTGGTTCGACGAATTTGTCCATGTCGACGTCCATCTTCTCGTGCCTGGTCCAGCGCGTCACCGCGTTGGTCTTCGCATCCACGCTGTACACGTCCGACGGGCTGCGCGCCGAGGACAGCGACAGGGCCAGGTGGCGGCTGTCGCGGTGCCATTCGATGCGGCCGATCACGCCGACCGGCAGCTTCGGGCTGGCGACCAGCTTGCGGTCGCTGGTCCGCATGATGCGCAGCACGCTGGTGCCGTCCTCGTTGGCGACGAAGGCCAGCAGCTTGCCATCGTGCGAGAGGTCCATCGCATCGATGTCCCAGTTGATGTCCGGCGTGAGCGCCGTATGCGTGCCGGTCGCCAGGTCGATATAGGTCAGGCGCGCGAATTCGGAACCCCGGTCGGTGGTCGTGTACAGGCCCTTGCCGTCGTGCGAGAACACGGCGCTGCCATAGGAGACGGTCTCGTTGCCGTTGTTCTCGGTGATGCGCCGGCTCTTGCCGCTCGCGACATCCATCAGCCACAGATAGCTTTCGTTGGCCGAGACGTATTCGCTGTAGACCAGCTGCTTGTCGTCGTGCGAGAAGGCGAAACCGCCCCAGCCGCCGCCCGGCAGCTCGGCCAGCACGCGCGCGCCCTCGGGCTGTGCGGGGTCGGCGATGCTGATGGTCGAGTTGATCTTGTCGTTCGAGCCCTGGCGGCCCACCGGCACGGTCACGTAGAGCAGCTTGTTGCTGGTATAGGCCCAGGCGGTGTCCTGCACGCGGCGGTTGTCCGGCGTGACCGGCAGCGCGTCGGCGCCCTTGGCGCCCACCTCGCGGCGGTAGGCGCGGAACACCTCGTTGCCGCCGCTGTCGCGGCTGAACACGTAGTAGCGGCCGTTCTTCGGTTCGTACTGGGCGCCGCGCACCGGTTCCGGATAGTCGGTCAGCAGTTCCAGCGGCGCGCCTGGCCTGGCCACGCGGAACAGCTGCGGCGTGTTCTGGTGCCGCCGCGAGACGATCATTTCGACCTTGGTCGGGTGCCAGGCCGCATAGGACGTCGGCTTGAACTCGTTGTACTTGGCCACCTTGGCGGCCAGCGCGGCGCTCACGGGCGGCACGTTTTCCAGCACCATGGCCGCGGGCGGCGCGACGGTGTCCTGGGCCAGCGCCATGGGCGCGGCGGCAAACAGGGTGGCGATCAGGGACAGCCCGAGCGGGCGGCGTGCAAGACTCATCCGGTTCTCCTCTAGTTTGGCATTGAGCAACTACTACTCTACACCGGAACGGGCGGATTGCGACATCGGCAAGAAGAAGATTTGACAACAGGTTGCGCTTCGAGGATGCCGCACGTACACTCCCCTTACCGCCCTGCTGTCCGACACAGGCCTTCGCCCCGCGATCACCCTCGTCGCGCGAAGAAGTTCTTGCGCCATCGCGACCCTCCCCCGGACTGGAGTTGTCTCGAAATGTAATGGAATGTCACCCCACTGTGGAGGTTATCTTTTTCCGTAGTTGGTCTTATACAATGCCGACCAAGGAGAAAAAAGCATGTACCGAGTGATGTTGGTGGAAGACGATGCGCGTTTGGCGGAACTCGTCACCGAATACCTGTCCGGCTACGAGTTCGCGGTCGACCTGGTCACCCGCGGCGACGCCGCACTGGAGCGCTTCAAGGCCCTGTCCCCCGACGTCGTGGTGCTCGACCTGATGCTGCCGGGGCTGGACGGCATGGTGGTATGCCGCCAGATCCGCGAAGTGTCCGAAGTGCCGATCCTGATCCTGACGGCGCGCGAGGATTCCTATGACGAAGTCTCGGGCCTGGAACAGGGCGCCGACGATTTCGTCAACAAGCCGGTGCAGCCGCGCGTGCTGCTGGCGCGCCTGCGCGCCCTGATGCGCCGCACCCAGGCCAAGGGCGGCACCGATTCGCGCGTGCTGCAATTCGGCTCGCTGCGCATCGTGACCAGCGACCGCAGCGTGAGCTGGCGCGGCGAACCCTGCGTGCTGTCGAATACCGAATACAAGCTGCTGCTGGTGCTGGCCGAGGCGGCCGGCCGCGTGCTATCGCGCGACGCCCTGCTCAAGAAGATGCGCGGGATCGAGTTCGATGGCCTGGACCGCAGCATCGACAACTGCATTTCGAAGCTGCGCCGCAAGTTCGACGATGCGGAGTCGGAGAAGATCAAGACGGTGTGGGGCGAAGGCTATCTGTTCTCGCCCTCGGCCTGGAACTAGGTAGGGTGGGTGGGTACTTCAGGCCAGTGGCGTGAAGTACGAACGCCCACGCGTTCAAACGGTGCGAGATCAGCCAGTGCGCCGTTATTCGAACAGCGGCACGATCGCCAGCGGCGCGCTATAGGTAATCACGCGCGCCTGCTGCGGCCCGAAGCGATAGCTCACGCTCGGGAACTCCGCATCGACCTCCCCCGCATACGGCGTCACGGGCAAGGCCTGCTCCGCCCCGTTCGCCGCGCGCAATCGCACCGACACGTCCACGCCCTTCTTCGGGAACACCATGCGCACCCCCACGCACTGGCGCGAACGGGCCGTGGCGTCGACGTGGCGGGCGAAGCCCAGCGCCTGCTCGCAGGCGGTGCGCAGGTCGGACACGTCGTAGCTGTTGTCGGCCTGCGGCGCGATCGAAACACGCGAGCGCAGCGCGAAGGCGCCGATGCGGCGGCTCGGCGACAGGACCGCGTTCTCGTCGTAGGCCGCCTTCAGCAGCGGCAGCGTGGCGCGGCCGAGCGGGTCGAGCGCCAGGCTGGTCTGCACGGTCTTGCCGGCGATGGCCAACTGCAGGCCCTCGCCCTGCACGCCCTTCTCGCGCGGCAGCAGCTGCAGGTGGTGCTGCAGCAGGTTCTTGGCGCCGCCGTACTTCTCGAACACCACCATCGCGCGGTAGGCGTCGCGGTAGCTCGCCCACTCGCCGGCAGGCGCGAGCGCCTGCGCCACGGCGAGATTCGCCGTGGACAGGAGGCAGACGCATGCGGTGATGTGGGCGGCGCGCATCATCAGAACCGGTAGGCGAAGGCGGTCGAAACCGTCACGTTGTTGGGCCGCTCGACGAGCGGGCTGCGGCGGGCGTCGTTGACCAGGCGCGAGGCCTGCACCGAGGAAGTCAGGATCCACGAGGGCGACAGCGCCCAGTTCCAGCGGGCGCCGATGTGCATGTCCTTCAGGCCGCCGTCCGGGCGGTAGGTGCGGTGGCCGCTCGAGGCCGACTCAACGGGGCTGACGCCGAAATAGGCGCGGTTGTAGGCGCTGTTGACGAAGGTGAAGCCGCCCGAGAACGAGACGGTATGGTGCTGCGCGATCTCGAGCGCCAGGCGCTGGATGCCGAGCTCGGCGCGCACGCCGTTGCGGTCGTTGCCGGCCCCGCCCAGCACGCTGCTGGTCAGGCGCCATTCGGGCGCCAGGTAGACGTTGAAGAAGCCGCCCACTTCAGGACGCAGCCTGATCTCTTCCATGCCGGACAGGCGGTTGCTGCTCATGCGCTGCATCACGGGACCCGGCGTGAAGGTGGCGCCGCTCGTGACTTCGCCGACATGGCCGCCGGTGCCCGACTCGTTGCGGCGCGGGTGCAGGTTCAGCAGCGGACCGAACTCCACGGTCGGCTGCTGCGACAGATGCATGCCGGCGCTCATGCCGGAGACGAAGACGCCATTGCTCCACTGGACCTGCAGCACCGGCAAGGCGCGCGTCCGGCTGCTGTCCGCCCCCTCGTAGCGAGGCGCCGACACGACGCCCAGCCCCGCATACATGTCGCGGCTGCCGTCGGGCATCGGGTTGGTGGTCGGCGTCTGTGCGCTTGCGGCGCTGCCCGAGACAGCCAGGACCAGGGCGAAAAGCTTGTTCATCTTGTCACAATCGGAGTTCGGCGAGCCGATATTCTACGTCGAGCTTGCCGGCAACTGAGCAATTGTTACTTTCGGGTACGAGTTTGCTTGGTGAACTCCACGGGCAGGTCGCTGCGCTCGACGGCGACCAGCTGTCCAGGGAAGACGATCATGGTGGTGCAGACCATGCCCTCCTTCGGCAGGGTATCCACGCGCACCACGTTCAGCTTGCCGTCGGCATGGCGGATGCTCTCGATGCCGCTCGAATGGCAGCCGCTCGGCAGGCCGCCGGCGAACACGCCGATCACCATCTCCTTGCTGAAATCGATGTCCGGGATCACCTTGCCGGCGCCCGCATGCTCGGTCCACAGCGCGGCCCAGGCGGCGCCGTCGCGGATCACCACATTGCGCTCGGCGTGCACGCCCGACTGGCTGTCCTGGTCGATGGTGCGGTAGGCCGTCTCGTCGGCCGGCACCTTCAGGAATTCGACTTTGGCGTCGATGCGCGGCACGCTCACCGCCTGCATCGGCTGGCTGACCACCGGCAGGCAGACCGCCACCGTGGTGATGTCGCGCTCCTGGTACTCGACGACCATCTTGCCCTCGCGCGAGACGACCCTCACGATCGAGGTGGTCTTGCAGCCGCTCGAGACGTCGCCCGAAAACACGGCCACGACCATATTGCGCGAGAAATCGACGCTCGGTGCGGCGATGCGGGTCTTGCTGTGCTCGGCCCACAGGGCGGTCCAGGCGGCGGCATCCTTGACCACGACCTGGCGTGGCGCGGTGATGTTCGAGAAGCCGTCGTTCACGACCGGCGCGAAGGGAATCGCGGCGCCCGACTTCGGCAGGAAGGCAATCGCCTCGACCTTGTGGCCGGCGCCCAGGCCGAGGTCGGCCTTGTCGAGATTCTTCAGCATGGTGTCGAACAGGCCGCGCGCCGCTTCGTCGGTGCACACCGTGCGCGGACCGGCGATGGTGTCGCCCGACTGGCACAGCACGGCCTGCGGGTTGGCGCCCATCAGCGTCTGGGCATAAGAGGCGTCGGCGCACTGGCCGGCGCGGTCCCAGAACACGTACTTGCCGTCGACCAGGTAGAGATTGTTGCGAGAGTCGGCGCAGGAAGCGTCCTGGGCCAGCTTGATGTACTCGGAAACGACCGGCACGCCGCCATTGGGTTCACCGACGGTGATGCCCTGCCCGGCCTGCTGGTTCTTCAGGACGGTAGCGCCATCGCTGCCGCCACCGCCACAGGCTGCCAGGGAAGCGCCCACGAGGGCCGCCAACAGAACGCGTCCAACCATGCTCATATTGTTCTTCTCCACTCGGCGGTCTCCACGCCGGTCGTTTCCTTGGGAATAAAAAAACCCGCCGACACTCGCATATCAGGCGGGCAAACGGAAAACCAGATAAACCTGATGTAGATGCATGTTAGAACTTACCCCGCTTGCATTCCCCCTCGACTTGTCGAGGAATTGTCATCAATTTGTAAGGCCTCCCTCCTGGTTGAGGGCAGCCATCTGGAAATGCGCATTGCCATCCTTGCTCCTATACAATGCCGCCAAGGAGAAACCATGGGTTGGGTTGTACGACACCGCGCGTTGTGCAGGATGGGCATGTGAACCGGATCTTCTTCCGCTTCTTCGTGCTGGTCATGCTGTCGATCACAGGGGCAACCTTCGTGATCTACTTCGCGTTCAGCCGCCTGTTCGGCGACCCGCTCGACGACATCGCGCGGCGCCAGGCGGCAGCCCAGATCTTTTTACTGGAACAGTACGTCGACCAGGCGCCGAGCGACGAATGGCTCACCCGCCTGAACAATGTGCGCGTGGTGTCGAACGTCCGCTACGACCTGGTGCCGCTGGCCGAAGTGCGCGCGGCGCTGGCGAGCGGGCGCCGCGCCGCCCTCGACCGCGGCGAGATCGTGCTCGACCCCGCCAACCGCAGCTTCTGGCGCCGCGTCGACCTGGAGGGTGAGCGCTACATCGGCAGCCACGAAGAAGTGCTGCATGCGCAGAACCTGCCGATCGACATCGGCCAGGCCCTCAAGATGGAGGCGCTGCGCTACGTGATCGTGGCGGTGGCGCTCTTGGTGCCGATCGCGCTGTGGTCGCGCTCGCACTGGCAGGGCCTGCAGGCGCTGTCGCGGGTGGCCGACGAATTCGGCAGCGGCAAGCTCACCGCACGCGCCCAGATGAAGCCCTCCGACACCGCCTACCCGCTGGCCGAGCGCATCAACCACATGGCCGACCGCATCGAAGACCTGCTGGAAGCCCAGAAAAGCCTGCTGCATTCGGTCTCGCACGAACTGCGCACCCCGATCGCGCGCCTGGAATTCGCGCTCGAGCTGCTCGACGCCCGCGCCAAGGACCCGGACCTGAGCAAGCGCATCGGCGCCATGGAAGGCGACCTGCGCGAGCTGAACGCCCTGGTCAACGAGCTGCTCGATATGAGCAAACTCGACAGCGCCCGCAACCTGCAGGCCGCGCCGACGCCACTGGCTCCGCTGCTGCGCGAGTGCACGCAGATGCTGCCGCCCTCCCCGCACGCGCTCGACTGCACCGTCGCCGACGATCTGGGCGAGCTGGAGCTCGATGCGCGCCTGCTGGCGCGCGCCGTCTGCAACCTGCTGCGCAACGCCCAGAAATACGCCACCGGCCGCATCCTGCTGTCGGCCAGCCGCAGCGCCGATGCGGTCGAGATCGTCGTGGACGACGACGGTCCCGGCATTCCCGTCGACGAGCGCGACAAGGTCTTCGAACCCTTCTACCGGCTTGACCGCAGCCGCGACCGCGCCACCGGCGGTTTCGGCCTCGGCCTGTCGATCACCCGCAAGGCCGTCGCCCTGCATGGCGGCGCGGTGCGCGTGGACGACTCGCCGCTGGGCGGCGCGCGCTTCGTCATCACACTGCCGGCCTGATGCCTGCGAAAAAACAAGCACGAGTAAAGGAGATGCAATGATCCTCGAAGTCGCCACCCTCGACGTGCGCCCCGGCCAGGAAGGAGCGTTCGAAGCGGCTTTCCGCCAGGCATCAAGCATCATCGCCGGCATGCCCGGCTACCGCTCGCACCAGCTGCAGCGCTGCCTGGAGCGCAGCAACCGCTACGTGCTGCTGGTGAACTGGGACACGCTGGAAGACCACACCGTCGGCTTTCGCGGATCAAGCGGCTACCAGGAATGGAAGGCCCTGCTCCACCATTTCTACGATCCTTTCCCGACCGTCGAGCATTACACTCTCGTCATGGACACGGGAGGCCAATCATGACACTCAACTTACGCTGCCGCTGCGGCAAGCTGCGCGGCCAGGTGGACAGCAAGCGCGTGACTGCGCGCGCCGTCTGCTACTGCAAGGACTGCCAGGCCTACGGCCACTTCCTGGGAACGGATGTGCTGGACTCCGCGGGCGGCACCGAGGTCGCTGCCACCCTGCCGGCCGCCCTGCGCTTCGAGGCGGGGCTCGAACACCTGGCCTGCATGTCGCTCAGCCCGAAAGGGATCTACCGCTGGTATGCCAGCTGCTGCCGCACCCCGATCGGCAATACGCCGCGCGAGCAGACCACCGCCTACGTCGGCCTGGTGCGCGCCTGCCTGGATGCGTCGGACGAGGCGCTCAACCGGGAGCTGGGCGCCGTGCGCTGCCGCGTGAACACGAAGTCCGCCGCGGCGCCGGTATCGTCCAGCGGCTTGGCCACGGCCTGGGTCGTCGGCAAGGTCGGCAGCATGATCATGAAGGCGCGCCTGACGGGCGCCTACCGCGACAATCCATTTTTCAGGGCGCACACGGGCGAACCGGTGAAACCGGTGCAGGTGCTGTCGCTGGAAGAAAGAAAGGCGCTGACCCCTAAGGGCCAGCGCCTCTCCTGAAGCGGGGCGGCGAACGCTCAGCGCCCGCTGTGCTCGGGGGTGACCCGTACGTGCGTGAAGCCGTACCACAGGTGTTCCCACCAGTGGTCGCGCGAGCGCACGGTCACGAGGCATGCCTTGTCGATGCCGCCTTTGAAGAGCGGATCGGGGCACTTATTGGTCATCAGGGCGTAGCGCTGGTTCTCGGCATTCACCAGGGCGATGGCGAGCCAGATCGCGAGGCCGGCGAAGAAGACCGCCAGCCCCCACGCAATGTGGTTCACATTGCTGGTTTCAAACAGGTCGTCCTCGTTGGGCCGGGACCCATCGTACATCTTGAGGACTTCGCGTTCGACGTCATTGCTCATTTCGTGGCTGCAGCCTTCTTCACGAGCGCATCCATGACCTGCATGGTCGCCTGCATGGTCGGCTCGATGCCGTTGATCTTGTTGGACTCACCCACCTGGCTCGGCGACACGACGTACTTGCCGTCGATGATGATGGTCGGGGTGCCGGTGACCTTGTAGTTCGACGAGAGGGTCTGCAGGCGGCGCAGCTTGCTCGTCACGCCGAAGGAATTCCAGGCTTCCATGAACTTGGCGCGGTCCAGGCCATTCTTGGCCGCCCACTCGATGATGGCGTCGTCCTTCATCAAGCGCTGGCGCTGCACGTGCACCGCCTGGAACACGCGCGGGTGGTATTCCTCCAGCTTGCCCATGGCTTCCAGGGTCAGGAACAGGTGCGCTTCCGGATCGGCGGGCCCCTGGAACGGCAGGTGGATGCGGCGCATGACGATGTTGTCGCCCTGCTTCTTGATCCACTGGTTCAGCGAGGGCTCGAGCATATTGCACGCCGGGCAGTGGTAGGCGAAGAACTCGATGACCTCGACCTTCTTGCCCGTCGCCTGTACCGGCTGCGGCTGTGCCAGCGTGATGTAGTCGGCGCCGTTGACCGGGGCGGTCGGCGACGCGAAAGCGGTGCTGGCGGCCAGGGTGGCGGCGATGAGGGCAAAACGCAGAGAACGCATGGGTTTCCTTCCACAGTTGATTGAGCAAACGCGGGCAGATTACCACTTTTTCGCCTCTCCTTCCGGCCAGAAGAGCGTTTTTTGCATTTGCTTACGGAATTAACCTGGGCTTACGGGCAAGGGGTGCCGGTTTTGCAAGCGAACTCACTTCGGGCGGCGCTGGCGCCCACCTTCCAGGGCCTGGCACAGGGCTGCGGCGCCGTCGATGGCCCGCGGGCCCGGCCGGGTCAGCAGTTCGCCATCGACGGTCAACAGGTTGCCCCGTTTCACCGCCGTCATGCTGCGGTAGGGTTCCCACAGCTTCAGGCCCGGATTGGCGGGGTCGTAGCGCT
Source organism: Massilia sp. BKSP1R2A-1 (assembly GCF_050586525.1). NCBI lineage: Bacteria > Pseudomonadati > Pseudomonadota > Betaproteobacteria > Burkholderiales > Oxalobacteraceae > Massilia > Massilia sp. BKSP1R2A-1. The sequence continues at coordinate 58,175 of NZ_JBOBRE010000001.1, read as the reverse complement.
TCCCCGCCATGATCGCCTCTGGATCGGCCGCGATCACCGCCTCCAGGCTGACTTCCGGCGCCACGACCTTCAGGCCGCCAAACACGTTGCGCCCGCCGCAGACGCGGATCGCATCGCTGGCGATCTGGGCGTCGTTGAGCGTATACAGGGGCTGGTCCCAGATCTGGTAGAACACCGTGACGGGCGCACGCTTGCCGTAGCGCGCCTCCAGGCCCGCGAGTTTCGCCCGGTAGGCCCCGGCCGCTGCCTGTGCCGCCGGCACGGTGCCCAGCAGCCGGCCCAGGCGCTCGATATTCTCGGCGACCTGCGCCAGGCGGCGCGGCTCGCTGTGGAAGACCGGCACGCCCAGGCTCTCGATCTGGGCGATCTGGCGCGCCGTGTTCCCGGTATGCCAGACCACGATCAGGTCCGGCCTCAACGCCAGCACCCGCTCCATGTCGATCTGGCTGTTACTGCCCACCAGTGGGATGGATTTCGCCGCTTCCGGGTAGTCGCTGTAGTTCATCGCCCCGACGACGCGCGCGCCGCCGCCGGCTGCGAACAGCAGCTCGGTGGCGTGCGGCGCCATCGAAATGACGCGCTGCGCCGGCGCCTTGAGCGTGACCTTGCGGCCGGCGTCGTCGACCACGGTCACCGGGGCGGCCTGCACCGTGGCTGCGGCGCAGGCCAGCAGCACGGCGGCGGCGAAGCGCGTCAGTCTGCGCATCAGAAGTCGTAGCGCAGCGCCAGCTTCAGCTGGCGGCCGTCGCTCGGGTAGATGCCCGAACGGCAGCCGAAGGCATTGCTGAAGTACTGGCGGTCGGCCAGGTTCAGGCCGCTGACCGCGACTTCCCAGGGACCGGTGCGGTAGGCGTAGCGGGCGTCGATCGTCGTGAAGGACGGCATGCGCGTGCTGCAGCTGTTGCTGAAGTCGCTGCCGTAACGCTGGCGGTCGACCCATTGGGCGCCGATGTCGGCGCTGTGCGGGCCGGCGGCCACCCAGGCCAGGCGCGCGGTCACGACGTTCTTCGGCACCAGCACCATCTCGCGGCCCGCGTTCGGGCCCTCGGTGAACTCGGCGTCCACGCGCTGCCACTGGCCGGTCAGGCGCAGCGCCTGGCCGATCGCCATCTGGCCTTCGACTTCCAGGCCCTGGCGGCGGGTCGGGTCGAGGTTGGTGTTGGCGCCCCAGCCGCCGCCCAGGGTCGGATCGTAGAAGATCTCGTTCTTCAGGCGGTGGCGGAACACGCGTGCGGCGATGCGGCGGGCGTCGGTGCCGGCAGTCACGCCCAGCTCGAGGTCGCGCGAGGTCTGGACGTCGAGCAGGCCGACGCTGGAACGGTAGCCGTTCTCGTCGGCATTCGGCAGGCGGTAGCTGCGGCCGGCCTTGGCATGCACGGTGACGTTCGCTGCCACGTCGACGCTGCCTTCCGCGCTCCAGGCGTTCACCGTCTGGGTGCCGGTCGGCACCGCCAGCGCGGCGTTGGTCTCTTTCTTCTCGAAGCGCTCGTGGCGCGCGCCCAGCGCCAGGCGGGCATTGGCGGCGCCGCCGAAGCGCATCTCGTCGCGCAGGTAGTAGGCTTCCGAAGTCTGGCGCGCATCCGAGCCGAGGCTGGTGGCACGCTCCCAGCGGCTCAGGTCGACGCCGGCGACGAATTCGTTCAGGCCGGCGCCCAGGTTGGCGCTGTGGCGCATGCGCGGCGAGAACTGGGTGTGGCGGGTGTCGTAGGTCGCGGCGGAGAGGAAGCCGCCGAAGTCGTAGGTCGATTCGACCTTGCGCTCGCGGTGGGCCAGCTCGGCCGCGAATTCCACGTTGTCGACGCGCTTCTCGGCGAAGGCCGTCACGCGGTCGCTGGACAGGGCGCCGAAGTCCTTCGGGGTCAGGGTCTGGCGCGGATTGGCTTCGAACTGTTCATAGCTCAGCGACCCCGGGAAGCGCATGTCCTGGCGTGCGCTCTCCACGCGCAGGCCCATGCGGGCGTCGTTCGCGGCCCACTGGAAGCCGCCGCTGAAGGTCTTCTGGCGGAATTCGTTGTTGTCGCGGTAGTTGTCGGTACCCTGGCGCGCGGCGGCCAGGTCGAAGGACAGCGGGCCCTCGCCATGGCGGACGGACGCGCGCGCATCGTACTGGTCGAAGCGGCCGGCTTCCAGCACCACGGAGCCGTGGTAGCCGGCTTGCGTACCGCGTCTGGTGATGATGTTGATCACGCCGCCGGTCGCGCCTTCGCCGTACAGCACGCTGCTGCCGCCGCGCTGGATCTCGATGCGCTCGACGGTGTCCACGGGAATCGAGGACAGCACCGGGCCGGCCAGTTCGTTCTCGTTCATGCGCACGCCGTCGACCAGCACCACCATGTTCTGGCTGCCGTTGGAGCCGAAGCCGCGCAGGTCGAGGGCGAAGTCGGGCGAGCCGTCCAGGCTCTGGCGGCCGAACACGCCGCCGATCTTGCGGATCGCGGCATTCACGTCCGTAGCGCCGGCGCGGCGGATGTCCTCCGCCGTGATGACGGTGGCGCCGATCGGCGCGAGCGAGACCTGGGCGGGGAAGCGCGCGCCGGTGACGACGATCTCGGGAACGGCCGTGTCCTGGGCGAAGGCGTTCGCGGCGAGGATGGAAAGGGAAAAGGCGCAGGCCAGCGCGAGCGGCTTGATGGCCGGCGCGCTGCTTGGGAAGGCAGCAAAATTCATTGTGGATGTTCTCGGTAAAAGCACCGGCCTGCGTCCCCGCACACCGGAGTCAACGGAAGACGCAGCACCGGCCCTGCCGCATGCGCGCTTCCCCCTGTCCTGGCCGGTATCCGGGCTTGCAAGACGGACTGTCCCACCTTCCTATGCAATGCACAGTGGTTATTGAGACAGCCTGTCACCGCGCCAAACAGGGTTTCTATCAGGCGGTGACGCTTGTTGACCGTTGCGGGGGCAGCACACCTCGGCGCGGGCGCGCAGCGCCTTTGCCTCGTGTTTCCCGTTTAACTGTGCAGGCGGATCGCCTGCGCGGGCACCAGAACGGCCGCGATTATAACCTGACAAGCCTTGTCGCGTTTTTTGCGCGTCCATCCTCAAATCCTGCGTTCTATCGCATGCCCATGGTGTTTTTTTGCTCTTCTGGCTATATTCGCGTTCAAACAATATTGTCATTACAGGGAGTCCTGCATGCATATCCAAGCACGGAGCAAGTTGCGCGCGGTGCTCGCCGCCGCCTTGCTCGCGGCCGGCGGCGCTGTTGCCTGGCTGGCCCAGGCCGACGCGCCGGCGCCAAGCCCCACACCCTCGCTGGACGGCATCGCGCTGGCCGCGCCCGACGCGGCCGCCGTCACCACGCCGAGCGCGCCCTCCGCCTGGGGCGGCGTGCGCACCGGCGACCATGCCACCTTGTCGGACCGCGTGGTCAGCTACCGCATCGAGGCCACGCTCGACCCGGACAAGCACCTGATCAAGGGCCGGCAGGCCCTCACCTGGCGCAACCGCAGCGCGGTGCCGGTGCGCAGCGTCTACGTCCACCTCTACATGAATGCCTTCGAGGGCGCCGGCAGCACCTTCTTCACCGAGCAGCGCCACCGCGGCGAAGGCTTCCGCAGCGGCGTCGACATCAGGGACGGCGAATGGGGCCACATCGCCTTGGCCAGCGTGCGCCAGGGCGCGGCAAGCGTGCCGTGGCGCTTCGTCCAGCCCGACGGCGGCCCGGCCACCGACCATACCGTGGCCCGCTTCGACCTGCCGGAAGCGGTGGCGCCGGGCGCCAGCACGACGCTCGACATCGATTTCCAGACCCAGCTGCCGCGCGTGATAGCGCGCACCGGTTACTTCGGCAGCTTCCACCTGGTGGCGCAGTGGTTCCCCAAGATCGCCGTGCTGGAACTGCCGGGCGAACGCGGCGCCACCGCGCCACGCTGGAACGCCCACGAATTCCACATGGAGTCCGAGTTCTACGCCGACTTCGGCAGCTACGACGTCAGCCTGACGGTGCCCAAGGCCTACACCGTCGGCGCCACCGGCGAACTGCAGGGCGCGCCGAGCGAGAAGAACGGCATGGTCACGCGCCGCTACGTCCAGCATGACGTGCACGATTTCGCCTGGACCGCCGACAAGCGCTCTGCCCCTCCCCTGGTCGAGACCTGGACCGGCCCCGGCAGCCCGACCGTGACGGTGCAGGTGCTGTTCCCGCCCGAGTACGAGGCCAGCGCCAAGCCGGCCATGAAGGCGGCCAAGGATTCGCTGACCTACTTCTCGCGCACCCTCGGCCCCTACCCCTACCGCACGCTGACGGTGGTGATCCCGCCCTACAACGCGGAGGAAGCGGGCGGGATGGAGTACCCGACCTTCATCACGGCATCCGGCCATGCCGAGGTGGCGAAGAACTCGCTCGACGAGTACATGCTCGAGGGCGTGACCATCCACGAGTTCGGCCACGGCTACTTCTACGGCATCCTGGCCAGCAACGAGTTCGAAGAGCCGATGCTGGACGAGGGCCTGAACGAGTACTGGGACGGCCGCATGCTGCGCGAGCGCGGCCAGCAGGCCCACCCGATGCCGGCCTTCTTCAAGCGCATCGGCATCGACCCGGTCTTCGATCCCTTCGACATCACGCGCGCCACCAGCCCGCGTGACCGGCCCGCCGACGCCCCCGGCCAGAATGCCTGGCAGCGCCTGCAGGGCATCGGCCCGGTCTATACCCGTACCGCACTCGTGATGCGCGACCTCGAGGAACGCATCGGACGCGAGGCGATGGAACGCGGCTTCAAGGAATACTACCGCCGCTGGAAGTTCCGCCACCCGAGCGTGGCCGACCTGCGCGAGGCCCTGGCCGACGGCAGCGGCGAACGCGCCGCGGTCGAGGAAGTCTTCGCGAAGCAGATCTACGCCGTCTCCCGCGTGGACGACCGCGTGGCCTCGATCGCCAGCGAGGAAGTGCTGCCGCTGGCGGGCACCCGCCTTGAGAAGGGCAAGCGGATCGAGGAAACCGAGGCAGCGCTCGATGCGCGCATCGCCAAGGCGCGCAAGGACTGGGAGAAAGCCAATCCGAACGCCAAGGATGGCAGCGGCCCCTACCCCTTCCGCACCCAGGTGACGGTGCGGCGCGAAGGCGCGAGCGTCCCCCAGACCCTGGTGGTGCGCTTCGCCGACGGCAGCAGCGAGACCGTGACCTGGCAGGGCGAGGAAAAATGGCGCACCTTTAGCTGGGTGAAACCGGCGAAAGCCGTGTCGGCCGAACTCGACCCGCGCCGCAGCCACTACCTCGACGTCAACAAGCTCGACGACAGCCGCGCCCTGGCCGCCGACCGCAGCGCCTCGACGCGCTGGGCCAGCGACGCCATGGCCTTCGTCCAACTCCTCCTGTCCTTCATCGCCACCGTATGACGACCATGCATCCAACGATCTCGCCGTTCGAATCGGCCCAGGCCGGCCACGCCGCCGCGCCGGACGCAAAAAGCGGCCTCCTGCGCGCCCTGCGCCCCGCCCTCCAATGGCGCCTGATGCTGCTCTGGCTGCTCGGCCTGCTGCTGCCCGCCCTGGTGGCGAGCCTGCCGGTGTGGCGCATGTTCGGCGCCGCCTTCGACCACACCGTGGGCGCGGCCGCCTATGCCCATCGCCTCGACCTGGCCGCGATCACCGACCTGGTCAGCCTGCACCCGCAGTTCGCCGCGGCGCTCGGCAGCGGGGCCGTGGTCGCCCTGGCGATGACGCTGCTGCTGTCGCCGCTCCTCACCGGCGCCGCCATCACGGCCGCGCGCGCGCCGAAGCCGCTGGGCTTCGCCGCCCTGGCCGCCGGCGGCGTGCAGGAATACGGCCGCCTGCTGCGCACCCTGCTGTGGGCCATCGTGCCGCTCGGCCTGGCCGCCTTCCTGGCCGGGATCGCGGGCGACGCCGCCGCCGACCACGCGGCGTCGAGCGTGCTCGAATCGTCGGCCGACAATGCGCGCCTCGGCGCCACCATCGTTGCCGCCCTGCTGCTCCTGCTGGCCCACGCGACCCTGGACCTCGGACGCGCCAAGCTGGCGCTGGAGCGCCGCCGCACCTCGGCCGTACTGGCCTGGGTCGCCGGCCTGCGCCTGCTGATGCGCCGGCCGCTGGCCATCCTCGGCTTCTACTTCGGCGTGACGATCGTGGGCCTCTGCCTGGCCGGGCTGCTGGCGGTGGCGCGCATCAACGTGCCGGCGCTGGGCACGGGCAGCTTCCTGGCCGGACTCGCGTTGGCCCAGCTGGCCGTGCTGGTCCTGGCCTGGATGCGCTGCGCCCGCCTGTTCGGACTGATCGAGCTGGCCCGCCCACGCTGATTCCCGTCCTGGGCTACCATGGGGGCTTCGATGTCGTTTCGCCGGAGCCTCCATGACTCTTCCTACCTATTTCGTGTCCCACGGCGGCGGCCCCTGGCCGTGGATGAAGGACCAATACGGGCCCGCCTACGACAAACTGGAAGCCTCGCTGCAGGCGATGCGGCGTGACGCACCGGATGCGGTGCGCGCGGTGCTGGTGGTGACCAGCCACTGGGAGACACCGGGCTTCATGGTGTCGTCAGGCGCAGCGCCCGGCATGATCTACGACTATGGCGGCTTTCCGCCGCATACCTACCGCATCAGCTATCCGGCGCCGGGCGAGCCGGCGCTGGCAGCCCGCGTGGCGGCGCTCCTGAACGCCGCCGGGCATCCGGCCGGGCTGGATCCGGAGCGTGGTTTCGACCATGGGACGTTCTCGATGCTCTACCCCGTGTATCCGGAAGCGGCAATGCCCGTGGTACAGCTGTCGCTGCGGCGCGATCTCGACCCGCAGGCCCATATCGAGGCCGGGCGCGCGCTGGCGCCGCTGCGTGACGAAGGGGTGCTCATCATCGGGAGCGGGCTGTCGTATCACAACCTGCGGCAATTCGGTCCGGGTGGAGCGGCTGCTTCGCGGGCCTTCGATGGGTGGCTGCAGGAGACGATGGCCCTGCCGCCGGACGAGCGCAACGCGGCGATATTGAGATGGGACAAGGCGCCGATGGCGCGGGTGGCGCACCCGCGGGAGGAGCACTTGCTGCCGCTGATGGTGGCGTCGGGCGCGGCCGCCGACGAAGCGGCGGCCTGCGTGTACCACGAGGATGATTTCTTCGGCAGCCTGACGGTATCCAGCTTCCGGTTCGGGTAGGGTGGACGGGTCCCCCGTCCGCGCGTTCAAACAGTACGTGAACAGCTCGCGCCACATCCATTCATACGGGAGTTGAACGCGCGGTCGGCGAAGCCGACCACCCTACAAAATCACGTCCCGCGCTTGCCGCGCATCGCTTCCTCGGCCTTCAGGGCCGCCTTCTCTTCGGCGATGCGCGCCTTTTCCGCCATCTCGGCCGCGTGCTGCGCCAGGGCCGCGGCGCGGGTTTCCGGCGTCTCCAGGCTGATCCTGCCCAGCGCCCCGGTGCGGTAGTCGTGCAGCAGCACGTGGGCCGCCTTCTCGTAGTCGAAGTCGCCGCCGCGCATGCGGAAGCCCCGGCGCGCCGCCACCTGCTCGATCACGGCGATGCCGTCCAGGCCCTCGGTCTTGAAGCCGTAGCGGGCCGTCAGCAGGTGGGGATAACGCTCCAGCAGCAGGTTGCCCAGGAACTCGGCCACCTCCTCCTCGATCAGGGCATTCGAACCGACCGCGTGGCTGGCCGCCAGCATCAGGCCGTCGCCGGCCATGGCGATCTTCGGCCACAGCATGCCCGGGGTGTCGACCAGCACGATGTGCTTGCCGAGGTAGAGCTTCTGCTGGGTCTTGGTCACGGCCGGCTCGTCGCCGACTTTCGCCACCCGCTTTTTCAGCAGCGCGTTCATCAGGGTCGACTTGCCGACGTTCGGGATGCCCATGATCATGATGCGCAGCGGCTTGGTCGGCACGCCGCGGTGCGGGGCCAGCGACTGGCAGATCTCGGGGATGCGCGCGACGTCCGCCGGCTTCTTGGTCGTCATCGGGTAGGCGGTCACGCCTTCCTGGGCCTCGTAATAGGCTTTCCAGGCGGCGGTCGCGACCGGGTCGGCCAGGTCGATCTTGTTCAGGATTTTCAGGCTGGGACGCTGGCGGAACTTGCGCAGTTCATCGACCAGCGGGTTGCAGCTCGCCTCGGGCAGGCGGGCGTCGAGGACTTCGATCACCAGGTCGGTGTTCTCCATCTGCTCGGCGGCTTCCTTCTTGGCCGCGTTCATGTGCCCCGGGAACCATTGAATGGACATGCTGTGCTTTCGTAATCTTCAATTCAAGGCGCTATTTTACGCTGCCGTCCGCCGCTGCAAGAAACCGCGTGGCCGCCTGACGGCCCAAGCGGCCCATCCCGCACTGGTCTGTTGATACTCTGCAACGCATCGCGCACCCGATGGCCCGACAATGGACTTTTCGCCATCTCACGGAGAACTGCCATGCACCAGGCACCCAAGACTGCGTTGACGCGCTGGATCGTGTTCGGCACCCTGTGCGGACTGATCGCCGTCGCCTGCCTCTTCCAGCGCTTCCCTGTCCTGCCCCTCTGAGCGAAGCCTCGCCCGTCCTCAGGGCTTGCCGCCGCAGGCGCTGGGCGGCAGCGGCTGCGCCGGATCGAAGGCGGCCAGCGCGGCGCGCGCGGCGTTGCGGTCCTTCGCGTACTCGTTCAGGTAACGGCTGCGCTCCTCGCTCTGCCATTCGGCATCCGACACCCCGTCCATCGAACGCGTGCGGCCGGCAAACACGCGGCCCTGCAGGCGCGGCACCAGCAGGCGGTCGGGATCGACGTTCTCGCGCAGCAGGTAGCCGTCGACGTCGCGCAGGGTCAGCGGCATGGCCGGACTCTCGTCCTTCAGGAGCTTGCCGAACACGGTCAGCTTCACTTCGCGCGTGCCGGTCTGCAGCACGTCGTTGAAGGTGGCCACGGCGAAAGGCTTGCCGCGCGCGTCGTCGACGCGGCCGGTGACGATGTAACGCCCCGGCTGGCGCACTTCCAGGCCGAGGTAGTAGTGCAGCGAACCTTCCTCGACCGCCTCGCGCACCTTGCCCGTCCAGGTGGCCGGCAGCACCGGCGTATAGATCACGTCGAACAGGGCGAAGCCGCTGCGTCCTCCCGCCGTGTAGCGCACCTCGGTGCGGATGGTGCCGTGGAAGCCCGCCAGGCCGCCCTGGCCCGGGGCCAGCGTGCCGGCATAGGCATTGTCGCCCGCCACCGGGTCGGCGCCGCCGCCATCGTCGGCGAAGGGCACCGCCACCTGCGGCGTGGGGCGGCTGGCGCCGTAGGTCATGCCCTGGGCCACGGCGCGGGTGATCACGATCGGCAGGGTCTGGCCCTGCGAATCGACGGCGCGCAAGGAAAAGGCGGCCGCTTCGCCGGCGGCCAGGTAGACGTGGGACTGCGAGGTCTGCAGCAGCACGGAGCCATTGGTCGCGCCGCCTTCCATGCGCATGGGGTTGGCCTCGACGACGGGCTGGTTCGGGTGGACCTGGTCGGGATTCTGGGCTACCGGGCGCGATTCCATCGGGTACCTGCTGCCCTCGAGGTAGCTGCAATAGCTGTGGTCGGTGAGCCGGACCTGCTCGACCAGCAGGCGCCGGCGCTCCTGGCGGTCGCTGACGACAGGCAGGCCATCGCCGCCCGGCACGGCGTTCGAGAACTGCGGGCCGGAGGGCGGCGGCGCGGCGGCGGCCTGCGGGGCCGCCTCCGGCTCGCCGCGTCCCAGCCACAGCCCGAGCGCGACGGCGAGCGCCACGCCCAGGCCGATCAGCGGCTTGTTGAAGCTAGAGGGCACTGTTCACCACCGCGCTGCGCACCACGCCGACGATGCCGCCCCAGTTGCCGTTCGCGTAGTGGTTGTAGGCTTCGCTGTCGTCGCGGAAGACCACCGAGTGGTAGCTCCACTTGGCGCTGCCGCCCTCGTTGGCCGCGGTGCCGAGGGTCAGGTCGTTGCAGAACCAGTCGCTCGGGTTGCAATAGGAGCCGCCCGAGCTGCCGGCCGCGCCGCCGGTGCTGTGGTAGGCGACGGCCTCGTCGTCCTGGCCCGGCAGCACGCCCGAATAGGCGGTGCCCTTGGCGGCCGCATACATGTAAAACCAGATGTTGCGGGTGGTGTTGTGGTTGTACATGGCGCGCGCGGTACTGGTCTTGAGGTCCTGCACCAGCGGTTCCGAGGTGGTCCAGGAACCGACGTCCGAGAGCTCGGAGCCGCCGGCCGCGCCGGAAGCCGCCCTCACCCACTTGATGTTCCAGCCGGTCTGCGTCGACCCGTCGCTGTTGCCGCACACGCCGGCGCTGTTCGCGCTGGCGTTCTTCTTGAGGCGCGCCGAGCCGCCGTAGTTGGCGAGCGTATAGCCCATCATCAGGTCGCCCGCGCTATGGGTCACGACGTAGCACCAGTTGCTGCCGGTGCAGAAGCAGTCGAGGGCGTCGCGCACCTTGCCGCTTTGCGAGGCGATGCTGCTGCGGCCGTCCCAGTTGACGGACTTCTTGTTGACCCCGGCCGCAGTGGTGCCGGGGCCCCAGTAGCTGAAGTCGTTGTAGTTGCCGATCGCCCCGCCGCCGGTGCGGCCGTTGATCCAGAGGGTGTAGTTGGCGGCGGCTGCCCAGCCGGATACGAGGAACAGGCACAGCGCGCCGATCATGCGGATTGTCTTCAATGTCGTCTCCAATAGTCGTTGTCTGCCATATTTCTTATGGCTGAGTCCGACTCTATGCCTGACATGCATACGTGTCAATTTTCACAACAGGAAAGGAGTGAAGTGTTGCGATCCTGTCGCAGCTACTGTGCCGTATTCACCACGGCGTCCCGCACCACGCCGATGATGCCGGCCCAGTTGCCGTCCCCGTAGTGGTCGTAGTCCTCGCCGTCGTCACGGAAGGCCACCGAGTGGTAGCTCCACTTGGCGCTGCCGCCCTGGTTGTTCGCGGTGCCGAGCCGCAGGTCGTTGCAGAACCAGTCGCCCGGATTGCACAGCGACCTGCCGGAGTTGCCCGCGACGCCGCCCGAGCTGTGGTAGGCGATCACCTCGTCGTCCTGCCCCGGCAGCACGAAGGAATAGGCGGTGCCCCTGGCGCCCGCGTACATGTAGAACCAGACATTGCGCGTGACGTTGTGGTTGTACATGGCGCGTGCGGTACCGGTCTTGAGGTCCTGCACCAGCGGCTCCGAGGTGGTCCAGGCGCCGATGTCGGACAGCTCGGTGCCGCCCGCCGCGCCGCTTGCTGCGCGCACCCACTTGATGTTCCATCCGGCCTGGCTGCCGGCGCCGCTGTTGCCGCAGACGCCGCCCGCGTTCGGGCTCGCGTTCTTCTTCTGGCGGACCGTGCCGCCGTAGTTGGCCATGGTGTAGCCCATCAGGAGGTCGCCGGCGCTGTAGGTGACGACGTAGCACCAGTTATTGCCGGTGCAGAAGCAGTCGAGGGCGTCGCGCACCCTGCCGCTCTGGGAAGCGATGCTGCTGCGGCCATCCCAGTTGACGGCCTTCTTGTTGACCCCGGCGGGCGTCGAGGACGGCCCCCAGTAGCTGAAATCGTTGTAGTTGCCCGGCGTGCCCTCCGGGCCGCTGCCGGCGCGGCCATTGATCCAGAGGGTGTAGTTGGCGGCGCTTGCGAAGCCGGCGGCGAGGAAGAGGCATAGCGCAAGCCAGGCCCTGAGAGCTTTCATGGTCGTCTCCTTGTTGTTCATTGTCCGACCCGGAGCCCGGTGTCGTGCATGATTAGATGGGAGACGGCCGGCTGTGTTCCGTGCCGGGCGCGGCGCTGGCCACCTGCCTATTCGAGCTCGGCCAGCACCTTCAGGTGGGCCACGACGCTGCGCCCCAGCGCCGACAGGGCGTAACCGCCCTCGAGGCAGCTGACGATGCGCCCGCGCGCGTACTGCTTCGCCACCGCCATCACCTGGCGCGTGATCCAGGCGTAGTCGGCCTCCACCAGCCCGATGCCGCCCATATCGTCCTCGCGGTGGCCGTCGAAGCCGGCGGAGACGAAGATCATCTGCGGCCGGTGCGCATGCAGGGCCGGCAGCCAGAGGTCGGTCACCAGCTTGCGCACGGTGTCGCCGTCGGCGAGCGCCGGCACCGGCACGTTGACGCTGGTGGCCGTGATCGGCTCCGGATCCGAGTAGGGATAGAAGGGATGCTGGAACAGGCTCACCATCAGCACCCGGGCATCGTTGCGGAAGGCGTCGGCCGTGCCGTTGCCGTGGTGGACGTCGAAGTCGACGATGGCCACGCGCTCGAGGCCGTGCACCTCCATCGCATGGCGCGACGCGATCGCGACGTTATTGAAAAAGCAAAAGCCCATCGGTTCGGTGGGCGTGGCGTGGTGGCCGGGCGGGCGCACCGAGCAGAAGGCGTTGTCGACCTCGCCCGCGATCACGGCGTCGGTCGCCGCCACCGCCGCGCCGGCCGCGCGCAGGGCCGCGCGGTAGCTGTCGTGGCAGAGGATGGTGTCGCCGTCGAGCGGATAGTAGTCCCCTGGGGCCGGCACGTTGTCGCGCACCAGCGCCACCGCGCCCGGCGTGTGGTTGCGCAGGATGTCCTCGGGCTCGGCCAGCGGCGCGCTGCGCTGCTCAAGCAGGCCATCGAGGCGCGCCAGGATCAGCTGGTCGTCGATCGCGCGCAGGCGCTCGGGGCACTCGGGGTGCCAGTCGCCCATCTCGTGCCGCAGGCAGTCGGGGTGGCTGTAGATTGCTGTGCTCATGTTCTGGGGGTTCCGTGTGCCTGCTCATCCTTGGCGCACCCTCGCGGCCGATCTCGCATAGAATCGGTGCGAAGGCTTGTTGCCGACGGAGTACAAAGCTTGCCAATGGCGCTAATCTACCATGATGGCGCACCGGCCTGCTCGGCACTGCGCACCGAACGGATCACTGGAACCCTCTATGTTCAATCAACTACACGCGGCCGCGCGCCAGGTCGGCCAGGTCATCATCGGCAAGGACCAGCAGGTCCGGCTGGCCCTGACCTGCCTGCTGGCGGGCGGCCACCTGCTGCTCGAAGACCTGCCGGGCGTGGGCAAGACCACCCTCGCCCACGCGCTGGCGATCTCGCTCGGCCTGAAGTTCAACCGGGTCCAGTTCACCAGCGACCTGCTGCCCGCCGACGTGGCCGGCATCTCGGTCTACGAGCGCGAGACCAACGGCTTCGTGTTCCATCCCGGCCCGATCTTCACCCAGGTGCTGCTGGCCGACGAGATCAACCGCGCCACGCCCAAGACCCAGTCGGGCCTGCTGGAGGCGATGGAAGAGCGCCAGGTCAGCGCCGAGGGCGTCACCCATGCCCTGCCCGAACCCTTCTTCGTGATCGCGACCCAGAACCCGGCCAACCAGGTCGGCACCTTCCCGCTGCCCGAGTCGCAGCTGGACCGCTTCCTGATGTGCCTGTCGCTGGGCTATCCGGACGCCGCCGCCGAGCGCGCCCTGCTGATGGGAGAAGACCGCCGCGCCATGCTGCGGCACCTGCAGCCGGCGATGCAGCCGTCGGAACTGGCCCAGGCCCAGCGCGCGCTGAAGGAGATCCACGCCTCGCCTTACCTGGTCACCTATGTGCAGGCGCTGGCCCAGGCCTCGCGCCAGAACGGCCTGTTCGCCGAAGGCCTGTCGCCGCGCGCCGCGCTCGCGCTGCTGCAGGCGGGCCGCGCCTGGGCCGCGCTGGAAGGACGCGACCACGTCATCCCCGAGGACATCCAGGCCGTGCTGGTGCCGGTCTGCGCCCACCGCCTGCGCCCGCTGCGCTCGGCGCAGGGCATGGCCGTGGCGAGCCGCGACCTCGTCCTGCAGCTGCAGAAATCGGTGCCGGTGTAAATGGCGGTGGCTGGCCGTACCGGGCGAGCGGGTTTCAGGGGCTGGCTGCGGCGCAGCACCGGCAAGTGGCTGCCGCGCCGCGGCGCGCTGGACGCGGGCGAGGTGGTGCTGAGCCAGCGCCGGGTCTTCATCCTGCCCACCCGCGCCGGCATCGGCTTCGCCGTGCTGCTGCTGGTCCTGCTCATCGGCTCGATCAACTACCAGCTGGGCCTGGGCTTCGCCCTGACCTTCCTGGCGCTGTCCTGCGCCCTGGTCGACATGGTCTTCACCTACCGTAACCTGGCCCACCTGGCCCTGCAGCAGGGCCGCACGCCCCAGGTCTTCGCCGGCCAGGAAGCGCAGTTCGAACTCCACCTGAGCAACCGCACGACACTGGCGCGCTACGGCATCTGGATCGACTTCGACGACGTCGACGAGCCGCGCCACGTGGTCGACGTCAAGGCCGTGGGCAGCGCCAGCGTGCTGCTGGCCGTGCCGACCGCGCAACGGGGCTGGCTGCAGCCGGCGCGCGTGGTGCTGTCCACCCGCTTCCCGCTGGGCCTCTACCGCGCCTGGAGCTACTGGCGTCCGGCCGCGCGCGCCCTGGTCTATCCGCGCCCCGAAGAAGGCGCGCCGCCGCTGCCGATGTCGGGCAGCGCAAGCGGCAGCGGGCGCGCGGGCGGCAATGACGACTTCGCCGGCGTGCGCAGCTACCAGGCCGGCGACTCGCCGCGCCAGCTGGCCTGGCGCCAGATCGCGCGGCTCGATCCCGAACTCGGCGGCCAGCTCGTGACCAAGCACTTCGAAGGCGCGACGGGCGACGAGCTGGTGCTCGACTTCGCCGCCCTGCCCGTCTACCTCGACGTGGAACTGCGCCTGTCGCGCATGACGCGCTGGGTGCTGGACGCCGAGCAGCGCGCCCTGCCCTACGCCTTCCGCCTGGGCGCCCTGCACTACGACGCCGCCAACGGCGCGGCCCACCAGGCGGCCTGCCTGCGTGCACTCGCCCTGTACGGCCTGGAGGCGGCATGAAGGATCCGGTCAAGCCGCCGCTGTTCGCCCTGCCGCTCCCGCGCGACAAGGCCGACACACTGCTGCTGCTCGGGAGCGCGGTGCTGGTGCTGGCGCCGCACACCGCCCACCTGCCGCTGTGGGTCTCGCTGCTGTGCGCCGCGACGCTCGCCTGGCGCGGCTACATCACCCTGCGCGGCAAGCGCATGCCGTCAAGCCTGGTGCTGCTGCCGATCGCCGCCGGCGCCATGGCGGGGGTGCAGTTCAGCTACCAGACCCTGCTCGGGCGCGATGCGGGCGTGGCCATGCTGGTGCTGCTGGTCGCCTTCAAGATGCTGGAGATGCACGCGCGCCGCGACTTGTATGTCGTGATCTTCCTGTGCTTCTTCCTGGTGCTGACCAACTTCTTCTATGCCCAGGGCATCGGCACGGCAGTCCTGATGGTGGTGGCGGTGCTGGCCCTGCTCACCACCCAGATCTCCTTCCAGTTCACCGGCGCGGTGCCGCCCCTGCGCGCGCGCCTGGCGATGAGCGGCAGGATGCTGCTGTTCGCGGCCCCGGTGGCGATCGCCATGTTCTTCGTCTTCCCGCGCCTGGGCGGTCCGCTGTGGAGCATGCCGGGCTCCGGCGGCAGCGGCGGCGGCAAGTCGGGGCTGTCGGAACGCATGGCGCCGGGCCAGATGTCGAACCTGGCCATGTCGGACGACCCGGCCTTCCGGGTGCGCTTCGACGGCCCCGTGCCGGACAAGGCCAGGCTGTACTGGCGCGGCCTGGTGCTGGACGCTTTCGACGGCACCGCGTGGACGCGCGGCGGTTCACGGCCGGGACTCGACAACGTCTCCCTGCGCGTGCGCGGCGAAGCGGTGCGCTACGAACTGACCCTCGAACCCTCCGACACCCGCTGGCTGTTCACGCTCGACATGCCCGGCCACCTGCCCGAGATCGACGGCTACCGCAGCGTGGTCTCGCACCAGATCGAGCTGACCAGCGACCGCGCCCTGGAGGGGCGCGTGCGCTATGCGATGACCTCCTACCCGGACTACACGCTCGACGGCGGCGAGACGCTGGTCGAGGCGAACCAGTGGCTGCTGCTGCCCTACGGGTACAACCCGAAGGCGCTGGCGGCCGGCCTGGCCCTGCGCAAGATCGCCGACCCGGGAGAGCGCGTCAACACGGTGCTGCGCCAGTTCCGCGAACAGCCCTACAGCTACACGCTGGAGCCGCCGCTACTGGGCCGCCACTCGGTCGACGAATTCCTGTACGGGACCCGGGCCGGCTTTTGCGAGCACTACTCGGGCGCCTTCGTGTTCCTGATGCGCGCGGCCGGCATTCCGGCGCGCGTGGTCACCGGCTACCAGGGCGGCGAAGTCAATCCCATCGACGGTTTCATGACGGTGCGCCAGTCCGACGCCCACGCCTGGGCCGAGGTCTGGATGCAAGGCCGCGGCTGGGTGCGGGTCGACCCGACCGCCGCCGTGGCGCCGGAGCGGGTGCGCCGCAACCTCGCCTCCGCGGTGCAGCCGCCGGCGCCCTTCGGCATCGACGCGCTGCGCGGCCTGTCGCTGTTCCGGGCCGGCGAAGACTCGCTGCTGGTCAAGCTGCGCAACGCGATCGGCGCGGTCAACAATGGCTGGAACCAGTGGGTGCTGAACTACACGCCGGAACGCCAGGCCGGGGTGATGCAAAGCCTGCAATCCACCCTGTCGGACTGGCGCTTTGCCTTGGTTGCAAGCCTGCTCGTCCTGGTGTTGCTGCTGGCCAGAATTTTCTATCGCCGCAAGGCAATTGACCCTATCGAGGCGGTATACTCCGTCCTATGCAAGCGCCTCGCCCACCTGGGCCTGGCACGCGCAGCGGACGAAGGGCCCACCGCCTACGCGGCCCGGATCGCGGCCTCGCAACAACTGGCGCCGCCATCACGCGAAGCCGCCGTCGAGTTCTTGCGCCGCTATAGCGCCTGGCGCTATGCGCCGCCCCAGCCGGAGTCCAATCCGCGGCTGGCCGCCACCTTGAAGAGTCTATTGTCACAGCTTAGATGAAATCGTTTGTTCCCCTGCTTGCCGCACTGGCCATGGCGTTTTCCCCGATCGGCAGCACGCCGGCCGCAGCGAAGGATGCTTCCGCCCACAGCAAGACCAAGGCCTCGAAAGCCAAGGCCGGCAAGACCAAGGTCAAGGCTAAACAAGGCAAGCGCATTGCCATCAAGTCCACCCGCGTGATCAAGGCCGCACCCGCCGCCGCCGTGATCGACTACGACGGCGAGCACAGCAACTTCCTCGAATGGCAGGCGGTGCGCGAGTTCATCGAGGAGATGGTCGCCCAGCACGGCTTCGATCGCAGCGAGCTGGAATCGCTGTTCGGCCAGGCGCGCTTCATCGACTCCGCGGTCCAGCTCGTGAAACCAGCCCCACCGGGCAAACCCAAGAACTGGCAGGCCTACCGCGACCGCTTCATCGAGCCGATCCGCATCGGCGCCGGCGTGCGCTTCTGGAACGAGAACGCCCAGGCCCTGGCGCGCGCCGAGGCGGCCTATGGCGTGCCGGCCGAGATCATCGTCGGCATCATCGGCGTCGAAACCATCTATGGCCGCGATACCGGCAAGTTCCGCGTGCCGGATACCCTGACCACCCTCGCCTTCGCCTATCCGGAAACCCCGAACCGCGCCAGCCGCATGGCCTTCTTCCGCAGCGAACTGGCCAACACCCTGGTGTTCGCGCGCGAGCACAAGCTCGATCCGTTCTCGCTGCTGGGCTCCTTCGCCGGCGCGGTCGGCATGCCGCAGTTCATGCCGGGGAACATCCTGAAATTCGGCGTCGACTTCAACAAGGACGGCCAGATCGACCTGCGCAATTCATCCGAGGATGCGATCGGTAGCGTGGCCAACTTCCTGGTCCAGCACGGCTGGAACCCGGAACACCGCGGCAGCCCGGTGTTCGCCGCCGACGTGTCGCCGAATCACGCCTGGGAACCGCTGCTGGAGCGCGGCCTGGCCGCCACCCTGCGCCCGGAGGAATTGCGCGCGGCGGGTGTGACGACCGCGACCGCCGTGCCGGCCGAGCGCCTCTACGGCCTGGTCGATCTACAGAACGGCGCCGAAGCGACCGAGTACTGGGTCGCCAACGATAACTTCTTTGCCATTACCAAGTACAACCGGAGTTATTTCTATGCCATGTCGGTGATCGAACTCGGCCGTGCGGTGAGTGCGGCGCGGGCCGATTAAGCGTTGCTGAATGGGAAACTTTGTATCGATTTGTAACTGGATTTCCCGTCGCACCCTGTCGTAAAACCACCACTTCTTCCGCATACCCCCCAGGGGTATGCGCGCTTGACCCGTAGATTCTCCATAGAAACATCTACGCGGCCCTCATACCCCCTGTTTTCTTAGTATTCTGTCAGCGGTTTTCATACCGTGCGGCATCAAAGCCCCGTTCACACTACACTTTTGATTGACCAAAAAATAATAACCATTTCCGTGAGTTTGTGAGAGAATTGCATTGCGGCTATTGTTGCGATGAGACAACAATTCCGAAGGGAAGACCCTGATTCTTATTACCATTAAGTATCAGATAAGAAATTAGTTGTACAATTGAATAGAAAATTACGAAATTACCTGTCTGGAGCCGGGCGCCGCATGAGGCTCCGTCCAACCCAAAAATAGGATATTGAATCATGACAAACCAAGTCGGCATCGACATGAACAGCGATTCGGAGTCCGATGAACTCCTGCAGTACAACCCGAATCGCCTGCTCGACACCCTGATCGAGAACCTCCGCCTGAAGAACGACGCAGCACTGTCGCGCGCCCTGGAAGTGGCGCCGCCGGTGATCTCGAAGATCCGCCACCACCGCCTGCCGGTCGGCGCTTCGCTGCTGATCCGCATGCATGAAGTCAGCGACCTGTCGATCCGCGACCTGCGCTACCTCATGGGCGACCGCCGTGCCAAGTTCCGCATCAGCGACAAGCAGTTCAAGCCGAAGGAAGGCGCTGCGCCCAAAGAGGCGTGATGCCCGCCGGGCAAGTCTCGGGCATCGTCAGCGGCGATGTCCGGGTCCGCGAAAACAGCCAGGGAGCCATCCGCCAGGATGGCTCTTTGCATTCAGGGGTCCGGCGAGTTGGCGGCGCGCAGGCGCGCCAAGGTGGCGCGTGCGCCCTCGAAGTCGAACCCCGCGATCTGAGCAGCCAGTTCCGCTGCCGGCGAATCCGCCGCCGCATGGGCTGCGACGGCCTCGCCAAGGTCGAGCGCACGCATATTCCCATCCTCCAACAACCGCTCGAGCTCCTCGAGGTCGACCGTCTTCGCCAGCGGCACCCGCGCCGCGTCCATGCCCGCTCCAGCCGGAACGGCGGCGGCGACGGCAAGCCGTAGCGCGGCGCATGCCTGCGCGAGGCTGTCCGGCGTGATAGCCGCAAGCTCCGCCGCGACTTCCGTTTCTATCTTGCGCAGCGCCGGCGCATGCCGGTCTGCGGCGCTGGTCACCTGGCGCAGGCTGCGCTCGACCCCGGCCAGCCGCCCGACCAGCGCGGTCGCGCCAATGGTGGCGCCCGCCCCTTTCAGGCTGTGGATCGCCGCGGCGGCCGCCGCGTACTCACCGGACGCGAGCGCCACACGCGCCTGTCCGGCCAGCTTCACCGCATCGGGCAGGAAGGCGTCGAGGCTGCGCACATAAATGGCAGCGTCGTTGCCGAAACGCGCCAGCACTGCCCGCAAGGCGCCGCCGGCCGCGGGCGTTGCGGGCGGAGCGATCGGCCTCAGGGCATGTATCAGGGCCTCCAAGTCGATCGGCTTGCCGAGGTGCTCGTTCATTCCTGCATCCAGGCAGCGCGCGCGGTCGTCCTCGCCCGCATTGGCGGTCATCGCGATGATCGGCAAGGTGGCGCCGAGCGCGCGCCGGATTCGCCGAGTCGCCTCGAGGCCGTCCATTACCGGCATCTGCATGTCCATCAGCACCGCATCGGGGAGACGCTCAGCGCTCAGCAGGAACTCGACGCCGTCATGGCCATTCTCGGCCAGCGCCACTTGCGCACCTTCGCTTTCGAGCAATTCGCGCGCAACCTGGCGGTTCACCGCATTGTCCTCGACCAGCAGAATGCGCATGGCTTCCAGACGTCGCATGCGCCGCGCCGCCGGGCGCGCCGCGGCTCGCGGCGCCATGGCGCGCGCCACCGCTTCGTCTATCAGGCGGGGGGTGACCGGCTTGGTCAGCACGCCGGCGTACGGGGCCTCGGCCTCGCGGCCATGCTCGATCAGCAGCATTTCGCGTCCCGCCGCCGTCACCATCAGCACGATCGGCGCCTCCTCGCAGTTACGCCGGATCGCCTGCGCCGTTTGCAGCCCATCCAGGCCCGGCATGCGCCAGTCGAGCAGCACCACGTCGAACGGACAGGCCGCGCCTGTCACCAGCGCCAGCGCCTCGGCGCCGCCGCCGGCCAGGGTGGCGTGCCAGCCCATGCCGCCGACCATGCGGCGCAACGCGTCGCCGGCCTCCGGATGGTCGTCCACCACCAGCACCCTCAGCGGGGCGCGCGCGGCCGACGCCGGCGCTGGCGCCGTTTCGAGAGCGATGTCGAACCAGAAGCGGCTGCCGACGCCGGGCGTGCTGTCCAGCCTGAGCTCGGATCCCATTTGCGCCAGCAGGCGCCGGCAGATCACCAGTCCCAGTCCGCTGCCGCCAAAGCGGCGCGAGATGGATGCCTCGGCTTGGGTGAATCCTTCGAAGATGCGGTCGCGCACCGATGGGTCGATGCCGATGCCGGTATCCTGCACGGCCACACGCAGCCGGACCGCGTCGCCATCCTGCGCAAGCAGTTCGATCGATACTGAGACATTCCCGCGCTCGGTGAACTTGAGCGCGTTGCCCGACAGGTTCATGAGGATCTGCTGCAGGCGCAGGCGGTCGCCCACCAGGCAGGCCGGCAGGCGCGGATCCAGGTCGAACAGGACTTCGACGGGCTTGCCGCCCTGGTTGCCGGACAAGACGGTGGCGAGGTCGCGCATCAAGCCGTCGAGTTCGAACGGGTGGGGGTCGAGTTGCAGCTTGCCGGCCTCGATCTTTGAAAAGTCGAGTACATCGTTGAGCAATTGCAGCAGGGCGCACGCCGCCTGCTCCGCCTTGTTGGAATAGTCTTGCTGGCGAGTGTCGAGCTGGGTCATGCGCAGCAGCTGTAGCATGCCGATCACGGCATTGAGCGGGGTGCGGATCTCGTGGCTCATATTGGCAAGGAAGCTCGACTTGGCATCGCTGGCGGCATCGGCCTGCTCCTTGGCGTGGCGCAGCGACATCATCAGTTCCTTGCGCGCCGTGACGTCCACCGCCACCCCAAGGTAGCCGTCGATGCTGCCGTCCGCCGCGTGGATGGCGCTGACGATCAGCGACACGGCAAGGCGGCTGCCATCGCGCCGCACATAGGTCCATTCGCGCGTCTCGGCGCCGTCGCGCGCCGCCGGCGTGACGAAAGTGGCGAAGCCGTCGACCGGTCTGCCCTCGGCGGCGCTGAGCTCGCCCGCCCGTGCCGCCACTTCGTCCGAGTCGTGGAACAACAGCGGCGTTGTGCGTCCGACCATGTCGTGAGAATCGTAGCCCAGCATCAATTCTGCGCCACGGTTAAAGACGGTGATCAGGCCCTCGGCATCGGTCGCCACGATCGCGACGCCGGTGGCGGCGTCTAGCACGCCGCCCAGTAGCGCGTTGAGCTGGCTGAGCTGGGCGGTACGGCTGGCCACGGTTTCTTCCAGGCGCGCGTTGGCGGCGTGCACCATCTCTTCGTTCGCCTTGCGCTCGGTGATGTCACGCACCGTGACCGCCAGACCGTCGACCCTGCCGTCGGCGGCGCGCACCGGCGACACCGCCAGCCATACGTCGATCAGGTGCCCGTCCTTGTGGCGGCGGCGGGTTTCGAGGTCGGCCACGCTGTCGCCGTCGCTCAGCCAAGCCAGCATCCGGCTTTCCTCGTCCAGACGGTCGGACGGCACCAGCAGTTCGGCCGCGGTGCGGCCGAGAGCCTCGTGACGGGCATAACCGAACAGGAGTTCGGCGCCGCGGTTCCAGCTCGTGATGTGCCCGCGCAAGTCCTTGCCGATGATCGCGTCGATCGAGGAATCGACGATCGCAGCCAGGCGCGCGCGCTCTTCCCGCAATTCGCTCTTGCGCTCGCGCGCGGCCGAGACCAGCAGGGCCAGCAGGGCCAGCGCCGCGCTGGCCGCCAGGCCCACTGCCAGCACCGTCGTGGACTGGGTCAGTCCCTGCTGGGCAGCGAAGGCCTCGCCCGCGTTCAGGGTCAGGCGCCAGCGGCGCCCGAACACGGTGGTCTCGGTGCGCGCCTGCAGCACGCCGGGACCGGAGGCGGCGACCGGCAGCACCACTTCGCGCCCGCCGTCGGTGATGTCCTCGAGCCCCAGCGCCACCTGTTCGGCCGGGTCGATCAGATCGCGCAGCACGGTGGCCGCTTGCAGCGGCGTGTAGGTCCACCCCACCAGATGGGTCTTGCGTTCAGCGGCGGCCGGGATCACTCCGTAGTCATATACCGGCAGCAGGAGCAGGAACGCCTGGCCGCGCGCGCCGCCGGCCTGCACCAGCGTGATCGGCGCGGTCAACTGGGCGCTACCGCTGTCGCGCGCCGCCAGCGCGGCGCGCCGGCGGTTCGGTTCGGAAGCCAGGTCGAGTCCGAGCGCCATGCGGTTGCCGTCGATCGGCTCGATCAGCTGGATCACGAAGCGGTCGCCGGTGCTCGGTGTAAACTGGCGCAGCGCAAACTGGCCGTGAATGGCGCGCTGGCGCGCCAGGTAGGCGACCTCCTCGGCCTCGGGCACGCGGCGCACGAAACCGAAGCCTCTTGCGCCGGGAAATTCATGGACCACGTCGATATTCGCCAGATAGCCCGCCAGCTGCGGCTGGGTGGTGCGGTCGGGACCGGTCACCTGCAACAGGCCGCGCATCCCGCGCAGCACGTTGCGGTAGTTCTGCAGGCGTTCGCCGACGCCGTTCGCAGCGCTGTCCAGGATCCGTTGCAGGCGCCGTTCCAGCACCTGGCGGTTGTCGCGCTCCTGGTATTGGGCAGCCGCAACGCTGAGGATGGCGCCCAGCGCGAGCAGGACCGCGGGCAGATAGAGCAGGCGCCGTTTCACGATGCGGCAATGCAGGCGCGATCACGTCCCGCTTGCTTGGCAAGGTAAAGCTGCTGGTCGGCCTGGCGCAGCATGAGGTCGATCTCACACTCACTTCCCCGGTCGACGCACACAACCCCGATGCTGACGGTAACAATTTCTCCAGCATCCGAGCGCAGGTGCGGCAGGGCCAGGCGCGCCACCTCGCGCCGGACCGCCTCTGCCAATCTTACTGCCGCCGCGCAGTCGGCGCCGGGCGCCAGCAGGGCGAACTCCTCACCGCCATAGCGCGCCACGAAGTCGCTCGGCCGCTGCAAGGCGCGCCGGAAGGCGCCGGCCACCTGGCGCAGGCAATCGTCTCCGGCCTGGTGGCCGTAATGGTCGTTGTAGCGCTTGAAGAAATCGACGTCGGCCAGCATCAGCACCAGCGCGCCGCCATCGCGCTGCGCGCGCGCCGCTTCGCTGGCGATGCGCTCGTTGAAGTAGCGCCGGTTGGGGATCTCGGTCAAGCCGTCGATGTAGGCCATGCGCTGCAGCATCTCTGCCTGCAGCTTGAGTGCAAGATGTACCTGCACCCGGCGACGCAGTGTCATCGGATTGAAGGGCTTGCTGACGAAATCGACGGCCCCGGCCTCCCAACAGGCGGATTCTTCGTCAAAATCGGTACTGGCGGTAACGAAAATCAGGGGAATGCCGCTGGTATCGGGTTCGGCCTTGAGCCGCCGCGCGGTCTCGACGCCGTTCATTCCGGGCATGACCAGATCGAGCAGGACCAGGTCAGGGCGGTGCTTGAGACAGGCGGCAATGCCCGCCTCGCCCCCCGTTGCCATCAGGACCTCATGATCGGGAGCGAGGGCCTGGTACGCCGTGCGCAGATTGATCGGCTGATCGTCGATCACGAGGATGGTGCCTCGTCCGGAAGCGAGTTGCGCGGTTTCACTGCTGAACATCAACAAAGCCCCTATTCGTTGGACAAACCGTCCGCACGCCTGAACGCCGCGCCAAACGCCCGTTTAGGAATTGCCTCAAGGCGATTCAGAATGTCCCTAGTGTATCATCAATTTCCTCAAATCAACTCTCAGCGTTGCTGAAACGGAACACGGTTAGGCAGGAAAAACGCCGGTCGACAGGTAGCGGTCGCCCCGGTCGCACACGATGAACACGATGGTCGCGTTTTCCACGGCCTGCGAGACGCGCAGCGCCACTTCGCAGGCGCCGGCCGCCGAGATGCCGCAGAAGATGCCCTCTTCCGCCGCCAGGCGCCGCGCCATCTGCTCGGCCGCGGCCTGGCTGACCGGCTCGACCTGGTCCACGCGCGCCTTCTCGTAGATCTTCGGCAGGTAGGCTTCCGGCCACTTGCGGATGCCGGGGATCGACGAACCCTCTTCGGGCTGGGCGCCGATGATGCGGACCGCCTCGTTCTGTTCCTTCAGGTAGCGCGACACGCCCATGACCGTGCCGGTGGTGCCCATGGCGCTGACAAAATGCGTCACGCGGCCTTCGGTGTCGCGCCAGATCTCTGGACCGGTGGTCTCGTAGTGCGCGCGCGGATTGTCGCCGTTGGCAAACTGGTCGAGGATGATGCCCTGGCCGTCCTTCTGCATCTGGTCGGCCATGTCGCGCGCGTATTCCATGCCGCCCGACTTCGGGGTCAGGATGATCTGGGCTCCGTAGGCGGCCATGCTCTGGCGGCGCTCGATGGAGAGGTTGTCCGGCATCAGGAGGACCATCTTGTAGCCGCGGATCGCCGCCGCCATCGCCAGCGCGATGCCGGTGTTGCCGCTGGTCGCTTCGATCAGGGTGTCGCCCGGCTTGATCTGGCCGCGCTCCTCGGCGCCGCGCAGCATCCACATCGCGGCGCGGTCTTTCACCGAGCCCGCCGGGTTGTTGCCCTCGAGCTTGGCGAGGATGACGTTGTTGCGGGCTGCCGCATCCGCGCCGGGAAGGCGCACCAGCCGCACCAGCGGGGTGTTGCCGATTGTGTCTTCGATGGTCTTGTAAGCCATTCCTTGCTCTTTCGCGATTTCGTCAAACCGCTATTCTAATCCGGTCCGCAAGGTGGCGTACGAGACCGGCCTCTAGGGCGAGGCCGGTCCGCGATGCTGCCGGATCAGCGCTGCGGCATCGGATAGGTGGCGACGCTGACGTTGCCGTCCTTGTCCACCGCCTGCACGCCGAAGAACACATTGTCCTTCGACAGGTCGACGGTCGCCTCGGTCACGTTGCCGACCCACTTCGAACCCTGCCAGTTGGCGGCGGTGGTCTCGCGCCAGACGATGCGGTAACCCGCCACGTCCGGCTCGGGATTCGTCTGCCACATCAGGGTCGAATCGTTGGTCAGCTTGTCGGTGCGCAGCTTGACCCCCTGCGGCGCGGCCGGGGCCAGGGCCAGCGAGGCCAGCGTCGCGGCGTTCACCCGGGTCACCTTGGCGATGTAGTCGACATCATTGAACTCGGCCAGGTCGCCATAGACCTTGCCGTTTTCGGTACGCAGGTCCTGGTGCTGGTGCGCGAAGTCTTCCGCCGGCTCGGTGAAGCGCAGCGCGGCATAGCCCTGTTCCAGGAATGGCATGTGGTCGCCGCCGCGCAGGTAGCGGTCGGCGCGGTGGATGACGGACACCTTGAAGTCCTTCACATAGCGCTCGCCCTGCTCTTTGGTATGGCGGGCCAGCTGGCGCGAGAGCGAATCGCTGTCGCCGCCGGTGGCCACGAGCTGGCGCACGGCCTCGCTCATTTCCTTGGTCGCCGGAATGCTCTGCGAGAACAGGCGCACCTGCTTGTCGTCCACCTTGCCGTTGTCGGCGCGCGAGCTGCCGATGATGTCGTTGGTGAACATGCCGGCGATGTTCAGGTTCTTCTGGCGCGCCTGCGTCGCCCAGTGGCGTGCGCCCAGCAAGCCCTGCTCTTCCGCGGCGACCGCCATGAACACCAGGGTCGCGTCGAACTTGTACTTCGACATCACGCACGCCAGTTCCATGATGGCCGCGGTGCCCGAGGCGTCGTCGTTGGCGCCGGGCGCGTCGGCGGTGTAGTTCATCACGTCGGACACGCGCGAATCGTAGTGGCCGCTGGTCACGTAGATACGGTCCTTCGAGGCGTCCTGGCTGCCCGGCAGGGTGGCGACCACGTTGACGATCTCGGTCGGGCGCGAGATGCGCGCCGATACCGGGGCGATATGGCTGTCGAACGCCACCTGCAGCTTGGTGCCGGCGCCGCAGCGCTCCAGCTCGGCCTTGATCCAGCGGCGCGCGGCGCCGATGCCGCGGGTGTCGGATTCCGTTTCCGACATCGTGTGGCGGGTGCCGAAGCTCACCAGCTTGGCGACGTAGCCTTCGATGCGCTTGGGCGAGACATCGGCGAGGATTTTCTTGATTTGCGGCTGCTGGCGCGTCAGGTCCGGCGCGGCCGGCGCGGCCGGCGCGGCGTTTGCGGACGCGGCGGTGGCGAGCAAGGCGGCCAGCAGAGAAGAAGAGATGCGGGCGTGAGGCATGCGTACCTTTCTATTCATGGAGGTGCAATATGACACGCACATCTTCTCATGCGAATTGGGCCGTGTCAGTCAATACGTGCGCCACGCACTTTGCCGCGCCAGCATGACGTGCCGCAGCAGGATCCAGGACCCGCCCCCCGCAGCCGCCCTGGACGATCAGTGGCGGCCGATCGCCATCCGCGCCGGCGGCGCAGCGTCGTTGGCCGCGCCGAGCCGGAACACGCTCACCACGTCCGCCAGCCGTTGCGCCTCCTGTTCCAGCGACGCCGTCGCCGCGCCCGCTTCCTGCACCAGGGTGGCGTTCTGGCGGGTAGCCTCGTCCATCTGGCCGATGGCTTGGTTGACATGGCCGATGCCGGCGCTCTGTTCGGCGCTCGCGCGGCTGATCTCCGCCATGATGTCGGTGACGCGGCGCACCGACTCCACGATGTCGCTCATCGTCGAGCCCGCTTCATCCACCAGACGCGCCCCCGCGTCCACGCGCTCGACCGAGCTGCCGATCAAGCCCTTGATCTCGCTGGCCGCCGCCGCGGAACGCTGCGCCAGGTTGCGCACCTCGGTCGCCACGACGGCGAAACCGCGGCCCTGCTCGCCTGCGCGCGCGGCCTCGACCGCGGCATTCAGCGCCAGGATATTCGTCTGGAACGCGATGCTGTCGATGACGCCGATGATGTCGACAATCTTCTTCGACGATTCGTTAATCGTCGCCATCGTTTCGACCACCTGGGAGACAACGGCGCCGCCCCGCAGCGCGACTTCCGACGCCGACTCTGCCAGCGCATTGGCCTGGTGAGCGTGATCGGCGTTCTGACGCACGGTGGCGGTGAGCTGCTCGACCGAGGAACTGGTGGCTTCCAGCGTACCGGCCTGGCGCTCGGTACGGCTGGAAAGATCGCGGTTGCCGTTTGCAATCTCGGTCGACACGCTGGCGATGCTGAGGGTACCGTTGCGCACCTGCTCGACGATGGCGACCAGGCTGTCGCGCATTCCCTTCATGGCGAACAGAAGACTGCTGCGATCGCCCGGCGCGGTCTCGATCTTCACGCCGAGGTCACCTGCCGCGATGGCGCCGACGATCGCCGCCGCATCCCCCGGCTGGCCGCCGAGCTGGCGCAGCAGCCCGCGCGCGATATACCATGCGCCGGCTGCGCCGATCGCGATCGCGCCCACGCACAACAAGGTCATCCAGCCGAGAAATCCCGACGCCATGCGGCGTGCGCCGTTCGCCTGTTCATTGTTCAGCTTTTCCTGCAGGTCGATGAACGTGTTGATGCTCGCCAGCCAGTCGACGAAGGCCGGCGCAGCCTGTTGCGACAGCAGCCCCGCGGCGTCCTGCGTCTGCCCGGCCGCCTGCAGCGCGACCACGCGCTCGATCAGCGGCTTGGTACGGCGCTCCTGCTCCTTGATCGCAGCCAGCGCGTCGCGCTCGGCGGGCAGGATGCCTTCCAGTTGCTGGAACAGCTTGTCCAGGGGTACGGCCGACTGACCGTAGCTGTCGTCGAGCGTCCTGATCAATTTAGCCGGCGCCGCGGCGCCGGCGGGGTCCGCCGCCAGCACGACGTCGCGCAGGGCGATTGCACGGTCATGGACACTTCCACGGAAATTGATTGCGTAGCGCTGCTTGACGTTGTTGACGTCGTTGATATGGTTGAGGACGCGCTCGATCTCGCCCACACGGCTGACGGCCAGTGCCGTCAGGGCAATCATGAGAAGAAACACCGCGCCATAGCCTGCGGCCAGACGCGTACCGATGGAGAGGGACTTTTTGC
The DNA here is from genome assembly GCF_050586525.1 of Massilia sp. BKSP1R2A-1. Lineage (NCBI taxonomy): Bacteria > Pseudomonadati > Pseudomonadota > Betaproteobacteria > Burkholderiales > Oxalobacteraceae > Massilia > Massilia sp. BKSP1R2A-1. The sequence goes on along the minus strand of NZ_JBOBRE010000001.1, from coordinate 30,121 downwards.
TCATGGTCTTCGTTCTAAAAAAGGGGTCGTGCAAAAGAAACAAGTATATTTTCTTCGCGGCAATGACCAACTATAGCACAGCGTCTGCCTCTATAATCAAATTCGTCAATTATCTCGCTCGATCGTTACTTTTTACAACATTGTTCAGGCGCTCGGCCCGACCCAGCCGTTGAAACCCGCGTTTCCGCGGGCCTCTTTCACCGCTACATTGCCGCCTTCTTCTCGACCGCCTTGTCCTTAGCCTCTTTCTTGGCCGCCGTCTTGTCCGGCTTGGCCATGCCAGCCTCCATCGGCTTGCCGTTCACTACCAGCCCCGCCTCCGACAGCTTCATGGCCTTCTTGCCCTTCATGCCCTTGATGCGGTCCTGGAAATCGCCCCAGTCCCTGAACTCGCCCTTGGCGCGTTCTTCCAGGATCATTTTCGACATGCTCGGGCCCACGCCCTTGACGCCGTCCAGCGCGACTGCGTCGGCCTTGTTGACGTCCACCTGGGCGAAGGCAAAGCCGGTCGAGGCAAGCAGCGCGGCAACCGCAAGTACCAGTTTCTTGATCATGTTCTCTCCGTGATGTTGAGGACGATGACCGGCGGGCGCCGGCCATCCTTGCCCTAACGGAGAAGCCCGGCCGCCGTTGACGGCCCGGGTTTGAGCGAGCTCAAGCGGGGAACAGTTCCTCGCGGGTGACGGTCGCCGTGCCCAGCTTGCCGACCACGATGCCGCCGGCCCGGTTGGCGGTGGCCAGGGCCTCGTCGAGCGGCGCGCCCGCGCCCAGCATGGCCGCCAGGGTGGCGATCACGGTGTCGCCCGCGCCCGAGACGTCGAACACCTCGCGCGCGTCGGCGTGCACGTGCAGCACTTCCTTCTCGCTGTACAGGCTCATGCCCTCTTCCGAACGCGTCACGAGCAATGCCATCAGGCCCAGCTCGGCGCGCAGGCGCTGGGCCTTTTCCGTCAACTGCTCTTCCGTCTTCCAGCCGCCGACCACGCGCTGCAGCTCCGAGCGGTTCGGGGTCAGGATGCTCGCGCCGATGTAGGGCGTGAAATCGTCGCCCTTCGGATCGACCAGCACGATCTTGCCGGCGGCGCGCGCGGCCTTGACCATCTCGGCCACGTTCACCAGCGCGCCCTTGTTGTAGTCGGACAGGATCACGACGTCGTAGTCGGGCAGCAGGGCCTTGAACTGGTCGAGCTTGTCGCGCAGCACGGTCTCGCTGGGCGCGTCCTCGAAGTCGATGCGCACCATCTGCTGCTGGCGGCCGATGACGCGCAGCTTGATGATGGTCGAGTTCGCCTCGTCACGCTTCATATAGCTGTGGATCGAGGCCTCGCGCAGCAGCTTCTCGACTTCGTCGCCCGCCTCGTCCTGGCCGGTCACGCCCAGCAGGCCCGTGTGGGCGCCGAGGGCGGCGGCATTCCTCGCCACGTTGGCGGCGCCGCCCAGGCGCTCTTCGCGGCGCTCGATGCGCACCACCGGCACCGGGGCTTCCGGCGAGATGCGGGAAACGTCGCCGAACCAGTAGCGGTCGAGCATCACGTCGCCCACGACCAGCAGGCGCACGCCGGCGAGGTTGGGAGCCGCCTCGCGGCGGAAACTGTCTGCCGCCAGCAGGCGGCTCGGGGTCAGGTTGCTCATCTTGCTCAGTTCATCACGTTCAGTTCTTCGGTGCGGCGCGGCGGATAGGTTTCCCAGCGGCTGCAGCCCGGACATTGCCAGTAGAACTGGCGCGCCTTGAAGCCGCAGTGGCTGCACTGGTAGCGCGCCAGCTTCTGGGTGTAGCGCTGCACCAGGTTCTTCACCATCGACAGCTCTTCCCAGACATGGGCCGGGGCATCCATCAGCCGCGCTTCCAGCAGTTTATCCAGGCCCAGCAGGGTCGGGTTGCGGCGCAACTCCTCGATCACCAGCTGCTTGGCAGCTTCCACGCCGTCGAGTTCGATCACTGCCTTGAACACGACCTCGATCAGGTCGATCGAGGACGCTTCCGCCAGGTAGGCGCGCAGCAGGTTCACGCCTTCCTGCGGACGGCCGACCTTGCGGTAGCCGTCCATCAGGCGTCCGGCCACCAGGGCCACATGCGGCACGCTCTGCTGCTCGACGCGGCGCCAGGTGAGCAGGGCCGCCTCGGTGTCGCCCTCGGCCAGTTGCGCATCGCCGTAGAGGATGGTGGCGCGCACGCTGGAGCGGTCGGCCTGCAGGGCCTTGTCCAGCAGGGCCATGGCCTCAGCCGGCGGCAGGTGCACCAGGGCATCCTGGGCCAGCTCGCAGTAGAACTGGGCGATTTCCTTCTGGCGCGCGCCGGCGCCGGATTCCTGCAGGCCCACGGCCACGTCGATGGCGCGGCGCCATTCTTTCTCGCGCTGGTAGATTTCCAGCAGGGCCTTGCGGGCCTGCACGGCGTAGGTGGTGTCGACCAGCAGGTTGAAGGTTTCCTCGGCGCGGTCCAGCAGGCCCGCCTTCAGGTAGTCCATGCCGAGCTCGTAGCGGGCATGGGCTTTCTGCTCGGCCGGCAGGTCGGGACGGGCCAGCAGGTTCTGGTGGACGCGGATGGCGCGCTCGGTCTCGCCGCGGCGGCGGAACAGGTTGCCGAGGGCGAAGTGCATGTCGGCCGATTCCGGATCGAGCTTGAGGATCTCGATGAAGGCGTCGATGGCCTTGTCCGGCTGGTCGTTGAGCAGGTGGTTCAGGCCCTTGAAGTAGCCGCGCGGCAGCGAGCGCGATTCGGAGACCAGTTCATTGATGTCGACGCGGGCGGCGATCCAGCCCAGGCCGAAGAAAAAGGGGATGCCAAGCAGCATCCAGATTTCGAATTCCATGTGTTCTTGTTCTGTGTGTGGCGCCGCGGGTCAGCGGGCCGGGTTCACGGCGTCCGGCGTCGGCTGGGCATTGCCGGTGCCGGTGCCGGCAGCGCTCTGCAGGGCCTGGATGGTGTTCTTGTGCTGCGAGGTCTGGCGGCGCTGGCGGAACACGGTCGGGGTCAGGGCCAGGATGCCGAGGGCGGCGCCGGCGATGAAGAAGGCCAGCAGCATCAGCACCAGGGGACCGCGCAGTTCGTAGTTGAGGAAGAAGTGCAGGTCGACTTCCTGGGTGTTCTTCAGGGCGAAGCCGAAGAACAGGACAAAAAGGATGATACCGGCGATGGTCGAAACAAATTTCATCAGCAGTGCCCGCTGGTTGGATAGGCAAATGAGTACGCAAAGGCGAAGTGTCGCATATCCAACATGATATATGCAAAAGCCGAGGTGGCGCTGAAGCATGCATGGACGAAAAAAAACGGCGGCCCCGAGGGGACGCCGTTTGTGTCTGCCTGTGGCAGACTCCGCTTGCGCAGACGACTTCAGTCTTCGATGATCGGTTGCCCAACCATCGCATCCACCCGCTCGCGCAACTGCTTGCCCGGCTTGAAGTGGGGCACCCGTTTTTCGGGCACCATCACCTTGTCGCCGGACTTCGGGTTGCGGCCGATGCGCGGGGGCCGGCTGTTCAGCGCGAAGCTGCCGAAACCGCGGATCTCGATGCGCTGGCCCGTCGCCAGGGCGTTGGTCATTGCATCGAGAATGGTCTTGACGGCAAACTCGGCATCTTTCGCCACCAGCTGAGAATAACGCTCAGCCAGGCGGTTGATCAGCTCGGACTTGGTCATCTGGTCGCCTCGAAAAGGTGATTAACCCTTGTTGTCGAACTTGGCCTTCAGCAGTGCGCCCAGGCTGGTGGTGCCCGAAGCGGCGCTGTTGTCGGCTGCCAGCTTGCTCATCGCTTCCTGGGTGTCAGCGCTGTCTTTCGCCTTGATCGACAGCTGGATGCTGCGAGCCTTGCGATCGATGTTGATGACCAGGGCTTCGACCTTGTCGCCCACTTTCAGGTGGGTGCCGGCGTCTTCCACGCGGTCACGCGAGATTTCCGAAGCGCGCAGGTAGCCTTCGACTTCTTCGTTCAGCGCGATCACGGCGCCTTTCGGCTCAACCGATTTCACGGTGCCGGTGACCAGGGTGCCCTTGTCGTTCAGCGAAGCGAAGTTGTTGAACGGGTCGCCTTCCAGCTGCTTGACGCCCAGCGAGACACGCTCGCGCTCGACGTCGATTGCCAGAACGACGGCTTCCAGCTCGTCGCCCTTCTTGAAGCGACGCACGGCTTCTTCGCCGGCTTCGGTCCAGGACAGGTCCGACAGGTGCACCAGGCCGTCGATGTTGCCCGGCAGGCCGATGAACACGCCGAAGTCGGTGATCGACTTGATCGAACCCTTGACCTTGTCGCCCTTCTTGTGGGTCATGCCGAAGTCGTCCCACGGATTCGCCTTGCACTGCTTCATGCCCAGCGAGATACGACGACGCTCTTCGTCGATTTCCAGGACCATGACTTCGACTTCGTCGCCCAGCTGGACAACCTTGTTCGGGGCCACGTTCTTGTTGGTCCAGTCCATTTCCGACACGTGGACCAGGCCTTCGATGCCTTGTTCCACTTCGACGAACGCGCCGTAGTCGGTCAGGTTGGTGACTTTACCGAACAGGCGGGTGCCTTGCGGGTAACGACGCGACAGACCGGTCCACGGATCGTCGCCCAGTTGCTTGACGCCCAGCGAGACGCGGTTCTTTTCCTGATCGTACTTGAGGACCTTGGCGGTGATCTCTTGACCGACCGACAGGACTTCCGACGGGTGACGCACACGACGCCATGCCAGGTCGGTGATGTGCAGCAGGCCGTCGATGCCGCCCAGGTCGACGAACGCGCCGTAGTCGGTGATGTTCTTGACGACGCCGGTGACCACGGTGCCTTCTTTCAGGGTTTCCATCAGCTTGGCGCGCTCTTCGCCCATCGATGCTTCGATGACGGCGCGACGCGACAGGACGACGTTGTTACGCTTGCGGTCCAGCTTGATGACCTTGAATTCCAGGGTCTTGCCTTCGAACGGGGTGGTGTCCTTGACCGGACGGGTGTCGACCAGCGAACCCGGCAGGAATGCGCGGATGCCGTTGGTCAGGACGGTCAGGCCGCCCTTGACCTTGCCGTTCACGGTGCCGGTGACGATCTCGCCCGACTCCATTGCTTTTTCCAGAGCCAGCCACGATGCCAGGCGCTTGGCCTTGTCGCGCGACAGGATGGTATCGCCGAAACCGTTTTCCAGCGATTCGATGGCCACGGAAACGAAGTCGCCGATCTGGACTTCCAGTTCGCCCTGGTCATTCTTGAATTCTTCAACAGGAATGAAGGCTTCCGACTTCAGGCCGGCGTTGACGATCACGAAGTTGTGATCCAGGCGCACGACTTCAGCCGAAATGACTTCGCCCGAACGCATGTCCTGACGCGACAGCGATTCCTCGAAGAGGGCGGCAAAGCTTTCCATACCGGTATCTTTGGTGGTTGCAGTAGACATAAAAGAGATTACTCAGGTTAGCCCAGCAGGCCGGCGATGGTGCGGACTGAACTGGGGTTAGGTTGAAACACACCTGCTCGGCAAATTACCTCGCAGGCACCAACAAGGACGTCGTACAGTGAAAATGTCATTTGGACCACCTCCCCCTGCACGTCGTCCCGGTACAGGCCAGAAAGAATGCCACTGGCATTCTTTCTCCAAGTTACTCAACGCAGTCGCTGCGGCGATGACTCGAGCCAACGGCGACTCATCGGACTTGGAGCAAATCATGCCAGTGGCATGATTTGCGCCTGCGCCGGATGCTGCACCTGCCAGTGGCAGGTACAGCGGTCTTTGGGCTAGCAAGAAAAACAGCCCTGCCCGTCATTTGAAACTTTTAAACCTCACGGATGCGCATACCACGCCAGCACCTGTTCGACCGCTTCCGCAGCCGTCATGTTCGAGGTATCGAGCAGGTGCGCATCCTCTGCCGGGACCAGGGGAGCGATCGCGCGCTTGGTGTCGCGCTCGTCCCGCTCCTTCAAATCCTTCAGCAGATCGTCCATATTAGCAGAAAATCCTTTGTCAATCAATTGCTTATATCGCCGCTGAGCCCGCGCCTCGACGCTGGCCGTCAAGAACACCTTCAATTTCGCGCCAGGAAAGATCACGGTGCCCATATCACGCCCGTCGGCCACCAGGCCGGGAGTCTCGCGAAAGCCCAGCTGCAGGCCATACAGGGCCTGGCGCACGGTCGGCAAGGCGGCGATCTTCGATGCCATATTGCCAACCTCTTCCGCCCGGATCGCTCCGGTGACGTTCTCGTTGTTCAGGAAGATGTCATCGCCGACGAAGCGCGCCGGCAGGTGCTCGGCCAGCTTGGCGATGCCGTGCTCGTCGCGCAACTCAAGGCCGCGGCGCAGCGCCTGCAGCGCCGTCAGGCGATACAGGGCGCCCGAGTCAAGCAGGTGGAAGCCCAGGCGCTCGGCGACCCTGGAGGCGACGGTGCCCTTGCCGGAAGCGGTCGGGCCGTCGATGGCGATGACGGGAATCGGGTTATTCGGCATGTGTCAGAAAAGTTCGTTCTTGGCGATGCCCGCGAAGGCCTCGAAGTATTCCGGGAAGGTCTTGGCGACGCACTTCGGATCGTTGATCCGCATGGCATTGCCGCGCCGCGCCTTGCCGTCGAGCGAGGCCAGCGAGAAGCACATCGCCATCCGGTGGTCGTCGTAGGTGTCGATGGTAGCCGGTTTCAACTGTTCCGGCGGCGTAATACGGATGTAATCCGGCCCCTCCTCCACTTCGGCGCCGACCTTGCGCAGTTCCGTCGCCATGGCGGACAGGCGGTCGGTCTCCTTCACGCGCCAGCTGGCGATGTTACGCAGGGTGCTCGGGCCGTCCGCATACAGCGCGGCCACGGCAATGGTCATGGCCGCATCGGGAATGTGGTTGAAGTCGGCGTCGATGGCCCTCAAGACGCCATTCGAGCGCGCCTCGATCCAGTTCTCGCCGCGGGTCACGATGGCGCCCATGCGCTCGAGCGCATCGGCGAAACGCACATCGCCCTGGATGCTGTTCTCGCCCACGCCTTCCACGCGCACCGGGCCGCCGGCAATCGCGCCGGCCGCCAGGAAGTAGGACGCCGACGACGCATCGCCCTCGACGTGGATGCTGCCCGGGGATGCATAGCGCTGGCCCGGCTGCACGGTGAAGGAAGACCAGCCGTTCTGCTCGACCGTCACGCCGAAGCGGCGCATCAGGTTCAGGGTGATCTCGATATAGGGCTTGGAGATCAGCTCGCCGATCACGTCGATCGACACGGCGTGGGTGGTGGCCATCAGCGGCGCCGACATCAGGAGCGCCGTCAGGAACTGGCTCGACACGTTGCCGCGCACCGAAATACGGTTGGCATGGATGTGGCCGCGGCGGATGCGCAGCGGCGGGAAGCCGGCTTCGCCCGTGTACTCGATCTGGGCGCCGACTTCGTTCAGCGCATCGACCAGGTCGCCGATCGGGCGCTCGTGCATGCGCGAGACGCCGTGCAGCGTATAGTCGCCGCCGATCACGGCCAGCGCGGCCGTCAGCGGACGGATCGCGGTGCCGGCATTGCCCATGAAAAGGTCTGCCTCGTGGTTCGGCAGCACGCCGCCGTTGCCGTGCACGACGACGGTGCGTTCGTCGACTTCATCCCACTGGATGCCGAGCGAGCGCAGCGCGCCCAGCATCACCATGGTGTCGTCCGAGGCCAGCAGGTCGTGGATCGTGGTCGTCCCTTGGGACAGCGCGGCGAGCAGCAGCGTGCGGTTCGAGATGCTCTTGGAGCCAGGCAGGCGCACCGAGCCTTCCACGTGGATCACGGGTTCGAGGTCGATGTGCTGGGGGTAGTGTTTGGACTGCGTCATTCGATTTCCTGGTTGGGCGGCGGCGGCGGCGAACCGGCTTCGATCGCTTCTTGCCAGGCACGGCGCGCGCGCTGCGCGTTCGCGTACACGGTCTCGAGCGCGGGCCCGTCGGCGGCGGCGAGCCGCGCGCGCAATGTAGTCAATTGTGCCAGATATGCATCCAGCTCGGTAAGCAGGGCCGTCCGGTTGGCCAGGCTGATGTCGCGCCACATCTCGGGCGAGGAGCCGGCGATGCGGGTGAAGTCGCGGAAACCGCTGGCGGCGTACTGGAACAGCAAATTGGCGTGGGGCTTGGCGGCGATGTCGTCCACCAGCGCATAGGCCAGCAGGTGCGGCAGGTGGCTGACGGCGGCGAACACGCGGTCGTGGTCTTCCGGGCTCAGGGTGTGGATCAGCGAACCGCACTGGCGCCAGGCCGTGGCGACCCGTTCGACGGTGGCAGGATCGTTTTCCGGCAGCGGCGTGAGCACGGTCTTCTTGCCGCGGTAGAGGCCGGCCATGGCCGCGTCGGGGCCGTTCGATTCGCTGCCCGCGATCGGGTGGCCCGGCACGAACTGGTTCACACGTGCGCCCAAGGCCTCGCGGGCAGCAATCACCACGTCGCACTTGGTGCTGCCGGCGTCGGTGACGATGGTCTGCGGCTCCAGCCAGGGCAGCAGCGAAGCCAGGATGGGGCCGGTCTGGCCCACTGGCGCGGCCAGCAGCACCATGTCGGCGCCGCGCATCGCCTCTTCCACCGACGAGCAGACCTCGTCGACGATGCCCAGCTCCAGCGCGCGCGCCATCGCCTGCGGATCGCGCCCCAGGCCGGCCACATGGCGTACCGCGCCGGCCGCTTTCAGCGCCAGCGCGAAGGACCCGCCGATCAGGCCGACGCCAATGACGACGAGCCGGTCGATGTTCAAGCCAGAACCTTCCTGAGGGCCGCGATGAAGGTCGCGTTCTCTTGCGGCAGGCCGATCGAGATGCGCAGCCATTGCGGCAGGCCGTAGTTGCCGACCGGGCGCACGATCACGCCCTGCTTGAGCAGCGCCAGGTTCACGCGCGCGCCGGCCTGCTCGTCGTCGCCGACTTTCACCAGCACGAAGTTGCCGAAGGACGGCACGTACTGGAGCCCCAGCTCTTCAAAGGCTGCGGTCATCTGCTGGTAGCCTTCTGCATTGTTGCGGGCGCCCTTGTCCAGGAATTCCTTGTCGTTCAGCGCGGCGATCGCGGCGGCCTGGGCCAGCGAGTTCACGTTGAAAGGCTGGCGGATGCGGTTCATCAGGTCCGTCACCGCCGGCTGCGCGATGGCGAAACCGACGCGCAGGCCGGCCAGGCCGTAGGCCTTGGAGAAGGTGCGCGAGACGATCAGGTTCGGGTACTTGCGGACCCACTGGCTCGATTCGAACTGGTGCTCCGGCGCCAGGTATTCGTTATAGGCCTCGTCCAGCACCACGACGACGTTGGCCGGCACCTTCTGCACGAAGGCTTCGATTTGCGCGGCCGGGATGAAGGTGCCGGTCGGGTTGTTCGGGTTGGCGACGAACACCAGGCGGGTGTCCGCTTCGATGGCAGCGGCCATGGCGTCCAGGTCGTGGCCGTAATCCCGGGCCGGGACGACGATGGCGCGGCCGCCGACGCCCTGGGTCGCCAGCGCGTACACGGCGAAGGAATACTGCGAATACACCACCGACTCGCCCTTCTGCACGAAAGCGTGGGCGGCGATTTCCAGGATGTCGTTGCTGCCGTTGCCCAGCGTGATCCAGTCCGCCGGCACGTCGTAGCGGGCGGACAAGGCTGCCTTCAGTTCGAAACCGTTGGCGTCCGGATAGCGGCCCAGGTCGGCGGCGGCCTGCGCCATCGCGGCGCGGCTCGATTCCGGCACGCCGAAGGGGTTTTCGTTCGAGGCGAGCTTGACGATCTTGGCTTCGTCGAGACCGAACTCGCGGGCGACTTCAGCGATGGGTTTGCCGGCCTGGTAGGGGGCGATGGCGCGGACGTAATCTGGACCGAATTGCGACATGATGTACTCGAAAAAAGTGGAAAGAATTAGAGGCTCTGCGGGTAGGAACCCAGCACCTTGAAGAAGGCGGCGTTGTCCTTCAGCTCGGCGAGCGCGCGGGCGACGGCGGCGTCATGCACGTGGCCCTCGACGTCGACATAGAAGTAGTACTCCCAGGTGCCGATGCGCGCCGGGCGCGACTCGAAGCGGGTCATCGACACGCCGTGCCTGGCGAGCGGCGCCAGCAGGTTGTAGACGGCGCCGGCCTTGTTCGGCACGGCCAGCACGATGGCGGTGCGGTCGCGTCCCGAGGGGCCGGTTTCCAGGCTGCCGATCACGGCGAAGCGGGTGCGGTTGTGCGGGTCGTCCTGGATGTGGGCCTGGACCACGCCGAGCTGGTACTGCTCGCCCGCCATTTCGCTGGCGATGGCGGCGACCGTCGGGTCCTGGCTGGCCAGGATCGCCGCTTCCGCGTTGGAGGCCACGGCGCGGCGCTCGATGCCGGGATGGTGCTGGTTGAGCCAGACCTGGCACTGGGCCAGCGCCTGCGAGTGCGCGCACACGACGGTCACGCCATCCATGCTGCCGGTCTTGCTCATCAGGCTGTGGTGGACCGGGATCGAGATCTCGCCGCTGATCACGGTGGTGGTGGCGAGCAGCAAGTCGAGGGTGCGGTTGATCGCGCCCTCGGACGAGTTCTCGACCGGGACCACGCCGAAGTCGGCGGTACCCGCCTCGGTCGCGCGGAACACCTCGTCGATCGACACGCAGGGCAGCGTCTCGATGGCGCTGCCGAACTGCTGGTAGACGGCCTGCTCGCTGAAGGTGCCGGACGGGCCGAGGTAGGCGACCGTCACGCGCTTTTCCAGCGCGCGGCAGGAGGACATGATCTCGCGGAAGATGGTCTGCACGTCGCGGTCCTTCAGGGGTCCGGGGTTGCGCTCGGCCACGCCGCGCAGCACCTGGGCTTCGCGCTCGGGGCGGAACACGGGGGCGTTGGTCTCGGCCTTCACGTGGCCGACCTGCTGGGCGACCTTGCCGCGCCTGCTCAGCAGGTCGAGGATTTGCGCGTCGATCGCATCGATCTGTTCGCGCAGGGGGAGGAGTTTGTCGTTCATCGTTCGGGTCGTATTTTTGGTTCGCATGCTACTCGTGCGTGATTTGAACGCGCGGTCGGCAGAGCCGACCACCCTACGATACCGTGGTGTTTCGTAGGGTGGACGGCTTCGCCGTCCGCGCGTTCAACCAGCCCATGCGTCGCCGCACAAGCCGGTTGAACACGTGATTACCGGCCTGCGAATTCGTTCAAATAATCGACGAGGGCCTGTACGCCCTCGAGCGGCATCGCGTTGTAGATGGATGCCCGCATGCCGCCGACGGACTTGTGGCCCTTCAGTTGCAGCAGCCCGCGCGCCTTCGCGCCGGCCAGGAATTTCTCGTTCAGGGATTCGTCGCGCAGGTAGAACGGTACGTTCATGCGCGAGCGGAATTCGTGCGAGACGCGGTTCTGGTAGAAGTCGTCCGCATCCAGCGCCGAATACAAGAGGCGCGCTTTTTCGATATTGGTCTTTTCCATCGCCGCCACCCCGCCCTGCCTCTTGAGGTGGGCGAACACCAGGCCCGCGATATAGATCGCGTAGGTCGGCGGCGTGTTGAACATGGATTCGTGTTCGGCCACGGTCTTCCAGTGGAAGGCCGAGGGGCAGATCGGCAGCGCATCCTCCAGGAGGTCGTCGCGCACGATCACGAGGGTCAGGCCCGCCGGGCCGATGTTCTTCTGGGCGCCGGCGAAGATCACACCGTACTTCGACACATCGATCTGCCGCGACAGGATGTGCGAGGACATGTCGGCCACGATCGGCACCTTCGGATCGGTCTCGGGCACGAAGTTGTACTCGACGCCGTCGATGGTCTCGTTGGTGCAGATGTGCAGGTAGGCCGCGCCCGGATTCAGGTTCCACGATGCCTGCGGCGGCACGCCGGTGAAGCCGTTTGCCTCGCTGCTCGCCGCGACGTTGACGTGGGCGTAGCGCGCGGCTTCCTTGATCGACTTGCCCGACCACGAACCCGTGTGGATGAAGTCGATCGTCGCCGGCTGGGCGCAGCAGCCCACCAGGTTCATCGGAACGATGGCGTTCTGGCCGAGGCCCCCGCCCTGCATGAACAGGATCTTGTAATTGGCCGGGACCGCCAGCAGCTCGCGCAGGTCGGCTTCCGCCTGCCTGTAGATCGAGATGAATTCCGGACCGCGGTGGCTCATCTCCATGACCGACATGCCGCTGCCGTGCCAGTCCAGCATCTCGCTGGCCGCCTGCTGCAGCACTTCCTTCGGGAGGACGGCCGGGCCGGCCGAGAAGTTGTATACCTGGGGCGTAATGCGCTGGGTCGTCATGCGGTCCTTTCGTTCTTACTGTTTCTGCAATTCCTGCATCACGTCCTGCATCAGCTTGCCCAGGCGCGGGTTCATGATGCGCTGGCCGATGGCCATGCCCTCGGCTGCCAGCTTCGGCGTCAGCGTCATCATCTTGCGGCCCACCGGGCTTTTGTAGAACGCGGTCAGCTGCTTGATTTCCTCGACCGTGTAGTTGTTGGCGTACAGCGGCACCATCTCGTTGATCATCTCGTCGATCAGGGTCTGGTCGTTGAAGATCTTGCTCATTGCCTGGGCCACGCCCGGCAGCATCTGCTCGGCCTTGGCGATCGCCTGCTTCTTCTGCTCGGCGTCCAGCTTCGGATCGGCTTCGATCATCGCGACCGCCTGCTGGCGCAGCAGCATCGGCATCGACTTCTGCATCTCGGCATACATGGCGTTCATGTTCTTGCGCATTTCCATCGCGTCGAACATGGCGCGGGTGGCGGCCGCGGCCGGGGTGTCGGCGGCGCAAGCGAACGACGGGAATGCCGACAGGGCTGCGGCGGCGCTCAATGCAAGGACAAACTTCTTCATCGTGTTCCTGGACTGGTAAAAAAACGGGCCGCTGGAATGCGGCCCATCGGAAGCTTCTTTACTCCGGCGCCTGTTCGAGCTCGACCTCTTCGAGATCGGTTTCGACGATGCGCTGCAGGCCCGACAGCTTGGTGCCGTCTTCGACCGCGATCAGGGTCACGCCCTGGGTCGCGCGGCCCATCTCGCGGATCTCGGCCACGCGGGTGCGGATCAGCACGCCGCCGGTGGTGATCAGCATGATCTCGTCAGTCGCATCGACCAGGGTCGCGGCGACGACCTTGCCGTTGCGTTCCGACTGCTGGATCGCGATCATGCCCTTGGTGCCGCGGCCGTGGCGGGTGTACTCCGTGATCGGGGTACGCTTGCCGAAGCCGTTCTCGGTCGCCGTGAGCACCGACTGCTGCTCGTTCTCGGCCACCAGCAGGGCGATCACGTTCTGGCCCTCTTCCAGGTTCATGCCGCGCACGCCGCGCGCGGTGCGGCCCATCGGACGCACGTCGTTCTCGTCGAAACGCACCGCCTTGCCGCCGTCCGAGAACAGCATCACGTCGTGCTGGCCGTCGGTCAGCGCGGCGCCCACCAGCACGTCGCCCTCGTCGAGGTCGACCGCGATGATGCCGGCCTTGCGCGGGTTGCTGAAGTCCTTCAGCGGCGTCTTCTTGACGGTGCCCAGCGAGGTCGCCATGAACACGTAGTGGTCTTCCGGGAAGGTCCGGTTCTCGCCCGACAGCGGCAGGATCACGGTGATCTTCTCGCCGTCCTGCAGCGGGAACATGTTGACGATCGGCTTGCCGCGCGAGTTGCGCGAGCCCTGCGGCACTTCCCACACCTTCAGCCAGTACATCCGGCCGCGGTTCGAGAAGCACAGGATGTAGTCGTGGGTGTTGGCGATGAAGAGCTGGTCGATCCAGTCTTCGTCTTTCGTCGCCGCCGCCTGCTTGCCGCGTCCGCCGCGCTTCTGGGCGCGGTATTCGGAGATCGGCTGCGACTTCATGTAGCCCGAGTGCGACAGCGTGACCACCATGTCCTGCGGGGTGATCAGGTCTTCGGTTTCCAGGTCGCTGGCGTTGTGCTCGATGGCCGAGCGGCGCGCGTCCTTGCCGTTTTCCGTGTACTCCGACTTGATGTGCGCCATCTCGTCGCTGATGATGGTCGTCACGCGCTCCGGCTTGGCCAGGATGTCGAGCAGGTCGGCGATGTGGTCCATCACTTCCTTGTACTCGTTGACGATCTTGTCCTGCTCCAGGCCGGTCAGGCGCTGCAGGCGCATCTGCAGGATTTCCTGGGCCTGCTCGTCGGACAGCTTGTACAGGCCGTCCTGCTGCATGCCGTAGTGCTTCGGCAGGTGCTCCGGACGGAAGGCTTCGATGCCGCCGGCGCCGGCCAGCTCGGTACGGTTCAGCATTTCGCGCACCAGGGACGAATCCCAGGCGCGCTGCATCAGTTCCATCTTCGCGATCGGCGGCGTCGGCGCGGCCTTGATGATCGCGATGAAGTCGTCGATGTTCGCCAGCGCGACGGCCAGGCCTTCCAGCATGTGGCCGCGCTCGCGCGCCTTGCGCAGCTCGAACACGGTGCGGCGGGTGACCACTTCGCGGCGGTGCGACAGGAAGCACTCGAGCATCTGCTTGAGGTTCAGCAGCTTCGGCTGGCCGTTCACCAGCGCCACCATGTTCATGCCGAAGGTGTCTTGCAGCTGGGTCTGCTTGTACAGATTGTTCAGCACCACTTCCGGCACTTCGCCGCGCTTCAGTTCGATAACCACGCGCATGCCCGACTTGTCGGACTCGTCGCGGATGTCGCTGATGCCTTCCAGCTTCTTGTCGCGCACGTTCTCGGCGATACGCTCGAGCAGCGATTTTTTATTGACCTGATAGGGCAGCTCGTCGACGATGATCGCGATGCGGCCGCCGTCCTTGCCGTATTCCTCGAAGTGGGTCTTGGCGCGCATCACCACGCGGCCGCGGCCGGTGCGGTAACCGTCGCGCACGCCCGAGACGCCATAGATGATGCCGGCGGTCGGGAAGTCCGGCGCCGGGATCAGCTCGATCAGCTCGTCGATCGTGCAGTCCGGATTCTTCAGCAGGTGCTGGGCACCGTTGATCACTTCCGACAGGTTGTGCGGCGGGATGTTGGTGGCCATACCCACCGCGATGCCGGACGAGCCGTTGATCAGGAGGTTCGGGATCCGGGTCGGCAGGACGGTCGGTTCTTTTTCCTTGCCGTCATAGTTCGGCTGGAAGTCGACGGTGTCCTTGTCGATGTCGGCCAGCAGCTCGCTCGAGATCTTGTCCAGGCGGCACTCGGTGTAACGCATTGCCGCGGCGGAGTCGCCGTCGATCGAGCCGAAGTTGCCCTGCCCGTCGACCAGGGTGTAGCGCAGCGAGAAGTCCTGGGCCATGCGGACCAGGGTGTCGTAGATCGACGCGTCGCCGTGCGGGTGGTACTTACCCATGGTGTCGCCGACCACGCGTGCGCACTTGACGTACGGACGGCTATGCGTCGTGTTGCTCTCGTGCATGGAATACAGCACGCGGCGGTGCACCGGCTTCAGGCCGTCGCGCACGTCCGGCAGAGCACGGCCCACGATCACGCTCATCGCGTAATCGAGGTAGCTCTTGCGCATTTCTTCTTCTAGGGAAATGGGAACTGTTTCTTTTGCGAATTGATCCATTGGGCGGGTCGACTGCTTTCAGGCTAATGGTTATTGACTGCAACGGATGATTTTACCATGCGACTGTTAGTGGCAGCACAATTCCTGCCCGGAGCCCCATTTCGGTGCGGACGGTTCCAGCATTGTCGATGCCGGCCCAGTCCGCTTGAGAGAACGTTGCAACAAAACAACATTAAAAAAATATGCTTTGCGTTTGATTTAGGTGCAGTCGTGCGTTTTTGGTGCATGTGGCAAAATGGACAGGAAATTAATTGTTTGTTTCACAATGCGAAACTGGCCCCTTCCCGAGGCGTGTTATTCTCTTGACCACAACGCCCACCGCTGAGTTTCGAGGCATTTACCCGAAAGGAAAAAAGAACATGAATAAACTGGCAACCCTCATGCTCGCAGCTTCGGCCGCGTTCGCAGGCAATGCATTTGCCCAGAGCGATGCGCCGTATGCACCGCTGACCACCGACATCAAGGCCCGTACCCCGTACAGCGCCTACGTGCAGGACAGCCGCGGCGTGATCGCCCGCAATCCTTTCGGCCTGTGCTGGCGTACCGGCTACTGGACCCCGGCCGACGCGGTCCCAGGCTGCGACGCGCCGCTGTGCGTCGAGCCTGAGAAACTCGAAAACGGCAAGTGCGTCGCTCCGCCGCCGCCACCGGCCCCTGCTCCGGCCCCGGTCGCAGAGCCGACCCCGGCACCGGCTCCGGCTCCGGTCCCGACCTCGGAAAAAGTGTCCTACTCGGCTGACGCCTTCTTCGACTTCGACAAGGCCGTCCTGAAGCCGGCCGGCAAGGCAGCCCTCGACGACCTGACCTCGAAGCTGGGCGACATGAACCTGGAAGTCATCATCGCCGTCGGACACACCGACTCGATCGGCACCGATGCCTACAACCAGAAGCTGTCGATCCGCCGCGCTGAAGCCGTCAAGACCTACCTGAAGGGCAAGGGCGTCGAAGAAAACCGCATCTACACCGAAGGCAAGGGCGAAAAGCAGCCGGAAGCCGACAACAAGACCTCGGCAGGCCGTGCGAAGAACCGCCGCGTGGAAATCGAAGTCGTCGGTACCCGCACCGTCAATAAGTAATCCTTCGGGATTGCCCATCGAACCCCGCTGCGGCGGGGTTTTTTTTCGTGTGCCGCCAGCGCCTGCCCTGCTGCTGTGACAGCTGTGTACATATTTTCCGTGCGGCACTCCGTCAGCCCGCGCATTTCCAGTATTATCCAAGCTATGACTACGACTACCAACGCAGACCCATTAGAAATCCAGAAATTCAGCGAACTGGCCCACCGCTGGTGGGACCCGACGTCGGAATTTCGTCCGCTGCATGAAATCAACCCCCTGCGCCTGGAGTGGATCAACGCGCGCGCCCCGCTGCTGGGCAAGAACGTGATCGACATCGGCTGCGGCGGCGGCGTGCTGTCCGAAGCGATGGCGCGCAAGGGCGCCAAGGTGACCGGCATCGACCTGTCCAAGAAGGCCCTGAAGGTGGCCGACCTGCACAGCCTGGAATCGGGCGTCGAAGTGCGCTACAAGCACATCGCTGCCGAAGAGATGGCGGCGGCCGAGCCTGGCCAGTTCGACGTGGTCACCTGCATGGAAATGCTCGAGCACGTGCCGGACCCGGCCGCGATCGTGCAGGCAGCCGCCACGCTCGTGAAACCGGGCGGCCACGTATTCTTCTCGACCCTGAACCGCAATCCGAAGTCCTATCTGTTCGCCGTCATCGGCGCGGAATACGTGCTGCGCATGCTGCCGCGCGGGACCCACGATTATGCAAAATTCATCACCCCGGCCGAACTGTCGCAATTTGCGCGTCTCGCCGGCCTGCAGGTCGACGGCATGAAGGGCCTGACCTACAATCCGCTGACCAAGATCTATTCGCTCAACAACGACACCGATGTGAACTACATGGTGGCGTGCAGCAAACCGCTTTAACCCCTCCGCCCGACTTTCTCCATGACTCTCCCGACCGTCCTGCCGGCACCGCGTGCCATCCTGTTCGACCTCGATGGCACACTGGCGGACACCGCGCCCGACCTCGCGGCCGCCGTCAACTGGCTGCGCACCGAGCGCGGCCTGCCGCCGACCCCGTATTCGGTGCTGCGCCCCACCGCCTCCGCCGGTGCGCGCGGCATGATCGGGGCCGCCTTCGGCCTGGCGCCGGGCGACGACGGATATGAAGAGCTGCGCCTGCAGTGGTTCGACCGCTACCAGGAAACCATGGCCGTGCACAGCTCGCTGTTCGGCGGCGTGACCGAACTCCTGCTCGGCATCGAGCAGGCCGGCATGGCCTGGGGCATCGTCACCAACAAGCCGGCCCGCTTCACCGACCCGCTGATCCCGCAGATCGGCCTGTCGCATGCGGGCTGCGTGGTGTCGGGCGACACCACCGGCTTCTCCAAGCCGCACCCGGCCCCGCTGCTGGAAGGCGCGCGCCGCCTCGGCATCGATCCGACCCACTGCTGGTATGTTGGCGACGACAAGCGCGACGTCGAAGCCGGCGTTGCCGCGGGTATGGTCACCGTGGCCTGCAACTGGGGCTATTGCGGCGCCATCGAGCCCTCGACCTGGGGCGCCGACTACCTGCTCGACACCCCGACCGACCTGCTGCAGACCCTGCGCAGCGTGGTGGAAGCGGCGCGCGAAGCCGAACGCGCCGCCTGATTCTTCCTCCCTGCACAGCGCGCCCGGAGCAGCCGGGCCGCTTACATCTCTTTACGACTGATACAGCATTCCGTCTAGGCTTGGGACGGGCTCGCCGTTAATCTACTCCTGCACGACAACATAACGTCTTAGGGAGCAGAACATGGAAACCACCGCACGCACCACCACCCGCATCCACCCGCTGATGGCCGCAGCCGCCGCTTCGGTCGTCATCGTCAGCCTGACCGGCGCCGCCGCGATCTCCGGCCTGCTGCCGAGCTCGAAGAGCGCCCCCGACACCCAGGCAGCCCTCGCCGCTTCGCCGTATGCGGGCATGGTGCCGATGACGAATGCGCAAGGCCAGGTCGTGATGGTGCCGGCAGCCGCCGTACAGGGCGCCGCTCCGGTGGCGCCAGGCGCACTGGCCGCTACCCCGGCGACCCCGCAGCTGGCCAGCCAGCTGGCCGCAGGCACGGCACCGATCGCAGCCCAGCAGGTCGCCTATGCCCAGCCCGCACCACAGCCGGCGCCGGTGGTGATCAAGGAAGTCATCCGCGAAAAGCCGGTCGTGAAGGTGGTCGAGAAGACCCGCGTGGTGCACGCCAAGCCGGCCGAACCGCGCTACTATCCGCAGCCGGCGCCTGCTCCGGCCCAGCCGAACTATGTCGGCATCGGTACCGGCGCCGTGATCGGCGGCCTGATCGGCAACCAGATCGGCGGCGGCAACGGCAAGAAACTGGCGACCGTCGCCGGCATCATCGGCGGCGGCATGCTCGGTAACGAGATCGCCAACCGCAACCGCTGATCCATCCCCTCTTCACTAAAACCGCAAGCGCCTGTTTAGCTTGCGGTTTTTTTACGGAAGATGCAGACGATGATGTCGCTCGGGAAAATCTTGAGCACGGGGATCGCGCACATGATCGCGATGTATTGCACCCACAGCGACAGCAGCGGCACATTGCCGGCGCAGCTCAGGCGCTCGCGCAGGCCCTTGGCGCGCAGGGCCGGCAGTTCGGCGCTGTCGACCAGCTCGAAGCCGCGGCCGGCGACCAGCTTGGACAGGTTGTCCGGGCTGAAGTAGTGCACGTGCGGCGACGGCAGGTCTTTCTGCCACAGGCGCTCGAAGGGCGTGCGCCAGCCGAAGCGGGCGATGACCTTGGACAGGCGGTAGAAGAAGCCGCGGCTGCTGGGCAGGTTGAGGATCAGGATGCCGTCCGGATTCAGGCGCTGCCGGCAGTCGTCGAGGGCGCTGCGGATATCCGGAATGTGTTCGATGACGTCGTTGAAGACGATGACGTCGAAGCGCTCGTCCTCGCGCAGTACGCCGGGGAAGAAGCCGGCCCGTACCGGCAGGCCGCGCGCCGCGGCGCGCGAACCGACCACCGCATCCGGCTCGACGCCGAGCACGTCGAAATCGTCGCGTGCCGTTTCGAGGAACCAGCCGTGGGCGCTGCCGACGTCGAGCAGGCTGCGCCCGCCGGGCCGCACATGCCGCTTGGCGAACTGGACAATGGCGCGGAAGTTCTCGAGGCGCAGGGCCTTCAGCCCGGCTTCGCGCTCGGCCTCGTTGACCTCGGGCCCCGTGTGCTGGTTGATGGCGACGGACAGCTCCGCGCTCTCGTACTGACAGGCCGGACAGGTCGCATGCCACGACGCGAGCCCAGCCATCTTGGTGTTACCACAGACGATACAGACCATTCCCATTCCCTTGTCGAAAAACGTGAACCAGACCGTGCAGCCGGGCCATGATATTGCACTTTTCTTATGCTGTGCGACTATTCTTTGACCACTTGACATCGCAGGTGGTTTCAGCAGTCAGGCAGCACGCTGCGACAAATTGGAGTACAATGAAGGTTCTTTCGTTGGGGGCGACCTGGTTTCGACGTGGGTTGCAAAGCAGCGCAGGGCATACCGAGGACTGGTTACCTCGTAAATACATCCAGAAATCAATAACTGCAAACGATAACTCGTACGCACTCGCAGCTTAATTGCTGCTAGGTCCACAACACCTCGCCCCTGGGGTGTGCCGCAAGGTTCGTGGACTCATTTACAGGGGCTCGCAGTAGGCCGGGTCACTTGGTCGACTGCTAAATAATAGGTGACTCGCCTGTCCAAAGGGTGCACATCCCCGTTGTCCAGGTTAAATTAATTGATAGTGCTAAGTATGTAGAACTGTCTGTAGAGTGCTTGCGGACGCGGGTTCGATTCCCGCCGCCTCCACCAACCTCTTCCAAAAAGCCGCTGATTTCGTCAGCGGCTTTTTCTTTTGCGCCTTTCCGAGCTCGGCGGTTATGGCGACATCACTCGCACAGCCTCCTATTTGAGGCCCAGCACGCGCATCCTCGTGCGCAGCCGCCGCACCTCGTCGCTCAGGTCGATCACCAGCGCCGCGATCTGCTCGTTGGCTTCGAAGTCGCGCTCGATGCTGAGCAGGCGCCGCACGCGGTCCAGGTCGCTGCTGCCGAATCGCAGGCTCGTCACCTGCACCGCCGGCTCGCTGCCCAGCACGCCGGCCTGTACGTGGCGGACCACCCACTCCGGTTCCACGTTCGCCGCCCGCGCCAGTTCCTCCAGGCTCAGGGCCGCTTCTTCCAGCAGCACGCCGGTCAGGGTTTGTGGTTGTTGCATCGTTCAGGCTCCCATGTGTTCACGCGGATTGAAGGGCATCTCGCGCGCCATCTGTTCGTACAGCTCTTTTGCGCGTGCAGTTGTGGCCGAGGGAAGCACGACCTCGAGGATCAGATACAGGTCGCCCGGCGAGGCCGCCGGGATGCCGCGCCCCTTCAGGCGTAGCTTGCGCCCCGTCTGCGATCCCGCGGGGACCGAAACTTCGACCGTCCCGGACGGAGTCGGCACTGCGATCCTCGCCCCCAGCGCCGCTTCCCATGGCGCCACCGGCGCGGTCTCATACACGTTCGCACCCTCTATCCGGTAGCGCGGGTCTTCCCTGAACTGGATTGCCAGGTACAGGTCGCCCGCCGGGCCGCCGCCAATCCCGGGCTGGCCCTGCCCTGCCAGGCGCAACTGCTGGCCGGACGTGACGCCTTTCGGAATGTTCACGCTCAGGGTCTTGTCCTGCATCGTCACAAGGCCTTGCGCGTCCTGCACCGGCGTGCGCAGGCTGATGTTGCGCGTCGCACCAAGGTAGGCGTCGCGCAGGTCGATCGTGATCGCGACGTGGATGTCTTCGCCGCGCATCTGGAAGCCCGCGCCCGGGCCGGAGCCCGCGCGGCCACGGCGCCCCATATGCGCAAACAGGTCGGAAAGGAAGTCGTCGGCGCCGGCGCCGGCATCGGAAAAGTCGTACTGGGAGGCCCAGTCCGGCGGGGGGCGGAATCCCTCGCTGGTGCGCTGGCCCCGGCGGCCCAGGTCGTCGTAGGCCGCACGTTTTTCGGCGTCACCCAGCACGTCGTAGGCTTCGTTGATTTCCTTGGTCTTCTCGGTCGCGTCCTCGTGCTTGCTGACGTCCGGGTGGAACCGGCGCACGAGCTTGCGGTAGGCCTTCTTGATGTCCTCCGGGGACGCGTCCTTTTCCACTCCCAAGGTCTTGTAGTAGTCCTTGTATTCCACGCGCACCTCCGCAAAGGTTTTTCGTGTCATCGTATCCGGCTACGTTCCCGGGCAGCGCACTGTTACGCTGGCCGGGCCTGTGACAGCCGGGCTGGCGAATCCCGTACCCGGTCTACTTCCGGGCGACTCCTACGAAGTCGGCCCCGGATCCGCCCCCGCCTCCTGAATCACCATCAACTCCTTCATCAACGCATCGTTGAACGCCGGAATATCATCCGGCTTGCGGCTCGTGATCAGCTTGCCGTCCACCACCACCTCATCATCCGTCCACTCCGCCCCCGCCGCCTTCAGGTCATCCTGGATCGCCGGATAGCTGGTCAGGTGCTTCGACTCCGCAATCCCCGCCTCGATCAGCGGCCACGGACCATGGCAGATCGCGGCGATCGGCTTGTCGGCATCGTCGAAGGCCTTGATGAAGGCGATCGCTTCCGGAATCTGGCGCAGCTTCTTCGGATTCTCTTCCCCACCCGGCAGCAGCAGCGCGTCGTAGTCCGACACCTCCGCCTGCGACAGGCTCAATTCCACCCTGAACTTGTCCCCCGGCTGGTCGTGGTTCATGCCCTGCACTTCCTCTCCGGCCGTTTTCGGCGAGATCAGGGTCACGCGCACACCTTTTCCCTCCAGGAAAGTGCGCGGCCCGGTGTACTCGACCTGCTCGACGCCGTCCGTCATCAGGACCGCAACGCGTTTTCCCACCACATCGTCCTCGCTCACGAGATCGACTACATCGCCCATATATCCTCCCGATCGATTGGTTTCGTCGTCGGGACAATTGTAGGTCGGCCGTCATCCGGGCGTCGCGCGGATCGCGGCGCGCAGGCGTGAATTCAGGGCAGCAGGTAGCAGACGTCGTCGCGGTCGCGTCCGGACGGGCGCGTGCTCAGGAAACCGTCCAGTCCGAGGCGATTGGTACCGTCCAGCGTGGCGCCGGACACGTCTTCGCGGCGCAATACCAACCGCAGTTCGCGGTAGGGAATCTCGATCGCGAACTGCCGCAGCAGCGCGGCAATCGCATGCGAACCCGGCGCGCCCGGCAGGAAGCGCTCGAACACCCTGGCGGCCACCGGCCCCACCCTGATCCGGATGCCGAGCTCCGGCCGCGGCAGCCGTTCGCCGAGGGTGGCGACGACGCCGACCTGGCAGTTGTGTTCGCCCAGCCGGTTGCGCTCTCCGAGCGGCAGCACGTCCCAGCGCCCGGTGAATTGTTCGACCCGTACCGGCGCCTGCAGGTATTCGCCCAGCACCCCCGCGATCAGCCCCGCCGGCACCACGCGGCTGCGCAGCTGGGCCGCGAAATAGGCCAGGCTCTCGAAAGGCAGTCCCGCATCGAAGGGCGCCCGCCCCACCACGCCGCCGAGCGCCGCGAGCTGGGCGAGGAAGCGGTCACGGCCATGCTCGTCCGGTCCGCCGCGCACGCGGTACTTGCACCAGGCGCGGTAGAACAGCGCCACCTGGCGGTTCGAGATGGCGTCGTAGAAGGCCCGCGGTCCCTCGTCGCGGGTCGCGTGTTCCCAGGCCGCGATGCGCTCGGTGTAGTGCAGGGGCAGCGCGCCGTTCACGCCGAGCAGGCCCATGACGGCGGTGCGCACGCGCAGGCGCAGCGCGCCGTCCTTGTCGCGCTCCACGCGCAGGCTGTCGATCTCGGCGGCGGGAAAGGCGAGCGAGAGGACGTTCTCGAAACGCAGCGCGGCCTCGATATTGGCGCCGCCTTTCTGGCGGCGCAGCCAGCGCGCCAGCAGGCGGACTGCCTGGAACAGTTCGTAGCGCCAGGGTTCGTCGAGCAGGCGCTCGATCACAGCAAGGTCAGGCTGCCGTTGCGGGGCGCGCATCGCAGGAGTTCGCGGTCCGACTGGCTCGAACGCACCACCAGCCGGGTGAAGCTGTTGACGTGCACGTAGAGGCCGAAGAAACGGTTGACCACCTCGGCGAACACGACCAGGCTGGCGCCGGCGAAGGCTTCCTCGTCCACCGTCATGTGCACTTCCGTGCCGTGCACCAGCGTGGTCCCGATCGGGCTCTTCATCCAGGCCGTCGAGGACAGGGTTTCC
Organism: Massilia sp. BKSP1R2A-1; assembly: GCF_050586525.1. Classification (NCBI taxonomy): domain Bacteria; kingdom Pseudomonadati; phylum Pseudomonadota; class Betaproteobacteria; order Burkholderiales; family Oxalobacteraceae; genus Massilia; species Massilia sp. BKSP1R2A-1. Next base: position 6,513 of record NZ_JBOBRE010000001.1, on the reverse strand, counting down.
AGCGCCATGACGCCGGCGATCTGGCGCTGGGTCGCATTCGAGCGCGACACGTCGTACAGGGTCAGCACTTCACGGAAAGCGTCCAGGTCGCCGAGCGAGCGGTGGTTGAGGGCGAGCTGCGCCACCAGGCGCCAGTGTGCGCCGCCCGAGGAAGGGAAGCGGTGCGGCGGCGTCGGTTTGCGCAGGAGGCGCAGCAGCAGGCCGCCGGTCGCGGTCTCGCTGACCAGGTCGCCGCCGGGCGCCCCGACGCTGGTACTGCTTGCGTGCGCGCCATTGGTGCAGGTCAGGTCGATCGACGCCACGGACTGCTCATCGGCGCAGGCCAGGATGCCCGCGTCACCATAACTGCCCTCGGTAAAACCGATCTTCATGCGGTGGCGCTGCACGGCGCGGTCGTCGCGGCGTGCGAACCAGTAACGCTCGCGCAACTCGCCGCCCTCGCCGTGGCGCAGTCCGTAATAGGGGCGGTAATCCATCGACTGCACCCTGCCCTCCACCGTGCGCAGCACGCGCACCGCGTCGATGCTGTAGACCTCGACATCCTCCTCGTGGCGCCCCGGCACCACGTCGTACATGGCGCTGCGGTGGGTGATGCGTACCGGTGTCGCCGCCTGGTGGAAGAGGTTGACGATGGGGGCGCAGCCGGGCGCGAGGTGCTGTGCGCCCAGGGTGCCCAGCAGGCGCGCGGCGCCGCTGTCGCCATGCAAGCCGTTCACCACCAGGTGCAGGGTGAAACGCTGGGCGCTGGCGGGCAGCATGGGGGCGAGCGGCGCCAGGTCGATGTCGAGGAAATGGAATTTGTCGGAGAAGGCGAAGTATTCGCTGAGCAGCCGGTAGGCCGCGTGCTCGCCCGGCCGCAGCGGCACCAGCGCGTCTTCCTCGCCGAAGCCGCCCAGCGCCACGGGCATGCGTTCGAGCAGGCGCCAGGCGCCGCCCTCGCCCGCTTCCATGAAGCTGGCGCCGACGTGCAGGAACAGGGTGTCGATCAGGGCGCTCGACAGCAGCGGGTCGGCATCGACGAACAGGCGCAGCCGCGGCATGCCGAGCTGGTGCAGCAGGCGCAGCGGCGCCGCGCTCTCGATCGTGATCGCGATCTGCCCTGTGGCTCGCGCCGGCAGCCGCACATTGCCGGGCGCATGCACGACCGGCTCGTAGCGCGCCCGCACCACGCTGCACGGGGCCAGCGTGAGCGGGCTGGCGGTGCGGAAGCGGCAGGGCGTGCCCTTGCCGTGCAGTGCGCTCATCTCGGTGCCGCGCGGCAGCGACTGGACGGATTCGACGCGGTTGCCCGCCCCAGGCGCGCCCGCTTCGCCGATGCGCACGATCGAGCAGGAGGGAATGCCCTGCAGGAAGGCCGGATACAGGCTACCCAGCAGGGCTTCGGTGAACTCGGGATAGTCATCGTCGAGCTTCTTGGCGGTACGCGCATTGAGCAGGGCGCAGGCCTGGATCAGGCGCCGGATATGCGGGTCTTCGCTGCCTTCGGCCCCCATGCCCAGCTCGTTCGCAAGGCGCGGATACTGGCTGGCCAGTTCGCGCCCGACCGTGTTCAGGTAGACCAGTTCGCGCTCGTAATACGGCAGCAGCTCTTCCATGGCGTTCTCCTGTCATGACTCTGTAAGGTCGTGCAGTTTTGCGAATATGACCTTGTGCATGCTCAACAACCGATAAGCAAGTGAGTCTGCTCACACGCTACGGCGCGGCCAGCCTGGCTGCTTGCAAGTCCAAACAAAACGAGGCACAGGATGCCGCCAGGGAGGCGCCGGCCAGCGCCGCGCCGGTGGCGAACGAACCGGCAACAAGCGCACCTGCCGCTCCGGCGGCGCCCGCCGCACCGGCCGCGGCCTCTACTGCAACATTCGATCCGCAAACGGTTCCCGTGTCGGACAAGGCCCTGCCCGCCTTCCCTTATCTGGCGACGCCTTCAAGCCTGGACCCGAAGAGCGTGTACACGGAAAAAGACCTCGAGTTCGATCGCGTCTTCGTCGTGGCCCGTGAAGAGCTGCGTCCCGTGGAAGGCAAGGTCTTCCAGCGCAAGTTTTTCCTGCACGAACTGAAATGGTCGCCCCTGGCAGCGCACCGCAACTACCAGAATGCGCTCAAGGCGCTCGGCGCCGTGCGTGTGGACCGGGTCCATCCACACGACGACATATTCGTGGAGCGCAATGGCGGCGACATCAATGCCATCTGGCGCAAGATGGGTACGCCGAGCCTGGACCGCGTCGACGATCCGGAAGCGCCAGGCTACGAGCAGTGGCTGCTGCGCACGCCGACCACCAATATCTGGATGTCCCTGTTTATCGATCAAGGCCAGGTGTATCTCCAGACCGTCGAAGAGAAGGCCATGCAGCAGCAGGTATAGTTGCCGGCGGGAGGCGGCACACTGCCCCCTCCCGAACGCTTCCCGCATCCGCATCCCCCGGCCCAAGCTGTCCATCCACCGCTGCGTCGAAGGACATGGCCATGCACGGCAAGCCGTTCTGGTAGAACGCCATCAGCTCGTCCATCGTGCCCTCCTGCGAAAACGCCAAGGTCGTGCAAATTCTCCCTGGCGATATTGCGTGTGATCAACGAGAGACCTCGGCACGCCGCGACTTTCGGGTCACGCGGCCTTGGCAATTAGTCAGTAGAATGGCAGGTTTTCCGTATCGTTTTCGCTGCCATGTCCGCCGTCACGCACGCCAACCGCACCGCTTCGCCGGTCCGTCTTGAAATCGCCACCTTGTGGCGCCTGTCCTGGCCAATGCTGGTCGGCCAGCTGGCGACTGTCGGCATGGGCGTGGCCGACGTGGCGATGACCGGGCACGTCAGTGCCGAGGAACTGGCCGCCGTCTCGCTCGGCACCTCGGTCTGGCACATCGTGCTGGTGACCGTGATGGGCACGATGATGGCGCTCAACACCGTGGTCGCGCACGAGATCGGCGCGGCGCGCCACGACAAGGTGCCGCATTCGGTGCGCCAGGCCTTGTGGAAAGGCCTGCTGGTGGGCCTGGTGGGGATGCTGTTCGCGAACCTGTGCACCCTGCTCTTCGACAATGTCGGCCTCGACAAGCACGTGGCCGACCGCGCCTCCCTGTTCCTGCACGTGATCAGCCTCGGCATGCCGGCCTTCTCCTGCTACCGCGCGCTGTATGGCTACACGACCAGCATCAACCAGACCAAGCCGATCATGTGGATCGCGATCTTCGGCCTGGTCTTCAACGTGTTCTCGAACTGGCTGCTGGTGTACGGCAACTGGGGCTTCCCGATGATGGGCGCGGTGGGCTGCGCGGTGTCGACGGCCCTGGGCATGTGGCTGATGCTGGGCGCCATGGTCGTGTGGGTGAAGTACGCGCCGGCCTACCGCCTCACCTATCCGTTCACCCATTGGGAAGGTCCGGACTGGAAATCGATCGGCGCCATGCTGCGCCTCGGCCTGCCGATCGGCGTCACCTATTTCGCCGAAGTCAGCGCCTTTGCCCTGATCAGCCTGCTGGTCGCGCGTTTCGGCGTGGTGGCGATCTCCTCGCACCAGATCGCCCTGAACTTCGCCTCGCTGGTGTTCATGGTGCCGCTGAGCTTTTCGATCGGCATGATGACCCGCGTCGGCCAGGCCATGGGCGAGCGCAACCCGGAGCGGGCGCGCTTCGTCGGCTGGGTCGGCGTTGGCGTGTCGGTGGCCTTCGGCGCACTGTCGGCGATCGGCATCGCCCTGTTCCGCTGGCAGATCGCGGCCGCCTACACCTCCGACCCGGGGGTACAGGAAGCCTGCGCCAACCTGCTCCTGCTGGCCGCCCTGTTCCAGCTGTCCGATGCGACCCAGGTCGCGACCGCTTCGGCCATCCGCGGCTACCAGGTGACGCGTTCGCCGATGGTGATCCAGCTGGTGGCCTTCTGGGGCGTTTCGCTGCCGCTGGGCTGCATCCTCGGCCTGGCGCCGGAGTGGTTCCCCTGGACACCAGCCGCGCCGATGTCGACCACCGGCTTCTGGATCGGGCTGGTCATCGCCCTGACGGTGGCGGCCGTGCTGTTGACCTGGAGTTTCGAGAAGCTGGCGCGCCGGCGCATCCGCGAAGGCGCGCAGGCAAAGGCGGCGGCAGCGTAGTTACAGCTTTTCGGGCGCGACTCTGGTATCGTTCGGCAGTTGTCATAAATTAACTTACACCAGAGACATCCAATGCGCCCTCTCCTGTATCTCCTGATGGCTGCCGCGACTACCTTCGCGGCCGCTCCCGCAACGGCCGAACGCCTGACGCTGGACCGCATCTACGGCGACACCTCCCTGTCCGGCCCCGGCGTGCGCAACCTGCGCGTGTCGCCGGATGGCGAACGCGTCACTTTCCTGCGCGGCCGTGCCGACAACCAGCACCAGCTGGACCTGTGGGAATACAATATGAAGAGCAAGACCACCCAGCGTCTTGTCGATTCCAAGCGCCTGGTGCCGAACGAGGAACTGTCGCTCGAAGAAAAGGCGCGCCGCGAACGCGCGCGTACCGCGGGCCTGTCGGGCATCATCAGCTATAACTGGTCGCCGGACGGCAAGCAGCTGCTGGTCCCGATCGCCGGCGATCTCTACCTGGTCGACGTGGCCAAGCCTGACGCGCCGCGCAAGGTTGCCTCGGGTAATGTGATCGATCCGAAGATCTCGCCGAAGGGCCGCTACGTCTCCTTCGTGCGCAACCAGAACCTGGTCGTGATCGACCTGCAGACCGGCGCGGAGCGCCAGCTGACCACCGACGGCAAGGGCACCATCCACAATGGCGAGGCGGAATTCGTCGCGCAGGAAGAGATGGACCAGCACACCGGCTACTACTGGGCGCCGGACGATTCCGCGATCGCCTACCGCCGCTACGACGAAGCCCCGGTGCCGGTCGTGCGCCGCTTCGAGATCTTCGCCGACCGCACCGAAGTGATCGACCAGCACTACCCCGCCGCCGGCGATCCGAACGTGCTGATCGAGCTGATGATGGTCAACCCGGCCACCGGCCAGCAGCGCAAGGTCGACCTGGGCGCCGAGAAGGACATCTACCTGGTGCGCGCCGACTTCAGCGCCGATGCGAAAACCCTGGTCTACCAGCGCCAGTCGCGCGACCAGAAGCGCCTCGACCTGGTCGCTGTCGACGTCGACACCCTGGCCCAGCGCCCGCTGCTCACCGAAACCTCGAAGACCTGGGTCAGCATCCACAACGACCTGCGCTTCCTGAAGAACAAGAAGGCCTTCATCTGGGCGTCCGAGCGCAGCGGCCGCAACCACCTCTACGTCTACGGCCTGGACGGCAAGCTGCAGTATCCGCTGTCGAAGGGCGAATGGGGCGTGGACAACATCCTGGCCGTCGACGAAGCCGCCAATAAGGTCTATATCTCGTCGAACAAGGACGCCGTGATCGACAAGCAGACCTATGCCCTGAACCTGGACGGCAAGAACGCCGACAAGCCGGTGCGCATCACCAGCGGTGACGGCTGGCACGACGCCGCTTTTGCCGGCAACGGCAAGATCTTCGTCGACACCTACTCGAACCCGCAGACCCCGCCGCAGGTGTCGATCCGCCGCGCCGACGGTTCCATGGTCGAGTGGCTCGAGAAGAACGAGCTGAACGCGAACCACCCCTACGCGAAGTACCTGCCCGACCACCTGCCGACCGAGTACGGCAGCCTGAAGGCCAAGGACGGCCAGACCCTGTACTACTCGATGATCAAGCCAGCCAACTTCGATCCGAACAAGCGCTATCCGGTGTTCCTGTTCACCTACGGCGGCCCGCACTCGCAGCGCGTGACCCGCGGCTGGGGCAGCTACTTCAACCAGTACATGGCGCAGCAGGGCTTCGTGGTGTTCACCCTGGACAACCGCGGCTCGAGCCGCCGCGAGCGCGTCTTCACCGACGCCCTTTATAACAACCTGGGCAAGGTCGAAGTCGAAGACCAGGTCACCGGCATCGACTGGCTGGCCAAGCAGAGCTTCGTCGATCCGAAGCGCGTCGGTGTGTTCGGCTGGAGCTATGGCGGCTTCATGACCCTGCGCCTGCTGTCGGCGGCGTCGGACAAGATCGCGATGGGCGTGTCGGTGGCCCCGGTGACCGACTGGGCGCTGTACGACACCCACTACACCGAGCAGTTCGTGGGCGGTACGCCGAAATCGGATCCGGAAGCCTACAAGCGCAGCGGCGTGTTTGCCCACCTGGACGGCATGAAGTCGCCGCTGCTGCTGGTCCATGGCATGGCCGACGACAACGTGCTGTTCACCAACACCACGCGCCTGATCGACGAGCTGGTGAAGCGCAACGTGCAGTTCGAACTGATGACCTACCCGGGCGCCAAACACGGCATCTCGGGCCGCGTCAGCCAGCGTCACGTGTATGGGCTGATCGAGTCGTTCTTCAAGAAGAACCTGGGTGGGACGGCGGCGAAGTAAGCCGGTGTTCCAGCTGGATAAGCAGCCGCCTGAGGGCGGCTGTTTTTTATGGCGCTGTCACCGTTCAGTGTGGGCTCGCCGTGCCGAACACGCCCAGCGCCGCACCTAACAGCCGCTCGGCCGTC